>JAPOWW010000021.1:0-2585 GCA_026707405.1 Chloroflexota bacterium
GCCCACCGGGCCGGTGACGCTGACCGTCAAGGCGGTGGACCACCAGAACAACGCCAACGCGGAGACGGGCCGGGTCGCCTTCTCGCTGAGCGACTTCGACTGGGTCACCAACCGGTACAAGAACAACTACACCGACGATGAGCTCACCGTCACGATCAACCCGGAGGACTTCTGGTACGTCCAGACGGACGAGGGGCCGGTGCGCCGGGGCAATTTCGCGCTGTACGTGAAGCCGCGGGTGAACAACGAGTGCGTGGACATCACCCACACCCTGTCGGGAGGCGGCTACGGCAGCGTCACGATGGAGACGATGCGGATCCACCTGCCGCCGTCAACGGGCAACATCACCTCGCCGTGCCAGTACCTGGACGCGGAGCTCTGGACCGTGGGGCGGGTGCCGGGCTACGTGTGGATGGACCACGAGCACGACCTGACGGGAAGCCGCCCGGTCGCCGCCGGCAGGAGCTCGCCAATCGAGCCCCCGCGCGGCATGGACGGCCAGCCGCAGATTCGCGGCGGCCCCGGCGACGAGAACGGGAACCCCTACGGCGACGGCGGCTCGAACGCGCCCCCATCCGACGCCGTCGGCTCGAACGCGCCCCCATCGGACTCCGATGGTTCCAGTGCGCCCCCGCAGGCGCAGGGCTCATCAGGCGGCGGTCTGCCGCAGCTGGTCGAGGGCGGAGAGAGCGCCACCGTCACGCTGCGCCTGGCGACGGTCCTGGAGGGCGACGAGCAGGTGCGGGTGCTCCTTCGGACGTCGGGAGCGACGCCCGGAGAGGACTACACCCTCACGCTGGACGGCGCGTCCAGCCCGGGCGTGAGCGTGAGCTCCAATCAGCCGCTGAGCTCGGCTCGGTCGCTGCTCACCTTCTCGGCGGGGGCGGACCGCGCCGTGCTCACGCTTACCGCGCTGGCCGACGGCGTCGCGGAGAACGAGCAGTTGACCGTGGAGCTCGCGGGATCGGCCTACTTCGACGGTGTGAACGACGCCGTGGAGGTGCCGGTGAAGCAGAGCCTGACCTTCGCCATAGTGGACGGCCCCGACCCAGAGGTGGCGGAGGTGGAGAAGCTGATCCTGGAGATGATAGAGCGTCACAGGAACGTGACGGGCAACGCGACGGCGCTTGCCAACTGGGAGAAGGCGCTCAGGACGATCCGCGGCGAGGAGGGCGGGTTCACCATTGAGGAGCTGGAGGAGCACGCGGCCAGCGTCCCGGCGGGGAAGCCCAGGGAGCGCTGGGCGCTGGTGCTGAAGGTGGCGAAGAAGCTCGATGCGGAGCGGCAGCAAGCGGCGCAGCAGGTCACCCCGGAGATCAGCGTCACCGCAGGTGATGGGATAACCGAGGGCGGCAACGCCTCCTTCACCGTCACGGCAAGCCCGGCCCCTTCGTCTCCGCTTTCGGTCTCGGTGACCGTCAGCCAGAGCGGCGACTACGCCGCGTCGGGGACGACGGGCGCTCAGACGGTGACGATACCCACGAGCGGGAGCATGAGTCATACCGTGGCCACGGTCAATGACGATATCGACGAGGCCGACGGCTCGGTGACCCTGACCCTTAACGCGGGCGACGGCTACACCATCGCCTCCGGCAAGGGCACGGCGGCGGTCGACGTGACAGACGACGACGCGGCGGCGCAGGCGCAGCAGGAAGAGCAGAGTTGCGTCACCGACGACGCCGACCTGCTGGCCGAGGTGGAGGCCAAGACCAAGGACCCGTGGAACGGGGCCAGGCCCGACCTGCTGGAGATGTTCACCCGGTCCTATAACACGATGAAGGGCGATGACGACTACACGGTGGCGGACGTCAAGGCCCGCCCGGACAAGCAGGAGCCCAACTGGCAGGGTGACGGCCCCAACGAACTGTGGCAGAAGATCTACAAGGAGCTGGACCGGCTGGAGGCGTGCCGCGAGGCATCATCTGAAACGGAGGAGCCCACGCCGACCCCCGAGGTCAGCGTCACCGCCGGCGGCGGGATAACCGAGGGAGGCAACGCCTCCTTCATCGTCACCGCCAGCCCAACGCCGACGTCTGCACTGACGGTGACGCTCACGGTCAGCCAGACGGGCGACTACGGCGTGTCCACGGGCACGAAGTCGGTGACGATCCCGACAAGCGGCAGCGTGAGCCACGCCGTCGCCACTATGAACGACGATACCGACGAGGCCAACGGATCGGTGACCGTGACCCTGAACGCGGGCAGCGGCTACACCGTGTCCTCCCAGGGGACGGCATCAGTCAGTGTCGCTGACGACGACGACCCGCCGCCTGCGACGCCGGAGGTCAGCGTGACCGGCGGCAGCGGGATAACCGAGGGAGGCAACGCTTCCTTCGCCGTCACCGCAAGCCCGGCTCCGTCTTCTGCGTTGACGGTGACCATAACCGTCACGCAGAACGGCGACTACGGGGTCTCGACCGGCTCAACGATGGTGGAGATACCCACCACGGGCTCGGTGCAGCACACCGTCGCCACGACGGGGGACAGCGTTGACGAGGCCGACGGCTCGGTCACCGTCACCTTGAACACAGGCAGCGGCTACACCGTCTCCTCATCCCAGGGGACGGCGTCGGTGACCGTCTCGG
>JAPOWW010000021.1:2840-349187 GCA_026707405.1 Chloroflexota bacterium
CGGTGACCGTGACCCTGAACGCGGGCAGCGGCTACACCGTCTCCTCATCCCAGGGCTCGGCTAAGGTCAACGTCGCCGACAACGACGGCTCGGTGAGGGTGTCGGTGTCGGACGCTGAAGCGGAGGAGGGGGATGCCTTGGAGTTCGTTATCCGCCTCACCCAGGCGGCGGACAAGACGGTGGAGGTCCACTACGTCACCTTGACCTGGGAGGCGACGACCGAGGACTTCACCTTCGGCAGCGGCGTCGTCACCTTTGCCATTGGGGAGACGGAGAAGAGGGTCCGAGTCGCCACCACGGAGGACGGCATCAGTGAGGGAGAGGAGAGGATGATCCTCGACCTGGTGTATGTGGCCGGGGCCGACGTCGAGGACCGCGAGGGCACCGGGACCATCAGCGACGGGTAGGCCATCGACGACCTGCCCCCGCCCGACCCCGACCTGTGGTTCACCGTCACGGCCAGCAAGCGCCGTCTTCCTCGCTGACGGTGACGATACCGACCAGCGGCAGTGTGAGCCACAGTGTCGTCACGACGGACTACGGCAACGACGAGGCCGACGGATCGCGTCTAACCGAGCATCTCACCGGAAGGTACTGAAACCCACTTACCTCGTGGACGCCGACGCCAATCGCGGAGTCATCGGTCCACGGCGGGAGGGCTCGGCCAAAGTCGGCCAAGTTCGTTTCCTGGTCTCTTGTGCTACCGCACGAACTGAGCGGGCGCATCATCTGATGCACCTGCGGTGTCGCTTGGTGATTGTCCACCAGGGCACTCAGTCGCTACGCTGGAGTCATGTCCCTTTCCGACCAACAGCTACTCGACGCTCTCAGCCGGATGTCCTTTGTCGAATCGACGGAACTGGCGCTCATCCTGGGCGAGCCCCACGCGACCGTCCACCGCGCTTTGACCGGCCTGCTGGAGGACGGCATCGTCGGGAAGGTCACTCACGGCACCGTGCATCTGCCGTCCAGCGGGAGATACTGCCTGACTATGCGGGGCATCAGGGAGTCCGCCGGCCTCCTGGACTTCGACACGCCCTCGGACTTCATGCGGGCCTACCGGATGTCCAGGGAGTGGCTGACGCTGATCTCCGCCGGATGGACGCAGTGGCCTCCGTCTACCGCCTGGCTTTGATTCTTCGCTTCCGACTCCTTCACTTGATCTTCGAGAGCTCGCTTCGAGGCAACGGTCTCAAGGAGATCTGCCGGGAGCTGAACGACCGGGGCCTCACCAACCGGGGCACGCGTTGGTACAAGGGTGGTCTCCACTACCTGCTGACCAACGAGGCCTATTCCGGCACCGCCGTGTGGGGACGGACGGTGAAGGGAGCGAAGAACCCCGATCCCGTGCGCGTTGAAGGCGCCTGGCCCGCGTTGGTGTCCCGGGAGCTGTTCGACGCCGTGCAGCAGGCCATGCGGAACCGCGCGCCGAAGGTTCGAAGGCCGGCGAGCGTGGGCAGCAAGTTCCTGCTGAGCGGGCTGCTGCGGTGCGGCCTATGCGGCCGGCCCTACACCGGGCAGGGGGCCAAGAGCGGGCGGTTCGCCTATTACGTCTGCGGCACCCTGCACCGCGAGGGCGCCGGCACCTGCGAGGCACGCTACCTGAGCGCTCCCAGAGTGGAGGCCTTCGTCGTCGAGAAGATCAGGGAGCGGATTCTGACCGAGGCGACCATCGTCGAGTTGGTGACGCTGGTGGCCGAAGAGATCGACTCCCTGGCCGGGGAGTTGGCCGGCCGACTGGCGGCCATCGACGCCGAGCTCGCGGACGTGCGGCAGCGGCTGGAGCGGCTCTACGAGGCCCTTGAGACCAGCGCGTTGACCCTCGAGGCCCTCTCGCCCCGCATCCTCTCGCTGCGGCACCGGGAGGAGCACCTGGAAGCGTCGCGGGAGGAGGCCGCCCGTCAGTTGGAGCAGCGCAGGGTCGAACTGCCCACCACCGAGGAGATCCGGGGATACGTCGCGGATTTCCGGGCGTTCTTGCAGGAGGGGACGGTCCCGGAGCGCAAGGCCCTCATCCGCAACTTCGTGGAGGGCATCGAGGTGGCTGGGGACGAGGCCACGCTCACGTACACCATCCCCATGCCCAACGATGGGGTGACCCAGGAATCGGCCACGGTTCTCGATTTCGTCCAGTCCGGCCCACCAACGTTCACTGTCGGCAGACCTCGGAAAAGTCGGGATTGGCGCTGCGCCGTGTGATGGATTACGTTTGAATCCCCACCCTGTTTGAAGGAAGGGTCTGCCGGAGTCAGGTCTGCGCCTGAGATAGGAACGTCATGGAAACAGACGGGCATTTTGGTCCTTCGGACGAACTTAGAGCCGGACCTGACGTTGTAAAACGAAAGGCTCCCCAGTCTGGAGAGCCTATAGCCATCGTTGGCATGGCGTGCCGGTTCCCTGGAGCGGGAGGTTTGGACGCCTTCTGGCAACTGTTGGTCGAGGGCGGGAACGCCGTGACCGAGGGTGTCCCCGGTTCCGGCGTGGGACGAGTCGGCGAAATCATGCGTGCCCCGGAGGTTCAGAACGAGGCGTGCCGCTTCGGCGCGTTCGTCGACGATATTGATCAGTTTGACGCGTCGTTCTTCCGCATTTCGCCGGTCGAGGCGCAATTGCTGGACCCGCAGCAGCGCATGATGCTGGAAACGAGCTGGCAGGCTCTCGAGGACGCGGGGATCGATCCGGACCGGCTCAGGGGCAGCCGCACTGGCGTCTACACCGGGATCAGCAACGATGAATACCGAATGCTGGTCGTGGACTCAAGCAGACCCACCGAAGCCGCTGGAAGCCTTTACGCCCTCAGCGGCACCAATCTGAACGGCACCAGCGGGCGGGTCTCCTTCGTGCTGGGTCTCATGGGACCGGCGAAGGCGGTCGACGCGGCTTGCTCGTCGGCCATGGTGGCGGTGCATGACGCTGTGGCAGACCTCCAGTATGGCAAGGCGGACCTGGCCATTGCAGGCGGCGTTCAGGCCATCTTGAACGGTCGCATCTACGAACTGCGCGCCGAGGCGATGATGTTGTCCCCCGACGGTCAGTGCAAGACATTCGACGCGTCTGCGAACGGCTACGTGCGGGGCGAAGGCTGTGGGGTCTTGGTGCTAAAGAGACTTAGCGAGGCCGAGGCTGACGGCGATCGGATTTGGGCGGTCATTCGAGGCTCGGCTGTGAACAACGGCGGGACCGGCGTCGGTCTGACCGTGCCGCACACGCCCGCGCTGGAGCAGGTGATGGAAACAGCGCTTGCCGAAGCGGGCGTCATTCCGTTGGAAGTCGACTATCTGGAGGCGCACGGGACCGGCACAGCCGTGGGCGATCCAATCGAACTCGATGCCGTAGCCAGCGTCTATGGCAAGGGACGTGAAGCAAACCGACCGCTTTTGATTGGTTCGGTGAAAACCAACGTCGGCCATCTGGAGTCGGCTGCGGGGATCGCCGGGCTGATCAAGGCGGCGCTGGTGGTGAAGCGGGGTGTGATTCCGAAACATCTGCATTTCCACAATCCCCACCCGAGTTTCGACTGGGATCGTCAGCCACTACGCGTGACGTCGACCATGACGGACTGGCCGCGACGCGATCAGCGGCCACGACTGGCGGGAGTGAACTCATTCGGCATAACCGGAACGAACGCCCACATCGTGATGGAGGAATATCGCGGCCCCGACGGCGAACCCGGCGAGGAGTGTGCGACGGCGGGCGCAGCGCAGGCCGTAGAGGTTTCGCTGCCTGGGCCTATGGCGGACCTACCGTTGCGAAAGGCGAGCCTCAGGCCGCGCCAATCCCGTTTTCTGCCGCTGTCGGGCAAGTCGGATGGCGCGCTGAGGGAGCTTGCAAAGCGGTATCTGTCGTGGCTCGATGAGCGCTCGGAGGACCTTTCGTCTGGAGACGACGCTGCGGACTCTTTGCTTTCGGACATGTCATGGACGGCGGGGGTCGGGCGGAGCCATTTCGACCACCGGGCCGCAGCCGTGTTCCAAGATGCCAAATCGTTGCTTAAACGGCTGAGGGCGGTTGCGGAAGCGGAAGGGGATACAGAGCCGCACATCGCTGAGAAGGTGGCCTTCGTCTACACCGGGCAGGGGAGCCAATGGGTCGGCATGGGGCAGGCACTCTACGAAGGTGAGCCGGTAGTGAGGGCCGTGCTGGACCGCTGCGAGGCGGTGTTCCGGGACGAAAGAGGCGCATCGTTGCTGGACGTGATGTTCGGTCGAGCCGGAGCGAACGGAGACCTGGGCGACACGGCATGGGAGCAGCCGGCCCTGTATGCCCTGGAGTGCGCCCTGACAGCGCTGTGGCAGAGCGTGGGAATAAGGCCCAGTGTGGTGTTGGGACACAGCGTTGGGGAGCTGGCGGCGGCGCAGGCTGCCGGCGTGTTAAGTCTGGAAGACGGAATGCGGTTTGCCGCGACGCGAGGCGCCCTGCTGTCCCGGACCGATCCTGGCGCCATGGCCGCAGTCTTTGCGCCGGCGGCACGGGTGGTTGAGGAAGTTGAGACGCAGAATGAAGCCTCCAATGGCGTCGAGCTCAGCATTGCCGCAGACAACGGGGCACACATCGTGGTCAGTGGTCCGGCGGCGAACGTTGAGAGCATCTTGGAGCGCTTTGATGCCGAGGGAGTCCGGGCAAGACGACTGAATACGACGCGGGCATTTCACAGCGCCTTGGTGGAACCTGCCCTGGACAGTCTGGAAGCGTCCCTGGATGGCATGGCGATCGGGTCTCCTTCCGTGACCGTAATCAGCAACCTCACCGGCACGGACGTGCATCCTGGTATGGCGCTGGACGCGGCCTACTGGAGGCGTCACGCCCGGCAGCCGGTAGCGTTCCGCCGCGGCGTTGAAACGCTGGCAGAGACGGGCGTCGACGTAGTTATAGAGATAGGCCCGCATGCCGTGCTGGGCCCCATGGCGACGCTGGCGTGGCCCGATTCGGCGCTGGGCCGTGACGGTTCTGGAGGCCCGGTTGTGCTGGCCAGCTTGAGGCGGCCACCCAGGGATGGTTTATCTCACGAGCCTGAAAGCAGCTTCGTTGACGCCGTGGCGGAAGCCTATGAGGCGGGGCTGGAAGTCTCCTTTGAGGGGTTATTTGCCGGGGAGTCTCGGCGCCGGATCTCTTTGCCGAGCTATCCGTTCCAGCGTGAGCGCTACTGGGTCGAGCCGTCGAAGCAACGGCGGCCGAGCGCCGGTCATCCCTTGCTCGGTGTCCGGCGCGAGTCCGCACGTGGAGAGATCACGTTTGAGACGGAAGTATTCCCGTCGGACCCGGCCTGGTTGCAGGATCACAAGGTCTTTGGCCGGCTGGTGGCGCCAGGCGCGCTCTACGGGGCCATGGCAGCTTCGGCGTCGCTGGCTGAGGGGGCCGGATCGATAGTCGTCGAGGATATGCAACTGCACAGCCCGCTCGTCTTTCCGCAGCAGAAAGCGGCGGACGGTACTGACGACGAGGGTCGGAAGGTGCAGGTTGTACTCGACGCTTGCGAGCAGGCGTCGTCGCGCAACGTCCAGATATTCAGCAAGGGCACTGAGAAAGAATGGACGATGCACGTGGAATGTCACGTGTTGCCGGGCGCCGCGTCGCCGGAAGCTGGGGGGCGGATTGATCTGGAAGGGCTGAAGGCCCGCCTGTCACCGGCAGAGGTGTCGGCCTATTACCGCGCCAAAAGCGACACCGGCATTGATCTTGGTCCATTCTTCCGCACGTTGGGGATGGTGTGGTCCGGTCCGGGCGAGGCATTGGGCGAGGTGGTCTTGCCGGAAGCTCGGGGCCGGAACCAGTTGGACGTGCACCCCCTCTTGCTCGACGGGTGCTTTCAGGTCGTGGGCTTGGCGCGCAACATGTCCGGCGGCCCCAACGAAGCAACCTATCTGCCGTTCGGCTGGGAGCGGCTGCGGCTGGCAAAGCGGCTGCCGGATCGAGTGTTCTGCCACGTGCGCATGAGCGAGGCTTCCCAAGAAGTCGAATCGGAATCGAGTGAGCCGCCGGAAGTGCTAAGCGGTGAATTACGGATCTATGACTCGAACGGGGTAATTCTCGGTGAGTTGACTGGATACACGGTGAAACGGGCCACTCGGGCGGCGCTGCTCTCGGCGGTCGAAGGGGTAGAGGACCTGCTGTATGAGATTGCCTGGCGAGAGCGTGCCCTTCCGCCTGGAATCGAACCCGCTGACTTCTTCCCGAGTCCGCGCGAGGTCGCGGCGGGCGCACAATTGTTCACCGGATATCTCGCAGATGCCGGTGTTGATCCTCAGGGCAGAAACGCCCTGCTGACCGATCTGGAGCGATGGTCGCGGTCTCGCGCGCTTGCGACCCTGGAGGAACTGGGTTGGCAGCGCGTGACGGGCGAGACAGTGGACCCCGAAGTCCTGCGACGACGGCTAGACGTCCTCCCGGAGCACGAGCGCGTGTTCCGCCGGATGCTCGAAATGCTCGCCAAATCCGGGGTGTTAGCTGAGACGGACGGCGGCTTTGTCGTGGTCGTGGGGCCAGATGACTCGTTGCCGGAAGACATGCCGCGCGATCTCGAAGAGTTCGCCGATCGGATGACGGAACTGTATCCCGATGGCCTAACCGAGATCGGGCTGTTCCGGCGGTCTGGCCGCGCCCTGGCCGACGTGCTTCGCGGTCAAGCGGACCCCCTGACGCTGCTGTTCAGCAGCGGCGAACCTACCGCGGCCGATCTGTATCTAAAGGCGCCGGTGGCCCGGGCCGCCAACCAGATGCTCGCGGAGGCGGTCCAGGCGTTGGTAGCTGGATTGCCCGAAGGACGGCGACTCAGGGTGATCGAGGTCGGGGCGGGGACAGGATCGGCAACCGCATCCGTGCTTCCGGAGCTTCCCGATGGGCAGTTCGACTACGTATACACGGATATCTCCGCAGGCTTCTTTGCCGAGGCGGAGGCGCGGTTCGGGGGCGACGGCATCGACTACCGCCCGCTGGATATCGAGAGGGACCCCGTTACGCAAGGCTTTGATTCCCACAGCTATGACCTGATGATTGCGTCCAACGTGCTGCACGCGACGCGCTATCTGGAGGAGACGCTGTCGCACTGTAAGACCCTGCTCGCGCCTTCCGGTCACTTGGTGGCGCTCGAAAACCTGCGCGGCCTGGGTTGGATGGACCTTACGTTCGGCCAACTGGATGGCTGGTGGAGGTTCGCCGACGCCTACCGCCCGCACCACGCCCTGGCTGGCCCTGCGGTTTGGAGTCAAGCCCTCGGTGACGCTGGTTTTGAGAGCGTCGAAGTCCTGGGGGTGGATGAGTCGTTCACGCATGAAATGCTGGACAAAGGCGTGATCGTAGCCCAGGGTCCGGCGCAGGTAGCTGAGCCTCCAGGCCTGTGGGTTCTGACAGCGGATCGCGGCGGCGTGGCGGAGGAGCTGGCAGCGGCGTTGGCGGCGCGGAACCAGACGGTCGTATTGGCGAGCCCAGAGGCGGCGGAAAACGGCGTCTCGGCGGCGGTCGACCCTGTGATTCTCAGAGCCGCCGTGGATCCTGGAAGTCGCGAGTCCTGGCGATCGCTGGTTGAGGACCTACCCTCGGATGTGCCGTTTAGTGGCGTTGTCCATCTCGCTGCGCTGGACGGTCGCGGGGTACAAGCGACAACCAACGAAATAGCCGGCGATGTGAAACAAGCGGGCGCGAGCGCACTGGCCATGGTGCAAGGCTTGACCGACGCTGATGCGACGCCCGCTAATGGCGTGTGGTTTGTCACGCGCGGGGCGCAGGTGCTCGAGCGTGAGCAGAGTGGGCAACTTGCGGGCGCGGTCCTTTGGGGCCTGGGCAAGGTGGTGGCTCTGGAAGCGGTCCATCTGCAACCGCGGATGCTTGATCTGGACCCCGGCACGTCGGGCGTGCCGCCCGACCTCTTAAATGAGTTGTTGTATCCCGACCAGGAGAACCACATCGCGTATCGTGGACGCCGCCTGTCGGCACGCCTGGTTCGGCCCAACGCCACAAATCAGCGGCTGGTACTGCCGGAGGAGTCGGACTGGGTTCTGACGCCGAACCGGAGCGGCGTGTTCGACAGTCCGGAGGTCAAGCCCCTCCCCGCGCGTTCCCTTGAGCCAAGGGAAGTTCGCGTTTCGGTCGAAGCTACCGGACTCAACTTCTGGGACGTGTTCCGGTCGCTCGGCTTCATCGACGAGGGAAATCTGGGCCGGGAGATGTGCGGACGCGTCTTGGACACAGGTTCCGACGTCTCAACCGTCTCCATCGGCGATCACGTGGTTGGACTGGGGTTTGGCGCGTTCGGTCCGCAAATGATTACGCGTGAGGAATTGGTCGCACCGGCGCCCACGGGAATGTCCGTGTCGGCTTTAGCGACGATCCCCAGCGCGTTCGTGTCGGCCGCGCTTTCCTACCAGTATTCGGGGCTTGAGGCTGGCGAACGCGTGTTGATTCACGCCGGCGCGGGTGGAGTAGGACTGGCGGCGATCCAGCTGGCGCAAGCCGCCGGTGCGGAAGTGTTCGCGACGGCGAGCGCCCCGAAACAGGCATATCTGCGGTCGCTGGGTGTGGAGCACGTGTTCGATAGCCGGGAGACGAAGTTCGGGGAGCAAATCCTCCAAGCCACGGGCGGTGAGGGCGTTCACGTGGTGCTGAACAGCCTCACTAGCGAAGGATTCATCGAGGCCAGCCTGTCGTGCCTCGCACAGGGTGGCCGGTTCGTGGAATTGGCCCGGCGGGACATCCTGAGCGAGGACGAGATGGCGGCGGTGCGGCCAGACGTGGCCTACGCAATCCTTGAGTTGGATGTTTTGAAGAAGACTGACCCGGCGTGGGTAGGAGAGGTGCTGCGAGACGTGATGCAGCGGCTTTCGGCGGGAGAGCTGAAACCGCTCATTCACAGCAGGTGGCCGCTGGCCGAAGCAGGAGCGGCGCTAGGGTTCATGCGATCGGCCAGGCACGTCGGAAAGATTGTCCTAACACCGCCGCCGCTCATTAAGGGTCAGTTGCGGCAGGACCGCACGTACCTGGTAACCGGAGGTCTCGGCGGTATTGGGTGCGCGGTGGCCGACTGGCTCGCGGACCACGGCGCAGGCACGATTGTGCTCAACGGCCGGAGAGATCCAGACGCCGAGGCCGAAGAAGCCATCAATACGCTGCGCAGACGTGGGGTCAGGGTTGAGGTCGAGCTTGCCGATGTGACGGACGCGACAGCTATCGACGAGATGCTGGCGCGCATCGACGCGGAGTTGCCGCCGCTTGGCGGTGTCATCCATAGCGTGGGTGTGCTATCGGATGCCTCGCTCACCAATCAAACATGGGCGAGCTTCGAACGGGTGTTGTGGCCGAAGATCGTGGGAGCCTGGCACCTGCACCGCGCGACCATGAACCGCGATCTGGATATGTTCATCCTCTTCTCAAGCAGGGTCGGGGTCATGGGCAATCCGGGCCAAGCGAACCACGCGGCAGCGAATGCATTCCTGGATCAACTCGCCGGTCACCGTCGCGCTCTCGGTCTTCCGGGACAGGCCATTGCCTGGGGAGCGTGGTCGGAGATCGGCGAAGCCGCGGAACAGCGGGAGCGGATCGAGCGGCGGCGGGCGGCCTTGGGAGGCCGCTGGTTTACCCCGCAGCAAGGCATCAAGGCTCTTGAGCGGCTGGTGCGTCAGGACACCACAACGTCGGTAGTGATGTCGATGGACTGGTCGGTGTTTGAAGAGGCCGTCCAAGATCGTCCCCCGTTGTTGGAGGACCTATTGTCCGTGTCTGCGGACGACGTTGATTCCCCGGATTCGCCGGACGATCTTTTGTCCAGCCTCCGAAGTGGGTCGGCGGCAGAGCGCGAGGAGGTGCTCGTGTCGTTCCTGCAGCGAGAGCTGCAGGCGGTGATGCGACTGCCAACGACGCCGTCGCCATCGGTGGAGTTCTCCGATCTGGGGATGGACTCGCTAATGGCGGTGGAGCTGCGAAACCGTATGAACCGCGCGTTCGCCGGGGAATACGTCGCTCCTAACACGGTGGTCTTCGACTATCCGGACGCCGTAAGCCTCGCCCGTTTTCTGGCCGCAGAGCTCGGCGGGGTTGGCGAGGAAGCGGCAATTCCCGAGAAACGCGCCCCCGTTCAACCTTCTCCGGTCCGGCCTGAAGAGGATGGAATAGCCATTGTCGGCATGGCGTGCCGGTTTCCCGGAGCGGAGGGTCTTTCGGCCTTCTGGCGTCTGCTGGAAGCGGGCGAGAACGCGGTGACCGACGGACGCCGGGATTCCGGCTCCTGGAACGGCGTTGCGGGAGACCCCGCAGCAGACGATCCCGTGGGCCGGAAAGGCGGGTTTGTCGATGGAATAGACCGTTTTGATTCGAGGTTCTTCAAGATCGCGCCGATCGAGGCGCGAACCATGGACCCCCAACAGCGGCTGCTGCTGGAAACAAGCTGGCAGGCGTTTGAGGATGCGGGAATCGCCCCGGACCGGCTAAGAGGCAGCCGAACCGGAGTGTATGCCGGAGTTGGCAGCAGCGAGTACCGGAGTCTGATGGCCGCGAACGGAAGGGACGACAGTTTATTCGGCACCGCCGGAAGCGTGGCCGTCGGACGGATCGCCTTCGCGCTGGGTCTGGAGGGGCCTGCCGTCCCCTTGGATCTGAACTGTGCGTCGTCGCTGGTTGCGGTGCATCAGGCGTCCGCGGCTTTGCAACGGGGAGAGGTGGATATGGCTCTGGCGGGGGGTGTGAACGTCGTCCTCTTCCAGCCGGTCGCGAGATCCCTCACGGAAATTGGGATGCTCTCGTTGAGTGGGCAGTGCTGGTCATTCGACGCTGCCGCCGACGGTTACGTGCGCAGCGAAGGCTGCGGAATGGTAGTCCTGAAGCGGCTGAGCGAGGCGGAGGCGGACGGTGACCGGATCTGGGGCGTGGTCCGCGGCTCGGCGGTGAACCAGAACGGAGCGGGCCTGGGCCTCACCCTGCCAAACGGACCGGCGCAGCAGCGGGCGATGGAGGAGGCGCTGGCGCGGGCAGATGTCGAACCGGCCGACGTGGACTACCTGGAGGCGCACGGATCGGGATCGGACTTGGGTGACGCGATCGAGATGAGCGCAACGGCGGCCGTCTATGGCAGAGACCGAGAGACGGAGCGCCCGCTGCTGATCGGTTCGGTAAAGACGAACGTAGGTCATCTGGAATGTGCTGCGGCGATTGCGGGCTTGATCAAGACCGTGCTGGCGATGAATCAGGGGGTAATCCCGAAGCACTTGAACTTCCACAACCCAAATCCGGAAATCGACTGGGAGCGGCTGCCGGTGCAGGTCACGACGGAGGCAATGGACTGGCCGATCGTTCCCAATCGCCCCTCGCTGGCGGGACTGAATGCTTTTGGGATTTCCGGCGCAAACACGCACCTGGTGGTGGAGGGCTACCGAGTACCGGAAGACTCCACCGGATATGACGATCGGGGTTGGCCTGCGGGGTCGCCCACGCCTGTCGCGGTTTGCTTGCCGGAACTGGCTGGTAGTGCATTGGTGGCGGAGGAGGCGTTCGCTGCGCGCGCCAAACGGCTGCTGCCGCTGTCGGGGAAGACGGACAAGGCGCTGCGGGAGCTGGCGGAGCAGTATCTGGAGTGGCTTGATGAGTGCTCTGAGGACCTTGCTTCGGGAGACGACGCTGTGGATTCGTTGCTCTCGGATATGACGTGGACGGCGGGAGTGGGACGTAGTCACTTCGATCATCGCGCAGGCGTGGTGTTCCGCGACGCGGGATCGCTGCGCGAGCGGCTGCAAGCACTGGCTCATACAGCGGTGAACCTGGGGCCTGAGTCTCCACGCAAAGTGGCGTTTGCCTATACCGGACAGGGTAGTGAATGGGTCGGCATGGGAGAGCCCCTGTATAAGAGCGAGCCGGTGGTGCGGGCGATCCTGGACAGATGCAACGAGGTATTTCAAGCGGAGCGGGACATTTCGTTACTGGACATCATGTTCGGACGGGCCGGAGCGGCTAGAGACCTGAACGACACGGCCTACGCGCAGCCGGCGATCTATGCGCTGGAGTGCGCGCTTACCGCGCTGTGGGCGAGCATGGGGATTCGGCCAAGCGTTGTGCTGGGTCACGGCTTGGGCGAGCTCGCGGCCGCGCAGGCGGCAGGTGTGTTCGACCTGGAGGCGGGACTGCAGTTCGCGTCGGCGCGGGGCGCGCTAATGTCGGCGCTGCCGGGACCCGGACTGACTCTGGAGGGTGGTCTGGAAGCGGCCCTTCGCGATGTTGCGATCATGTCGCCGTCAACGACCCTCGTGAGCAGTGTGACCGGAGGGGTGGTTGAGTCAGCAGAGGTTTTCGATGCGGCCTATTGGCATCGGCAAGCGCGAGAGCCTGTGGCGTTCGGCAGGTGCGTCGAGATGCTGGCGGAGATGGGCGTTGACGCAGTTATAGAGATAGGCCCGTACGAGGTGCTGGGCCCCATGGTGACCTCGGACTGGCCGGAATCGGCGACAGGCGGGGAGGTTGTTGGGGCGCCGGTCGTGCTGGGGAGCCTACGGCGGCCAGCCGGTGACGAGACGGTGGAGACTGACGGGGGCTTTGTCGAGGCTGTTGCGGCAGCGTACGAAACCGGGCTGTCAGTGTCGTTCGAGGGGCTGTACGCGGGGGAGATGCGACGGCGCATTTCGCTGCCGGGTTACCCGTTCCAGCGCCGGCGTCACTGGATCGAAGCGCCAAAGCGCCGAGCTTGAGGCTACCGACGTTAGTGGGTTGACCGGCAGGGGTAAGAACACGTTATGAAGCGCGCCCTCCGAGTCCCGAGTTGAATTAACGAACCTGTCTTGTTACCGTTCTTAGTACCCTTTCTTTTGGCGTGGGTTGTAGGAGTAACGTTTTCATGAGTTCAACCGAGGATCGCATTCGACAGCTCGTAGAAGAGAACCTGGAAGTCGATGGGCAGCCAATAGCCCAGCCTATTAACCTGGATTCGAACCTGTCTGACGCCGGCGTCTCGTCAATGGACGTCGTTGCGTTCGGGAAACTGGTAAACGAAGAATTCAACGCCAACCTTTCCGTCGAGGACTGCGCGAAGCTTCCTACCTTGCGGGCCTTGATCGATCACCTAGACGCCTAGGCTGGCTGAGCGCCCCTGGATTGGGGTTGTTCGGCGCTCTGACGAACGCCGCACGCTTTCTGACAGTTTGGCGAGACGCCATCGGCCGGTGAATTTGCGCCGCCAAAGCTAGTGACTTGATAGTGGCCGATTCGGCTGCGGAATGCTGGTGGCGTCCATTCCGAACAATTAACGACGCTGTCGTCGTGCATGTCGACTTAACGGGTGATTCGACGCGCGAGATCGATGCCTTGGCGTGGCTGAATGAAGAGGAAAAGGCGCGTTGGCAGCGGTACGAGCATGACGGCGCGCGACGCCGGTTTGTCCTGTGCCGCGCGGCGCTCCGCGCAATCCTCTGCAGTCAACTCGGCTGCGAAAACGAACGGCTCGAGTTCGGCGCATCCGACCATGGCAAGCCGTTTGCCGTGGTGAACGGGAGACGGCATCCCATCAGCTTCAACGTCAGTCATAGCGGCAAGCATGGACTGGTCGCGTTCGCTCCAAAGGGACGGCTGGGAGTGGACGTCGAGGAGCGCGTCGCCCGTCGCGATCTCGATGTGCTGGTCACGAGTGTGCTTAGTCTGGGCGAACAAGCCGAGCTTGCGCTCAAGCGTGGGTGCGATAAGGTTCACCTGTTCTTTAGCCTCTGGACTATCAAGGAAGCGTTGATCAAGGCGCTGGGTAAGGGCTTTTCGCTGGACGTGTCCGGATTCGAGGTCCCGTTAGCCATGCGCCGCGGCGTAGTGACGAGTACGTTTCGGTTTCCGGAGATGCCATCGGTAAGATGGCGGCTGGAAAACCTCGGCAACGAACGTTTCGCGGCCGCTATCGCTCACGAACAGTTTTAGGGGCCGCTGAATCTACACGACTTCCCGTAACCGGAAGATAAATCTACGGAACGACCAGCCGCTTGACGACTTCAGAAACCGTATGGGAGATACCCGAACCGCTCTCCACTTGTGAAGCCCGGGTGGACGATGACACCGTCGTCATTCTGCGGCGTCATGGGAATCCGGAAGGCCCTCGGCTCGTCCTGAGCCACGGCAACGGGCTGGCGATCGATCTCTATTACCCTTTCTGGTCGCTCCTGGTCGACGATTTCGACCTGGTTATCTACGACCTCAGGAACCACGGATGGAATACCGCCGGCAATCTTCAAAGGCACAATATTCCGACGCTAGTTCGCGATCACGATCGTATTCTCGACGCGATCGATCGCCATTACGGCGATAAACCCAAAGCAGGCGTATTTCATTCGGTTTCGGCGCTTACAACGCTTTTGTCTCCCACCAAAGGCAGCGAATTCTCAGCGCTGGTTCTGTTCGACCCGCCACTGTGCAGGCCTGGCGCCAGCTACGAAGAGTTCGACGCCGCAGCTATGCGAACGGCCGCGATGGCCCGGCGACGCACACCTCGATTTGAAACCAGAGAGCAATTTGCCGATCTCCTGAGCTATATCCCGGCTTTCTATCGCGCGGTGCCCGGGGTTTTTGAACTTGTAGCGAGGACGACACTTCGACGAGACGCCGGAGGGGAAGGTTATGAGCTTCGGTGCCCACGGGAATATGAAGCGCAGATCATCGAATACGCCAGCGCGTTTGCCGTTCTGGTGGACTTCGAAGCAATTTCCTGCCCGGTCAAAGTCATTGGGGCCGACCCCACGTTGCCGTACTCATACCTTCCAACGTTCGATCTCAGTGATGTTTTGATCGTGGATTACGACTTCTTGCCCGAAGCGACACACTTTCTTCCGCTGGAAAAACCGGACGACTGTGTCGCGGCGGTGCGTGAGTTTCTTGAGCTGACTGCGAGTTGACGCCCGCCGTCTGCCGCTAGCACGTTATCGGGCGCCGGCTTCTGCGCCCCGGAAGCCAGCGGGGTTGCTAGGAGCCTTCGACTTGCACCGTGATGATGTCCACGCCGTGATACTTCTGATGCCGGACCGAAGAAGCGTAGTGTCGTAGCAGGCGAAACGATACCTCCCTTTCGTCAACGATCTCGGCCTGTTCACCCAGATAAGCGAGACGGTCTTCGAGGTTTTCCTGTTCGGAAGCGGCGATGAACTCCATCTCCATAGCCCCCTCGACAGGGCGCGCCGTGACTATCAGGCGGGGCGCTTGCTTGGCCGCGTCGCTGTCGCCTGCTATGTCATCAGGCTGTAGCAGGCTCGACAGAGTTTCCTCGCCCGCGGAGCGCAGCCGTTGCGTCGAGGCGTCGTTCCAGCCGGTCTTGGCGGCGAGCTCCCGGAGGAAGGCGTCGATCTTGGGCAGCGCGGAAAAGTCCAGCTCGGCTTCCAGGCGTTTGCGCCGCGCGCTGGTGAACTGCACGAACATGGTGAGGACTATTGCCACGATAGTGCCGACCATCGTGCCGTTGCTGAGGGCCGCCTCCCATGCGCCGCTCAGGTGGTCTGGGAAGATGAGCCGATTCTCCGCCCCGATCCCGATCCAGAACGCCAGCCCCACTATGATCGTGTTGCGAAGGTCGAGGCCGCCCTGCACGATCACCCTGATGGCCGCCACGAAGAGCACTCCCATGAGCAGGATGACGTAGACTCCCACGACGGGGCCGGGAATGACGATCAGGAAGGCCGTCAGCTTGGGCAGGAACGCCAGCGCGACGAACATGGCTCCGATGGCATACCCGACGCGGCGTGAGGCGACGCCGGTAAGGCTGACGAGCGACGCGCTGGACGCCGAGTAGCCCGTGGTGGGCACCGTACCCGCGATTCCGGCCAGCAGATTTCCCACGCCGTTGGCGTTGAGAGCGCCCTGTACGATCCGAAAGTCGGGCGTCCGCGCTCTGCGCCGCGCGGGCGCCTGGATGGCGATGCCGTCACCAATGATTTTGATGGTCAATAGCACGGTAACAATCAGGAATGTTGGCAGTATCGCCCAGAATTCGGGTCCCGGCGTCAGTTCAAACCCCGGCCATCCGGCCCTTGGTACGTCAACCCAGGACGCGTCGATCACGCGCTGAAAGTCGTAAACTCCGAAAGCTGCTGACGCGACGCATCCAGCCACGATTCCGACAAGCGGCGACCATAGCCGCCAGGCCCCGGACGAGCGCAGCGACATTCCCGCGGCGACCGCCAGCGTTACCGCGGCGATGGACGGAGCGGCGGCCGCCGACGCGTCCTCGGGTATTTCGTTGAGCTTGTCGAACACGATCTGCACGAGCCCGTAGAGGATCAACATCATCGCCGTGCCGGAGACCGCTGGCGTGATGATTTGGCGCAGCAAAGGCAGCCACGCCGCCAGCACGATCTGAACGATGGAGGAGATGACGACGAGGCTAGCCAGCATGGCCGGTCCGCCATCCACCAGCGCGGTTACGCAGACAGGTATGAAGATGCCCGACGCGCCCGAGGCGAGCACATGCCCGGTGCCCAGTCGCCCGGCCCTGACCGCCTGCAGCACGGTGGTAACTCCAGCCACCACAAGCGCCGCAAATACGGCCCACGTCAGATAGCTCTCCGGCTGGTCGGCTGCCCGGACGATAATCGTCGGGAGCACCACCGCCGGACCAAGCATCAATAACATGCCCTGGAAGCCGATGCCGACGGACAAGAGGGTTGGGCAACGCTCCTCCGGCTCGTAACGGAGCTCCTGTTTGCCGCGCGCTGTTGCCAAGGTTCCTTCCGTAGCTTGGCGGTAATTCACGCAGGTTCCCGTCTTGTATGGCTAGGTTAGACAGGTCTGCTGCGGATCCGCCAAAGATGCCGTGCCGGGTGATGCCGTGATTATCCTAACGGTCTAATGATGGTCGCGCTCTCGACGGCCATAGCTCGTTCCTCATTTCGGCCAAATACAATTCGTCCCCGTCGGTATGGTCTTGGCGAAATGCAGGTCGCGAAACTTCTCCTGGTTTACGACGCGGATTTGGCAATAATTGGTTAACGGTATCGAAAAGGAGAGCATGACAGTGGCCGACCAAGCATCCGAGTACACGATGGGGTACAGCGAGGAGTTTCTGCAGCTTCTCGATCGACGCAGCGCGGAGACTCACGCCGCGTATCTGCTGCCGCACCTCAAGCCCGGCTTCCGTGTGCTCGACTTCGGTTGCGGCCCTGGGACTGTCACGGTCGGCCTGGCCCAAGCCGTGGAGCCGGGCGAGGTGCACGGCATCGACATGGAGGAGTCGCAGATCGGTATGGCCCGCTCCGCCGCCGCGGCGGGCGGACATGACAACGCGACGTTCCACGCGGGCGACGTGACCGACCTACCCTTTGAAGACGACTCCTTCGACGCCGCTCATTGCCATGCGGTACTTATGCACGTTCCCGATACCGCGGCCACACTGGCCGAAGTGAAACGGGTCTTGAAGCCGGGCGGCATCGTCGGGTGCCGCGAGATGTTCGTCTCATCGTCGTTCCTGGAGCCTGGATCCGAGGATACCGACGCCGCGTGGCAAACGTTCGGAAGACTGCTTGCGGGCAACGGCGGTCATCCCGCGATGGGCAAGGAGCTGAAGTCCACGTTCCTGGAGGCCGGTTTTACAGATATACAGACCGGCGCTTCGTTCGACTTCTTCGGCACGACCGAGGACGTCGCTTTCTTTCACGGCTTTATCATCGACTGGTTCTATTCACCCCAGGTGAAGGCTGCGGTTACGAAGTTCGGGCTGGCCACCAGCGAGCAGTTCGACGGCTGGCGCCAGGATCTCGACCGGTGGAAGAGCGAGCCCGGCGCGTGCGGAGCTATCGCCTTTGGCGAGGTAGTGGCCCGCAAGCCATAGTCCTGGGCCGTATTCAGGCGCATCCGGGTACATTGACGGTTCCATGCGCTTCGGCGATCTGACCTATCTCGAAATCCAGCGACTGGCGAGGGCCGGTTGCCTGGCGGTTGTTCCTACCGGTTGTACCGAGCAGCAAGGGCCGCATCTCCCTGTCGACTTCGACACCTGGTTTGTCGAGCGGCTCTGCCAAGCGGCGTCCGAAAGGGCTTTTCGTGACTTTGGCGTTCAATCGCTGGTGCTGCCGGCCATTCCGTTCGGGCCTACGCCGGAGCATCGAAACTACGGTGCGGGTTACGTCGACATCCCCAGTGAGCTCCACGACGACCTGGTTTGCGCGACCCTGGTTTCGCTAGCTGAACAGGGGTTTGAACGCATCATCGTCTGGCGTGGATGTGGAGGCCACGATCTGCAAGGAGCGGTCCGGCGGTTCAACCGGACGAATCGGTACCAAGCCCAAGCGTTCTTGCCATCGCACCCTTATCATGACATTTGGTGCCGTCTCGGTGACCCGGACGTGTCAGGCGGTCACGCCGATAGCTTTGCGACGTCGATCTCGCTCCATCTGCGGCCTTCAGCCGTGCGCGTGAACGAGATTGTCGATCCTGCTCACCCACCCGTCGACTGGCAGGACCCGGACCTGGACTTCGCGCGCTATTCGTCCACCGGCGTTATTGGAGATCCAACCCACGCGAGCGCCGAGCTTGGCGCCAAGTTGTGGGAAGCTGTTGTCGACAGCGTAGCTGAGACCTTCCAGACTATCGCCGCATCACCCAACGACGCGTGACCCTTCGTGGGGTGGCGTAAGCGCGCGGACTCGGTTCCACCTTGAACCCTCGCCGTGCATGGTGAGCCCTTCGACAAAACCTGTGCGGAGCTTGCCGAAGTGCTGAGAACAGACTTGCCGAATGTGTGCGGGCGCGCGCCGTTACTCCCAAGGCCCGGATGTTGCGCGACCTGTTCTTACTGCCTTCTCCCTAGGGGCGGCTAGCCCACCGCGCCAGCGCCTTCTCCGGCGCGGTTATCTCTTCGACTGTGGTGTAAAAGGAGTTCTCCCAGCCGTCCTCGGGCAGTCCTGTGAATAGCATCAGATTCAGCGGGTACTCCTCGCTGTCGACTACCCGGCGGAAGTCGTCGCGAAACAGGAACGTGGGCTTACCCAGCGCGATCGCCATGCCCAACTCCACCATCACTCCCTCGTCGGGCGGAACGCCGTTCACTACGGCGAAGATTGCGTCCGACTCGACCACGTCGCGGAAGTCGGCCTGGCCGATCCGGTAAGCCCAGCCTGTCTCGGTAAAGTCGACCTGATTGTTGCGGGTGAACGGCTCCCAGACTTCCAGACCAAGCTCCTCCAGCGCCGCCACTATCGGCGGCAGGAGCGTGGCGTTCTGCTGGGCCGAAAACCCGTAGGGATTAGCCAGGTAGATGGTCTTTTTCATCTTCTCCTTTCGCCGCGATGCCACTCTTGACTCCTTAACCGTAGTTGTAGCAGCTTTCAGCTCAGGCCGCCGCCCAACCCTCCGACAGCACCTCTGCCTGCTCCAGCACGGTGAGTGTCGCCTTTTCCTGCTTGTCCGGCGGGTAGCCGTCCGTCGGCGACTTGCCAATATTCGATCAGGGCGCAGACGGCACCGGTGGGGTCCTGAATTACACAGAATCCTCCGCCTGACGACCGTGGATCGCCGAGACGATATCGATATGGATCGGACGACGGGCCGGGCGTGGACCGCGGTGCGATCCTAGTTGAACAGGATTTCCCCCGGGAGGTTGGTGCGCTGGGTGAGGCCGCCGGCTTGGAAGTGGAGCACGTCTTCCGTGCGGTCGTACCAGGCGTCGGAGTTGAGAATGTTGATCGAAAATGCCTGGAATCCCGTGACGCCCCGCGTGGGTTTTGCGCCGTCGCCTAGCGGCCTGGCGATGCTCACGTGCCATTCGGGTATGTCTATGGGCCGTATCCGGGCGCCGTAAATCTCCATCGTCGAGTAGACCGGTGAGCTGATCACGGCTTTATCGTTCTGATAGGGGAACCTGAGAGACCCGCCCCAGGTCGTTTCGCCGGTGGACTTGTCCGTGATCCACATACCGAACCACTGCCCGCCCTCGTCGGAGCCGTCGGGGGCGATGCGCACCCGATAGTCGCCGGCGCCCCATTCGTATGAGCGCCTGACGCCGATGAAGTCGCCCTCGTGCCCCGACGACTCGGTCCATCCCTCGACCGGGTCGGCGACTCTGGCGTCGGCGAGATCGCGCGTTTCCCATCTGGAGAAGATCAAGCCCTTGCCGCGTGGCCCCACCGCCGGATCGTTTACGTTGGTCTGCAGCCCGAAGTAGAACGGCACCCCCGCGATGTGCGAGAAGCCGAGCATCAGATACAGACCGTGCCGACGGGAGAAGTCCCCGACGTCGTTGTGGATAGTGAAATCAATATCGAGTGACTCGAACTCGCTGTCGCCAGCGCTCCATTCCCACCAGATGTAGGCCATGTGTTCGGGAGGCATGATCGTGCTGTAAAGATCGGAGCGTCCGGGAATCGGCGTTGGCGTCGGTGTCGCGGTTGGGAACGGTGTTGGCGTAGCGGTTGGAAGCGGCGTCGGCGTGGGGGTGGGTGACGGCGCTGGTGTCGCTGTCGGAAACGGTGTTGGTGTTGCTGTCGGCGTCGCAGTTGGAAGCGGTGTTGGCGTTGTCGTCGGAGATGGTGTTGGCGTAGGGGAGGGTAACGGTGTTGGCGTAGCGGTGGTAGTGGATACGGCGGTTGATGTCGGCTCGGACCCAATGTCGCATCCGGCCAAGGCAAGGACAAAAACAAGGATCGCCGCCAATGACACGGCGTACCTGGGTTTGACGAGGATCACTGTACGTGTGTTAGCCGCTGAACTGTTGATGGAGTTGGCCTCAGTCAGGCTGGGATTGCATTCTGGATACGGTCAGCGCGTAGACGATCCCGATGGCGGGAATTACGGCAAATATCGTGGGAAGCCACCAGTCTCCCCGCAGCCCGCCCTGCCAGATCATCAGCGCGGTGTAAAGGTCGGCGCCGACGTTTGCCACCAGCAGCGCCGCAACCGCGAGGACCGTTGCGGTGCCGGGCCGGGGCAGCAATACCAGCAGAAGCAGGGCGGCGGCGCAAAGCGGGTGTATGAGGATGAGCAAGAGCCGCGACCAGGTGTCTCCACCGTCCGCAAAAGCGCCCGCCAGGGCCGCGAATACCGCGAGAGCCGCCTGCGCAATTGCCAGGATCAGCATTACAGTCCGAAGAGCTTTCATGTCTCCAGACTAAGCCCCACGCCCTGAACGTCAAGCGCGATCTTGCGAAACAGGGTCCGAGGAGTTGCTCTGTTGCCTGCCATGCTGTCGTTATGATGTATTAGAATTCGTGTCCGTCCATCGAACGGTCGTGCGGAAGTGGCTCAGCGGTAGAGCATCTCCTTGCCAAGGAGAGGGTCGGGGGTTCGAATCCCCTCTTCCGCTCCAACGGCTCATTTGAGCCCTAATCACGTTAACCAATATCAACATGTTCTCCGGCGGCCGTGTCGCGACTACCTCGACTGGTCGACTGCCTGTGCAAGGCAGCCGTACGGTTGTAAGATATCCTTGTTTCCTTACATTAGTAGAAGGTCCGTTTCGTGCTTGCCAAGCTGACCTCGAAGAACCAATTGACGCTCCCGAAAGCGGTGGTTTCCGCATTCCCCGGCGCGGAGTACTTCGATGTGACTAGGGAGAATGGCCGCATAGTGCTGACGCCTGTGCGGCTGACTCGCGCGGACGCCGTGCGGAGCAAGCTGGCAGATATGGGCTTGTCCGAGGCAGACGTGGCCGAGGCAGTGGAGTGGGCGCGCCGAGAGTAAATGCCGCCGCTGCGGTTGGTTCTGGATACCAACGTCTTGTTATCCGCGTTGCTCTTCCCAGACGGCGGATTGTCCTGGCTGCGCGAAACTTGGCAGTCGGGGGCGATTCTGCCGCTCGTGAGCCGTGATACGACGTCGGAGTTGATCCGGGTACTTCTCTACCCCAAGTTCCGGCTGAACGAAGATGAGCGCGAGGATCTGCTGGCGGATTATCTGCCTTGGTGCGAGACGGTGACCGTGTCGGGATCGTTAGCCGTTCCCGACTGTCGTGACCCCTTCGACCGCCCTTTTCTGGAGTTGGCGCTATCGGGTCGGGCCGACGCTCTGGTTACAGGAGACGGCGACTTGCTCGCGCTGGCGCCGGTGTTTTCCGTTCCAATCCTGACCCCAAACGCGCTGAAACACCACCTGGAGGACTGCAAGACGGTCACTTGAACCGTCAAGCGCTCGCTATTGTCGGGCAAAGCGGCTGGTTAGCGGCTATGGCCTCACGCGCATTGGGGAACGTCGGCGTTCCAGCGGTTGAAGGGCGGTAGCTGCTTGTTGGCGAGCGCTTCGCGGGTGTCGAGCCACAGGCGCGCCCAGTCGGAGTGATCGTGCAAGACCGCCGACGGGTTCTCTTTGCTCCTGACCAGGAATCCGGGGAAGAGCCCGCGTCCGGTGGGAAGCCCGGGGCGCTGATAACGTAGGTCGAAGCTGAACCGCACGTGGTCGCTGAGGTTCGGCATCGCGCGATGGATCGTGTACCTGGTGAACAACAGGACAGAGCCGGCTTTCATCGGTACCGGCTTCATCCGGCTGGGCAATAGGCTGTCCGGAATCGTCAGCGCGGCCGGTCTGGGACAGTGGAGCGCGAGTCCCTCGTGATTGCTCCGGGGGATCATTGCCAGACAGCCGCTGTATTCATCTACGTCCACTAGCGGTACCCAAACCGAGATGACCTCGGTGTCGTCGGCGTTTTCCGTGGCGACCCCGCTGTCCTGGTGCCACGGCGTGACGGTGGCGACGTTTTCGCCCAACTGGACGGTCCCTTTGAACCGCAGACCGGGGTCCAGCGCCCCCTGCGGGGCCTTGAGCCGGATGTGCTGAATCGGATTGGAATAGATCTCGGGTCCGATCAACGACTCGACCACGTCCAGGAGCGCGGAATTGCGGATGAGATCAAACGCCGCCTTTCCGAGGTACATGGGGGTGTCGTGCTCGATGTTTTTCTGGGGGAGAGAGATGTCGAACCGCTGGATGTAAAGTTGACCGGTCTGCCGGATGATCTCCAGAAGCCTTTCCTGAAACGAGCCGGCGTCGTCGTAGTGGGTTATCTCGCCGCTATCCAGCATCTCGCCCGCGAACTCGTCCAACAGTTCACTGTAGTCGGCGATCAGAGGATCGAAGTCGCGTTCGGGGTCGAAGACGTCGGGGACGACTACGTAGCCTTCGGAATAGAAGTGCTCGATTTGTTGGTCGGTCATGCCGACCGCTTCAACGGCCATCGGCGTGCTCCAGGGGTGGGGCCGGTTCTACGGTCTCTTTCTACTGTTCGAATCATACCCCAGTTGTGACAGACATCTCGCTCATAAGCTCGGTATCCGCATGAATCTCAGCGCGGTGCAAGAATGTGGCGACGTCGGTGGCTTGCGGGAGACGGCACTATGATTACGGTCGTGATGGACCGGCCCGTCAGCGGCTCGCCGGACCAGGTATGGGCGGTGATCGACGACGTTGAGCGCATGAGCGAGTGGTTCGCTTTCGCCGACCGGGCGGAGCTTATCGAAGGGTCAGGGTTGGGCCGGAGGCAGCGCACGCACGGCACGTGGAGCGGAAAGGCGGCTGAAGTCGATCAAGAGGTGACGCTGTACGAACCGGGGCGCGCCATCGGCTGGAGACACCTGGAGGAACGTCTCGACGGCAGGCCGGCCCCGAAGTTTGCGGAAGAGGTTGTCTTTTGCGTCCGGCTTGAAGAAGAACCGGGCGGAACGCGGGTCACGATGGAATCGCGCCAGCGCCCGGTCGGCTTTCTCAAAGGGGTTCTGATACGTCTTGTCGGGCTTGTGCAGATTCGGACCCAGATGAAGCGCTCGCTGGACAGGCTTGAATCGATTGCAGCGGCTGAGCTTTGCGCCGGTGTGCGGACAGGTTGAGTTGACGCAGGGGGAGGTCAATTGAGCGAATACAGGGCTGCGGTGATCGGCCTGGGGCGGATCGCCAGCACGATCGACGACGAGATTCAGAAATACGACGGCCACCCGCTGCCGTTTTCGCATATCGGCTGCTACGTGGAGGTGCCGGAGGTCCAAATCGTGGGCATGGCCGACCCGTGGGCCGAGCAGCGCGAAGCCGTCGAGCGCAAGTGGGGTGTCGAAGCCAAGTACGACGACTACAAGACGATGCTGCGCGAGACCAAGCCCGACATCGTGAGCGTCTGTACGTCCACTAAGCCGAGGGCGGAGGTCGTGGTCGAGATAGCGACGGGCGGCTACGGGGTCAAGGCGATATGGGCTGAGAAACCGCTGGCGATCTCTTTGGAGGAGGCGGATCGAATGCTCGCCGCGTGCCGTGAGGCTGGTATCGTTTTGGCCGTGAACTGCGGCCGCCGCTGGAGGGACAGCTATCTCCAGGCAGTCGCCATGATCGAAGATGGGCTTATCGGCGATCTTTTGCATGTCCAGGCGCTGGGAAATTGCGGTATTTCGCACAATGGCAGCCATCTGCTGACGACGATGATGATGCTGGCCGGATCGCGCGTGGAATGGGTAATGGGGGAAGCGGAGCTGGACCCGTCTGATCCCGATAATGAGTTCAGGGGCGCGGGGTACGTGGGATTTGCCAACGGCGCGAAAGGCTATTTCAGGACGTATTTCAACGGGCCTAACGAATGGGCTTTCGACGTTACCGGTACCGAGGGAATGATCCGATTTATCGAGGACGGGCGGTCGGTCGAGCACTGGGTATTTGGCGATCCGCCGGACGGCATGCGCGGCAGGGCTCCGGCAAGGCGCGTTTTTCCGCCGCCATTGCGTCAGCGCAGTCCCGGCGTAAACGCAGTGTACGACCTCATCGATTGCATCGAGTCGGGAAAAGCGCCGAAGTGCAGCGGCGACGACGCGCTTGCGGCGCTAGAGCTGGCCATGGCGACGCGGAGTTCGCACGAGCTGGGCGGACGCCGGGTAGAGCTACCGCTGGCCGACCGCTCGCGACGAATCGTCCCTCACGAGGTGCTGCTGGGCGACACGCCCAGGGCTATAGCCAGGCGAAAGGAACAGGGCGGCTGAATTGGACGGGGGACTGAAGACCGGGACCGAGTCGGTGTCCGAAACGTAGGACGTTTGGAGGAGCTGGAGTGTACGTAGCTTATTCGGAAGACAAGATCTACAAGGACGTGGGCGATACAACCCAGCTTTTCTTCGACAACGACGTTATCGCTGTCGTCAAGAACGTGACCAGGCGCCAGCACACGCCCAAAAAGCACCCGGACAATCCACTGATTCGCCGCGATAAGCCCTGGGAAGGGAACACCTACTTCAGGACGAGCTGTTTCAGCGTCGCGCATGACAAGGCGAACGGGCTGTTTCAGTCGTGGTACCAGGACTTCTATGAATACGGGACCATCGACAAATACAACTTCAGCGAGCAGACGCTGCGCGGGCGAATCTACTACGCATATTCGGAGGATGGTTTTAGCTGGACGAAGCCGCTCCTGGGCAAACATAGCGTCGACGGTCACGATACGAACACCGTTTTCGGACATCCGCCGTACGCGGAGGTCATCTGCCCGACGGTATTGCTCGACGAACAGGAGTCCGATCCGTCCCGGCGTTACAAGATGCTCTATCTCTTCCATGATCCGAGCGTGAAGAACGCCAAGCTGGCCTATGGCGGCCAGGCTGGAGGGGGACTACGCATGGCGCTCTCGCCGGACGGTGTCGACTGGACGCCGTTCGAGGGCAATCCGATCATTCCGGACTGGATCAGCGACGTCCAGATCCTCACGTGGGACGCGATCGACGAAAAGTATGTTCTGTGGGGCAGGTATGGAGGCTCGTCGGGCGGGTCGCGTCATCCGGAGATGGACAACTGGTTTTGCCCGGTCGTGCCCGGCAAACCGGAGGGGGTGTGGGGCGTCAGGCGCCGAATCTACAGGACCGAAAGCACGGACCTCGTGAACTGGGCGAAACCGGAGTTGCTATGGGACCCGGGCGAAGAGGCGAACCTGGACGACGGCTACTACGGTTTCGTTCCCTGGCGGGCCGGAGACATGCACCTTGGACTGCTCAACGTGCTGCATCAGGTGGATAACACAGTGGACATGTACCTGCACTACAGCCGCGACGGAGTGAACTGGAACCAGATGCTGGATCACAGGCCACTCATAGAGCGCGGCCCGCCCGGCAGCTATGACGAGTTCGACGTTGAGATGCCCACCCGGCCCGTCATTGTCGGCGACGAGATTCGCTTTTACTACGGCGGTATGAACGTTCACCACGACTGGTGGATCGTCGGGGCAAAAGAGGGTCTGGACGTGCCCGAGGCCAAAGACCCCACGCTCGGTCGGGACGGTCACCACCTGTGTCTCGCGACGCTGCGGCTCGACGGTTACGTTTCACTGGACGCAACGGTGCGGGAAGGCTGGGTCGAAACCAAGCCGCTGTTTTCAACCGGGGCGAACCTCTATATCAATGGGGTCTGCGAGCCTAACGGCTACATCGAGGTGGAGGTGACGGACAGCTGGAACAACGTGTGGGGCGACTATTCGAGGGAGAATTGCGAGACGTTCACCGGCGACAGCGTTCGTCATCACGTGCGTTGGGCCGGGCGGGAGGCGGTCAACCTGATCCCGGGTTCGGTGAAGCTCAGGTTTTACCTCAAGAATGCCTCGCTCTACAGCTTTCAGTTCGCCGATTCCTAGGGGCTGATTCCGGAGCGAGGCGGCGTGATCGCACACAGCCTTGAGCCAGCAGCGCTCCACCGGCGGCGTAGGCCCGATTCGATGTTGACTTTCTGAAGGAACGGCTGCGGATCGATGCAAGCGTTGGCGCACCAGATTCTCTACCGGCTGTTGCTGGCATTCACACTGGTGTTGTCATGGGTTCCCGCCACATGGGTTGATGGCGGCGCCGAGTGGTTTGGTCGCCGGCTATACGGTTTGGGCGGACGACGCCAGCGCCAGCTTCGCGCCAATTTACGCATCGGCATAGGAACGCAGGCGACGGACGACGCGGTTGACGCGGCTGCGGCCGACGTTTATGCCTCATACGCCCGCTACATGGTCGAGTTCTTCACGCTGGCGTGGCCGGATCTATGGGGGCGTCATGCTCGCGTCAAGCCGGACACAGGGCCGCTGGAGGCCGCGCTTGCCAAAGGCGGCGGCGTCGTGCTGTTTTCCATCCACATGGGGAACTGGGACCTGGGCGGATCGGAGTGCGCGCGGCGTTATGGTGGATTTCACAGCGTGGGGGAACAGGTTCGGCCACTGTGGCTCGGAATGCTGATGAACCGGATGCGGCGCACGGGCGGCATAAAACTGCATGAAGGCCGGGGAGCCGCTCGCGAACTATTGCGCGCCTTGCGGAAGGGCGAGGTGGTCGGGCTCGTTGCGGACCGGCTCATCGTCGGCCAAGGCGTCGAGGTCGATCTCTGCGGGCGCGCCGCCGTGCTTCCGGCGGGGCCGGTTTCGCTGGCGATCCGCACAGGGGCGCCATTCATTCCGACGTGCATCGAGCGGGACAGAAACGGCAATTTGACGGTCGAATTCTGGCCCGCAGTCGATCTCTCCGACCTGGACCGCGGTCCTGCCGACGTCGCGAAGGGCGTCCAGCGGATGGCGGACCAGCTTACTTTGCTGATTCGGCGGGGCTATCGGAGCTGGTATGCGCTGCAACCTATATGGCGCGACGAGCCGGGCGAATGACAATTGCCGTTTAGCCTTCTCAAACACGGCCTGTTCGGCCGGCAAGTTCCGAGGCGCATCATTCCGCCCGCCGCACCGCTGAAGAGCACCTACGACGTGGTGATAATAGGCGCGGGGGCGCACGGACTCGCCGCCGCTTATTACCTGGCCAAGGATCATGGCGTCACAGACGTCGCCGTTCTCGACAAAGGGTATCTGGGCGGCGGGAACACCGGCCGGAACACGGCGATAATCCGCGCCAACTACCTGACCCCGGAAGGCGTGCGTTTCTACGCGGAAGCGCTGGAGCTCTGGCGCGGATTGAGCAACGAATTCGGGTTCAACATTCTCTATTCCGAGCGCGGCCATCTGACTCTGGCCCATTCAGACTCCGCGATGCGGACAATGCGCTGGCGGGCCGAGGTCAACAAGCACCTGGGCGTGAACTCGGAGGTCGTATTTCCCGACGAAATCGAACGCATGGCTCCGGGAATCGATATCTCGCCCAATACGCGGTATCCAATTCTCGGGGCGCTGCACCACCCGCCCGGCGCGACGGCCCGGCACGACGCGGTCGCGTGGGGCTACGCGGCGGGCGCCTGTGAACGCGGCGTCGAGTTGCACATGAATACCGAGGTCCTGGATGTCTTGCAAAGCAATGGCCGGGTAACCGGAGTCGAGACCAATCGCGGAAGGATTCGATGCCGCCAGGCATTACAGGCCGTGGCGGGATCTAGCTCGGTTGTTGCGGCCATGGCCGGATTCAGACTGCCCATCCATACCGTCCCGCTACAGGCGTGTGTGTCGCTGCCGCTCAAACCGTTCCTCGATCCGATCATTGTTTCCGGCAGCCTGCACACCTACATCTGGCAAACGTCGCGGGGCGAACTGGTGATTGGCGGCGCGACCGATCCCTACGGCCTCTACGCGAGCCGTTCAAGTCTCGAATTCAAGGAAGGCTTGATGGCCAACACGCTCGAACTGTTCCCGTTTCTTTCCGAAGTGACCGTCTTGCGGCAATGGGCGGGGATTTGCGACATGACTCCCGACTTCAGCCCCGTGATGGGCGAAACGCCTTTGGAGAACTACTACATCGACTCAGGATGGGGTACCTGGGGGTTCAAGGCTACTCCCGTTTGCGGTCGACGGATGGCCGAAACGCTCGCCACGGGGCGCGTGCCCGAGATCCTGAGGCCGTTTCGGCTCAGCCGGTTCGCCGAGTTCGAACAGGTTGGCGAAAAAGGCGCGGCGTCGGTGGGCCATTGAGGATGCGGCCTTGAAGATCATGCCCTGCCCGCTGAACGGCCCTCGCAACATCAGCGAGTTCGTCTGCCAGGGCGAAGTCGAAATCGAGCCGGACCCGGCCACGGCGAGCGACCGCGACTGGGCCGACCACCTCTTCATGCTCGATAACGAGGCGGGGGTTGTGCGCGAGTGGTGGTACCACGTGCCGACGAGCTACTGGTTCATCGCCGAGCGCAATACCGTCACCGACGAAATCGTTCGCACCTACCCGACCGAAGAACTGATCGAACGAGGGGGACATCCCGCGGATTTCGAGTCGAAATCTTGAGCGGGGGAGCCAGTCGACTGCCCGCGCCTTGGGGCGCTTATATCGACCGCGATAGAACGGTGCGGTTCTCGTTCGAGGGGCGTGAGATCGAAGGCTTCGCCGGGGACACGATAGCCAGCGCGCTGGCCGCGAACGGAATACGGTTGCTTTCCCGATCGTTCAAGTATCACCGTCCGCGCGGGTCGACGAGCATGTCGGGCGACGACGGGGGCGGGCTCGTTCAGGTCGGCGACGAGCCGAACGTGTTGGCCGACGTGCGTGAAGTCGAGCCTGGAATGACGGTCGTCGGGCAGAACTACATCGGCAGTCTGGAATCGGACCAGGCTTCGATTCTGGAGCGGTTCAAACCGTTTCTGCCGGTGGGTTTCTACTACAAGGCGTTCTTCAGACCGCGTGGCATCTGGAACTATTGGGAGAAGCTGATCCGGCAAACGGCCGGTCTGGGGCGGGTGGATCCTGATACTCCCAGGCGTTATTACGACAAGACCTATGAGTTCTGCGACGTGGCGGTGATCGGAGCGGGTCCGGCGGGGCTGGCGGCGGCTGCCGAAGCCGCGGAATCTGGCGCGGACGTGCTGCTGGTCGAGCGCGAACCGGACCTTGGAGGATCGCTCGCGTTTCAACGCTTCGACCCCGACGCATTCGGGGCGGAGCGGACTCTGTGCCGACTTCGAGAGCGCGTCGCGGGCCAGTCGAACCTGCGGGTGATGACGAATGCCGTGTGCACCGGCTGGTTTGCCGACAACTGGCTGTCGATCATCAGCGGAAACAGGCTGCACAAGCTCCGCGCCCGGTCGGTCGTGGCCTGCACCGGGGTCCTGGAGCAACCGCCGCTTTTTCGCGCGAACGACCTGCCGGGCATCATGTTCGGGGGCGCGGCCCAGAGGCTGATAAGGAGCTACGGGGTCAAGCCCGGACGGCGGGCGGTCGTGTTCACTTCGAGCGGCGACGGTTACGGGGTGGCGCTTGATCTGGACGATAGCGGCGTTGACGTGGCCGCGATTGTCGATCCCGGAAGCGCGTCGAGCGGTGATTCGCTGACCCTTGCGGCCAGGGATCGGGGCATCCGTGTGATTCAGGGCTGCGCCGTCGCCGAGGCTGTTCCGCGTCCCGACAAGCTCAATGTCGCGGCCGTTCTGGTCGGCCCGGTAAGCGGTTCGGACTTCATTGCGGACGACCGGGAGCGAATCGACTGCGACCTGCTGTGCGTTTCGACCGCAACGGCTCCCGCCGCCAGTCTGTTGTGCCAGGCAGGAGCGAGGTTGCAACTGAGCGAATCTTCCGGTTCGTTCGAGGTGACATCGATTCCGCCAAACGCGTTTGCCGCAGGTTCCGTGAACGGGTTCTTCGATCTCGACGCCGTGATCGAGGACGGCCAGCGCGCCGGTATGTCGGCGGCACATACCGGTGACGAGACCGCGCCGGCCGCAGTTGAGCGGGAGCGCGGCCAAACGCGCCGCTACTGGTTCGGCACGGAGCATCCAGACGGCCTCGACTTTGTCGACTTTGACGAGGACGTGACCGCCCACGACGTTTGCGACGCAATAGCCGAGGGTTTTGAAGACATAGAACTCTTGAAGCGTTATACGGCGATGGGGATGGGGCCGAGTCAGGGCAGGCAGTCGGCGCTCGGGGCGGCCCGGCTCGTTGCCCGGGTGACCGGCCGTCCTCTGTCGGAGGTTGGCGCGACGACAAGCCGCCCACCCGCATTTCCGGAGAAATTCGGCCACCTCGCCGGACGCGCCTTCAAGCCCGTGCGGCGCACCGCGCTACATCACCGTCACGTTGAGTTGGGCGCGCAGATCATGACTTCGGGACTGTGGCTGCGCCCAGCCTATTACGGTCCCGAACATGCTCGCGCTCAACTCATTAATGAGGAAGTCCGGGCCGTGCGGACCGGAGTCGGGGTCATCGATGTTTCGACCCTCGGTGGATTCGAGATTCGCGGTCCCGACGCGGCGGAATTCCTCAACCGGATGTACACGTTGTCGTATCACCGGCTAAGGGTGGGACGCGTTCGATACGCGATGGTCTTGGACGACGCGGGGGTGGTGGTCGACGATGGCGTCGCCGCGCGTCTTGCAAGGAACCACTTCTATGTCACCGCCAGCACCACGGGCGCGGAAGAGATGTACCCCGCGCTGCTCTGGCGGCAGGCGCAGTGGCGTCTGGATGTCGATATCTCGGACGTGACCTCGTCCACCTGTGCATTCAATCTCGCAGGTCCGCGCTCGCGCGCCGTGCTAGAAAAGCTGGCTTCGGATATCGATTTTTCCCGGGCGGCCTTCCCGTACATGGCCGTAAGAGTTGGCAGGCTTGGTGGAATCCCCGTTCGAGTCTTGCGGATCGGGTTCGTGGGCGAGCTGGGCTACGAGATACACGTGCCATCGGCGCAGGCCGAGGCCCTTTGGGACACGCTGATGGAGGCCGGAGACGAATTCGGCATCCGTCCGTTTGCCGTCGAGGCCCAGCGAGTGCTCAGGCTGGAGAAGGGGCACGTCATAGTCGGACAAGATACCGACGGCCTGACCAACCCGCTTGAGGCCGACATGGGCTGGGCGCTCGGGCGGCGCAAGCGCTACTACGTGGGTAAACGATCCATCGAGATCGCAGCCGCCAAGGGCATCGCGCGCAGGCTGGTCGGATACCGGCTCGTCGGCTCAGTAGGCACCGTTCCTGAAGAGGGCTGTCTGGTTATACGCCGGGGCGAGATCGTGGGACGGTTAACGTCGTCGGCGTGGTCGCCGACGTTGGGTCGGACGATAGGGCTGGCGTACGTGGCTCCCGATCAAGCCGCCGCAGGACACGTTTTCGATATCAAGGCCCAAGACGGCCGCATGGTGCGCGCCGAGGTCGCGGCGCTGCCGTTCTACGATCCCGGCAACACCAGGCAGGGGCTATAACCGTGCCGGAATCCGACCAATTGAGTGTACGTCCGGCGGCGTTCGCCCGCCGCAGCTTCGTGTACCGGCGGCTGGAGTCGGCGGGAGCCTGGTTTGCCGAAATAGGCGGAGCGGCCGTGGCGGCACGCTTCGGCGACACCGCCTCCGAGGTCGAAACGGCTCGGCGGCTCGGGCTTGCCGATCTTTCGCCGCTGCCGCGAGTGGGGTTCAAGGGCGCGGGCGCCATGGACTGGCTGGCGGAGCGCGGCGTGACTATCGATGGATCGAGACCCAACTGGTCGTGGCGGCAGGGTGACGGCTCACTGGCGATCGCGCGATCCAACACTGAATCGCTGATTCTGAGCAACCTCTCCGGCAACCGCTACCTGTGCGACCGCCTGGAGTCGGAGTCCAACGAAGGGATGGAGGCGCGGGTCTACGTATTGCCGCGCTATGACGGTCTGTTCTGGTTCGCGCTTACCGGCTCTTGCGCCGTTGCCTGCATGGCCAAGGTATGCGGCGTAGACCTCAGGCCTTCGTCGTTCGTCGACGGGGCAGTGGCGCAGACATCGGTGGCCGGTCTGACGACCACGGTCGTCCGCTGCGACATTGGCATCGAGAACGCGTTCTATCTTCTCGGAGACAGCGCCTCGGCGGAGTTTTTCTGGGACGCGCTGCTGGATGCGATGCGTGAATTCCGGGGGGACGCGGTCGGGTTGTGGTCGCTTCAGGCCCTTCAGGCTGAAGTCAAGTAACATCGTGAGCGCCAAACTCACCGACCCGGCTTCAGGGACGTAAGAAAAAATGTGTGGGATCGTCGGTCTGTTTCTCAAGGACGAGAGCCTTCAATCGGAGCTTGGCTCGCTGGTCGAGTCGATGCTTTCCGAGATGGGCGACCGCGGCCCTGACAGCGCCGGGTTCGCCATCTACAGAGATCCAGTAGACGAGGGCGAGGTCAAGATCACCCTTTCGTCCCCCGAGGACGACTATGCGTGGGACGATCTGGCCGCGAGCATGGAGTCCGACCTTACGGTTTCGGTGCGACTGGAGACCTATTGGAATCACGCCGTGCTCGCGGTTCGCGGGGACGAGCGCGCCGTACTGGACTGGTTGCGAAGTCAACGCCCCGAGGTGCGCGTCACCAGCGCCGGAACCGACATCGAGATATTCAAGGAACAGGGCACGCCGGAGGAAGTCTCGGACCGGTTCGGACTCGCGGAATTCCAGGGCTCGCACGCGTTGGGTCACACGCGAATGGCCACTGAAAGCGCCGTCACTACCGAGCACTCGCACCCGTTCTCGACCGGCCGCGATCTCTGTCTTGTGCATAACGGCTCGCTTTCCAACCACAACCGCCTGCGCCGGAAACTGGAGCGGCACGGGATAACGTTCGAGACTGACAATGACAGCGAGGTGGCCGCGGGTTTTTTCACTATGAAGCTGAGCCAGGGGCTCGATCTCGAAGAGGCGCTGAAGGATGGTCTCGAAGAGCTTGACGGCTTCTATACGTTCGCAATCGGCACCAAAGACGGGTTCGCGGTCCTGCGCGACAGCTTCGCCTGTAAGCCGGCGGTGCTGGCCGAGACGGACCGCTGGGTCGCGATGGCGTCCGAGTACCGCGCGCTTGATCACCTGCCTGGCGCGTCGCAGGCGAGGATATGGGAGCCCGAACCGGCGGTCGTCTATACGTGGAGCCGCGCCTAGGTGTGGGTTGACGTCGATCTCGAAGCCGTGGGAGTGCGGGGACTCAACGAGCGTCTGCACGCGATTTCGGCCGGGGTGACGGATGCGCGGTGGCGCATCAGGAATCCGCACGGCCTGCATAACATCGCGGTTGGGGCCGACTCGCCGGTCTCGCTGTTAATCGAGGGACACGTCGGCTACTACTGCGCGGGCATGAACAAGCTCGCCAATATCACCGTGGCCGGACACGCGGGGGTGGGGCTGGCCGAGAACATGATGTCCGGCGTGGTGCGAGTTCAAGGCAATGCCAGCTCGTCGGCTGGCGCGACCGGACGCGGCGGGCTGCTGGTCATAGAGGGCGACGCCAGCTCGCGCTGCGGCATTTCCATGAAAGGAATCGACATCGTCGTGGGCGGCTCGGTGGGGCACATGAGCGCGTTCATGGCCCAGGCTGGACGCCTAATCGTGTGCGGCGACGCGGGTCCCGGACTGGGTGACTCGATCTACGAGGCCGAGATTTTCGTGCGCGGATCGGCGGACGATCTCGGGGCCGACTGCATAGTCAAGGAAATGTCACGGGAGCAGCGCGAGGGACTTGTGAGCCTTCTTCAACGCGCCGGGTTCGATCACGATCCTTCGGACTTCAGGCTCTACGGATCGGCCAGGAACCTGTACAACTTTCACATAGACAACGCGGCCAGCTACTGATGACCGATATAGGCATCAACCCCGACCAGATCGATTTGGCCGAGTACCGGCAGTCGGCGACGTTTCCTCCCAACGTCATAGCCGAGATTCAGCGCGCCGCCGACCAGGGTATCTACGAGATTCGCGGATGGGGCCCGAAGCGCAAGCTGCCCACCTTCGACGACCTTGCATTCCTTGGAGCGTCGCTGTCCCGGTATCCGCTAGAGGGTTACCGCGAGAAATGCGACACCGACGTGGTTCTGGGATCGCGGTTTGCGAAGAAACCGCTTCACTTGAAGATCCCGATCACCATCGCCGGGATGAGCTTCGGGGCGATCAGCTCGAACGCCAAGCGCGCCCTGGGCCACGCCGCCACCGCCATGGGTACCGCCACCACGACCGGCGATGGGGGAATGACGCACGAAGAGCGCGAGTCGTCGGAGACGCTGGTTTACCAGGTGCTGCCGTCGCGTTACGGGGTGGATCCCGACCATCTGCGGGCCTGCGACGCGGTCGAGATCGTAATCGGTCAGGGCGCGAAGCCGGGCGGAGGCGGGATGCTGCTTGGGCTGAAAGTCTCCGAGCGGGTCGCTGCGATGCGCACGCTGCCCGAAGGCATAGACCAGCGAAGCGCCTGCCGGCATCCCGACTGGACCGGCCCGGACGATTTGACAATCAAGATCCAGGAGCTGCGCGAGATCACCGATTACGAGAAGCCTATCTTCGTCAAGATGGCCGCGACCAGGGTCCGGTTCGATGTCCAACTGGCTGTGAAGGCGGGGGCCGACGTGGTGGTGCTCGACGGTATGCAGGGCGGGACCGGGGCGACGCAGGACGTGTTCATAGAGCATGTCGGCGTTCCGACGCTGGCCGCCGTCCGGGAAGCCGTCGAGGCTCTGGAAGAGCTGGACATGCACCGCAAGGTCCAGCTCATCGTTTCGGGCGGGATTCGCTCGGGACCCGACGTCGCGAAGGCCCTCGCGATGGGGGCCGACGCCGTATCGCTCGGGACCGCCGTCCTGATCGCGCTCAACTGCAACCGCAACATTTACGTCGAGGACTACGCGGCGCTGGGGACCAAGCCGGGGTTTTGCCACAACTGCCACACGGGCAGATGCCCCGTGGGCATAACCACGCAGGACCCCGAGCTGGAGAAGCGACTGGAGCCGGATGCCGCAGCCCGCCGGGTGAGGAACTATCTCTCAACTCTGACACTCGAAACCCAGACGCTGGCGCGCGCATGTGGGAAGTCGCACGTACACAACCTTGAGCCGGAAGACCTGGTGGCGCTGACCGTAGAGGCCGCGGCCATGGCGGGAGTGCCGCTGGCCGGAACTAGCTGGATTCCCGGCCGGTAGCGCCAACTCCCAGACCCGAATATGCGCTCCGGTCGTCTCTCGCGGATTACCTATAAACTGCTAGCCCGACGGGGCGCGTGAGTATTTGCAAGAGGGGATGAGATGAGCGGCGACCTTTCTCAGATAGCTAAGGACAGAGAACTGGCGGCGGGAACGGAAATCCGCTACTTCCTGTTCAGCTTTACCGATCTCTTTGGAGTGATGCGCTCGAAGCTGGTGCCCGCGCACGCCGCCTCCGATATGCAGAAAACGGGGGCCGGATTCGCCGGATTCGCGACCCATCTCGACATGACTCCGGCCCATCCCGACATGTGGGCCATGCCCGACGTCGACGGCCTGATACAGATTCCCTGGCAACCGGAACTTGGCTGGATACCGTCCGATCTGCACATGGACGGCGAGCCTGTGGCGCAGGCTCCGCGCGTGCTTCTCAAGCGGATCATCGAGCAGGCCGCCGAGGCCGGATATGTGATGAAGTCGGGGGTCGAGTGCGAGTACTTCATCATCGATCCCGACGGCACGAAGATATCCGATCCCAACGACACTCAGGCCAAGCCCTGCTACGACCAGCTTGCGCTACTACGGCGCTACGACCTGATAAGCGAGATCTGCGACGCGATGGGCGGTATGGGCTGGAGCCCTTATCAGAACGACCACGAAGACGGCAACGGCCAGTTCGAGATGAACTGGGAGTACGCCGACTGCCTGACCACCGCGGACAGACACACCTTCTTCAAGTTCATGGTGAAGAGCCTTGCCGAAAAGCATGGTCTGCGTGCCACGTTCATGCCCAAGCCGTTTCTGGGACTTACTGGCAGCGGCTGCCACGTGCATTTCTCGCTTTGGGACAAAGACAGCGACGAGAACCTCTTCAAAGACCCCGATGGAGACCAGGGGCTTTCGGAGCTTGCCTATCATTTCCTGGGCGGCGTGATTCACTCTGCGGAAGCTCTGTGCGCCATAACGAACCCGACGGTCAACAGCTACAAGCGGATCAACGCTCCCGTGACCGCCTCCGGTGCGACCTGGGCGCCCAACTACATCAGCTACACTGGCAACAACCGCACTCACATGGTGCGCACGCCTGAAGACGACCGCTTCGAGTTTCGCCTGCCCGACGGCGCCGCCAACCCCTACCTATTGCAGGCGGCGGTGCTGGCGGCGGGTCTGGATGGCATAGCCAATGAACGCGACCCAGGCCCGCGTCTCGACATAGATATGAACGCGCCCGGAGCGGACGTGACCGGCCTCCGGCAGCTACCGCTCTATCTCCTGGACGCTCTGAGAGCGTTCGAGCGGAGCGACGTGCTTCGGGCGGCGTTCGGCGATGAGTTCGTGTCCAGCTATGTGAAGCTGAAGATGGCGGAATGGCAGGAGTATTCCAGCCAGCTCACGTCGTGGGAGCGCGAGCGCACGCTCGACTGTTAGCCGCCCACCGCGCTGGGCTTGGCCACCGCCGGTTTCCGCACGCTGTTCAGGGCGGTTATGGTAGGCGATAGGCCAAAACTTGATGCACACCATTATCGAAACGTCGAAAACTCCGTGTCGGATTGGTTGAAAGAGGTAACGGTATCGTGAACCGGTTGCTAACCTGGCAGGAATGCGGAGAGCTGGGCATCAAGGACATCCAGAAGCTCTACCGCGACTACGTCAGTTCCAGCCAGGTAGACCTTATAAGCTCCTTCGGCTTCGGCAGGGTGACTGCGACAAGCGCGGAAGGGATGTACATTCACACTTCCGATGGACGCCGGATCCTGGACTTTACCGGTGGAATCGGGGTCCTTGGCCACGGCCATAACCATCCCCGAATCCTGGCGGCGCGTATCGAGTTCCAGCGGCAGATGAGAATGGAAGTGCACAAGAACTTCCTGTCGCCTTACATCGCGGGTCTAAGCCACAACATCGCTCAGTTGCTGCCCGACGACCTAGACATCTCGTACTTCTGCAACTCGGGGGCGGAGGCGGTCGAGGGCGCCCTGAAGCTCGCTTACAAGTACTTCGAAGGCGAGCGAAATTACGTACTTCATGCCGATATCTCGTTCCACGGAAAGCTGCTCGGCGCGGCCAGCGTTACCGGTTCTCCGGAACTGACGTTCGAGTTTCCTCGAATCCCGAACGTCGCGACGTTCGAATACAACGATATCCAGACCGTAAAAGCGGCGGTATCCGAACTTCGCAAGGAATCCGGCGAGTCTGACGTCTACGCGATCATCGTCGAGCCGATGAGCGGAAGCAGCCTGCGCGAGTGCTCCGCTTCGTTTCTGAGGGAATTACGGGAAATCTGCACCGATGAAGGCATCGTTCTGATATTCGACGAGGTCTACACAGGCTGGGGAAAGACGGGCCACCTTTTTCATTTCATGAAGCATCAGGTCGTTCCCGATATCGTGACGATGGCGAAGACTTTCGGCGGTGGAAAATCGTCAATCGCCGGGTACGTCACGCGGTCGCCGGTCTTCCGGCAGGCGTACGACAATCTGGAAGACGCCACTCTGCACAGCACCACCTACAACGCTTTCGGCGAAGAGTGCGCAACCGCTATCGAGGCCATCAACATAATCGTGGAAGACGACTATGTCGCCAGAGCCGGGCAAATCTACGAGCGCGTCAACGCCGGACTCAAGAGGCTCCGGACGAAGTATCCAAACCTGATCGAGGACGTGCGTGGAAGCGGTGCCCTGAACGGGATAATTCTGAACAGCGAAGTCAATTCGGCCATTCGTCAGGCGTTCCGGTTTGTGCCCGCGTCGTTTGTGAGCGACGAGCGGTTCATCGCAAAGCTGATAACTTCCTCGGTGATCTCGGAGCTGTTCAACACGCATGAAATCCTGACGTTTTTCGGGTCGAATCGGGAAATTCCGCTAATCGTGTCGCCGTCGCTGGTCGTCTCGGACGAGCAGATCGACCAGTTCCTGCAAGCTCTCGACGAGACTCTGGCCTTGGGCAAGCTTCGGCTGATCACCAAGTTCGTAAGATACCGGTTTCTGGGCGTGTAGAGTCGCGAATTGACGGACGAGACTCGAAAGCTCGCTATTTGGGAGCAGATGGTTGGCGCTATCGCATTCGCCAACCTCGACGGACTCGAATGCTATGACCGGAGCCAAACGGAAAGCTGGAGACCAGCTTTGCGAGGGTACGTCCTGGCCGCCTTGGAGACTCTGCCCTGGCAATTCCGCAAGCCGCTGAAGCTGTATTCGACGGTGCTGGGAATAGCGTCGATAGTGCTGACCGGGCGCAGACCGGCGTCCCTTTCGCCAAGCGAGCGGATGCGGCTGGTCAGAAAGTTGCGATTGGTCCCGGCTTTCGGGACGTTAGAGAAGCTCGTTCGGGCGATGGTGATGCTCTCGCTGTTCGACGTGGCGCCTCGCCTGCACGCTCAGGCCGAACGGCAGGAAGTGAAGACGTCTGAGGTCTAGCGGCCCCCGGGGTGTCATGGCCCCGGAGATGCTGTCGGGCCAGAGCCTGCGCTGCGAATACCTAGTCGTGGGATCAGGCGCGGGTGGGAGTGTGGCCGCGGCGTTGCTGGCTGAGGCCGGGCGGGACGTCCTGATGGTGGAGGAGGGTAACTGGCCCCCGGAGAACTCGAACCCCTCGAATATCGGCGAGCTGACCGCGTTGCTCTATCGAAACAGGGGCGTTTTTCCGTTGCTGGGTTCGCCGACTATTCCTCTGGGCGAGGCGCGTTGCGTTGGGGGCGGCACCGCGATCAACGGCGCTTTGCTATGGCGGACGCCGCCGTCGATATTGGACGAGTGGAGAACAGTTAACGGCCTGACAGGCTACGGTGAAGACAGTCTCGCCAAACATTTCGATACCGTCGAAAGCGATCTGCATGTCACCAGACATGAGCTCGAAGAAGACGCCAACCTGGATTCGCTGTATTTGTTCCGCGGTACCGGAGAGCTTGGTTGGAAGGCTTCAACGGTACCTCGCGCGGTCACGCATTGCGCCAACGTCAGTCTTTGCCCGGTCGGGTGTCCGCCGTGCGGTAAGCAGGACACCACGAAGAACTACATTCCCCGGGCGCTGAGGAATGGCGCTGGATTGCTCGCAAACTGCCGGGTCCGGAAGATAGTCCACACAAACGGGGTTGCTCGAAAAGTGATCGCCGAGGTCGCCGGGCCTGAGAGCACTAGCGCGATAGAGATTGAATTCGACCATCTGGTACTGGCTTGTGGAGCGATTCAAACGCCCCACCTGCTGCGGCGCAGCAAAATCTCTTCGACGGCCGGACGCAAGCTTGAGTTTCACATGAATCTGAAGACCGTGGCTTTGTTCCGCCAGCCGGTCTATGCGGAGCGGGGAACCATCTTCACGGTTCAGGTACAGGAATTTCGGCGCAGGGGCATCGTGATAATGCCGTCCTGCTTGCAGCCCCACTACCTCGTTACAACCGTGGCGCATCACGGAACCGACGCCATCAATCACGTTTTCAGTCATTACGATCACGCCGCCGTTTACGTGACTATGCTCCGTCAGAAAACACAGGGTCGCGTAGTCAGCGCGTTTGGCGAACAGCCCATCGTCTGGCAGCGTTTCGATCGCCGCGATATGGATCTGATATTGGAAGCGCTGAGGCGCACGACGGAGGTCCTGTTCGCTAGCGGCGCAGTCGAGCTTTTCCTGCCTATCGGGGGTTCGGGGAGGATAACGTCACCCGGGGATTTGGAGGAGAAACTGTCAAGTCTTACCCCCAAACAACTGGAAATCCTCACGGTCCATATCATGGCGTCCTGCCCGATGGGACCCAGTGCGGAGGACTCCGTGGTGAGACCCGACGGGCGTCTCTGGAATATGAAGAACGTGTTTCTTGCGGACGCGAGCATTTTGCCGTCCAACATTGGCGAAAGCCCGCAGGGGACCATCATGGCGTTTGCTCACGAGGTCATCGGAAGGCATCTTGCCGATTGACTGAGAAGGGAGTTCGAATGGGCGTTGGCGGAAGTCAGCACGCCACAGCGATAAGGGACGTCGCAGCCGGGGATATTCCCCAGATCGCCGCGATTCACCGTGCGGAACTTCCCGACGACTTGTGCGCGCTCCTGGGACAAAAGTTCCTTGAGCGGATTTTCTATCCTGAGTTGCTGCGCAATTCCGACGCCGCGCTGTGTGCTGATGACGGCGCCGGCGTCGTCGGTTTCGTGTTCTTCTCGTCGAACGAGCAGTTCCTTAGAAACCTCGTGATGAGATACAGCCATCGAATCCTCTGGTATGGCCTGCCGAATCTCCGAAAACCCTGGTTTTGGCGCTATGCGGTGGAAGCCGTGATGCTCCTGGCCGTTAAGGATGATCGCCTGCGCGGATCGGAGCTGGTCTACATAGCCGTATCCCGCGCGCGCCAGCACGCAGGCATCGGGTCGAGTTTGACCAGAGTGGGTCTGGCCGAGTTGCGGCAACGCGGGATTGGACGATGTTGGGTGAAGACGCTCGCGTCGACGCCGCTGAACGTGGAGTTTTATGAGAAGCTCGGATTTCGGCAGTTCAAGTCACATTTAGGCCGGGTGTATTTGAGCCTGGATGTAGCGACGGTCAGCGATTCGCGATAGGCGCACATGCCGGGGGCCTTCGACCCCACGAGCCAGCAGCGCCCGTGATTGCCCGCTTGGATTCAGTGAGACTACTCGCGCAAACCTGGCGCAAACTCGGTAGTTACCCTTACGGCTACTAGCGCACCCGTCCTTACGGGCTTTGCGGTCGATATAATCGTCGGTAAGCGTGAACGGCGTAGAGGACGTTCTGTTCGGACTCCGCCGCTTGGCGGCGACTGGGAGAGAAGGGCTCCGGTTTCGAGTCCTTCTTTTTTGTCTGGCGGGCTATAGTCGGCGGTTCGGTTCCGGATAGAGACGTCGATAACGGGAGATACGGTGTCGCATTGAGGACTAGCAGCAAGAGGCTCGGCAACGGACTGGCCGAGATGACTGTGGAGATCGAGCCGGCCGAGCTTCAATCCGAGTATGCCCGCGCGGTAAAGCGTATATCCGGAAAGGCCCGGATTCCCGGCTTCAGACCGGGCAAGGCCCCGCGAAGCATCGTGGAGTCGATGTTCGGCAAGGAGGCGATCATCGGCGAGGCGCTGGAGCACTTGATCCCCAATTCGTACGATCGGGCCATCCGCGAGGAAAGCCTGGAACCCATCGACAGGCCGGAGGTGGACCTTGCTGAAGTGGAAGGGATCGACGAGCCGGTGGTGTTCACGGCGACCGTGCCACTGCGCCCGACGGTCAAGCTCGGCGACGTCGAGACCATTTCGCTGACCAAGGACCGCGTGACCGTCGAGGACGGCGAGTTGGAAGAGGTGATTGACGACATACGACGGAGCCGCGCAGAGCTGAAACCGGCCGAAGACCGCCGGTTGCAGGAGGGCGATCTGGGCGAGGCGCGGCTCTCGATAATCGCCGGCGAAATCGAAAAGGCCGACGAGAAGCCCGTGTCGTTCATGGTGGGACAAAACTGGCTGCCGCGGGGCTTCGATTCGAACGTGATGGGGATGGAGATCGGCGACGTTCGGGTGTTCGATCTCGATATCCCGGACGACTATTACGACGAGGACCTGCGCGGCAAGTACGCGACCTTCACGGCGGAGCTGCTTTCGGTCCGCGCGCCCGAGCTTCCCGAGCTTACGGATGAGTTCGCCGAGTCGGTTTCCGAATTCCAAACCGTCGAGGAACTGCGGGACGACGTTCGGAAACGCGTGCTCGAACGGAAGGAAGGCGCCGCGGATATCGAGTTGCGCCGGGCCGCGCTCGAGACGCTGGTCGCACGCAGCCGCTTCGAGATTCCGGATGTGCTAATCGAGCGGCATGCCGAGGAAGTCCTGAAGGGGCGCGAAGGCTATCTGACATCGCAGGGCGTGGCGGTTGACACCTACCTGGGGTCTGTAGGCAAGACGCGGGAGCAATGGCAAGAAGAAGGGGAGACGGAAGCGCGAGAGGACGTCAAGCGCACAGTCACGCTTGTCGAATACGCCGACAGCCAGGAAATCGAGGTGACGGAGCCGGAGGTCGCGGGGGAGATCGACTCCATCGTCGCCGCGTATCCGGAGGGGGAGCGCGACAGGATCAGAGAGGCCTACCGCTCCGACGATATGAAGAACCGGCTGGCCGGCCGGCTTCGCGACAGGAAGGCCCTGGACGCGCTGATCGAGGCCATCGAGGTCACCGAAGCGGAACCGGAACCGGAGACCGAGGCAGAGCCGGGGCCAGAGCCACGGCCGCAGTTGGAGCGAACCGAATCTGGAATCATTTTGCCGAGCGGATCGAAAGCCCCGACGAGCGCGGCGGACTCCGACTGAATAGACGTAATTGTTTGACGAAATGACCGACCTTATCGAGAGAAGGACTGCTCAATGGCGTTGATTCCCTACGTGATAGAAACGACCGACCGCGGCGAACGCGGCATGGACATTTATTCCCGGCTTCTGCGCGACCGCATCGTGTTTATCGGATCGCCGGTCGACGACGCGCTGGCCAATACGCTCGTGGCGCAGCTTTTGCTTCTGCAAAGCGAAGACCCGGACCGTGACATCAGCATTTACATCAACTCACCCGGCGGCGGCGTGCACGCAGGAATGGCCATCTACGACACCATGCAGTACATCGCGCCGGAGATTCAGACGTTTTGCACCGGAATCGCCGCGAGCATCGCCTGCGTGCTGCTGGCTGGGGGAACGCCCGGAAAACGCTATGCGCTCCCGCACAGCAGCGTTTTGATTCATCAGCCGCAGCAGAATATTCCCGGCTACATGCAGGCTTCCGACCTTGAGATAGCCGCCCGCGAGATCATGCGGGTGCGTTCGGGCCTCGAGGACATCCTCGTGCATCACACAGGCCAGTCGGTCGAGAAGATCAGAGCCGACACGGACCGGGACTACTGGATGACAGCGCGCGAGGCGCTTGAATACGGCATCGTGGATCACATCGTCGAACGGCACGACGCCACAGACGGCGGTTCCTGACACAGGCCGCTAAAGTTGTCCGCCCAACGACGTAATTCTGATGAAGGATCGCTGAATTAGATGGCTTCCGGTCGATCGCGTGATCCCACCTATCGCTGCTCCTTCTGCAGTCAGACGCAGGACCAGGTCGAGCGGCTTATCGCGGGATCGGGCGGCGTATACATCTGCAACGAATGCGTGGAACTATGCCGCGACATAATCATCGAAGAGCAGCGCGGCACGCCGGTGGCGCGCACCATGTCGGCCGGTCCTCCCAAACCCGAGCAGATCTTCGACCGGCTCAGTGAGTACATCATCGGCCAGGATCGCGCCAAGAAGTACGTGTCGGTGGCCGTCTACAACCACTACAAGCGAACGGCTCTCGGCGGCCGCGTGGACGACGTTGAGCTTCAGAAGACGAATATCCTGCTCATCGGCCCCACGGGATGCGGCAAGACGGAAATCGCGAGGACCCTCGCAAGGATTCTGGATGTTCCATTCTGCATAGCCGACGCCACGGCGCTGACCGAGGCCGGTTACGTGGGCGAGGACGTCGAGAACATACTCCTACGGCTTTTGCAGTCCGCCGACTACGACGTATCCCGCGCGCAGCTTGGCATCATCTACATCGACGAGATCGACAAGATCTCCCGCAAGGCCGACAACCCCTCAATTACGCGGGACGTGTCGGGCGAGGGCGTTCAGCAAGCTCTCCTCAAGATCATCGAGGGGGCTACCGTAAACGTCCCGCCGCAGGGCGGGCGCAAGCATCCCCATCAGGAGTTCATTCAGCTCGATACGCGCGACATCCTTTTCGTTTGCGGAGGGGCTTTCGAAGGGCTGGACAAGATAGTCAGCCGGCGAACGGGACGCGGCGCGAGAATCGGTTTCTCCTCCGAGCTGGGTTCAAACGGAGCGGCGAATCCGCTCCACGAGGTAATCTCGGACGACCTGCTCAAGTATGGGCTGATACCGGAGTTTGTCGGACGGCTGCCGGTGGTGGCGGCTCTCGACCAGCTCGACAAGGACACGCTGAAGCTCATACTCACCGAGCCGCGAAACGCCCTGGTGCGCCAGTACAAACGACTGCTGGCGCTCGACGAAGTCGAGCTTCACTTCACCGAAGGAGCCATCGACTCCATCGCCGAGAAGGCGCTGGAGACCAAGACCGGGGCGAGAGGTCTCCGCACCGTAATCGAGGACCTCCTGCTCAACACCATGTTCGAAATCCCCTCGCGGCAGGACGTAACCAAGGTGGTGCTAAACGCCGACGTTGTGCGGAACCGCCGCCAGCCGCTGCTCGTGACCAAGAGCGAGCCGCAAGCCGAGCCTCGCCAGGAGTCGGCCTAGTACCAATATCCTAGGCGGCCGTCAGGGTTCCGCCCGGCGTCAGCGGAGCGGCGACGGCGAGAGGCACGGTGCAGCCGAGTTTTGGAGAACTCGAAGCTGGCCAATGAGCGCGGATCTGGCTCGACCCGTTCAACCGGTGGGTATTCTTCTAGCTCTTAGAATGGCTGCGACCGCGTTGGCGGGGCGACTCAAATAGCATTAGACCACCCGCCGGCGCGGTCACGTTGCGAGTGTAGCAAAGCGCCACCTGTCGTTTCGCCGAAGTGCCGTAGCACGGGAGATCGGGGTTAGCCGGTGAAGGCGGGTCGACGGCTCGATGAACCGGTCGATACCGCATTTGCCATCTTTGACCGACGAACTCCCCCTTGACGGAGTCGCGAGCCTCGCCAGGAGCCGGCGTAGGGCTAACTTCCTATACGGCCGCCTGGGTCCCGTCCGGCGTCAGGCTGACTGAGTCGCCGCTTTCCATGGAGAAGCTCGCCGGATAAGCCACGCAATTGGACCGGCTACCGCGAGCGGCACGGCGGCGCCGGCGGCGTCGGCCAGAAAGTGGTTACCGGTGACCACTATCACGAATACCGAGAGCGGAATGTACAGGACCGCTAGCGTTCGCATCCACCAGGGTTTGGCGAGTATCGCGAATCCTATGCCGGCGATGGCGGCGTAGACGATATGCACGCTCGGCATGGCGGCCACGGTGTTGCGAAGCGGGTCGGCGCCCATCTCATAGCTGACGGGCCCGTACCTAGCCATTGTGTTGATTATTTCCAGCTCCGGGACCGCGCTCGGCGGAGCCACGGGAAACATCACGAATACGACGAAGCTGACGAGACTGGATAGATAGAAGACGTTTCGGGCGAACGGATAGGCCTCCGGCCGGCGGTGGTAGGCCCACCAGAGGAATCCCAACACGGCGAGGAAGTGCGGAATAACGTAGAGCAGATTGAAGAGAACGGCCAAGGGTACCGAGCTTGCCATCAAATCCTGCGCGGCCTTCTCGATTAGCCAGCCGGCGTCGCGTTCCCATTCGACCAGGTGGCGGGCGTTTCGCAGCGCTTCGTCTTCGGCGCCCGTGGAGCGGAAACGCGTCGTGATGTAAATCAGATAGAGGGCGACCGGATACAGAATCTGGCGCAGACCGCGGCGCTTGGCAATCCAGCTTAGCGGCGAGCCTGCTCGCACCGACTCGTTCGGCTCCGAAGCCTCCGACTAGCTGGAGGCTACTGGACGGGCTCCACCCCGTGTCCGACGCCGGTCGGACGCGGCGGCAGCGGGCGCGGCTGCCAGCGCAGAACGCCTTCTTGCTTGATCTGGCGCTGGAGCAGCAGTATGGCGTCGATCAGAGCTTCGGGCCTGGGCGGGCAGCCCGGCACGTGAACGTCGACGGGGATGATCCTGTCGACGCCCTGCAACGTGGAGTAGGTCCTGAACGGCCCGCCGGCGATCGTGCAGATTCCCATCGCGATGACCCACTTCGGATCCGGCATCTGCTCGTAGAGCTGCCTTACGACCGGGGCCATCTTGTTGGTTACGGTGCCCGCCACGACCATGACGTCCGACTGGCGGGGAGACGAGCGCAGGATCACTCCGAACCGGTCGGTGTCGTACATCGGCGCGGCTGAGGCCATGTACTCGATGGCGCAGCACGCCAAGCCGAAGGTCATCGGCCAGAGCGCGTTGGCCTGCCCCCAGCTAAAGAGCTTGTCGACGGTGGTCGTAAGAATGTCCAGCGCGCCGGTCTTTGCGGCCAGCTTCACCAGCGGCGGACTTCCGCTATCGTAATCGCCGTTCACGCGGCGGAACCCTCATTTCTGCTTGATTGATTCGCTGGCGATTCTAGCATTGCTTTCGTTGCTTCGCGGAGATTTTCGATCGCGGGCGCCGTCGCCAGTCGGTTATTCCGGCCGTTGCCCGGTGGATGGGACTGGGCAGGCGGCGGCCTTGTAACTTAGGCTTAACGTATGGCACAAGCTATGAACGTCGACGCTCCCGGTTCGTCCCCGGAGGGGATCCGCGAATCTATCGCGGTTGCGAGCGGCAAGGGCGGCGTCGGCAAGAGCACGGTTGCGGTAAATCTGTCGGTCGCTCTCGCGAAGATGGGGCGCTCGGTGGGTCTGCTGGATGCCGACGTGTACGGCCCCAACGTCCCGATAATGCTCGGCGCGAGCGGCGACCTCGTTACCGTCGGCGGCGCGATAAGCCCGCTGGAGGCTCACGGCATCAAGCTGATGTCGCTCGGATTCATGCTCGAGGAGGGCACGCCGGTGATCTGGCGCGGGCCGATGATCGCCGGGGCGTTGAAGCAGATGCTCAACGACGTCGCTTGGGGAGAGCTTGACTACCTGGTTCTCGATCTGCCGCCGGGCACGGGGGACGCGAGCCTGACGCTGGCGCAGATGATGCCGCTGAGCGGCGCTGTGATCGTTTCCACGCCGCAGGAAGTCGCGCTTCAGGACGTCAAGCGATCGATAGCCATGTTCGAGCGCCTCAGCGTGCCGGTACTGGGACTGGTCGAGAACATGTCCTATTACGTCCACCAGCCTACGGGCGACCGGGTCGAGATTTTCGGTCACGGCGGCGCGCGCAAGGCGGCCGACGACCTCGGAATAAAGTTCTTGGGCGAGGTCCCGCTCGATCCGGCGATCCGTGAGGGTGGCGACAACGGCAGTCCCGTAGGCGCGGACGCCGCTTCGACGCTCGGCGCGGCGTTTGCCGAGATCGCGGGCAGGGTCGAAGTGTCTGTCGGCGCCGGGGAACCGGAGGTCGAAGACGACCTCCCGATGCTCTAGGCGGTCTGATTCCCCTCTTCCAATAGCGATATCCCGACAGTCAGAATCGCCGCGTGGTCGAAGGCGAGGTCCTTTGGGAGGCGGTCGATGGGAAACCATCGGGTGTCGGCCGCGTCGTCGCCCGCTCGCGCCGCGGGAGCCGAACCGAAAACGGCGAGAAAAGCGATGCTTATAGCCCTGCCGCGCGGATCGCGGTCCGGATCACCGAAAGCGCCGATCTGACGCATCGCGGGCGCGGAGACTCCCGTTTCTTCGAGCAGCTCACGTCGGGCCGCCTGCTCCAGGTCCTCGTCGGGATCGACGAAACCACCGGGCAGAGCCCACGATCCGGCGAAAGGCTCGTGGCCGCGCCGGATCAGCAAAACGGATCGACCCCCGTCGGGAGACAAGGCTACCGTGACCGCGTCAACCGTTACGTAATAGCGTTCGGGCGGCGGCATTCAATCAAGTCCAAAGGAAGCGAGGTGCGCGCCCTTCGACAAACTCAGGGCAGGCAGGCTCAGGGTGCGCGGGGTGGTGTGGCCTGGGAGAACACCGTAACTCGATAAGTACGTGAGCGCGCGCTCGCGTGAGTGTGGAGAGTCGGCTAATCGCCGGTCGCCTTCGACACGGGATGCCGCTGTCTAGCCAGCAGCCGGACGACGATGAATCCGACGATCAGCAGACCGATGAACGCGATGGTCAGGATGTCGAGATACTTGTCGATCGCCTCCTGGACGACCTCGCCGAATACCATCACGACGCCAGCGACCAGGAAGAACCTTCCTCCGCGGCCCACCGCCGAAGCCAGCAGAAAACGCCGCATGTCGAGCCGGAAGACGCCCGCGCCGACGGCGAATACCTTGTAAGGGATCGGCGTGAAGCCGGCTATCGCCACTGCCCAAACGTCCCGCCGCTGATACTGCCTTTCAACGAAGAGCACTTTTTTCTCGTCGAACATTCGTTTCAGCAAAGGCCTGCCGCCTTTGAGTCCGATGTAGTAGCCGAGCACGGCTCCCATGAGCGATCCGGCGGTCGTGATTGCGGCAAACCCAAGGGCGAACCCCACGTTTCCGGCGCTCATCGCGATCAGCAGCGCGTCGGGTGGTATGGGGAAGAAGCTCGACTCGGTGAACGCCAGCACGAAGAGCGCGATGCCCGCGTAGGGCGTGTCGGACCACGCCAGGACCCACTCGGCAAGATCATGAATCAGTTCCAAATTAGACCTCGCGGGGCGCTGTGAAGCAGGTATCGAGTCCGAAGGCTCGACGGATGAAACGCATTATTCAAGTCTGCCGCGATTTCCACGCTGCAAACCAATCCGAATTTTAGGCGAAGCGTCGGAGGCTGAGTGTGCGTCGAGCGGCGCGCGGCGGCTACTAGTCAACGGGCTGCGCCGTCGTGAAGCTCCATGTCTTCGAAAACGGCTGGCCGTCGACGGTTCCGCTCACGGTGGCGGTATATTCGGTTCCCGCGAGCAGCGGTCGGGCGGGTGTGATCCCGATGGACCGTCGCCAGTTACTCCTAACGACTACGACTTGAACCGGATCGCCGTTGGCGGAGGTGAGTGAAACCGGCCCCCACTCGACGGTCTGACCGAGCAGGAAGCTGACGGTTAACGGGGACCCGACCGGCCGCGGCAGTCCGGGTACCGGATCGGGCGATTCGTAGGCATACCAAAGACGGGGCACGCCGCTCTGGCCGGGTGCTGGATAGACGGCGGGCAGGTCGACCCCCGGTTGGTGTGAAGGCTCCAGACCTATGTTTATCACCGTGATCCCGCGTCCGTTGCCGCTGGCGATGCCGTAACCCACCGCAACCGTGCTCGGATGGAGCAAGGCGAACCGGTGAAAGACGGTGGTCACGAATATGTCGACGTTTTCCACGGCGTCGGTGTCGAAGCTGACGTCTTCGTCGATCCAGTTGCCGGCGTATCCGGCGGCTTTGGCCCGGTCGTATATGGACTGGCCGGTGAATCCCGGCAGCCCGGGCTGTTGGCGGTGAACGCCGATTTGACTTATGGATGGATGGTCGGCGTTGGCGATGTAGTAGTCGGCGTGGCTCTGCGCCGCGCGCATGAGCTCGGCGCTCATGGCGATGGCGGGCATGCCCGCTATCGCCCGCCACATATTCACGCGGTCTATGACCGGATCGCCCGTGGGTTGCGGGGGGCTGCGATCGGCTTGCTCGACCGTGGCGTCTGCAGCCGGGGTGTTCGTGGATTCCGGGGTTGCGCTGTCCATTTCTTCGACCGGAGCGTCGGTGACTGTGTCGTCCGTTGACTGCGGAGAGCCGCTGTCGGATTCGTCGACCGCAGCGCCGGTCGTGGTATCGATGGTAGCCGGTGTGGCGTCGGCGGATTGGGGCGACGGCAGAGGCACGCGCGGGCCGGCGGGAAACAGACCGGCCTGGAACGCGAGATCGCCGCCGTTTGCGACCACCACCTGGCCCGGCTCGGCGAAGTCCGTCTTGACCTTCCATAGCTGGAGAGCGGCGCGCTGCAGTCGGATAGTCTCCATGGGGCCGTAGTCGACGACGCCGGTGGTGGGAAGCCCGTAAAAGCGCATTGGGTCCGGAACGGCGTGATAAGCGCGGCGCAACGCGTCCGAATCGTTCAGAAGCGCAAGACGGGTCCTCACGATCTCCGCCCACGGGAGGTGGCCGTCGTCGGTCATCAGATGACGCGGCACGAGCCTTTCCGCCAGCCAGCCGTCCAGGCCGTAGTTGTTCATCTCGTCCAGGACGTTTACGAACTCGACCCGCCCGGTGCCCGAATGCCACTGCAATACAGCCTTTTGAAGGACCTGCGTGACGAATCCGTCGCGGATGAACCGCCGGGTCAGCGGGAATCCAAGCTGCAACAGCCCGCCGTCGCGCTGGTAGACCGTCCAGAAGGGGATTCCGTTGTCGTCGGTTATCGAAAAGCCCGCGCCGGGGGCAGACCCCGGCGGCGCGGTTTGAGTAAAAAAGTGCCCGTTAGGTATGTCGTAGTCGGGCGCGGAGGCGGTTGCCACCGGAGCTTGGCCGATGGAACCGGCGCTCAGCGCCGCGATGGTCACGACCACCAGGGCGATTAGAAGTTTTGTGGCTTTTTGAAGCAACATGTATTGCATTCTAGTCGCGGAGCTCTCGAGTCGGGTCAGCCTTGCACCGCGTTGGGTATCACTTCGATACGCGGGCGGCCTTCCGGTTCGATCATTATCGCAACCACGTCGATCCGCCACTGCGCGTCGGGGATTCTCCGCTCGGCCAGATAGTTGTAACCAAGGGCCATCAGCTTGCGCGCCTTGGTGGCCGTTATCGAATCTTGCGGACTTCCGTATGTGCGCGAGGCGCGGGTCTTGACTTCCACGATGACGATCTCGCCGGCGTCCTTGCAGACGATGTCGATTTCGCCGAGCTTGCAGCGATAGTTCCGCTCGACAATCCGGTATCCGCGCTTCCTCAACTCCGACTCCGCGAGAGTTTCGCCGTATGCGCCCAGGTCTTGCCGGCTCAGGCGCTCCCGAGGGCGGCGGTCAAACCACCGAAGCCACTTTTTCAACACAGAGCAAGCTCTCCCGCATGGGTCTAAACGATCTACGGTGGATGGCGCACAATCCGAGGCGCTCCAGCGCCGCGCGGTGCCGCAGCGTTCCGTAGCCCATATTGGTTTCAAAACCATAGCCCGGATATCTGGCCGAGCGCCTGATCATGTCGCGGTCGCGGCTCACCTTGGCGCATATCGAAGCGGCGGCCACAGTTAGACACTTCCTGTCGGCGTGATTGAAGGAATGGTGGATTCCGTGATATTCCGACTCAGGCGGCAGCTGCACGGCGTCGACTATTACCGCGTCAGGGCGGATAGGAAGGCTGTCGAGGGCCTGAAGCATTGCCTGGCGGGTTGCTTCCACGACGCCCAGTCGATCAACCAGCCGGGCCTCGACGCTGGAAACGCCGACTGCTACAGCCGCCTGCAGTATGCGGTCGAAGGCTCGATCGCGCCGTTGTGGAGAGAGCAGCTTGGAATCCCGGACGCCCGCGAGAGCGCCGGGATCGAGCAAGATCTCCCGATCGAGCAACACCGTGGCCGCGTACACCGGTCCCGCCCAGGATCCCCGTCCGGCCTCGTCCACGCCGGCGATATGCCGCGCGCCGGACGTCAACAGATCTAGCTCGAACGACAGGTCGGGGATCGGGACTTGATATCGGGCCGACCGCGTCGGCATCTGCCCGGCGGGTTCTTAGCGCCGCAGGCGTTCCTTGACGCGGGCCGCGCGGCCCACGCGGTCGCGGAGATAGTAGAGCTTGGCCCGGCGGACCTTGCCGCGTCGCACGACCTCGATTTTCTGGACCAGCGGGGAATGCAGCGGAAAGCACCGCTCGACGCCGATTCCGTGCGATATCCGGCGGACGGTGAAAGTCTCCTGAATGCCCGAGGCCCGGCGCTTGATGACGACTCCTTCGAACACCTGGATGCGCTCGCGCTCGCCCTCCCGGACTCTGACGTGCACCCTTACGGTATCGCCCGGGTCGAACTGCGGAATGTCCTGCTTTAGCTGCTCCCTCGTCAGCTCGTCGATCAGCGTAGACAAGGGTCCTCTCCTGTGTTCTGGGGTTGTAGGTGAATGAAAGGGCTTCCAACCGGTCACGCCGATCCAAAGCTCTCAAGTATAAGCGGATTCTATCACCCGAACGATCTTGGCCCTTGAGAATGCTCGCTGCTCTTCCTATAGGGCCGTCGGGGTTGACGTTTATGCTCTATCGAGTGGCGGTCCCTATCTCACGGCGACGGGATGGGGAGTGTACAGACGGGATGGGAAGCGGGAGATCATTCGTTCGATGACCTCGACGGAGCCGAGCGGGCGGAGACGCCGTGGACCTGGAGGGCCCATTTGATTCTGAGAATCGTCGGGCTGCCGGTAAGGGAAGAGGACGTGCCGGAGCTCCTGCGGGCGTTCGACGACGCCTTTCCACTGATCCGAGAGCTGCCGGGATGCAGCCATCTGGCGTTGATCGGCCGCCGGGGCGGGCCGGACTACCTGACGTTGAGCGTTTGGGAATCGGCCCGGGCGCTGGAGGAGTATCGCAAGAGTCCGCTGTTCGCGCGTATCTGGCCGCGAATCCGAAGGACTTTGCGAGACGATCCGTGGGCTGAATCTTATGACTTCGTCGCGGGAGACCGGCCTTGGGGCGGCGAGGCGGCAACCTAGCTCGGCATTACCGGCGCGCTTACCCGCTGCGGATCAGCCAGTCAGTCTGTTGACTCTATTTGGCCTTTCTTTGTGGGAGTCTTGGAGCGCCCGCTTCGAATACCGTGCGCGAAACGCTTGCCAGCCGGGAGAGATAGCTCGCGCAAAGCTCGCCGGCGGGCGCGGGCTTGCTTGACCGTCTCGACAAATCGCCGAGCCGCGGCGTCTCGCTGCTGCGGATAGCGGTAGACGAGATGACGATCTCTCCGGATTCACCGCTCCAAAGCAGGCTGTTTCTGGATCGGGCCAGCCACCGATAGGCCTGCGCCTCTTCCATCCAGGGTCTTTCGCCCTTCAATTTGGTCTGGGCGGCTATGTCGATGAGCGCCAACCGCGCCAGGAAGTCGTCTCCAGTCAGGCTGGGACGCGACCGCGCGGACTGCATTATGTCGCAGGCGTCGGCCATCCACAGCGCCAGCGAGTCGAGTGAGTTGGCGATGTGAATAAAGAATCCGGTGACGAAATACGAGACTGCCAGGTCCTGCTCAGGCGAGAGCTTCGCGATCTGATCGGAGGAATAGGCGGCGTGCAGGTAGGCGGCGAGAGCCGCCGACCCCTTCTCGGCGTCGGAGTCGCGGTCGGCGGTTCGGTAATGGTCGTAGACGGCGCCGCCGACGGCGGGATCGTATCCCTGGGGGCGGTGCGCCGGTTCGGCGAGCGGAGCAAAAAGATCCCAGGCCTTGGGCTTTTGCCGGAAGAATCTTTCGCTGAGGGCCATGCCGTAACCCTAGCAAAACGGCGCGCCGCGCCGCCGGCAAAACGTGTTCTTGACGCGCGCACTCCCGTATTCGTATAGAATAGTAGTCATGCAGGTTGACAAAGGCTGGGACGGAGTAGAGTAACCAGCGGAGCGGCAATCCAAGCGAGCCGGTGATGGTGGGAGGCCGGTGGTTGCCAGTTGGTGAAGTGCGCTCCAGAGCCGCAGGCTGAAAGGCGACAAGTAGGCTGAGCCGGGAGTTCCCGTTACAGAACCGGAGCATGTTGGTGCTCGCTGAGGCTCGATCCGCGAGGATCGGGCGAAATAAGGTGGAACCGCGGTCCGAGGACCCGCCCTTATGTGAAGGGCGGGTTTTGTTGATTTTGAAGGTGCAGCTTGACAGTCGAATCTGACGCGCAACGATCGCGAGCGGGAACTTCGTCGAACGGCGCGGTGAGCGGTGGCGGGCAAACCGCCGGGCGCAGGCTTCGACACGGGGTCGTGTGGCCGGATGACATCCAGGTCATATTCGACAAGGATCCGGCGGCCAAGAACGTGTTCGAGGTCCTGCTTTACCAGAGCTTCCACGCCGTGTTGCTGCACCGGCTGGCGCACAGGCTTTACAGGTCGGGGGTGCCGATTCTGCCCCGACTAATATCGCAAATGGGCCGGCTGATCACCGGCGGCATCGAGATTCATCCCGGCGCGAAAATCGGCAGGCGGTTTTTCATCGACCACGGCTCGGGCGTGGTTATCGGCGAGACGGCGGAGATCGGCGACGACGTGATGCTGTATCACCAGGTCACGCTCGGCGCGACGGGCTGGTGGAAAGACCTGAAGAACGGAAGGAAGCGACGGCATCCGATAGTTCAGGACCGGGTCACCATCGGCGTGGGCGCGAGCGTGCTGGGTCCGGTGACCATCGGCCACGACTCCAAGATCGGGGCGATGAGCCTGGTGTTCGAAGACGTTCCGCCCCAGTCTGTGGTGATAGCCAGACCGGGATCGTACCTGGTCAAAGAGGGCAAGCGGGTGACGGACGTCCGCTTGCGCGAGAGCGAAGTGCCCTCCGGCTATCGCAATACCGACTATCAGATCTAGCAGTCCGCCCTAGCGAAAAACTCCCCGGTTCGGCGGGCTAAATGTATATGCTTAGTCCAGTGCTATACAGCCTCTGAAAGGACTTGATGCCACGTGCTGATGTCGCGGCTATTTGGCCGGACGATGCGGGACGTGCCCGCCCGGGCCACGACTCCGAGCCATAGGCTTCTGCTGCGAGCGGCGATGATTCACCAGCTCGGAGCCGGAATCTACAGCTACATGCCGCTGGCCTGGCGGTCGCTGGCAAAAATCGAGGCGATAGTGGCCGAGGAGATGGACCGTGTCGACGGCCAGCGCATTGGAATGCCCGTCGTTCATCCCGCCGACCTGTGGCGCAAGAGCGGGCGGTGGGACTCGATTGGCCGCGAGATGGCCCGGTTTCACGATCGCGACGGCCACGACATGCTGCTCGCGGTCACTCACGAAGAAGTGGTGACCGACCTGGTGGCCTACTACGTCACCTCATATCGGGACCTTCCGAGGATGGTCTACCAGATTCAGACGAAGTTCCGCGACGAGCCGCGCTCGCGGGGCGGGCTGATCCGCGTGCGCGAATTCGTGATGAAGGACGCCTACAGCTTTCATCCGTCCTACCAGGACCTCGACGTTTACTACGAACGCATGGTCGAGGCCTACGTGCGTACGTTCCGGCGCTGTGGTCTTGAACCGCTCGTCGTGGAAGCGGACGTGGGGATGATGGGCGGCTCGGCGTCGCACGAGTTCATGCTGGTGACCGACGCCGGTGAGGACACGCTCCTGATTTGCGACGCTTGCGGATACGCGGCGAACAGCGACGTGGCATCGACCACGGTCGATCCGCCGCCTCCCGAGGAACCCACTCCCAAGCAGGAGGTTGCTACTCCCGGCAGGACCACCATCGAGGGAGTCGCGGATTATCTCGGCGTTCCGACCACGCGAACGCTCAAGGCCGTGTTCTACGTAGCGGGTGAAGAGCTCGTTTTCGTGGCGATTCGCGGTGATCTGGGCGTGAACGAGCAAAAGCTGGCGATCGCGCTCCAGTCGAGTGAGATTCGACCAGCTTCCGATCAAGAGCTGGGCGAGGCCGGCATCGTCCCCGGCTATGCTTCGCCGATCGGGGTCAAGAACGCAAAGATCGTGGTGGACCGCTCAGTGCCCGCCGCGCCCAACCTCGTGGCCGGCGCAAACCGGGCGGGGTTCCACCTCACCGGCGTCAACTACGGCCGTGACTTTCGGGCGGACATCGAAGCCGACATAGCCCTGGCCAGAGGCGGCGATCCGTGTCCGACCTGCGGCGCCCCGCTCCGCGAGACCCGCGGAATCGAGATGGGGCATACCTTCAAGCTGGGGACCCGCTACTCCGAAACGATGGACGCTACCTTTCTGGACAGCGAGGGCGAGCAGCAGCCCGTGATCATGGCGAGCTATGGAATCGGGATAGGGCGGCTGCTGGCGTCGGCAATAGAACACTTCCACGACGACGACGGAATACTGTTTCCGGCCAGCATCAGCCCATACGACGTCCATATCGTCGAACTGGGCGAAGCGGAGCAGGTTCGCGAAGCCGCCTCGCAACTGCATGTGGCGCTGGAAGCGGCGGGCGTGGAGGTCCTTCGCGACGACCGCAGCGAGAGTGCCGGGGTCAAGTTCAAGGACGCCGACCTCATCGGCATACCCCTGCGAGTGACCGTAAGCCCGAGGTCGCTCAAGAACGGCGGCGTTGAGCTGAAGCGTCGCTTGAGCTCCGAATCGAACATGCTGCCCCTGGATTCGGCGGTTGGGGAGATCGTCGATCTGCGACAACGGCTGATGGACGATCTGGACCCCGAACGGCCGCAGTGGAGCCACACCGGCAGCAGCTCCGAATGACCGACCCCAGCCTGACCTGCACGGAATGCGGCGTCCCGCAGGCACTTGACTACGCCGGGCTTGAGTGCGTGGAGTGTTCGCGGCCGCTGCGAGTGGAGGTAGATGTCCCGGCGGTCGGCGGGAGTCTGAACGCAGTCACCAGACCGGGGATGCGCGGCTTGTGGAAGTACGGACCGTTGCTGCCGTTTGCCGATAGCGTCGATCCGGTTACGCTCGGCGAGGGCGGGACTCCTACGGTCCTGCTCGACAATTGGGGCGGCTTGATCGGCGTTCCCAACGTGTACGCAAAGCTCGAATACGCGTCTCCCACGGGTTCATTCAAGGACAGGGGATCGGCAACGCTCGTTACCCGACTGCGCGAGTTGGGCGTAAGGAAAGCCGTGGAGGACTCGTCCGGCAACGCCGGAGCCTCGGTTGCCGCCTACTGCGCGAAAGCGGGGGTAGAGGCGGTCATATTCGCTCCGGAATCAGCGCCCGCCGCCAAGCTGACGCAGATCGAAGTCTACGGAGCGGACCTGCAACTGATCCCGGGCGCGCGTGAAAATGCGACGAACGCGGCCCGCGACGCCGCGCAGGCGCCGGACACCGCATACGCGTCCCACAACCTGCATCCGTACTTCATCGAGGGCACCAAGACGTTTGCCTATGAAGTCCTGGAGGACTTTGTGGACAATGGCGTGATGCCCGACCACGTGGTCATTCCGGTCGGAAACGGAAGTCTCTACCTTGGCGCGGCCAAGGGATTTCGGGAGCTTGCGGCGGCGGGATTCGAGTTTGCGTCACCGCGATTGCACCTCGCGCAGGTCGAGGCGTGCGCGCCGCTGGCCGAAGCCGCGCAGGCCGGTCTCGACGGCCCCACGGACGTCGCGCCGCAGCCCACCATAGCCGGGGGAATTTCGGTCGGCCAGCCTCCCCGGGGGAGGGAGGTCCTGCGGACGCTGCGGGACTCCGGGGGCGCGGCGGTCACCGTAAGCGAACGGGCGGTTTGGGACGCGCGCCTGGAACTGGCGGAGAAAGAGGGTCTGTTTATAGAACCGACCTCGGCGGCGGCATTTGCGGGTGTCCGGCGGCTTGCCGAGGTGGGCGTAATCCGGGCTGGAGAATCGGTGCTGATAGCGGTCACGGGGGCCGGTCTCAAAGACCCTCAACCCGCCGAACCGGCGCGCTAGACGGAATTCGCCTCACAGATCGGCTACGCCGACTTGACCGCTCCTGTGAAGATGAGAAGCGGACATTACGTTGACAAGCCGGCTGCATCGGGACGTTCACGCCTGACCTAGCGACCATACGGAAGGGGCGGATCCTGGAATTTTCCGTAGACGACAGTCTGGACAGAAGCGAGCTGATCGTCCGCGAGGGGGTCGACGGCGATGGACCCTCGGAGTTTTCCATTGAGGTGCGAGTAGTCGATCCGCCGAGCGGTTCGTCGGTCGAGTTGGAGCTTGGAACAGGTCTGAGGCTCTCGGAGGGAGAAGTCAGCCGAGCCGTAGACGGTGGCGCCAATAGCTTGGGTTGGTGCGTCGAGTTGCGCGCCGCCGCGCCGGGCAGATTCCGGTACTCGGTCAATCTTAGGTCCCGTGAAGGCCAGCCTATTGCCTCCGAGGGTCGGGACGTGACGGCAGTAGCCTGCGGCCGGATCGAGTTCGATCCGGCGGAGGACGGGTTTGCGTTTGACAACAGGGCCGATCTTTTTGGCCGTGCGAGACCGCCGCAGCGGATTTTCGACCGCACGTTTAACGGCGGACCCAGCCTGCTGCGGTCGCGATTGTTCGCCGGGCTGTACGAGTCGGTGTTCCAGACCGGTCTGTGTACGGGCATGGCGCGCGCGGCGTCGTGGTTGGCGACTGCCGATATCGCGGGGCGGGCGGTCGATCGGACGACCGACGACGATGAGACTCGGGAGATAATTCAACTGCTGCACGGACGGCAGCTCAGCGACAAGGCGTTGCTGTCGTCGGCCTATGCGCTACTGACCGGAGGGCCACGAAAGGTCTTTCGGAAGTTCCGCGAACAAGCGCTTACGGCGGCCCGTTCGCCTATCGCCATAGACGTCGGGGTTCCCAAGCTGACCAGGAGCGACTTCCTCCGCGCCGTCGTGAGGCAGGGACATACCGTCGTGCCCTATGCCTACCGGCTTCTCCCGGAGGGTATCGCGCGTATCCACGTTTACGATCCCGTGTATGCCTCGGGCAGGCGGGACGGGGAGGCACCGGTAATCGAGATCGACCTCGGTCGAAACAGCTACGTATATCGCAAGTGGTCCAGCGAAAACCCCGCCGATCGGACCACCATCCTAGGCGTGCCGCTGTCGGCCTACGCCGGGGGCCGCACCGCCTATATCGCGGGAATCGCTTCGCTACTTGGCTTGTCGTGATGGCTGCCGCGCCGCCCGCCCGGTCCGGTCGCCGTACCGTTCGGGGTCATTGAGGTGAGGGGGTGTTGTTCGGGCTGCCTGGGAGTGATCGCGGCTCTGGTTGTCGCCGGGGCGTTGCTGGTTGGGGGCTTGGCGGCGATCGTCGCTTCGAGTGGGATAGTAGTAGTTCCGGTGTTCAGCGATCTGCTGTTCGATTCCCTGCCGGAGCCGGATGAAGGCTACGCGCTTCCGCGTGACGCGGGGGATGAGCGCCGCGAGCGTCTGAGCGAGATAGGCGACGAGCTGCGGGATTTCTTCCAATACGGCATCGAGCCGGCGACCGGCGCGTTCGAGCTGAGCGAGCAGGACGTTGCGGACATGCTGGCGGAGCTGATCGTCGGTCTGGAGGAGAACACCTTCTTGCGATCCGTGGCGGTGGACCTGACACCCGACTCGGTCAATGCGTTCATGGTGATCGACCTGGAGGCCGCGGCGCGCCAGGCGGACGTTTCGGCCTCGGTCGGGGAGCGGCCGCTGGAGCTCGGGGTTACCACGGTCGAGATTGAGACGAACGTTACGTTTGCCGACGACGTGTTGAACGTCGACGTAGAGCACATCCAGATCGGACATGCGCCCGCCTTCGTCGGACGCGTCCTGGCGTTCGTTACCGATGTTTCGGTGGATGGCAGCGTTGCCAGACTTCCCGTGGACACCGGCATCGCCAGGCTGGTGATCGGCGAGGGGAACGTTGAGCTGGAGTTCAAGGGGATATTCGAGTGAGCCGTTCGCCAGCGGTGTGTTCCGGCGTGGGCGTCGTGCTGCTGACGGCGGGTCAGTCACGGAGGATGGGCCGACCGAAGGGCCTCCTACAGTGGGCGGGTAAACCGCTGCTGCGGCACCAGGTGGACGTGCTACTCGGCTCAAGCGTGGGCGAGATCGCGGTGGTGCTTGGGGAGGGCGTCGACGAGCTTGCGCCGCTGATCCCAGACGATCGCCGCGTCAGGACGGCGTGGAACGCCCGCCACGCCGAGGGTCGCAGCGGGTCCGTGATAATCGGAACGCTGGCGCTCCGCGATTGCGAGGCGGTGATGTTCTGCAACGTCGATCAACCGCTTTCGACGAGACTTGTCGAGGACTTCCTCTGGGGTGCCGGAGACGGGCCGGACTTTCCGATTGCGGTCGCGGCGCATGGCGATAGGCGGGGACATCCGGTGCTGATCAGGCGTGCGCTCTTCTCGGAAGTCGTGTCGATTTCGGAGACGTCCGAGGGGCTAAAAGCCGTTATCAGAAAAGACGCCGCGCGCGTCCTGACCGTGCCCGTGGACAGTCCCAACACGCATCTGGGCTTCAACACCCGTGAAGAGTACGAAAACGCCGTTCGGCGCCTGGAGCGGGGGGAGCTCGAAGCAGACTGAGCCGCGCCTTGAAACTGTGCTGGTGTCTCGATGCGCTCGACGGCACCAAGTGCCCGCGCGACGTGTAGATTGGACGTTTACGGAAGGGAGGCCAGCCGAAACACAGCTGAATAGCTAGCGTGTGCTGCTAGGCTAAATGAAGCTAAGGAGTAGGAAATGGCGATAGTTCGAGTCGCGAAGCCGCCAATCGACCCTCGAATCATGCTCGAGGAGATGCGGCGCGAAGAACAGGACTCTCAGTGGATCGTCGATAACATGCCTGCACTCGTCAAGAAGCACGGCATCAAGTTCATCGCGGTCAGCTATAAGACGGTCATTGGCGAATCATCTCGATTGACAGACCTGTTAAAGGACCTTGAGGCCAGGGGGGTTTCGCCAGCGTCGGTGACCATCGACGTACTATCGCCGCAAAACTAGGCAGGTGTCCATCAACGGCATCGCCAAACCGCCGAGTCCTGGCGTCGCTCCCGCTCCATACGTGACCTCTCTGGTATTTGCCGAAGACCCGGAAGTCGATACGTTGAGGCACGTCACCGTGTCGTTCATGGTGGACACGGGAGCTGATCGTACTGTCCTGTCGCTTCGCAAAGCACGGCAACTCATCGGTATCGCCAATTGGGAGACCGTATGCAGACGGCGAGCGCCGGTTAAGGTCGGCAGTGTCGGAGGATCGCAAACCTATTGGAAAGTGCCGATGCAGCTTTGGTTTTGGGACACTGATGCTCAGAGTGGCTTTGCCTCTATCGACCGAGCAGTCCTCGTTCCGTTCTATTCCGAAGCTCAGGATCTTGCCGAACAATACAGCGAACGCCAGGGAAGCGAGCCCATGTCGCTGCTCGGCCGTGACGTGTTCGGCGAGATGCGCTTCGAGTTCGACTTGTCCAAACCTTCACCTGTCGTTCTTGACCACAGTCCCACTTAACCTGTCGGTACCGTCCGCCCCAGGGAGCGGGGGAGCTGGAAGCCGACTGAGCCGCCCTTTGAGTGGTAATAGGCTGCTACGGTCGAAGCCCGGTCAGGCTCCCAGCATCAGAGCGGTTCCTGATCTGACGGCCTCTACTTGGCTCCCACGTCGACGGCGGCGGTGCCGAAGGCGTGGGTGTGGTCGGCGGTCTCCGGTCCGGGGAACACCTTGCCCGGGTTGAACCGCTCGTCCATCGAGAAGACGTCGCGGATCTTGAGCATGGCGTCGAGGTCCGGTTCGCTGAACAACTCGGGCATCTGGTGGATCTTCTCCATGCCGATTCCATGCTCGCCGGTCAGGGTGCCGCCGACGTCGAGGCAGGCCTGGAGGATCTTCTTGCCCGCGCTCATGACTCTCTCCAGTGCACCTTCCTCGCGCTCGTCGAAGAGGATCAGGGGATGGATGTTGCCGTCGCCGGCGTGGAAGACGTTGGCGACCTCGAAGCCGTATTCCCGCCCGATTTCGTTGACCGACCTCAGTACATCGGGCAGCCGTGTGCGGGGGATTACGCCGTCCTGCACGTAGTAGTTGGGGGCGAGGACGCCGATTGCGCCGAACGCGCCCTTGCGGGCGGCCCAGAGGCTGTTGCGCTGTGAGCCTTTGCTGGCGATTCGGATTTCGGTGGCCCCGTTGGCCCGGCATATCGAGTCGACGCTCGCGGCCTGATCGTCGATTCCGTCTCGAAGTCCTTCGACCTCGATTATCAGGATGGCCCCGGCGTCGGTCGGGAGCCGGGCCGAGGGCAGCCATTTGGCGACGGCCCGCGTGCACGTCCGGTCCATAAGCTCCATCGCGGCGGGGATTATTCCGGCGGCGATTATGTCGGAGACCGTGGCGGTGGCTTCGTCGACGGAGTCGTATACGGCGAGCAGAGTTCTGACAGATTCGCTCGAATGTACGAGCCGGACGGTGATCCTGGTGACGATTGCCAGGGTCCCCTCCGATCCGACTATCACGCCGCGGAGGTCGTAGCCGGGAGCGTCGACGGCGGCTCCGCCGCAGGTCACAACCTCGCCCTGGGGCGTGACGACTTCAATTCCCAACACGTGATTCGTCGTGACACCGTAGGCGAGCGTGTGCGGCCCCCCGGCGTTGGTCGCCACGTTGCCGCCGATGGTCGATGCCTTTTCGCTGGATGGATCTGGCACGTACTGAAACCCGCGAGGCGCGACCTCGGCCGTGAGGTCGAGGTTGACCACGCCGGGCTCGACGACCGCGATCATGTTGCGATAGTCGATGCTGATGATCCGGTTCATGCGGGCGGTCGAGAGAACGATGCCGCCCTTGAGCGGAATGCAGCCCCCGGCGAGACCGGTTCCGGCTCCGCGGGCGACGACGGGTATCCCTCGCGCGCGGGCGATGTTTACGACCTCGACGACCTCCTGGGTCGAAGCGGGAAACACGACCGCGTCGGGCCGCCTCCGCGCCACCGAGCCGTCGTATTCGTAAAGCAACAGGTCTTCCGCCCGATGGAGGACGTTATCGGGTTCGACCGCCGCCGCCAGCTCGGCGACGACGCTAACGCCGGACTTCGTATCCAGGGCCGTTGTGGTCATGTCTTTCGGGTGCGTTTCCTTAGCTGCGGCCAGCTTTCGGGAGTTGCCGCAATTCTACTGTTCGGCGGGCCCGGTAGGGCATGGTTAGTTCGACCGGCCGCTCTGCGCCCGCCTGACCGCCGCCGCCAGCTTGGCGATCTCGCGGTCCAGCACTTCCATCTCCATCTTCATCGCTTCCACGACGCTCGTCTGCTCCAGAAGCTGCTGGCGGGTACTGTTGTCGACTTGAAGACCCGCCGAAACGTATTCCGCGAGCATGACGGGCGACGTTGGCAGATCGAGTTTCCGGGTCCACTGGCCGGTTAGCGCCATGATGAGCTTGAGATACTCGGCGAACCTGGAGGTCACGGGTTTCGCCAGCTCCTCGATTTCGGGGTTGTCCGGGTCAGTCCAGTTAACCCCGCGGACCTCGGCGATCATCCGCGGACTGGACTCGACTATCTTCAGGACTTCAAATCGCTCGTGCCCCAAGACGTTGATGTCGATGGTCCCGTTGTCCTTGTATTGGGCCGAGACGATGTGCGCGGTAGCGCCGACGCGGTGTATCTCGACGGGATCCAGACCTTCTGCCCGTCCGGACTTGAGCAAGATCACACCGAAGGGCGTCTCAGTTTCGAGGCAGTCCCCGATCATTTGCAGATAGCGCGGCTCGAAGATGTGCAGCGGCATGGTCGAACGCGGAAAAAGCACGCTCGGCAGAGGAAAAAGATCCAGGATCATCGGACTATCGCTTTTCGAAACTCGCGGGGCGTTCGACGCGAGCCAAATTGCGCCGCCCCGCATACATCATACGCGGCTTAAGGTCGTATTCGACGCGTCGCGCGGTCCTTACCGGCGGCGCGCGAACGCCCCGCGACAGGTCAAGTCGCGAGCGGTATTCGGTCTATTCGACTTGCGGCACGTCGAGCCAGACGCCGCGTTTGGAGGCCTCGATGGCGGCGTCGATGACCTCCTGAGTTCGCAATCCGTCGGCCAGCGTCGGCGCGATGTCGCGCCCTTCCTTGATGGATGTGACGAAGTTACGCATCATGCGTTCGCCGAAGAACGCCAGCACGCCCGCGTGGTCGGCTTCTTCGAGCGGCAGATTGGGGTCAACGATCTCGGGATCGTGCCCGGGACGGTGCCTTTGCGCCTCCATGACTCCATCGGTGACGAAAGCGAACTTCGTGCCGCCGATCGTGAAGTTGCTACGCCCCAGCGGCTTGTGGCCGTCGATGAGTCCGATTCTGCTGGTGAGCACCGTGCCGTTCGCTCCCGAAGCGAACTTGACGAGCAGATTGGCCTCGTCGTCGAGCTCCAGCGGAAATGTCTCGCCCGAGTCGTCGATTCCCTCTTTGACGTGCGTTTCCAGCGAGGCGGCGACCCTGGTGATGGGACCGGCCCAGAATTGAACAAGGTCGATGGCGTGGGAGCCCAGGTCCGCCACCACGCCTGCCGAGGTGCTGCCGGGGTCGGTTTTCCAGTTACGCTTCGGCGAGCCTTGCAGCATCGAGCTGTTGTAGCGCTCGGCGTGGAGATTGAGGATTTCGCCGATCTCGCCGTCGTCGATCATGCGGCGCACTTGCTGCACCAGCGGGTTGGCGCGCAGCGTGAACCCCACCATGCTGCGCAGGTTGTTTGATTTCACTCCGGCGTACATCTCGCGGCCCTGCTCGGCGTTATTGGCGATTGGTTTTTCGACGAAGACGTGCCGCCCTGCCCCTATCGACCGCATGGTCAGGTCGTAGTGGGTGTGGTCGGGAGTGGCGATCACGACGCCGTCAAGGCCTTCGATGGAGAGCAGCTCGTCCGGGTCGGTCGTAACGAAGTCGATGCCATGACGCGAGGCCGTCGCGCGGGCGCGGTCGAGATTGGGACCGCAGATGCCCAGGGCGACGCCGTCCTCAACAAAACCCAGACCCTCCAGGTGGGCTTCGGACATGAACCCGTAGCCAAAGAAACCAAGCCCTACTTTTCCGTCAGGAGTCATGATGACGCGCTCCATTCGCTTCGATTCGATCGTCTGCCATCGAGAACATTTGGGATTCGCGCCATGATAGACGGCTCGGCGGAGATGCGGTTGCGGAGGCTGGGGCGCACGTCAAGACGCTTCCGCGCCGTAGAGGTCGACACCGAAGACCATGTTGTCGATAAGGCGGACCCGGCCCACGTAGGCGGCGCAGCTTATGACCATCGGCTCGGCGGCGCGGCGCAGCTCGTCGAGCGTGAAAGCATGGGCCGCGCTGACGTACTCCGTCCGGCAGCGGGGCTCGGCCGCAAGCGTGGACGTAACCAGCTCGCGCAGCGTCCGGGCGTTCCGTTCTCCCGATTCATAGGCGTCGGCGGCGGACTTCAGCCCCCTGTACACGATCGCGGCGGCGAGTGACTGATCGTCGCTCAACAGTCGGTTGCGGCTGCTGAGCGCCAACCCCTCGCCGTTGCGGACTGTTGGGACTACCGGCATCTCGATGTCGAAATCGAGGTCTCGAATCAGGGCTTCGATGACCCGGGTCTGCTGCCAGTCCTTCTGTCCGAGCACGGCGACGTTCGGACGAATGACGTTAAAGAGCTTGGCGACGACCGTCGCCACCCCGCGGAAGTGTCCCGGGCGGTACTCGCCTTCGAGCCGGTGCGAGATGGGGCCGGGCTCGACATAAGTCTCGAATCCATCCGGGTATACCTCTTCGACCGGGGGCGCCCAGACCAGATCGACGCCCTCGCGCTCGAAGATACCCATGTCCCGCTCGAAGGGCCGGGGATAGGTTTGGAAGTCATCGGCGCCCTCGAACTGCGCGGGGTTTACGAACAGACTGGCGACCAGAACGTCGCTTTCGGCCCGCGCCGCGCGGATCACGGCGACGTGGCCGTCGTGCAGGGCGCCCATAGTCGCGGCCAGCCCGACGCGGCCCGCCGTGCGATTGAGCGCGGCTTTGACTTCGGCGCGTGTCTTGACGATATCCATGGTCATAGAACGATAGCGCGACATTGGTAGCAGGTGCTTGTTTGCGCGGGGAAATCGACTTTATCAATGACGGACGGCAAGTGCCGCCCATGGGTACTTGACCATGCCTTATGTACCGGCGCTTCAAAAACGGTTCCGGTCTCGGCATTCAGATGCCGGGCGTGTCGGCCCTACGTATCTCATACTTTTGATCGGAGAGATAGGATGGGGTTAGGAAGTAGAGGCGCCGTTCATCTCTGAATCAACTCGAGGTCGGGCATTGACATCTCTAATCAGCCGCTCGGATGCGTAGCTTCTTTCTACGGCCTGGGTTTGACATGTCGGCTCCTGCACGCAGCCCCGCAGTACGCATTGCCTGCCTATGCTTGTGTCTCGCCGCGCTCTGCGCGTTTGCCGTCTCATGCGGCGGCCGCGCCGACTCGTCCCCTGAGGCGAGGATGTTGGAGGAGGGCAGGAGACTTTACGTACAGGAATGTCAGCTATGCCACGGCGACGCGGGAACGGGTAAGGGCGCTCTCCCGAACACACCGATACACGCGCCGAGGGGACACACCTGGCATCATCCCGACGGGCAGCTCAAGGAACTGATTCTCGGCACGTTGGATTATCCGGGGAGGACCATGCCCGGTTTCGCGGAAAAGATGACCGGCAGTGAGGTCGATGCTGTTCTGGAATACATGAAATCGAACTGGCCGGCTGAGTTGCGCGAGGCACAGGAAGAGATCAGCCGGAACTGGCTGGAACAGAGCCGCGACGAGAGCGATCAGTGAACGCTCCGTGACGTTGCCCCGCGTTGGTTGGCCCAGCAGCGCCAGTTCGGTGGATTCCTGAAAGCGGCATATTATCGGGGGTGATCCGCCGTTTCGGATGTCCAGATCAGTTCCGAGGCCGGCGGTTCGGCGGGGCGGAGTGCTATTCGAGGAGCAACCCAAAATGCGTACTCATAGGTTTACGGAGAAGCAGAAGAGCCAGTGGGCCATCGACGGCTACGTGGTCATGGAGGGTCTCCTAAATCCGACCGAGGTAGCCGAGATCACGGGTCACGTCGACAAGCTCTTCGAAGACCATCTGGCGCGCAATCCCGACGACGATGCCAAGGCCGGGATGGACCACCGCGACGCTCTGGAGGTCTGCGAGCCTCTCATCGACATGATCGATCATCCGCGGGTGTTCGACATCGTGCTCGATCTGCTGGGCCCGTACATCCAGTTGAGCATGGCCGAAGTTCTGGTGCGTTCCCCGAACCCCGACTTTGCGGGGTTCATCCACACGGACGGCGGCCAGGCGCTGCGCCGGATTCGCGTCACCGAAACGAGCCTGCCGCTCCAGTTGAAGATCCAGTATTTCCTGACCGACGTGGACGGTGAAAACGCCGGCAACTTCACCCTGTTTCCGGGGAGCCACCTGAGGCCCTATCCGGAGGACGACGAGGAAGTGAGCGTTCACGTGCCGGGGGCGGTGCAGCTAAAGGTGAAGGCGGGCGACGCGGCGATCTTCCCCCACTCGATCTGGCATGGCGCCGCGCCGAACCGCTCGACGCGGATCAGGAAGTCGCTGATCTTCTGCTACAGCCAGATGTTCTGCCGGCCGTTCGACTTCGTCGCGCCGTCGGCGGAGCTGCTGGAGAAATGCACTCGGCGTCAGCGGCGGTTGCTGGGCGATCTCGGCGGGGACTGGAAACCGGGGTCTTACTTCTACGCGCCCGACGACCAGGTGGAGGTCATGGCGCGGGGCTGACCGCGCGAATGCCCGGCCCGGCGAAGGAACAGGACTGCTTCGAGGTTCTTGAGATCGAGTGCGGGGCTGACCAGACGCGGCCCCTCAGCGCGGAGGAACACCCTCACCCCTGCCCTCTCCCTTCAAGGGAGAGGGAGTACGTTCTCGCCACGGGCCTTCCTATCCCACGACAGCGAGAGTCCGGCCTTTAGCCCCCTCGCGCCGAGGCGCTTCTTATGTGAGGTGGCCGTCGTCCTTGAGCATGGTCACGCTCTTGTCGAAGGCGTCGATTATGAAGTCGACGTCTTCCTCTGAGTGAGCTTCGGAGAGCATTCCGCCGCCGCCCATCATGTGCACGCCGTTGACGAGCATCGCGGTCATGTACGATCCGCCGACCGGGCTCAGCGAGCTCTTGTCCATGGTGTCGGTGAAGGTGGTGTGCCAGAACGAGTGCGAACCGTAGGCCGAGCCGCGAATCCCCTGACGCGCGAACACGCCGTTGATTCCCGCACGCAGCTTGTCGCCGAGCTTGTTGACGTGCTCGTGGACCTTGCCATCGGAGATGTATTCCAGGCACGTCGCGCCCGCGATCGAGGAGACGGGGTTGGCGTTGTAGGTGCCGGGGTGCGATACGCGGCGTCCGCCGGGCCAATCGGACCCGATCTGCTCCAGGAAGCGCCGCTGACCGGCGACCGCGCCGCCGGGCATTCCGCCCGCGATGATCTTGGCCATGGTGGTCATGTCGGGAGTGATGCCGAATTCGGCCTGATATCCACCCGGCGAGTACCGGAAGCCGGTAATGACCTCATCGAAGATAAGCGGGACATCGAGGTCCGTGCAGACCTGCCGCAGCTCGCGCATGAAGTCGAGGCTGGTCGGCTGGGTTCCCCAGCTTGCCCCTGAAGGCTCGAGGATCACGACGGCGATGTCGCCGTCGGCGATGATCGTGTCGCGGACCGCGCCCGCGTCGCCCTGCGGCATCGAGACCACCAGGTCCTGCGTTTGCTGCGGAATCCCGCCGGAAGTCGGGATTTCGTAAGGCTCGTACACGGCCACGGTGGCCAGATCGTGCCAGCCGTGGAAGTGACCGTCGAACTTGAGGATCTTGTTTTTGCCGGTGAGGTTCCGCGCCAGGCGCATCGCCATCATGGTGGCCTCGGTGCCGGACGAGAAGAAGCGCACCATCTCGGCCGAGGGGACGAGATTGCATACCCACTCGCCCCAGCGGACCATGTTCTCGTGGCTCGCGCCGAAGTGCGTGCCGCGCCTGATCTGCTCGGCTACCTTGCCCATCACGACCGGATGGTTGTGGCCTAGCAACAGCGCGCCGTGGCCGACCACCAGGTCTACGTAGCGATTGCCGTCGAGGTCCCACTTGTAAGCGCCGTCGGAGCGCTCCATGTAGGCTGGGAACGGCTTGTGAATGCGCTGGTCGTGCTCGATTCCGTCGGGAAGAACACGCTTGGCGCGCTCGTTCATCTCGAGGCTCTTCGGGCGCTTCTCCTCGAACACGCCCTCGATCGTCAACGCCGGTTTTACTTCTGTAGTCGCCATCTGGTGTACCCCCAACCGCCTCCGCGGGGTAAAACAGGCCCCGCCACGGCCGGGGCCTTCGTCATCCTGTCGCGTGGAAGTTAGCACAGGCATGTCGGAGTATCAAAGCAGCGCGCTGGTCGGGTACGCGGGGACTCCGGTAGAGAATGTTATGTGAGCGGGCGGCGGGCTATCGGGATCGATTCGTAGGCAGTCGACCTATCGGATTGGGTGTTCGATATGAGAGATGCGGCTAGGCTCAAGGTTGGAGGAACGGTCAAATGCCAGACGTGAGCGGCGGTCATGCGGGTAACGACCCAAGCGCCCGGCGCACGCGGGAGCTGATCGAGCGGCTCATCCGCGAGGGGACTGTGGTTGCGCGGTCGGACGGGAGCGTCCACGAGCTATTCCCCGTGAGCGTCGATGCCGCCGAGGGGGAGGCGTTGCGCGGGTGGGTCGAGCGGGAGCGGGGGGCGCACACCATCGAGATCGGGCTTGGGTATGGAGTCTCGGCGCTGTTCATCTGTGAAGCGTTGCTCGCCAACGACCAGCCTGACGCCTGCCACGTCGTTCTGGATCCAAACCAGTCGTGGAGGTTCGCCGACTGCGGACTCCAGCACATCGAAGAGGCCGGCCTGGGCGGGCTGGTCGAGTTTCACGCGGAGGCGTCGGAGATCGCGCTGCCGCGCTTTTTGGCGGAGGGACGGCGGTTCGATCTGGCGTTAGTGGACGGCAATCACCGGTTCGACGGGGTGTTTCTCGATCTGATTTACCTGGACCGCCTGGTTCGCGGGGGAGGGTTCATCTTCGTCGACGATTTCCAGCTACAGGCGGTCGCGAAAGCGGCGTCCTTCTGCACGTCGAACCTCGGCTGGACGGTCGAAGAGGTCTCACGGGACGACGACTCGCATCACTGGGCGGTTCTGCGGACGCCGGAAGTTCGGCTAGAGCGGGACTACAAGTATTTCGTCGACTTCTAATTCGCGACTCATTTCTCGGCCACGGCCATTATGTGGTTCGACAGCCCCAGCAGCGACGGCTCGGTTTCCAGCGACATCACGACTTCCAGCAGATGCTCGCGCCTGTGGTCGTCCTCCCAATGGTGGTCGAAATCCGATAGAACCCTCGCCACGCCCTGCACACCGAAAAGCCCGATGAGATTGAATTCCGCCTCCTCGACTTCCGACGCAAGGTCCTGAGGCCTGTGGAAGTACGCAGTGGTGAAAAAGCGCGAATCGCGAGTCGTATTGCGGTGCTGGCCATCGCGCCGGTCGCGCGCCGCTATCTCTTCAAAGCGGGGGTCCTCGAAGTAGCCGTGTCTGAAACCGTCGAACGTCGAGGCGAAGCGGGACACTGCTATCGCAAAGAGGCGGCCACCGTCCACTAGGACCCGTCGCGCCTCCATCAGCGCCTTCAAGCGATCGATACTCTCGGTGAGGTGGTAAAGCGGGCCGAACAGCAGGACCGCGTCAACGCTCCCGTCGGATTCCTCCAGCCGTTGCGCATCGCCTGTCTCGCAAGAAGCGATTGGAAAATCGGGCTGAGCCGACGAGGCTCTTCTGGCCGCCTCGACGTGCGGAGAGTGGGCGTCAATCAGGTGGACTTCATACCCCTCTCGCGCCAGCCATAGCGCGTGCACGCCTTCGCCGCCGCCAACGTCGAGAATCACCGCCGGCGGCGACGGCAGCCATCGCAGGAGTAACTCCCGCACCCGCACGAGTTCAAGGCGTCCGAGCCCCCTGAACAACCGCCCGCCTTCGTCATATTTGCCGTAGTGCCTGGCGATTTCAGGGTCGAGAGAATCGTGCCCGTGCATCGCATCTCCCCTGCTTGCGCCGCTCAATCGACGCTGTGACCCACAGTCGCGAATTGGCAATCCCGCTCTCCCGTTGACTCCCGCTCTCTATTCGTCACGTCGGCGCTTGCCTCTTCGGAGTGACCGTAAGCTACCAGGGACAGGCTAACGCAGATGGGAGCCTGTCGGCGGTGCTTAGGCCGAACCAATTCAACCGGCTGGCGAAGGGCTTCGGATTGCACCGTAGCGCGACGCCCGGCCAGGTGACGTGGGAGCAGTGGTGGGGATTGTTCGAATTGTTCAACTCGGCCGTTTTCGGTCCCGGGCGGCGGGGGAGTCAGGGGTCGGAGCGAGCGCCAGGGGTGACGCCTATTTTGGGGCGTGTGGGCGGGGTTGGAACACGTGCAAGTGATCATGTTGCGGCAACAAATCCCTGTGAGCCAGGCAAAAACAAGGAGTTTATCGACTATGGCGGCAACGCGGTGTGAAGGGGAGATGGATTCCCGCTTTCGCGGGGATGATGGATGGGACTCGGGAATGACGAGCAGGTGGACGTAGGCGCTTGGCGGTGATAGACGATTTGGCGGGGATCGGGGGTGGGGAAGATGGATGGAAAATGTGGGGTGTTGACTTCACGTTGTGGGCGGTAAGTGTTTGGCAACCGGACGCGCGGCCGCCTCACCGTAGTCATCGCCCGCCGCTCCGGCCAGTTGTCACACTAGAAGTTATTATGACTAGTCTGACTAGTTAGGATTAGTGAAATGAGCCTTACCTATTCGACATACGAAGCCAAGGCCCGGTTCTCGGAGATTTTGCGGCAGGTGCGCGAGGGCAAGACGGTGACGGTCTTGTATCGCGGGGAGCCTGTCGCGGAAGTACGGCCAATTGAGCCGAAACCCGAGACGATCGAGGAGCGGCTCGATGCGCTCGAACGGCGCGGAGCGCTCGTTAGATCGAACGCGGTCAGGCAGCCGCTGCAAGCGGTGGCGCGGCGGGCCGGAGCGCTAGAGCGCTTTCTGGCGGAACGCAACGAGTGAGCGTCGCCTACGTCGACACGTCGGCGCTGGCGGCTATCGCCTTCGGCGACGTGCGCGGTCCCGACCTGGCCAGGCGTCTGGAGGGGTTCTCACGCCTGCTCGCCTCGAATTTGCTCGAGGCGGAGCTGCGGGCGGTGTTTGCGCGGGAGCGGTTGGCATTCGAGACAAGCCTCGTCGCGGGCGTCGACTGGATTTTGCCGGACAGGCCGCTGGCGTCCGAGATGGCGACGGTTCTTGGGGCCGGTTATTTGCGGGGCGCGGACTTGTGGCACGTGGCCTCGGCTCTGTATGCGGCGGGTGATCCGGGACTAATTTCGTTCGTCACGCTCGACGGGCAGCAGGGAGATGTGGCGGGTAGGCTGGGATTCCAGACCTGACGCCGTTCGGCGGGGCCGGGCGTATGTGGGTAATACCGAGTTTTGCGGGCGATAGCGGTCGCAGATGCCTATCTGGTCGCGCTGTGGGTCCGCAAGGGCGGTTTGCGAATCGCCCCTACAGCTTGTCATATCGAAACACTCTCATAATTACGACCGCTGTGGCGACGTCGAACCGGGGGCAGCCGTGTGATAATTTGTAGACACTTCGATGGCTGAGAAACACAAGCACCTTGAGCTAATTCAGGGTGTTATCAATCGTCTTTCGACGAACTCATTTCTCCTGAAAGGGTGGAGTGTCGTTCTCGTCTCGTCCCTTTTCGCGCTGACCGCAGCGAGTGACCGTGCTGCGTTTGTCGTTTTGGCGTACATGCCGGTTCTCGTGTTCTGGGGACTGGACGGCTATTTCCTATGGCAAGAGCGTCTCTATCGACGGCTCTACGACAGCGTGCGCATCAAGGGGGACGGTGAAATAGATTTCTCGATGGACGTGAGCGCTGTCAGAACGGGAGAGAGTCCCCCGAAGTGGATAAACGTCGTTTTTTCGAGGACTCTGGTCACGTTTCACGGCATATTGATCGTGTCGGTGATTGTCGTGACGGTCGTTACCTTGATGGGAGGGAACGGCTGAAACGATGGCGCGTCGAGTTTTCTTTAGCTTCAAGTACAAGCCCGATGTGTCCCGGGCGATGGTGGTTAGGAACAGCTGGGTGACCCAAGGCAGGGAAGCCGCCGGGTTCGTGGATGCGGCTGACTTCGAGAGGATCAGGCGGCTGGGAAATCAGGCGATAAAACGCTGGATTGATAGTCAGTTGACGGGCACATCCGTAACCGTGGTGCTCGTTGGTTTACTCACTTGCTCAAGTCGATGGGTGAAATATGAAATCGAAAAGAGCCGGGCGAGGGGTAACGGTCTTCTGGGAGTCGACATAAGCAAGATCAAAGACCTCAACGGATACACCACGAGTATTTGCGGTCAGATTCCTCGCGGTTATTCGTTCTACCATTGGTTTGGAGACGACGGCTACAACAACATGGGTGACTGGATCGAGGAGGCTGCCAGGGCGGCTGGACGCTAACTCGACCGCGTCTGCCCGGTGCGCCCCGCCCCTGGATTCCGGATCAAGTCTGGAATGACGAACACAGGACAGAGGTAGCCGGATGTGCTCTCTGACCCCTTCGACAGGCTCGGAGCAGTGAGGGGCAAGATCTGGGGACCGTTCATAGTTCGACAGGCTCACCACGAACGGATCGTGTTCACAACGAACGGATGGGGACCACGGCGAACGCGGGGCGGCGGCAACGGGACAGATCGGCTGACCTTCAAAGGAGAGTGAATTCCCGCGAAAACGGGAATGACGGCGCGGGCTGTGCGGCTGATAGTATCGCGACGGTTCAGGCGGGCGTCGTGTGGCGCGAGACCGAGGGGTGGCAGGCGATGGCAACAAAGCTAAAGACGATAGAAGAGCGTTACGTCGAACGGTTCCGCGAATCGGCCCGGTTCTACGAGCGCGGCAAGAGCCTGTTTCCCGGGGGAGTGACCCACCAGACGGCGTTCCGCAAGCCGTTTCCCGTCTATTTCCGGCGCGCGAGCGGGGGACTCAAGTACGACGTTGGTGGAAACGAAATAGTCGACTACGTGATGGGCAATGGAAGCTTGATACTGGGTCACGCGCATCCTGCGGTCGTTTCGGCCATCTCGTCGGTGGCGCCATTCAGCACGCACCTGAGCGGTCCGAACGTGCTGGAGTTGGAGTGGGCGGAGATCCTGATGTCGCCGGTTCCGAGCATCGAGACGCTGCGGTTCCTGACCTCGGGTACCGAAGCCACATACGGCGCAATGCGGATAGCCCGCAACTTCACCGGCAAGCCGAAGATCGTGAAGCTGGACGAGCACTTTCACGGCTGGCACGAGTACGCGATCCCGGCCTCGGGGCATCCCGACGCCTACATGCCGCCGGGCGTAAGGGAAAGCGTGATCGTGAGCCGGGCGGACGTTGCGTCGATAGAGGCGGTGCTGGACGCGAACGACGACGTGGCAGGAGTGATCGTCGAAGCCAACGGCGCGCACTGGGGCACGGTGCCGCTGCCGAACCCGGAGTTCCTGCAATCGGTCCAGGCCATGTGCAACGCGCGGGGCGTCGTGTTCATACTCGACGAGGTGGTTACGGGATTCCGGTACTCGCGGGGCGGCGCGCAGGTCAGGTGGGGAGTGACGCCGGATATCAGCGCGTTCGGAAAGATAGTTTCGGGCGGCGAGCCTGGAGCGGCGGTGGGCGGACGGCGGGACATTATGGACATGCTGTCGATCACCGGCGATCCGGCCTGGGACGATGTGAAGCGGGTCGCGCAGGGCGGGACTTTCAACGCGAATCCGACCACGGCGGCGGCCGGAGTGGCCTGCTTGAAGACCATCCGGGACGAGCCGATCAATGAACGGGCCGACAACAACGCGGCGGCGCTGAAGGCCGGTCTGAACGACGTATTCGAGCGCCTGGGCATAACTGGTCACGCGCACGGCGTGTCGTCGATAGTCCACGTCAATCTTGGATTCGACTGCCCGTGCGACAGGGGAATCTGCACGATGACGCACGAGCAGATCTACGAGACGATGCCGCCCGAGCTGCCGCAGCGGATGCGGCTGGCGATGCTGGTGAACGGCGTGGACATGTTGGGCGGACGGGGCTTTCTGGTATCGGCGGCCCACCGCCGGCAGGACATCGAGTTCACGGTCGAGGCGTTCGCGGATTCGCTCGGCGATCTGCAAGCGGAGGGTGCGATCTAGCGGGGATAGGGCCGGTCCCGGTGCGGAAGGATGCCGTGCGCCATCGCATATAGCCTGTGCGCTCAGATATTGCCAATCACCCTTCGGCAGGCTCAGGGTGCACGGAAGAGGCTCAGGGTGCGCGACATACGGGTTGGAAGCTCCTGACACCCCACCCCCCTGGATTCCCGCTTTCGCGGGAATGACGAGAAAGGCCGGGGCCGGTAACGGCGTGATTTGGCACGTTTGCGGGGGCGGGAGTGGCGCTGATGAAGACCCTCACCCTAACCCTCTCCCTCAAAGGGAGAGGGAACGGATTCCGGCCCCGTATCGGAGTACCCCGTCTCAAATACGGGGCAGGCTCTGCGCCGGAATGACGTTTGGAGGGGTCTTATCCGTGCGTCCTTCGACCCCTTCGACAGGCTCAGGGTGCACGGAAGAGGCTGGTTGTCGTGATAGAGTCGCCGCCAGATATGGGGTGTCGTTGTGCGGTGCGCCTGACCGACTTGAGATTGAGAGTGCCGAGATGCTGAAAGCCGTATTCATCGGAGCGGGCGGACGGGCCGCGGGCACGCACTATCCGGCGCTCATGCGCGCCGGCGACCAAGTCGAGCTGCTGGCCGTATGCGAGCTTGACGAGGCGCGGCTGAATGCGGTCGGTGACCGTTTCAACGTCGACCGCCGCTATAGGGACTTTCGCGAAATGCTGACCGAGGTCGATTGCGACGTGGTCTACGCGGTCATGCAGCCGTGGCACGTCACCGAAATCGCGGTCGAAGCTCTGGAATCGGGCAGGCACCTGTTCATTGAAAAGCCGCCCGGGGCAAGCTCCGCTGAAACCGAGCGGATAGCCGAGGCAGCCACGCGGGCCGGCAAGCTGGCCTGCGTGGGACTGCAGCGGCGCTGGACGCCGCTGATTCGGGAGGCCATCGCGCGCGTGGAGGAGCGTGGGCCGATCCGCTACGTGCTGACGGAGTTTCACAAGAACCTGCTGGAACACGACCAGGGCGGCAGTAAATACAACCGCATCTACGAGCAGGACATCCACATGGTCGACTTCACGCGCTGGGTATCGGGCGGCGAGTGGGACCAGGTCTTGAGCCGCGGCGAGGATACCTACGCCGGGTGGACGAACGCGTACAGCTCGATCATCCACTTCACGTCGGGCACGACCGCCGTGCTGTCGGCCATCGGTCACGCGGGGGCGCGCTACTACCGCATCGAGCTGCACGGCAACGGCATCAGCGCGTACCTGCGTTCCCCGGAGTCGGCGGAGATATTCGCGGACGACAGTCCCGAACCGGAGATACTGCGCGGCAGGCCGATAGCGGGCGACCCGGACGGACGGCTGGACGAGGGCGTGGACGCTTTGCACCAGGACTTCCTGCAGTGCATCGTCGAGGAGCGCGAGCCGTTGACGAGCATCCACGACACGGTCCCGAGCATGAGGCTGGCCGAGGAGATCGCACAGATCGACGCGCATGGGAAGCCCCTGAGCGGCTGACCAAACAACCGTAGCGAGGCCGATAGAAGCGTTTATCTAACTAGGGGAGCGAATCTTTGTATAGAAAGGAGGTCGAATAGTGAAATGGCATGAGATGACCGGTCCGGAAGTGCACGAATTTGCCAAGACGACCGACCTGGCCGTTTTGCCGATCGGCTCGCTGGAGACGCACGGGCCGCATCTTCCCAACGGCTCCGACTCGTTCATAGCCGAGCGGGTGTGCGAGCTTATCGCCGAGGAAGTGCCCTGCATCGTGCTTCCGACCCTTTACTACAACATCTGCGCGCAGATGAAGAGCTTTCCGGGCGGCGCGATCTCGATTCCGCCGCAGGTGATGATTCAGCTATACGACGCGATCTTCAGCGAATGCGCGAGGCTCGGGTTCAGGAAGATCTTCGCGGCGGTGTGCCACGGCGGATCGGAGACGCCGGTGGAGTTCCTGGCGAACATGGTGCACGAGCGCGCCACGTCGGAGGTGCCCGGAAAGCCGGCCAAGCCCGACTACTACCTGTTCAGCAAGACGCTCTCGCCGGGAGCGGCGGCGGCCAAATACGCCAAGGACCCCGTGCTCGAAGTGGGCCACGGCGGGGAGATCGAGACGGCGCTGAACATGGCGTGCCGCCCCGACCTGGTGCACATGGACCGGGTGACCGAAGACGGTCCGACCAACCCCCGGGCGGTCTCGGCCAACTATCACATCGAATGGATCAACCAGGTGCCGCTGGCGTACGTCGGGAACCCGCGCTTCGCTTCGCTGGAGACGGCCGACAAGATCATGGAAGCGGTCGCGGCGGACTTCATCCAGGCGGCTAAGGAGATCGCGGCCTACGAGATCGGCGTCGACGTCTGATCGAGCGTCAGTCCGACCGCGCGGGAAAAGGACGGCGGGCGGGGAGACTTAGCTAGGCTTCCGACAGGGGGTCGGCGGCGGCCGGTCCGATTGGCGAGGATAGCCGGAAGAGCATCACGGCGGCGGGCACGGCTATGGCTAGCAGCGCCGCCAGAAGGAGAAACGCGAACGACGTGTGGCTCTCGGTCAGCCGTCCGTGTAGCTGCGCGCCGATGAGTATGCCCATCGCGGTCGGGAACAGGCTCAGACCCATCATCCGGCCCGCCTCGCCGGGAGTGGCGATGTCCTTGACGACGGCGGGAATCTGTCCGGCCAGCGCCCAGGCGACGCCGGTGGCGAATATGCCCATCGCGAAGAAGGCGGCGGCGCTTCCGGTCGTCAGGCCCAGAACCGCGGACGCCAACGCCATGGACACCAAGAGGCCGATGAAGATGTGCTTGCGTCCCAGCCGGTCGGATACGGGACCGGCGACAAGCATGCCCACCATTCCGGCCAGGAGGCTCAGTCCGGCGAAGTAACCGGCCAGGGCGTTTGAACCGGTCAGCGTGGCGACGACGAACGGCATGGCCAGAGACCCGGTCGCCCAGAAGATGATGCGCAGCAGCTCGATGGCAATGAACGGCCAGATGTAGCTGCGGCGCAACATGCGCGCGTAGCCGGTCAGCATTTCCGACAGGCTCACACGCACGACCTGGGCCGGCGCGATACGTGGCAGCCAGATCAAGGCCGCGACCGTCATGGCAAGACTCGCGCCGAGCATAGTGCGCCCCAGCGTCTCGAAGGAGGTGGCGTCGAGAATGGCGCCTCCGGCCGCCGCGCCGACCGCCGACCCCATCGTGCTGCCGAGGAAAAAGACGGCGCTGGCGGCTCCGGCCTGGCGCGCTCTGGCAGCCCGCACGAGGTAGGTGAAGCCGCCGACGGTAACGAATCCGTGCCCGGCGCCGTGCAGCACCGCAAGCAGGACCAGCAGCCACTCGCTGGCGACAAGAAACACGCAAGCGGCCGCCACAGTCGCGAGCAGTCCCGCGACCAGCGAAGGCTTGGGCCCCAGCCTGTCGCTCGCGACCGCGGCGAACAAGCCGGTGAATCCCATCGGGATGGCGGTAATCGCGCGGTAATTGCCGGCGATGGCCTGGTCGGCGCCAAGCTCGTCTCGAACGAAGATGCCGAGAAACGGCAGAAACGGACCGATCAATACGCCGTTGACGAACACGATGCCGACGAAGATGAGGAAGCGCCGGTCGGCGAAGTAGATGCTGTTGACGGCGAGCGCAAGCCGGCGGAATAGCCGGTTTGGGAGATCGGTGCCGTTCATGCGGGATCGCCAGCTTGTGGCTCGGGCAAATCGGAAACCGAAGGCGCGCGCCATGTCCCTCGTTGGGAGAACGTCGAGGGGATCAGCGGGACCTCGCCTTGTATGCGAAACCGGGGAATGAATAGCGTAGACACGCCCCAAAAGATAGCGGAGTCGACGACCGAGAGTGGACTCACGCGCCGGGAGCGGGCGGAGTCTTCACAATCAATCGACGAACGGACACACCGCCGCTTCGCGGTTAAACTCGCGGCACGTCCCATCCGCGGGACCGCTTGCCCGGGGAGATCGAGAGGTGAGTTTGTCGTGAGATCGCTGGTCATTCATGGCGTCCGGGATATACGCATCGACGAAATCGCTGCCCCCGAACTGACCGACGACACGATCATCGCCCAAACCAAAACAGCGTCGATCCTCATGGAAAACGTTGGGATGTGGAACGGCCTCGACCCGCGGGTGCGGGGCAACGAACTGAACCCGCTGCTGCGGGGCTACCCGATGACGATGGCGGGCGAGATCGTGGCCGAGGTCGTGGAGGTTGGGCGGAACGTCGATTCGGTCGAGGTTGGCGACCGGCTGGTGAGCTACACGGCGTACGACGAGCTTCACGCGGTGACTCCCGGCGCGTGGACGGCGGTCGGCCGGGACATGCCGCTCGACGCGGCGATATCACTGCCGTTCTCCGGAACGACGCTGCACTGCGTGCGGCGCGCCCGCGTGGTGGTCGGGGACAACGTGGCGGTGATCGGCCAGGGGCCCATGGGTCTGCTGGTGACGCAGTGGCTGCAAATCGCGGGGGCCGGGCAGATCATCGTGACGGACCACTTCGAAGAGCGGCTGCGCCTGGCTGCCGAGTCAGGCGCGACCTCCTGCCTCAATCCACGCGAAGTCGACGTGTACGAGGCGGTGCGGGAGCTGACCGACGGGCGCGGCGCCGACATCGTGATAAACGCCACCAACTCGCCCGACGCGTTCGAATTTGCAATGCGGCTCGCCCGAGACCAGGGGCGCGTGGTGGTGCTGAGCTGGCACACGCATCCGATCACGATCAACGACATCACTCAGGACTTCTATAACAAGGAACTCGAGATCATCGCTACCCGTGCCGGAGGGCCGTCGGCTTCGGTAAAGTCCCCTTACGTCAGGTGGACGGGCGACGAGAGCCAGAAATACATCGAGAGAATGGTCGCGTCCGGACGGTTCTCGCCGGCCAGTCTGATTACGCACCGGTCCCCGGTCGAGAAGGTAGACGAGGCTCTGCGGACGGTCGAGGACAGACCCGACGCAGTCGTCAAGGCCGTTCTCGAATGGTAACGGCAGTGTGATACGTGAAACGTCTTGTCTTTATAGAAAGTATTGGAAGAGCGATATATGAGCGGAAATAACTCCTCGGACCGGCCGCGACGAGTCCACAGGCTGATGGTGTTTGGAGGCGGCGGGGCCGGTACCGCCATCGCCAGAGCCGCGGAGGCCTCGGGCCGAGCGGAAGTGGTGGCGATCTGCGAGCCGAATCCGGACCGCCGCGCCGAGCTTGAAAAGGAGTTCACGTCGGCGGCAGTCTCCGCCGATTACGAAGAGCCGCTGCGGGAGACGAGTCCGACTATCGCCGACGTGGCCAGCCCTGACCACCTTCACACCGAGCACACGATCGCGGCGCTGGAAGCGGGCTGCGACGTGCTGGTCGAAAAGCCGCTGGCGGTAACGGTGGACGACGCGGTCCGCACCGTTGAAACGGCGGAACGCGAGAACGCCGTGCTGGTGGTCAACTACACGCTGCGCTTCCAGTACCCCACGCAGGAGGCGCTGCAATACGCGCTCGACGGCAAGCTGGGCGAGCCGTTTCTGTTTCAGGGCTACTACGTCCACGACCTGTGGGAGATGTACTCGACCGAGGGCAAACGGCACACGCCCTGGAGAGTGGACCCGCACAATCCGCAGAACGTCCTGCTCGGCGGGGGCTGTCATCCCATCGACCTGATACTCGCGGCCGCCGACAGCCCGCCGGTCGAGGTGTCGGCGTATGCGAACGGGCTGGCCGGGTCCGGCCTGCCGGTGGAAGACTGCTATACGGTCAACATCGCGTTCGAGAGCGGGGCCGTGGCGAACGTGCTGGTGACCACCGGCGTGAACGGCGTCTCGTTTACGCCGGGCTATTTCAACGTCTACGGAACGGACGGCACGATCCTGAAGGACACGCTCTACCGCCGTGGAGCGGAACCCGAGAAGCTGGCGCGGATGACGCCGGAGCTTGACGGCGGCCACAACTGGCAGTCGGCCTTCGAGGGGTTCGTCGACGCCGTAAACGGGTTTCTACCGACACCGGTTCCTTTAGATATCGCATTGCTGAACGTGGCGGTGTGCGAGGCGGCGATTCAGAGCGTCGAGACCGGCAAGCCGGTCAAGCCGCGAGTCATCGAGACGCGCAAGCCCTGGGGCGACCTGGAAACTGCCCAGCTAATGTTGCGCTACTCGAAAGGGCTGGACGACCTGCCGGATTGGGAAGCGCCGCCGGGCTTCGAGCTGCGCCGCTACGATCCGTCGTACGACGACCGGATCCGCGACGTCTTGCGCGCGGTGGGATTCGAGCACGCTGCCGGGGACTTCTACGACTACGAGCTGATGCCGCGCAAGGAGCTGAAGGAAGGCACGCATATAGTCGTTCATAACGACGAGGTGGTGGGCGTCACGTTCGCGGGGGTGGTGGACGCGACCGAAGGACGGCTCGACTATGTGGCGGCCGATCCGAGGTTCAGCGGCAAGGGGATCGGCTGGGCGGTGTGCGCCGGCGTGGTCCGGCACCTGCTGGAGCGGGGCTACAAGACGGCGGTCCTGTGGACAGACGACTGGCGGCTGCCCGCGATCGTCACCTACTTGAAGGTGGGCTTCGAGCCGGTTATGTACCGCGAGGACATGGAGGGCCGCTGGGAGAGGGTCCACGCCAAGCTGGCGCAAAGTCGAAGCCGGTTCTCGGGCTGACCGGACGGGAGAAGGGAAGAGCTAATGCTGGACGAGCAGATCGAGATCGATTATCCCGACCTCGGTCGCGGCCGTGATACGGCGCGGGTCCGTATAAAACAGTAGCTGCCGGGGATAGCTCGCCGGAGCGCGGGGCGGGGAAACTCCGTACTCAGCCGTCCGGCACGAATTCCTTGCGTTGTTAGGTGGGGCGGATGCGGCCTGTGCCGGTCAGGCTATGACGTATCACGGTTCCACTCTTTGCAACCCCGCGACGCGGTCGAAGTCCTTGTCGTAGCTGACGATCTCCGTCACGCCCCGCTGCTCCATGTGCGACGCGGCTAGAGCGTCCTCGAAATCGAGGAAGGGAGATGAGGCGTACAGGTCCAAGGCTCTTACGTAGACGCGTTTGTGGGGGAGCCTGAGACCCCGCAGCGTGAGTATCGGCACAAGCCGGGCCCTGATCTCTTCGTGGCTGAGCCTGTACGGAGCGCGACGGGAGGAAAGCACGTAGACGACTTCCGTGACGATGGCTTCGCAGGTGAAGAGCTCTTCATCACCTCGCTTTACCCGCTGGAAGAGCTGGTAGCAGGCCCTGGCCTTGGCCACGTCATCCCTGGTCAGGTACCTGAGAATGACATTTGCGTCCAGAAACCTCATGACTCGCTAAGTTCCCGCGCGGTCCTGTCGGCCTTGGCGTCCTTGACGGCTCGGGATACCGCGTCGAAGTCCTCCGGCTGCTCGCTGGGCGTCACGGAGCCATAGGCCGACTCCAGGCTGAAAGACGCGGGGGCCAGACGCACCTCGCCCCCGTCTTCGATGGTGAAGGTGACCTTGTCTCTGGGCTTAATGCCCAGAAGGCGCCGCACCTCGGCGGGGATGGTGACCTGATTCCGCTGTGTAGTGGTCGCGATGAATTCTCTCATGCTAGTTCCAATGTTCTATCCAGGGACAATGTGAGTGGTCATTAGCATTGTAATGCGTTTAAGGGAAGAAGACCGGCGCTTGAGCGCGGTTAGGGGCGCGGCGCTCGCGGGCGGCGGTTAGATGCCGACGGCTCCATCCACGGCGATGGCCACGAACAGCAGGGCCAGATAGAGCAGCGAGTACTTGTAGGTTGACGCGGCATGGCGGTCGTCCGGCGCGCGCATGAGCCGCCACGCGAAAGCGATGAACACGAGGCCGAGACCGATGGCGGACGCGAGGTATATCCAGCCTACGGCTCCCGTGGCGAAAAACATGCAGGTCAGGGCGACGAGCAAGAGCGTGTAGACGAATATCTGGCGCTTGGTCTCGGAGAGGGTGACGACCAGCGGCAGCATCGGCACTCTGGCGCGGGCGTAGTCGTCCTTGATGAGCAGTGACAGCGCCCAGAAGTGCGGCGGCGTCCAGAAGAACACGATGGCGAAGAGGAACAGGGCGGGAAGCTCCAGGCTGCCGGTGACCGCGGCCCAGCCGATGACGGGAGGGAAGGCCCCCGCCGCGCCGCCGATGACTATGTTGTGAGGGGTCCTGCGCTTGAGGCCGAGCGTGTAGACGAAGACGTAGAAGAGAGTGGCCCCGAGCGTGAGTCCGGCGGCGATGGGGTTGGCGCCCCAGACGAGGAGTCCGAACGCCAGCGCGTTGAGGATGATCCCGAAGGCCAGCGCGTTCCTGGCGGACACGCGTCCGCTGGCGACCGGGCGGTTGGTGGTCCGCCGCATCAGCTTGTCTATGTCGCGGTCGAGGTAGTGGTTGATGGCGTTGGCTCCACCCGACGCGAGCGCTCCTCCAACCAGGACGAGCGCTATCAGGTGGAGGGCGGGAACGCCCCCGGCGGCCAGGAACATTGCGCAGAGCGCAGTGACGAGCAGCAGCGAAATGATGCGCGGCTTGGTGAGCGCGACATAGTCGCGCCAACCGCCAGGAGCCGCCGTCGAAGCAATCGTCAAAAGTTATCCCTTGCCGCAAACGATCCGATACTAAACGCTGGAGTATGAAAGTAACACCGTTCCGGCCAGGCCGCCGCGCCGGCACTGAGCGAGGGCCTCAAAATGCCGAGAACTGATGGACGACTATCCGTGTCCGCGAAGATACGAGTGAAAGGCAACGGGGGCCGCGGGGCCGGTCAGGCGCTGAAGCTTCCCGCTCTCGCGCGGCCGAAATGGGGGACGACCGCGCCCGCGCGTTCGCGCATACCGTTGGACGGACACGAGCTGCAACTCCCGCCGCCGCAGCCGGAGTCGGGTCCCAGCTCCCTGGGCGCGCCGAGATTTCGCAGGGCGAGTCCGGCGCCGTACTTGGGCGTGAGCCGCTGGCGGATGCGGGTGTCGGAAATCCTCGCGCCCGATCTGAACCTGATCCGCAGCGCGCCGCCGTCGTAGCGGTAGTCGGCGCGGACGGCGCTCACCTCAACGCCCTCCTCGGCGGCGGCGCGGAAGAAGTCGCGCCGGGCCTCCACCTCGCGGACGACGAAATTGCGCATCGATTCGAGATCGGCGTCGGTCGCCTTGCGGACTACGTACCGGCTCTGCGTCTTGGACTCCAAGGACCCGCTGGTCGTGCCCAGGGTCACCTTGGCCAGCTCGGGGCCGCCGGCCGTTTGCACCACGGCGTAGTCACCGGGCTGGAGCGACTGGCTCCCGGCGTCGCAGAGCAACATGCGCCGGCTGCGCCGGAACCGCACGCCGCACACTGGCTTATGGCCGCCGCGACCGATTTCCGGCGGCGCGGGTTCGTCGATCAGGAGTTGTGCAGGCGCGTCGATCATCAGGTGACAATTTTAGATGATGGGGCGGGCGGGGCGGAGCGGGCGGGGGCACGTTCTCATAGCCAGTTTGTCCGTAGTTGGAGATTTTTGGCAGAGCATAGAATGACAGTCCGAGACTGAACCATCTAAGCCGTCTGGGCGGGGCGTACGTCGAACGAGGAACGCATGATGACGCAGACCTACATCGAGCGTGAAGAGATCGAAGGCTTGGGGGACGACCCTGATAGCTTTTGGGGCGATTATCCTATTGACACGCTGTTGATTCGGAATGAACAGCGCACAGTTTATGAAATCCTGCGCCGGATAGAGCGGGGACACTTCATCATGGATCCCGATTTCCAGCGCGACTTCATCTGGGATGAAATTAAACAGAGCAAGCTCATTGAGTCTGTTCTGATGCGGATTCCGCTTCCAGTCTTTTATCTTGCGGAGGACAGCTACGGGCGCATGGTAGTCGTTGATGGGTTGCAACGGCTGTCCACCTTCCGGCGCTTCGTCAATAATGAGCTCCGGCTGAGACTCAATGATCGACCTGAGTTGCACGGTAGTAGGTTCAGCGATCTGTCGCCCAAGCTCCAGAATCGCGTTGAGGACTGCAACCTTATCCTCTATGTTATCGACGCGAAAGCACCCGATCAGACTCGCTTAGATATCTTCGATCGAGTCAACAGCGGCGAGCCGTTGTCCCGACAGCAGATGCGCAACTGCCTGTTCATGGGTCCAGCCACGCGGTTCTTGAGAGATGAATCAAAGACCGATTTGTTCTTAGAGGCTACTGGCAGAAGCCTGAGGACTTCGATAATGAGAGATCGGGAATTCGTCAATCGGTTCTGCGCGTTCCAGATTCTTGCTCTCGATGATTATCGGGACATGGATGATTTTCTCGCCAAGGCCTTGAGGAAGATGAACTCCGAAGTGGTTTCACTTCCGGCGGTGTCGAAACAGTTCAGAACTACGCTCGACAACAATCTCCGTTTGTTTGGTAGACATGCATTTCGGAAACATTCACCGTCGCAGAAGTACCGTAATGTACTCAACGCTTCCCTATGGGACGTTATGTCCACTGGACTCTCACGATGCTCGGCCGAAATCGTGGATGAGCGCTCAGATGCGATCCGAGATGGCCTTTATTGGTTGCTAGAGGATGAGGATTTCGCTGACTCGATCACCTACAGCACCAACAGCGTGAAGCAGGTACGCTGTCGATTCGCGATGGCCAACGTGATGTTCGAGGATGTGTTCGGTGCTCACCCGGCTTGAGCTTCGCTTCTTCAAATGCTTCGAGCTCCTGCGGCTGCCTCTTGCGCCGCTGACGTTGCTGACGGGCCTCAATGCCTCTGGTAAGTCTTCGGTTCTACAGGCGCTAGTGCTATTGCACCAAACCATGCGCGAGCGCGAATGGTCGACGCGACTTGCGCTCAACGGCGCTGCTGTTCGCTTGGGCGCGATGCCAGATGTGGTTGACGAGGTGACGGGGAGAGACACTTTCCAGATCGCTTTGGTGGATGGCGACGAGGACATCTGTGGGTGGGCGTTCCGCGGAGACCGACGCGACATGTCCCTTGACGTGTTGCGGGTTTCCGTCAATGGCCTAACTAGGGAGCGTCCCTCGGAGTTGCACTACCTATTGCCACTCGATGTAAACGAATGTGTCAAATCAATGGCCGGTCGCCTACGTGATCTCACGTACATCACTGCCGAACGTCTCCCTCCCCAAGAGACCTATGTACTCGAAGATCCCCATGTGGTGAGTGCTGTAGGTCCTCGGGGTGAACACGCCGTAAGCACGTTGCATTGGGGCAGGGACGAACCAGTGCTTGATGACCTCGCCTTGCCCGGTGCGCCTATCAATCGACTACGGCAGGTCGAAGAACGCATGCGCACACTCTTTCCTGGGTTCGCGATCGACCTCCAGCAGCCACCACGAGCGAACGCCGTGACCTTGCGCCTACGCACATCGGACGCCACAGGATTCCATAGTCCGATTCACACGGGATTCGGACTAACACAGATTCTGCCTATCGTCGTGGCCGCGATGTCCGCGTCCAAGGGCGGCATAATCTTGATCGAGAATCCGGAAGTGCATCTTCATCCTGCCGGCCAGGCGTTGATGGGACAGTTGATGGCCGACATCGCACACGCTGGGATCCAGATCGTTGTGGAGACCCATAGCGACCATGTGCTGAACGGTGTTCGCCGCGCGGTGAAGGCTGGGCGGCTCACCGCTGATCAAGTTGCCATTCACTTCTTCAGACCTCGATACGATGACCTGACCCAAGTGCTTAGTCCTGTGCTCGACAACTCCGGGAACATTGACGAGTGGCCTGAGGGGTTCTTCGACCAATTCGACAGAGACGCGAACTACTTCGCGGGATGGGCAGACGACTGATTTGGAGTTGATCTTCAACGAGCTCTCCATTCACGGACAGTTTCATGATCTGAGGTCCTTCCGAGACGCAATTGGTCGTGTTATGGCTATTCGAGGCGTAGCTCGCCGGTTTGGGAGAGAGTTGCAGTGTCATCGCAATGTCGTCAACGCGCAGGTAACGCCCGACTCGACGATGCCTCGGGCAGTCCGGAACCTGAGCACAGACAAGCGCAGAGTGTTGATGCAGTGGCTTATACGTCGAGGTCCGTTCTGGGAAGACGTTCAGCAACACGGTGGCGACGACTGGTTGGAATACGAAGGCAATATAGTCACCGACACCGCAGTGGGAGAGGCGGCCTACTGCCTATTCCACGGTATCGACCGCCGCCTGGTGAGCATAAACCCCTCGTGCTGGCTCACCTCGCCCTTGTCCGTTGCCTGGAATAGAGATGGCCGTGCAAAGAGCGTAGATGTTCGCAACTATTGGGATGCTGACGAGCTCGCGACTGCCCTTGCCGCCGCGCCCTTTCAGCTTGAATCGTGGAGAGATCTGGAGACGGTCGCTTCGCGTCGTTACCCGGTTCTAACCTTCTCTTCGGACACGTTTGAGCCTCTCCACGGACACCCGTTCAACAAGGGTGTCGCGCAACGCCTGCTTGCGGTTTTGGCTGTGTTACACGACTTCAAGCATCACTTCGACGAGCGGGGCCAACGCACATCTGAAGGTCACGAGATGTACCAACAATACTTCACAGGCGCAAAGGCTTGGTTTTCCGACTCCTCCGATACTGAGAAGGCGCGCTTTGAGAGGGAGCTCACGTTCTCTCATCCGGCGGACACTCGACGGTCTTTGTTTTGCACGTGGCACGGAAAGGTGAAAACTCCCCAGATGCGCATTCATTTCTCGTGGCCGATACGGGCGAGTGAACCGCTCTACGTCGTGTATGTTGGGCCTAAAATCACCAAGCGCTAACTGCGATTCTCGAAACTTCAGTACTAGCCTCAAGCATCGTGTGTCGTCTATATAAATAGGGCCACGCCGCCTATGTCGAACGAGAACATGTTGAGCGCGGGGGCCGGGGCGGATGGATGTCGGTTTCCCTGTGATACGATTCGATTTACCCTCGACCAGCGATCTGGCTTCTTCCGAAACGTGCGTCGGGCTGGTCTTGGACGCGCGAAATCACGCTATCGGGGCCCATAGCTCAGTGGTTAGAGCGGCCGGCTCATAACCGGTTGGTCCCTGGTTCGAATCCAGGTGGGCCCACCAGATTGGACGAATCAAGGCCCCTTACGCTTGGGTTGGATCTGAACCTGTGGTCAGATCCCGCCCCGCTACGTCCGGCATTAGCCGTAAGCGGCTCTCAAGTCTTTACGGCGCGCCTCTTCTGTAACTACAATTATGTAGTGTGATGAAGGGTGACTGCGCTTGCAGTGGATTTGGGATCAGGCCAAGAGTGAGGCGAATCTCCGAACCCACGGCCTCAGCTTCGAGGCTGCGGTGTTCGTGTTTGACGATCCCATGTCTGCGACGCGGGAGGACCCGTATCCACATGAGCAGCGGTGGCGAACCATCGGCATGGTGGGCACTCAGGTCGTGATGGTAGTCCATACCTGGCCCGACTTGGACACCGAAACCGGCGAAGCGATCGGGCGCATCGTCTCCGCACGCAAGGCGACGAGACGTGAGAGAGAGGCTTATGAAGAAGGATATTACTAAGCTGCCGTCAGACGTTCAGGCACAGATTCGGGCATTGGAAGCCCTGCCCGAGGACAAGATCGACACGGCTGACGCCCCGGAGATTCTCGACTGGTCCGACGCCAGGCGCGGGGTCTTCTACCGACCCGTGAAACAGCAGATTACGTTGAGGCTCGACGCGGACATCATTGCCTGGTTCAAGGCCCAGGCTCCCGACGGTCGCGGATACCAGACGGACATCAATGGAGCGCTCCGCGATCACGTTCGGCGGACGGCCCAGTCAGCAAGATAGCCCCGACACGAGGGCGCTGGGGCAATTACCTTCCGTCCAGCCAATCCCTCATTTGGGACCGCTTTCGTCTGGGATGTGGACGCAAACTGCGGACTGATCCTTGACTCGATTGCAGAGGTGAGTCAGAGGTATGGAGTTGATTCGCGATTGGGAGCGGCTGATGCCACCAGACTGTAGTTCTGGCGCTTGGAAGGGCTACGCGGGTTCGAATCCAGGTGGGCCCACCAAGTGCCTGGACGGCCTCGACTGCACCCGCGTCCCGGACAGGGCAGCCTGGTCGATCGCGGTTATGTCTGCATTAACTGGATCAGGTTGCCGCAGGTGTCGTCAAAGACGGCAATAGTGACGTTGCCTGCTTCCATCGGCTCCATCGTGAAGGCTACGCCCAGCGACTTCAGTTTCTCGTACTCTGCATGGATGTCCGTAACGCCGAAGGACTGCGCCGGGATGCCCTGGTCAAATAACCCTTTCTGATATGCCTGTGCCACCGGGTTTTCATTTGGTTCAAGCAGCAGCTCGGTCCCATCCGGGTCATCGGGCGAGACCACGGTAAGCCACTTGAATTCCCCCACGGGGACATCATGCTTCTTCACAAAGCCGAGGGTATCCGTGTAGAACTTCAGAGCCTTGTCCTGGTCAGTTACGAAAACGCCGGTGAGTGTAATGCGCATATCTGGCCTCCTTTTCTTTTCATAGTGTCACTTGAGCCATCGGTCCATGACAGTCCTGAGGGGTCCATCGTCGAAGACAAGCATCCGATACTTGCCGCGCTTCTCTGAGCTTACGAGCCCCGCTTCTTCCAAGACATCAACGTGCTTGGCCAAGGCCTGCCGGGAGATTGCGACTTTGTGCCGCATGATCAAGCGCGCCATGAGCTCGTAGAGCGTCTGCTCCTTGCGCTCAGAGAACTCGTCCAGCATCAACCTCCGTGTTGGGTCCGCGAGTGCCTTGAAGACCAGGTCCTTGTCCATGCACGCATACAATACGCAACCATAGGGTTGCGCGTCAAGGGCGCGCTTGAACGCAGGAAGGCGTCGGCGACGTAGGGGAATATCGTCCAGCCTGTCGTTGACGGTCTACGCGCATCCTCTCCATCGAGCGCCCCCAAATGCACCGGCATCCCCTGGCATCCCTCCGCGGCTAGTACGTATACTTTTAACCTAGATACGTATACCAAACCTAGAGGCCCCAACCCGCCATGAAGCAAAAGCTGACCATCACCGTCGACGCCGAACTGATCCCCGTCGCCAAGCGCTACGCCCGGTCCCAAGGCGTGTCGCTATCGTCGCTCGTCGAGCAGGCTCTCAGGGAAGTGGCGGGGGACGGCTCCCCGTCCTTCGCCTCGCGATGGCGGGGCAAGTTCCGGCCGGCGGAGCGTGACGATCCCCGTTATTACACGCTCGCCGAGAAGTACCTCAAGTGATCCTTCTCGACACCGACGTGCTCATCGACGTCGCCCTCGACAGGCGTCCGTACTCGGACCCGGCTTCGGAGCTTCTGGATCGCATCGAGCACGGCGCCGAGGCTGCATTCATCGCGTGGCACTCCGTGTCTAACCTCTATTACCTGGTGGCTCCCGCGCTTGGAGGCGTAAGCGCCCGCGACTTCATAGTCGAGCTGACCCGCTTCGTGGCGGTGGCTCCGACCGACACGGAGGGCATCCGCTATGCCGCCGGGCTGCCGATGGACGACTTCGAGGACGCCATGCAGGTCGCCGCCGCCCGCGCCTGCGGCGCCCGGCGCATCGTCACCCGGAACGTCGCCGACTACGAACGCTCTCCCATCCCCGCCGTCCTTCCCCAGCAGGCGCTGAGCGGGCTGTTCTGACGTTCGCTACCCGATTCTGCCGGTCTCACCAGATTGGACGAGATCAAGGCCCCTTTTGGTTGGGTTGGATCTCACCGCAGGTTCAGAACCCGTCCCGCTACGTCCGGCATTAGCCGTGAGCGGCTCTCAACTCTTTACGGTGCGCCTCTTCTGTAACTACAATTATGTAGTGTGATGAAGGGTGACTGCGCTTGCAGTGGATTTGGGATCAGGCCAAGAGTGAGGCGAATCTCCGAACCCACGGCCTCAGCTTCGAGGCTGCGGTGTTCGTGTTTGACGATCCCATGTCTGCGACGCGGGAGGACCCGTATCCACATGAGCAGCGGTGGCGAACCATCGGCATGGTGGGCACTCAGGTCGTGATGGTAGTCCATACCTGGCCCGACTTGGACACCGAAACCGGCGAAGCGATCGGGCGCATCGTCTCCGCACGCAAGGCGACGAGACGTGAGAGAGAGGCTTATGAAGAAGGATATTACTAAGCTGCCGTCAGACGTTCAGGCACAGATTCGGGCATTGGAAGCCCTGCCCGAGGACAAGATCGACACGGCTGACGCCCCGGAGATTCTCGACTGGTCCGACGCCAGGCGCGGGGTCTTCTACCGACCCGTGAAACAGCAGATTACGTTGAGGCTCGACGCGGACATCATTGCCTGGTTCAAGGCCCAGGCTCCCGACGGTCGCGGATACCAGACGGACATCAATGGAGCGCTCCGCGATCACGTTCGGCGGACGGCCCAGTCAGCAAGATAGCCCCGACACGAGGGCGCTGGGGCAATTACCTTCCGTCCAGCCAATCCCTCATTTGGGACCGCTTTCGTCTGGGATGTGGACGCAAACTGCGGACTGATCCTTGACTCGATTGCAGAGGTAAGTCAGAGGTATGGGGTTGATTCGCGATTGGGATCGGCCGATACCACCAGATTGGACGAAATCCATGACCTTCGCGCTAAGGTTCACTCTGGCAATATAGACAGCCGTTGAGCTTGCCGGCCGGTCCAGAGCGCCGTTGGCCGGGCCGCTGGAATAGAGGCACAGCGTCCCTCGATACGGAGGAGTCAAAGCTTGGTCAAATTGAGCGGAGGGGAAGCACTTGCCAAATCGCTTGTAAGGGAAGGCGTCGAGGTCGTATTCGGCATACCGGGCATACAGATTTACGGCATTGTCGCCGCGATTCGGGACGAGCCCGGCATTCGCATGATCACCACGCGGCACGAACAGGCTACGACGTACATGGCCGACGGCTACGCCCGCGCATCAGGTGAGCCGGGGGTCGCGCTGGTCGTCCCGGGAGTCGGTCTATACAACGCGGCTCCCGGCCTGACGAACGCATACTCGCGCTCCGCGCCCGTTCTGCTCATCGCGGGCCAGATTCCGCGCGGCGCCATCGGCAAGAACCTTGGGGTCGTGCACGAGATCGCGGACCAGCCCGGCACCGTGCGCTCGGTGACCAAGTGGCAGCGGCAGGCATCGAGGCCTCGCGAAGTTCCGGACGCCGTATTCGAAGCGTTCCGGCAGATGCGCACGGGCCGTCCCCGTCCCGTTCTCATCGAGATGCCACCCGAAGCCGGGGTGGAGCGAGAAGAGGTCGGGCTGCGGAGTCCCGCGCGCATCTCTCGAATCGTGCCCAGCCCGGAAGATCTTCGGGAGGCCGCCCGAGTCATCTCGAAATCGGCCATACCCCTGATATACGCGGGAGGCGGCGTGGCGCGGTCCGACGCGGAACAGGCCCTTGTCAAACTGGCCGAGGCGACGAACATACCCGTGGTCGTGACCAGCGGCGGCAAGGGCGTCATCCCCGACAGCCATCCGCTGTCATACGGATCCTGCTTCAGTCCAAGGGGCGACAGGCAGGAGATGAACCAGCTCTACGAGGTTATGCAGTCCGCCGACGTGGTACTCGGGATCGGCTCGCGCTTCTCGCTGGGCAATCCCGCCGGCGAGGCGTCCACGCTGGTGAACGTCAACATAGACGACGCGGAGCTCACCAAGGTGCAGTCCAACACAATTCCCCTGCACGGCGACGCCAGAGCGACGATAGAGGCGCTGCTGCCCTACCTCATGGAGGCCGGAGCGGGAGAGCGTCCGTCGCCCGCCGAGGCGGTGAGCGCCGCCCGCAGTCTGATCGCCTACCATGACATTCAGCTCAAGGAGCCGCAGTACGCGGTCCTGGAGGCCATGCGGATGGGCATCCCGGATGACGCCTTCACAGTCTGGGACATTACCCAGTTCGGCTACTACGCCCGGACCCACTGGCAGGTGAATCGCCCAAAAACGTACGTTGACTCCGGCTACTCGTTCAATCTCGGCTACGCTTTCCCGACTGCCCTGGGAGTCAAGGTCGCAAAGCCCGACCGCCCCGCGGTCTGCCTGACCGGAGACGGCGGGTTCATGTTCAACTCGTCCGAGCTTTCGACGGCTGTCCAGTACGGAATCAACCTCGTCACGGTGGTCTTCAGAAATGACTCATACGGCAACGTGGCCCGCGACCTGGACGACGCGTTTGGCGGGGCGTACGGGACCGATCTGCACAACCCGGACTTCGTCAGGATGGCCGAGGCGTTCGGCGCTGTTGGCATGAGGGCAAGCGACCCGACCGAGCTCGAAACGCTCATTCCGCTGGCGTTGGAGCTTCAGGCTCCCGTGATCATCGACGTTCCGTTCGGAGAGATGCCGATACCCCGCGCCCCGCAGTTCGCGCCGTATTACAGCCTGCCGTGGACCATGCCCCAGGCTGGATTGATACAGTCCTGACGCGCCGCTGAAGACCTGGGCGGGAAAGCCGTCCGGTCAGTTCCGGAGAATCGTTCCAAGAGCAGAGTTGGAAGCTGGGCAATGAGCGGAGCACAGATTCCACGGGCGGAGGCATGCGCTGGAGGATGTGAGCAAAGGGCTCCGCCGGGCTATCGGCGGTCATCCACCATCAAGCTCCGGTGAGGCCGGAGACCGCGGGGCACCACCTTGTTGTGGATCCGTCAAGCTGAGAATCGTCACCCTTGCCGGGCAGGCGCCGGTCAGGTTATCAGTCTGATCCAGCGCCGCCCTCCGGCTCGCCGTTCGCGCTCCCGGCGTTTGCCGTCATCCGCTCGATAAAGTCCACGAGGTCAGTCAGCTCTCGTTCGCTGGTTTTCCTGAAGACGTTGGCGTAGTGCTCCTGGACGCCACCCATGAGTTCAAGCGCGAGGGCACGGCCCTGGCTGGTCATCTCCACATTGACCACGCGCCGGTCGTCCACGGGGCGCACCTTTCGGACCAGCTCCCGGTCTTCCAGCTTGGACACGATGCGACTTATGCGTCCGATGTCAATGGGGACGCGCCGCGCGAGTCCCGAGATCGTGATCGATTCGTTGGCGAAGCAGGTGGTGAAAACGGAGTATTCCACGACGGCAAGATCGAACGGAGAGACTCGCTGGCGGATCCCTCTGAACAGGACGTTGACCAGAGTCGTCACGTTGCCTTGCAGTCTGCCGGTATGAGACTCGATCGACTGATTTTGCGTCTCGCCGGCCATTCCGGGGGTACCGGGATCCGAGTCGGCAGGAGATTCAGGCGAGCGCGCGGGAGGGCCTTCTGCCTCTTGCCCCGCCGCTATCATCTGCTCCATGACGGTATTGCAGCCGACCAGTTGCCGCTGGCTGATGCCCTTGAGAAGAACCGCGTAGAACTCATGAACGCGCTCCGTCAGTTCGGGCATGAGAGCGGCGCCGTGCTCCGTTACGATCAGTCTGACCAGACGCCGGTCATCCCTGGGGCGCCTCTTTTCAAGCAGTCCCTTGTCTTCGAGCAGCGTCGTGGCGCGGCTGATAAGTCCAGGGTCGATGGGTACCAACCGCCTCAGGTCTCTGATCGAGATAGGCCCCACGCCCTGGCAGACGTGGAGTATCGTGTACCCGACTGCGTCGACGTGGTAGGCGGAAAGCCGCCGCGTAAGGCCCTCGACGAGGACCTGCACCAGGTTACCCAAGTCGCCCTGCAGTCTGGCGATCTGCTGGCTCATTGCGTGGTCGTGGGCTTGATTGCTTATGTCGATCCGTTATCCGCGGTGATCGTTAGCTAGTTATTATGAATATCCTATTTTTCGAGTGCCGCCGCAATACGCATCACGCCGATTTAACGCGCCGAGTTAATCTTCTGTTAACTCGGCGTCCAGACGCATAAGCCCATTCCCGGTCGCGGCCCTCCGCCCCGAACGTAGACAATCAGCGGCACACCTCATGTTTCAACCGGGCCACCGAAGACTCGCCTTCGAGGGTTACACATGCGGCGTCGGCTTCCCTATGGGACCATGCTCTAACCCGTTGCCGATGGTCTACACGCACCCTTGTTGGAGGGTCGAGCGGCGGACTAGAGGGCCCTGGGTGCAGGTGGCGGAGGGAGAGGGTAGATGCGAGAGTCGGGTCTGCGAGCAGGTATTTTCTTAACAATCGCAGTCCACACTAGACACCAAAACCGGGGTTTTCGTGTGCGGGGACGTGAAGCGAGCACGTAATCAGGGGCGGCCATTCTTCATCATGAATGTCAACGGGTTACGGTTGCGTATCCTGTCGCAAGTCACGCCCTAGGATGTGTTGACTATCCCGGTCTCGCTGAAGGGGTTAGGGGCATTGGCGGCAGGTTCCGAGAAGGCTGATTCGGGGCCGGTTCGGGGATCGGACCGGATAACGAGCCTCGACCTGATACGCGGGGTGGCGGTGCTGGGGATCCTGCTGATGAACGCGGTGCACTTCAGGTTCGGCGGCGAGCCTTACTTCGACCTGAGCGCGGGCGGCTCGGAGAGTTGGCTCGACTGGGCCGTGGGAATCCTGGGCGAGGTGTTCATCGACCAGAAGTTCATGGGTCTGTTTTCGCTGCTGTTCGGCGCGGGGATGATTCTCTTCATCGACCGCGCCAGCCGCAAGGGAAGGCGCGCGGTCGTGCTGAACCTGTGGCGCAACGCGCTGCTGCTTCTAATCGGGATCATCCACTTCCAGTTCTGGAAGGGCGACGTGCTGATGGTCTACGCAATCTCATCGGTCTTCCTGATCGCCCTGCGGAAGCTGCCGAACCGGCTGCTGATCTCAGTCGGGGTCGCCATATTCGCGCTATCGGTCGGCAGCGAACTGCTGACGCAGTACGTCCACGACCGGCACATCGCCGCCGGGTCCGGCTTTCTGGCGTCGAGCGAGATGTCGGACGAAGAGGTTCTAGGGCTTCTCGTGCTGCTGGGATTCTTCCTGCGCGGGCTGGGGCTGATTCTCGTGGGCGCGGGCCTGTATCGCACGGGCTTTATGAATGGCGGCCTGCCCGCGAGGACATATCGACGGGCCGCAATGGTAGGGCTTGCCGTGGGCCTGCCGCTTGCCACGGCGGGCGTGATCGTTACCGCGGTGAACGACTACTCCCACGAGGTCGCTTTTATAGGCCGGGTTCCCAACACGATCGGCACGATTCCCGCCTCGCTGGGATACATGAGCCTGATCATCCTGTGGAACAACGGCGCGGACAACCTGCTGAAGGGGCGGCTGCGCGCGGTAGGGAGGATGGCGCTTACGAACTACCTGACGCAAACGGTGCTGGGCGTGCTTGTCTTGACGATGTTGCTGGGCAATGTCGACTTCGTGAACCGGAGCGCCGTGCTGGCGTTCGTGTTCGCGGTCTGGGTGGTGCAGATCTGGTGGTCGCAGGCGTGGCTGGGCCGCTTCCTGTTCGGCCCCGCGGAGTGGCTCTGGCGGGTGGCTACGTATCGACGCGGTCAGCCGTTTCGCCGCCGCAGGGAAGCGCGGGGCGCAGCCTAGTACAGGCTCAACCGCTGCGGAGCAGAGCGGGACAGCCCTGTGACCAAGCGTAGTCGCGGTTCAATCTCGCACAGCGCCACCGACATCCAGCATCGCACAGTGGATAAGTAAGGTGGGGCTAACATAGCTCGTGGTTCAGACCTTTAGGGCAGGTCACGGGTACCATGTCGCGGAAGCGACGGCGGGCTTTGCCGACCGTGCCCAGTGGCGTTCATGCCGAAGTGGAGTGACTGAATGATAGACAGGATGTTGGGCGCCGCCCGCTTGAGTGCCGACACGTACGAGGAGGTCGAGAGGGACCGCAGCGCCACCGGACAGGCGCTGCTCATCGTGGTGCTCGTCACGCTCGCCAGTTTCGTTGGCCAGATGCTGGCCGGTGAGGAAGTCGACGTGGTCAGGGGACTCGTCCTGGGCGTCATACGTGGAGTGGTGAGCTGGGCCCTTTGGGCGCTGTTCACCTGGCTCATCGGCGCGACGATACTGAGAACAGAACACACCGAAGCCGATTGGGGACAACTGGCTCGCGGCACGGGATTCGCCCAAACCCCGGGACTTCTGAACGTCATCACCTTCATACCAGCGATTGGACTGCTCATCGCCCTGCTGACATTCGTGTGGACGATCGCGGGAATGGTGGTTGCCGTCCGGCAGTGCCTGGACTACACGTCGACACTGCGGGCGTTTTTTGTGATTCTGCTCGCCTTCATACCTGTGCTCATACTGAACGCAATCGTCTTCACACTGACGGGCGGGAACTAAGGCTTGACCGGCAAGGCTTCGAAGAATTCCGCAGGGTCCGCAAAACGGCGCAAGGCGGCGGGGAAGACGTCGGGCCGCTCGACCGCATCGAGGAAGATCGACAAGATGATCGCGGAGTTGGACGACTGGAAAGGTGGGACGCTGGCCGAGGTCCGCAGGCTGATCCGCGAGGCCGACCCCGAAGCGGTCGAGCAATGGAAGTGGATGGGATCGCCGGCGTGGTCGCACGGCGGGGTCTTCGCCGTCGCCAAACCTCTCAAGGGCAAGGTGAGGGTCACGTTCGCTCACGGGTTCGCGCTCGCCGACCCGAATGAGCTCTTCAACGTCACCCCGGCGGGGAACACGTGGCGGGCGATAGACCTTCGCGAGGGAGACGAGATAGACGCTGCCGCGTTTGAGGAGTTGGTGCTGGAAGCGGTGGCCTACAATTCCACGCAGCCCAAGAAGCCGGTCCTGCTGTCGGGCGGCAATCCGCAGATTCCGAAAGGCGACGGCGACGCTCCGGTGCAGGCATACATCGCGGCCATGCCGGGCTGGAAGAGCGACGTAGGGCGCCGCATCGACGAGATCATCGTGCGAGCCGTGCCCGAGGTGCGCAAGGCGGTGAGGTGGAACTCGCCCTGGTACGGCGTCGAGGGCGAGGGTTGGTTCCTGAGCTATCACGTCTTGACCCGCTACGTGAAGGTGACGTTCGTCCACGGCGCGTCGCTGCGGCCCGTGCCGCCGGGCTCGGGCAAGGTCGAGGACGCACGCTGGATCAACATCCACGAGGGCGAGCTCGACGAGGAGCAGATGGCGGAGTGGGTCCGCCAGGCGGCGGCGCTGCCCGGTTGGCACGGTTTCTGATAACCATATTCGGGGACCGAGCCTGTGAGCCACCTTCTCTTCTCAGGGGCGTCGTACTTGCAGGCTCAGGCCGCAGCTACCAACGGCGTCGAACGGGTCTTGCCCTCCAAGCTAAAAGCTGGCTGAAGCCCCGGCGAAGATGGGGCCGCGACATGGCGGATCCCCAAGACCCAAAAGAACGGAGACCGCATTGACTCAACAACCCCGATTCACCATACGCCCCGCCACGGCAGCCGACGTACCGCTGCTTCTGGGTTTTGTCCACGGCATTGCGGAGTACGAGCACCTGACACACCAGGTGACGGCGACGGAGGAGGACTTGCTGGCGTCGCTGTTTGGCGACCAGCCGGCCGCCGAGGCGCTGTTGGCGTTCGCGGGTGACGAGCCCGCGGGATTCGCCGTTTACTTCCACACTTACTCCACGTTCCTCGCCCGGCGGGGCATGTACCTGGAGGACCTCTATGTGTCCCCTGCGTACCGACGCCGTGGTCTGGGCACGCTGCTACTGCGGCAGGTGGCAGCCATCGCGGTGGAGCGCGCCTGCGGTCGCTTCGAATGGATGGCGCTGGACTGGAACACCGACGCCCATCGCTTCTACGAAGAGTTGGGGGCCGAGATGCTATCCGAATGGCGCCTCTTCCGCGTCCAGGGCGATGCCCTGCGCCAGCTTGCGGAATGCGCGGACACGTCGACGCCGCCTACTACGGGAATCACGTCTCTTCCATCCTCTTCCTGAAGCGTGTCTCATGCCGCCACTTCTTGTCCGCTATGGGGCGTTCGTCAATGCTGAACAGCGGTGGCGGCCATGATAGATATGTGCAGCGGAAGTGTTACCGTCCTAGGGTTGTCCGATTAGCCAACCGATACGAAGAGTCGACCAGTCATTTTCGAGCAGGGAGGGTAATGCTTGATTTCGACCGCTTCGAATGGCTGAGCTTCGACTGCTACGGGACCCTGGTCGATTGGGAGACGGGCATTTCGAGGTACGTCGCACGGGTGCTGGAGTCTCGCGGAATATGCAAGTCCGAGGCGGAGATTCTCGCGCTCTTCGCGGACGCCGAGCCGAGGGTGCAACGATCACAAGACTACATGGAGTACCGGCGCGTGTTGCGCGAGGTAATGGCGGCGATCGGGACCGAGCTGGGTTTCCGGTGTACCGAGCCGGAGCTGGAGTGCCTGGCGGACTCCTTGCCCGACTGGCCGGTCTTCCCGGATGTCGTCGGTGCGCTGACCGCGCTGAAAACACGCTACAAGCTCGCCGTTATCTCGAACGTGGACGACGACCTGTTCGCCGGGACGGCCGAGGCGATGGGTGTCGACTTCGACGCCGTTATCACCGCGGAGCAGGTCCGAAGCTACAAGCCCAGCCCGCGCAACTTCGACGCCGCCGCCCGGCGAATGGCGGTCGAAAAGCAGCGATGGCTGCACGTGGCGGAGAGCCTTTATCACGACATCGCGCCTGCCAACCGGCTTGGCATCTCGTGCGTGTGGGTCAACCGCGCGAATCGGGGAGGCGGAACGCGCGGCGCCGACGCGGTGCCCGATCTCGTCGTCCCAGATCTGGCGACCCTCGCGCGGATGACGTCTCCGGCGTGACCGCCGCCGGCATCGAGCGGCAGAGCGCCCGTTGAGCTTGGGAGGAGGATCTGAATGACAACGAACAGAAGCATCTTTGTGAACCTGCCGGTAAAGGACCTGGACCGGTCGGTCGAGTTCTTCACCGCGCTCGGGTTCGAGTTCAATCCCGAGTTCACCAACGAAGTCGCCACGTGCATGATCATCGACGAGAACATTTTTGCAATGCTCCTGTCAGAGAGCTTCTTCAGCGACTTCATTCCGGGCAGGCGGATAGCCGACGCGTCGGATACCACGGAGGTGCTCGTAGCCCTGTTCCTCAATGACAGAGAAGAGGTCGACGAGATGATCCGAAATGCCGTGGCGGCGGGAGGAACGAAGTTCAGAGAGATCGAGGAATTCCAGGGGATGTACGGAGGCGCCTTCCAGGACCTCGACGGGCACATATGGGAGATCGGCCACATGGGCCAGGCGGCAACGTCGGCGGATGCCGAAGGGAACGAGGACGAGTAACGATGACGGTATCGCCGAAGGTGAGTCCGTTTCTATGGTTCGATGGACAGGCTAGAGAGGCGGCCGAATTCTATGTGTCGGTGTTCCCCAACTCGCGGATTCTGAACGACTCTGAAGTATCGTCCGGCCCGGCCGAGGGCGGGGGGTTGGTGGAGTTCGAGATCGACGGCCAGAACTTCGGGGCTGTGGACGGCGGACCGATGTTCAAGTTCACGCCCGCCATATCGTTTGTCATCGACTGCGACTCGCAGGAGGAGATCGACTACTTCTGGGAGAAGCTCTCGGAGGACGGCGAGCCGGGCCAGTGCGGTTGGCTGCAGGACAAGTTCGGCTTGTCCTGGCAGGTAGTCCCGGCGATTCTGCCCGATCTATTGGAGAGCAACGGGGAGGCGGTGATGGGTGCGCTGCTGAAGATGGGGAAGCTCGACATCGAGGAGCTGCGCCGGGCCGCCGAGGGCGGATGACACCGCCGGTGATCGGCGTGGCCAGGCAAGCCTCCCATGCAGGCTGAGATCGGGACTCATCCCAGTGACGGACGGCCTCTGCTTCATGTCGAAACGCAAGAGGAGTGGCGAACGTGGCTGGATCGGAACCACGAGGACTCGAGGGGTGTCTGGCTCGTATCGTGGAAGAAGGCCACCGGCAAGCCGTTCGTCCCTTACACGAAGACGGTCGACGAAGCGCTGTGTTTCGGGTGGGTGGACTCCAGAACCAACAGGCTGGACGACGAGCGTGCGATGAGGCTCTTCACGCCGAGGAACCCAAGTAGCCAGTGGTCGCGCATCAACAAGGGGAAGATCGCACGCCTGACGGAACAGGGGCGGATGGCCGCGGCGGGCGTGAGGATGGTGGAGACCGCGAAGAGGAATGGGTCCTGGACCAGAGCCGATGAGATCGAGGACCTGGTAATACCGCCCGATCTGGCCTCTGAACTGGCGAAGAACGACACGGCCCAAGCCTGCTTCGAAAACTTCTCGAAGTCGGCGAAGAAGAACATCCTGTGGTGGATTAAGACGGCCCGGAAGCCCGATACCAGGGCCGCGAGGATATCGAAGACGGTCCAACTGGCCGAGGAGAATCGAATGGCGAATCACCCCAAAGGGCGTGACAAAGGCCCGAGGCAAAGGTCCGGCTAGCGGGTGTCGACGCTCCCGTGACCGATACTACCGGCCGTCTCGAAGCGAGGATGTTCGGAAATCTGGTCAGAGCGGTTGGCGTTGCAGTCCTAGCGACGATGGTCGCTGCCGGGTGCGGCGACGACCCGTCTATAACGGCTTCGGCCTCGTCTCCGGCTTCGGTGTCGCCGACGACCGCGCCCACGGCTATGCCGGCTTCAGTGTCGCCGACAGTCGCGCCTTCGCCGACGCTGGCTGCAGTGTCGCCCACGACCGCACCGACGGCGACGCCGGCAACGGCGGAACCGGTGGCTGAGAAACCGTCCGGCGTCGAAGCTGCGGCCATCGTAGACGCCGCAAGGGCTTTCATTCAGGCGCTGACATCGGAACAACGGTCTACGGCCGTTTACGACTTCGATTCTCCACTGCGGCCCAACTGGTCGAATCTTCCGGCCGGGATACTCGGATTCGAGCGCAACGGTGTCCGCATTGGCGACCTGGACACCAAGCAGACGGAGCTGATGCACCGGTTTCTGAAGGCGGCTTTGAGCGCTGATGGATACTCCACGGTCGTGGAGGTCGTCGGCGCCGAAGAGGTGCTTGCCGCTTCGCCCCGAGCGGGAAGTCTGGGGTGGAGCGCGGACAACTACTGGTTGGCGTTCTTCGGAGAGCCTTCGGCTGTCGAGCCCTGGGCGTGGCAGTTCGGCGGTCATCACCTGGCGGTGAACGTTACCGTAATCGGCGAACGCTCATATTTGTCACCCACCCTGATCGGGATTGAACCGGCGTCCTATGAGGTGAATGGCGCCATCGCCGCTCCGCTGGCCGCCGAGCTGGCGGGCGGGCTGAAGCTCGTCGACTCCCTGAATGAGGACCGAAAAGCGGCGGCGCGGGTTGAGGACCGCCCCAACGAGCTATGGACCGGCGCGGGCAACGACGGGATAAGGCCTCCGCTCGAAGGATCGAGCGTGTCCGAATGGAGCGAGAGTCAGCGGGCGTTGCTGATGGACCTGGTTGCGCTATGGGTCGGACTACTTCCCGAAGCCAGCGTACGACATCGACTTGCCGAGATCAGGGCCGATCTCGACGAGACCTACTTCGCCTGGCACGGCAACACCGACGGAACCGGGCGGATCTACTATCGGATCCAGGGGCCGAGGCTCATCATCGAGTTCTCCACGCAAAGCAACGTGGGCGGCGATGCCGGGCACTTCCATTCCATCTATCGAGACCCAACGAACGAATACGGACTCGCCGCGGCAAATGCAAATTGACGGGCGGCGGCGCGGCAGCTGCGTGGAGATCGAAAGTTGCGTCTCGGCGTTGAACGGGTTTACCGTGCTCGTTTGGGTAACAATCGAATGAGGGGCCGGGCAGTCCCGCCGCAAGGGCGGCGTGTCACGCGGCTTGATTAGTTAAGAAAAGAGGGAACATGGTGGAGTTCGATGTCGAAAGTCAGCTTGGGGCGGTAGAGCGCAGCGTGTCGTGGCTGGAGCGCGACGGAATGGACGCCAGCGAGGTCACTCTGGCCCGCGACTACGCGACGACGGTTGAAGATTTGTGGGACGCGGTAACGAACCAGGAGCGCATTCCGCGCTGGTTCGCGCCGGTCAGCGGCGAGCTGCGGCTGGGGGGCCATTATCAGGTGGAAGGCAACGCCGGGGGCGAGATCACGGCGTGCGAGCAAAACTCACACTTCTCGCTCGACTGGGTGTTCAGCGGGTGGACGAGCTGGGTGGACGTAAGCGTCTCGGACGCAGGACCGGGCCGCGCGCGGCTCAGCCTCACGCATACCGCGCACCTTTCCGAATTCTGGGACACCTACGGACCGGGGGCGGCCGGGGTTGGCTGGGAAATGGGGTTCGTCGGACTTGGGCTGTACCTGGCGAATCCCGACTGGCCCAAGCCTGAAATCGTCGATTTCGCAACTTCGCCGGACGGCAAGGCGTTCATCACCGGCAGCAGCGAGGGATGGGGACGAGCGGCGGTCGTGGCGGGTACGGACCCCGAGGCGGCGAATGCGGCGGTAGCGAGGACGACCGCGTTCTACACCGGCGAGTCGGACGAGTCCGCCTGAGGCTTGGGCAGGCCTGACCCTTTGTCGAGATAGGTGGCTGGATAGCTGGGAGCGGATTAGGGCACTGCCGCGAATCGGCGATTGATCTATATCGCCGTGCCCACGTTTATCTTTTGCGGATTACGTTCAAGCCGTCGCGGATGGTGAGCAGCACGTTGTGGACGCGCGGGTCGCTGGCGACGCGCTTGTTGAGGGCGTCGATGGCCTTGTCGTCGTCGCTCTGGGGGTCGAGCACCCGCCCAGACCACAGCACGTTGTCGACGACCATTACCCCGTTCGCGGCCAGCAGCTCCAAGCAGCGCTCGTAGTAGGCGGGGTAGTTGACCTTGTCGGCGTCGATGAAGATGAGATCGTAAGGGCCGGTCAGCTCTTCGAGGGTCTCCAGCGCGGGACCGATCCGGACGGTGATCTTCTTGCCGTGCGGGGTCTTATCGAAGAACCGGCGCGCCCGCCGCTCGGCCTCGGGGTCTATGTCGCACGAGGTCACGGTCCCATCTTCGGGAAGGGCGTGGGCCATCATCAGCGCGCTGAAGCCGGTGAACAGCCCCAGCTCCAGGACGTGCCGGGCGCCTGAGGCGAAGATCAGGGTTTGGAGCAGACCGCCGACCAGCTTGTCCGAGATCATCCCGGCGCCCCGGATGTTCGCGTACGTATAGTCCTTGAGCTCCTCCAGAACAGGCGGGAGCGGGCTGGAGTGGTCGTCGGCGTATCTGTCCATGTTCTCGGGGACTATGAAATGCATTGCGATTTCCGTAGCTGTGGGGCGTATGGTTCAGCGCACTATAGAAGCAGCACTCATTCTGCCCAACTACGGCGCGGCATTGAAGCGCAGGACGTGGGGGACCGATGGACGCGCCTCGCGCCCCGGCGCTCATGGGGAACCGAGGATGAGGCTTCCAGCCGGTCGGCTCGCGCGGCAGAGGCCGCGGCTGTTGCGCTTGACGGGCGTTGGGCGCTACCGTCTTCCCGGTTAGGTGATGAGCATAGTGCGGTCAACGGGAGCGTGCTATGGCTGCATCGAATGTGAGCGGGTTGGCGGGATCCAAAGGCGCGGGCCTGGCCATCATGGCGGGGTTCGTGCTAACGCTGATCGCATCGTTCTTCGCACCGGGGTCTATGCTGATAGACCCCGTAGACCAGACCGACTTCGCCAAAACGATAGACGTGATGGCCAACCACGCAAGCCTCGCGCACGCGATGACGTTTTTGGTGATCGTGGCGATGTTCCTTTACGCCTATGGCGTGCTGCCGCTGTTTCGCCTGCCCAACCGGCAAGGCGGACTTGCCTCTCCGGCGTTGCGATTCGGGTTGATAATGAGCCTGTTCGGGTGGGGCATCTTCATCATAGGGATGGGCAAGAGGCATATGATCGTCCACCTGATGCAACGGAGCATGCAAGCGGAAGCCGCTCCGGAGATGCAGGCGGAGTTCCAGACTCTCGCCGTGGCCACTTACGCGGACATGGCTGGAATCTTCCTTGCGTTCCTGACGGTCTATCCATTCTCGTCCATGCTGCTTGGACTTGCCCTGGCGGCCCGATTCAGCGGAATAAGCGTCTACAGGCTGGCCGCTTACGGCCTTGTAGTCATAGGAGTGGCGGGGCTGGTGAACTTCCTGGTGGTCCAGCACGTTCCCGGAGTCGACATCAGCGTGCTTCTCCCGCTTCACAGTACGCTTCTGCTTATCGGCGGCGTGTGCCTTTACCTGATCGGACTGGGGATGTACCTGGGGCGCAGCGAGCTAATGCCGGAGGGTTCCTCCGGCTAGGGCCGTACGCCGCCTTCCTCGACGGCGGAGGCAACCGCCGGTCTGCGGCATGTCTCCGGCGGCGGATCGCGGCCACCTTGACTTCGCGGAGAAGTGACCCCCACATCGAGCGCGGCGGCGCTGGCGGACCTTTGTCCGCCAGCCCGATTACGGTTAAGTCAGCAACCGCGGGAGCGCTACGCCGAGGTTATGCCAGGTCGTAGCGGTCCAACTCCATCACCTTGTGCCACGCGCTCGCGAAGTCGCGCACAAACACGTCACCCGCGTCGTCACACCCGTAGACTTCCGCGATGGCCCGGAGCTCGGAGTTCGAGCCGAACACCAGGTCCACGCTCGTACCGGTCCACTTGATCTCTCCGGTGTCGGGATCGCTTCCCTCGAACACGCCGGGGGATGCGGCAGATGGCTTCCACTCGGTGTCCATGTCGAGCAGATTCACGAAGAAGTCGTTGGACAACGCCTCGGGCCGGTCGGTCAGAACGCCGTGCTGAGACTGCCCGGTATTCGCATTCAAGACGCGCAGGCCGCCGACGAGCGCCGTCATCTCGGGAGCGGTCAGCGTCAACATGCACGCCCGCTCAACCAGCAGGTCTTCCGGTCTGCCCCCTTGCCCGGCTTGGACATAGTTGCGAAAACCGTCCGCGGTGGGTTCGAGCACGGCGAACGACTCCACGTCGGTCCATTCCGGCGACGCGTCCGTGCGACCGGGCGTGAACGGTACCTGTGCGTCGGAACCCGCATTCCGGGCGGCCTGCTCGACGCCCGCGCATCCGGCCAGGACGATCACGTCGGCCAGGGAGACCCGCTTGCCGCCGGTCTGCGAGCTGTTGAAATCCGTCTGGATTTGTTCGAGCGTCCCAAGCGCCTCTTCGAGCTGGGCGGGGTTGTTGACCTCCCAGTCCTTTTGCGGCTCAAGGCGGACCCGCGCCCCGTTCGCGCCGCCGCGTTTGTCGGTGCCGCGGAACGATGCCGCCGACGCCCAGGCGGTCGATACGAGCCGGGAAACGGGCAATCCGGAAGCGAGGACCGATGCCTTGAGGTCGGCAATGTCCTGGTCGTCGATCAACTCGTGGTCGACGTCGGGGACGGGGTCTTGCCACAAGAGCGGCTCCGCGGGTACGAGCGGGCCGAGATACCGGCTGCGAGGCCCCATGTCGCGGTGGATCAGCTTGTACCATGCCCTGGCGAACGCGTCTTCGAATTCCTCATGGTTCTCCATGAAGCGCTTCGCGATCTCGGCGTAAGCCGGCTCCTCCTTCAATGAGAGATCCGTCGTGAGCATCATGGGTGCGTGCTTTTTCGAGGGATCGTGTGCGTCCGGCACGGTGGCAACCGCGGCTGCGTTCGTGGGAGCGTATTGCGATTTACCGGCGGGGCTTTTGGTCAGCTCCCAGTCGTACCCGTGCAGGTTCTCGAAGAAGTTGTTGTCCCACTTGACGGGATTGGTGGTCCAGGCGCCTTCGAGGCCGCTGGTAACCGTATCGCCGCCTTTGCCGCTGCCGTAGCGGTTCTTCCAGCCGAGGCCTTGCTCCTCCATGCCGGCGCCCTCCGGCTCGGGTCCGACATTTTCCTCAGGGGCGGCGCCGTGCGCTTTGCCGAACGTGTGTCCGCCGGCGATAAGCGCGACCGTCTCCTCGTCGTTCATCGCCATGCGCTTGAACGTGTTTCGAATGTAGCTTGCCGCGGCGAGCGGGTCCGGGTTGCCGTTCGGTCCCTCCGGGTTAACGTAAATCAGGCCCATGTGGTCAGCGCCGAGTGGTCCCTGGAGGTCTCCGTCATCGCTGTGGCGCTCGTCCGCGAGCCAGGTCTCTTCAGGCCCCCAGTCAGTCTCGTCGGCCTCCCAGACGTCCACGCGTCCGAAGGCGAAACCAAAGGTCTTGAATCCCATCGACTCCAGAGCGCAGTTTCCGGCGAAGATGATCAGGTCGGCCCAGGAGAGGTTTCTGCCGTACTTCTTCTTGACCGGCCAGAGCAAGCGGCGCGCCTTGTCCAGGTTTCCGTTGTCGGGCCAACTGTTGAGCGGCGCAAAGCGTTGGTAGCCGGACCCTCCGCCACCTCTGCCGTCACTGATGCGGTAGGTGCCCGCGGCGTGCCACGTCATGCGGATGAAGAGAGGCCCATAGTGACCGTAGTCGGCCGGCCACCAGTCTTGCGAGGTCGTCATCACCTGCTCGATGTCCTGCATTAGCGCATCGACGTCAAGGGTCTTGACCGCCTCGGCGTAGTCGAAGCCATCGCCCATCGGATCAGACAGGTGGGAATCCTGGCGGAGAACCTTCAGGTTCAGCTGATCCGGCCACCAGTACTGGTTGGTAGTCATTATGACCCTCCCTATGAAATCATCCGTTCGTTGCACAATTGTCTGGGTCTTTTGTAAGCCTGCTTTATTGTGGAGTCAAACGTCAACCTAGCGGACCTGGACGAGCCGCCGCGTGAGGCCTCGGTTCAATAGGGCCGAGCGAGTGCCGTTGCGGGACTAACATAGCGGGTCGTATAGAGCTTGGCGGCGGGTAATGGTCGTCCGATCAACGTGCCGCCTCGCTTTCAGCTGGATTGGATTCAAGTGGACGTGGACAACCCGCGCATCACGGAACGGCGAAATCCCGCGAGCGAAGGCATCGACATGATGTCCGCACGGGAGATCGTTTCGCTGATGAGTCGCGAGGACGAGAAGGTCATTGCCGCGGTGCGATCGGCCATCCCGAGCATCGCCAGAGCGGCCGAGCTGGTCTCGGAGGTCGTCAAGCGCGTCGGGCGCGTGTTTTACCAGGGCGCGGGCACTAGCGGACGAATCGCGGTGCTCGACGCGGCGGAGTGGACGCCGACCTTCGGGATCGATCCGGACCGGGTGGTCGCCCTGATTGCGGGTGGGGATAAAGCGCTGCGAAGCTCGGTGGAGGGCGCCGAAGATCGTGCGGACCTTGGCGCCGGGGACCTGCGGACCAACGGGTTTTCGGATAGCGACCTGCTGATCGGAGTCTCCGCCAGCGGATCGACTCCGTACGTGCTCGGTGGGTTTTCCTACGCCAGAGAGGTAGGGGCCAAGAGCGTGGCCGTGACCTCCAATCCGGGTTCTCCCTTCCACTCGGCGGCCGACGTGGTGATCGAAGTCGTGGCAGGTCCTGAAGTTGTTACCGGCTCGACCCGCCTCAAGGCCGGCACGGCTCAAAAGATGGTCCTGAACATGATCAGCACGGCCGCGATGGTGCTCGCGAACGAGACTTACGAAAACTTGATGGTCGGCCTGACGGCGGTGAACGAGAAGCTGACCAACAGAGCGGTATCCATGATTCGGGAGGTCTCGGGCGTGTCCGCGGCCGAAGCGCACGGCGCGCTTGTCGAGTCCGACGGCTCGATAAAGGTCGCGCTGCTCTGCACGTGTCTGGAAGTCAGTCCGGATGAGTCCCGGCTGTTGCTCAAGCGGTCCGATGGATCGTTGCGCGCGGCGATGGAGGCCGCCGCCGCCGATGAGTGCTCTGGATAGTCCGGCCATCGTGAGGCAAAAGACGCGCTCCGGAGGACGCCGATGGTGTCGATACAAACGCTGAGCAGCAGCGAGACCCTGAAAGTGACGGTTCTCGGTCCGGGAGATAGTCGGGCCGAGACGCCTGAGAATCGGGACGTGTGGTGGTTCCTCGCCCAGCCGTTCGATCCCTGGGTGAGTCCGGCCGAAGCCGAGATGCTGGCCCGCGCGCTGCGGGGAGCAACTGACGGCACGCTCCACGACTACATGTTCGTGGGGAGGTTGGACGACACCGTCGTGGGCACCGCGTGGCACGCCACGAACCGTGCAACTCGCGAGATGGGTGTCTACGGTTACGTGCTTACAGACCCGGCGCACCGCGGCAAGGGCATCGCCCAGATTCTGACGAAGATGTCCTTGGAGCACTTCCGGGCTGACGGCGGAAAGGCCGTCTATCTTGGCACTGACAATCCGATTGCCCGACACGTATACGAGAAGTTGGGGTACAGAAGCTACAACGGCATCGTGATGCGCGCAGTTCGTGAAGACGTAGACCCCGACATATTTGATACCGACTACTTTCGCTACGACGGCAAGGGCCTTGTTCGCGACGTCACGCAAGGCGACGTAGGTGGGTACGTGGCGCTACTCCACGCGCGCGAGCCAACCGACTGGGTAGTCCGAGATTTCACCGAAAGCCTGTTCTTCGCGCCTCCGGCAGTCCAGGCGACTGGCTGCGTGGGGCCGTTCGACCGCATTTGGCTGCGGCATGAGATGAATTCGGCGAATCAGTTGAAGGCGTTGGTCACCAGGGATGACCGAATTGTGGCGGCCGCCGCCCTGGCTGGCCCGGCGAGCGGCGCTCTGGCCGGTTCCGCTATGCTCGAGTTTCAGTGTTACCCGACATACCGCGGTGAGTTGGAAACGCTGCTCTCAGCAACACTCGAGGCGGCGCAATCGGCCGGCGTGCGAAGCGTTCGGGGGTACGCAGTCGCCGCCGACCGCCGCGCAGCCTTTATGGAGGCGGGATTCAGCGAGGAATCGGTCGCGCGCGGGCTGCTTGATCTGGGCGACAAGCGGGCCGATGTGCACATTTTCCAGCGGGACTTGGGCTGACCGGCGGCGAGCCGCTTCCGATGATTCTCAGAAGGTCTCGGCGTCGGCGCCGAACCATTTTCGGATCAGATCGTTCAAGGAGCCGTCCGCCTTCATGTCGCCGATGGCCTGGTCCAGCTTTTCCTTCAACCGGCTGTCTTGCTCCCGGACGCCGATGCCGACGCCAGATCCCAGCGTGACTCTCGGGCCTACGATGGCCAGCTTTCCTTCATACTCCGCCATGCTCTCCCGGGCGAATTCCAGGTCGACCAGCGCGGCGTCGGCTTCGCCGTCCAGGACCGCCGAGACCAGGTCCGGGGCCAACGGGTATTCCAGTAATGTCGCGCCGGACTGGGAGAGGTAGCCGGCCTGGGTGGTGGCCACCTGGGCGGCTACCTTGCCGTCGACAACGTCTACGGCGGCTCCGGCGAGGGCGAGATAGACGGAAGGGCTGGGCGGGACGTAGGGCTGGGTGAAGTCGATAAGCCGGTCGCGCTCGTCGGTGATGCTCATCCCGGCGAGGATGGCGTCATAGTTGCCGGCGACGAGGTTGGGGATAATGCTGTCCCAATCGTTGGTGACCCAGATGCATTCGAGATCCGCCCGCCGACACAGCTCGTCTCCCAGTTCGCGCTCGAAGCCGTCGATCTCGCCATCGTCGTTGATGAAGTTGTAAGGGGGATAGGCGCCTTCCGTTCCCAATTTGACGACATCGGCTTCCCTGTCGCACGACAGGGAAATAGAGATGAGCAAGGCGGCCGCGAGGACGAGTCTGATCATGTTCCGCCTAACGTTTGCGGACCGACCGGATCGGGAGTTCACAGCGATTTCCACCGCACTTCCGCTATGGAGACAGCTTTTCACGTAGGGTCTCGATCAACTCGAGGAGCCCCGGAGGAGCTTCTTCCGCTTCGTCCCGCTGGGCGAGGTCCTCCAGCGCCTCGACCACTCGCAGGTCGCCGAATTCCACCAACTGCTCGATCGCCAGCAGGTGTGGATGCGGCGAGTAGAAGGGATAGCCGTCCGGGTGCTTCTCCGGCGACCTTACGAGATCCAGCAGGTGCAGGCGGATCTCCTCGGTGTCCGGCGACGGCTGCCAGAACTCCCGCGCCTCGTCGGCGCCATGAACGTACACGGGCCCGATGGGTATAGGGTCGCGGTCGATCCGGCGATACGGGTGGTTGGCGCAGTACGTATAGAAGGGATCCGGGATGTCGAGCTGGCGGATCTCGCAGTAGCTGGGGATGGCCCCGTCGAAGTTGACAGTCCCGCGTTTGCCGCCGTTGGAGCGGTTGAACCAGCAGGAGCCGCAGCAGTCCGATCCTCCGTTCGGCATGAGTGCGACCTCCTCCCCTCGGCTGACCGTCCCCAGTGATTGTGTCAGGGGCTATGTTAGTCCGGCGAGCATCAGAGCAGGCTGGCTGCCAGAGCTAGCGATCCCGAGTCCGTAATTCGCTCATCTATCTAGTGAGTCGGACCACCATTGAGCTGGTGATCCAACTCTAAATTGATGCTAGGGAACATGTACCCGGCCATCAGACGTACTACGTTCCGTATGAAGTGGCCGTTGATTCCAAGGAGCTTCCAGCGGAGCCCTGCGAGCGTTGCTGTCGAAGTGACATTGCCTTGCGGACCGAGTGCCAAGGCTTCTTGATGAAACGACGGCCAAGGCCTCGCTCGATCTCATTCCACTTCGGCTCATCCTCAGCCGTGATGAAGGTCACGGCCTCGCCGGAACGGCCCATGCGTCCGGTCCGTCCGACGCGGTGGGTGAACAGCTTCTCCGAGTCCGGCAGGTCATAGTTGATAACCTGGCCGATATCCTCAAAGTCCAAGCCTCTGGCGGCCACATTCGTTGCCACCAAGACCGACGCGGCGCCGGAGCGGAAGTCCTTCATCACGCGTTCACGTGCGTTTTGGCTTAGATTCCCCTGGAGCGCTCCTACCGGGTAGTCCAACGAATCGAGCCGTTTCGCCAGCTTCTTGACGCCGTGCTTGGTCTTGAGAAAGACGATAGCAGGCGTACCGTCTAGCCCGTCCAGCAGCGTTCGCAGGGCCGCCATCTTGTCACTCTTCCGGATGGTGTAGACGAGATGCTCGACGGTGGGCGGCGCTTGCAAACCAGCGTCCACTTCCACGCTTACAGGCCGACGCAAGTGCTTCGCAGCGGTGTTGGTCACCCACTCAGGCATGGTCGCGGACAGAAGCGCTGTCTGCCGCTCGCGGGGCGCGCGGCCTATGATGGATTCGACGTCAGGGGCAAACCCCCTGTCTAGCATTTCATCCGCTTCGTCCAGCACAAGAAATCGCACTGAAGCCAGGTCGAGCGTTCCTTGCCGCAGATGGTCCAACGTTCGGCCCGGAGTGCCGACGACGACCTGGGCACCGTCCCTCAACGCCGCGTACTGCGACCTCGGAGGTCGGCCGCCGTACAGCAGCGCCACGCGGATCTGCCGTGAAGAAGCCAGGGCTTCGATGACTCCGGCCACCTGGATGGCCAGTTCGCGAGTGGGTAGCAGCACAAGCGCCTGAACCCGCCGGAGCGACGGGTCGCACCTCTCAACCAGGGGCACCGCGAACGCCAGCGTCTTTCCAGAGCCCGTACGTGCCTGGCCGATCAGGTCTCGTCCCGCCATGAGAGGAGGTATAGCCTTCACCTGAATGGGCGTGGGCCTCGATATGTTCATCCGGGATATCGCCGCCTTGGTAGCCTCCGTCAAAGGCATTCCGGAGAAACCAGGACCACCCGGCGGGGCGCTATCAACGGCGCGATTGCCTACGGTAGACGGCTTGCTGCCGTTTGTGCCGACCGTCGAGGAGCGCCCGTTGCGACGAGCATTGAAGCACGAGCGGCAATATACCGGCTTGCCTTGTCTTGGCCGGAATGGGACGGTGGCGGACTTGCCGCAGTCGTGGCAAACGGCTCGGTGCCGAGGGCGCTTGCCTGGGCGTGCTTGTGCGGGCGTGGAACGATACGTCATGTTGGAACGGACTTCCTAATCTAGAGGTGGTAACTACAGTTAAATCAGCGAGGAAATGAACAAGAAGAGAAGGGCCCGAGGGGGCGATACGTTCTCGCGTCAAACCTTGGCGAGCTAATCAAGTGTATTTGCGAGTATAGCTCAATTGAATGATCGTTAGGTCGGGTCGTGTACTCAACGGGTACATGCTGACCTGGCCCATGGCTTGTTATGGAGGCTACGTCAGTCGCGCGAGCGTCGAGACAGGCTCGGCATCGAGAGTGGTTGCAAGCGGCGGTGTTAGTGGGCTGTGGGCGTCGATAGCGACGGGTGTTGAGTTGAGGTCACGCCACGTCGATAAGAAGGCGGCAGTGGTCGCTGGCCCCCCAGTCGTCAACGGAGTTGAGAGCGCGTACGGCGATGCTCTCGTGGAATCCACGAGAGGCGAAGACGTAGTCGAGCTGGGTCTGGGCGGTCTCGGGCGATTGAGCCGTCGTGTAGTACGTCGGCACGTTTCGCGTATCGGGCGGCAAGCCGTGAGGAGTTGGATTCGCCTGCCTGCCGCCGGGATGCTGCGGACCCATGAACTCCATGCCCAGCGTCTTGAACCTGTCGAAGACGGAGCTTTCCCGTTCCGCCAGCGACTGCGGATCGTCGAGAACGGAGCCGTAGACCATGTTGAGGTCGCCCGCCGCAAGGATGCGGTGGGAGCCGGGATCGGCGTCGCCGATGAACGCCGAAAGGTCGGAGATGATGCGATGCGCCGACCCGTCCGGAAAGCCGACTTTCCACTTGCTGCGGGTCGAGGGGTGCGGGTAGATCCAACGCGCGTACATGGAAACGGCGATGAACGGCTCGGAGTCAGATTCCAGGGGAATGACCCGCGCGGCGGCGATAGTGCCGATGCCGCTGACCGCGATCTCGTCCGGCTCCACATACATGATCGGGCTGACCTGCTTGAACCACTCCACTTCGACCCGGTCGGAGAGCTTCACGACCTTCGGCCAGCGGTCATAGAGCTTTGGCCAGCGGCCCTCATACCAGCGCGAGTTCCATACGTGCGAGTCCCAGTGCTCCATGGGGCCTGTGTCGATTTCATGAACCACGTCCGCCGGCGGCTTGCCGGCCTCTTGCAGCAGGGCAAGGTCCGCGCCCATATCGACCAGCTCACGCCACGGCTGATGTTTCGTGGCGATGTTCCAACACACGACTCTAGTCATGCCCTCAGCCTTGCCTCCGACTCCCACGGCGGCATGTCGACTCCGGTCAAGGGGTAGGTCGGTTTTCGCGGGTAATCGGCGTTTTTCCCGGTAGGTCGGACCGCTGGGATCAATGAGATTGGCGATGCATTCCAGCTGGGCAACTATGGCGTCGAGGGTTGCGTTGCGGTCAGCACCTGCCGGTAAGTCGATTGGCACGGATACCTCCCCCCAATACCATTCCAACCCCGGTTCTGCCAGATCGCCTAGCCGGTCGCGCACCTCTTCCACACTTACTTTGGCGGGGTGTTTGCTTCGGTAGAACGACAGCCAAAGCGGTTTGTCTGGGATCTGTTCCAAGGTTTTGTAACAGATACCAAGCCAAGCGGACGCGCCCGCAAGAGTGAGATACCGTCCGTAGTAATCGAACCCCACCCCCACCCTAAGTCCATCGGTGTTGGCCCAACCTGATTAACACACCCGCCACAACCCCTCCCCCAACACCCGGTAAAAGTTATACTAAACATTGGGTTTGTAGACCGCGAAGAAGCACCCGGCGAGCCCTTGCAGCTCGGCGATTTCGAAATGCGCCTGAGCGTCGCAGTCCTCGTTCGACCTCTGTGCCATCCTGTCGAGGAGCAATTTCCAAGTGGTGAGCATCAGGCGGTGCCGGCCACATTTGGCCCGCGCGGTTATCAGACTTTCCTTCCTATCAGCAGGGTCCAATTCATGCCCCGCGTTGCGCAGGCGATCTACCAATTCATTCCACAACCCGTCGTCCTTGACGCGAACTTCCGGCGCCAGGAACAGGAGCACCGCAGGTCTGTCCTCCGGCAGTCCTCGCCAATAAGTGACGGGTTGGTTGTGGGTCAGCGCCGCCCAGAATTTGGACTCGATCAATGCCACCAGGTTGTCGTCCTCGTCGTAGCAGGCCAGATCCGGTATGGCTCCATACGCATCCGTCATCCAGGATTGCGCTTTCGCGATTGGCAATGGCTCGCCGTCGTCCTTCAGAAAGTCGGATAACGCCTGTCTGGCTGAGGGCGAACGGGACAGGATGAAACACAGCGCGTCCGTGGCCACGTCTTCGAGGCCTATGGTGTGACGCTGGGCGACGAAACCTAGCAGACTGTCGTTATCGGCCATCGTCGGGAGCCCCCGCAACGTGTTTTCCAGTCAGCACCCGCATTCCACGCCGGTGTCCGGGCTGGCGTCGATGCCGTGGGTGGCGTACCCGTCGCGCTTCCACCAGTCCAGGCCCCCGATCAGTTCGCGTACCTGGAATCCCAGCTCCAGAAGATTCAAGGCCGTCTTGGTCGAGGCGTTGCATCCGATTCCGTCGCAGTAGCAGACGTAGAGCTTGGATTTATCGAGCGACTTCGTGGATTCGAGACCGATCTCCCGATGGGGCAGGTTAATCGCGCCGGGAATGTATTCCCGCGCATAGGCGCCGGCCGCGCGTCCATCGACGACGACAATCGGTTCGCCCTTCGCCACGGCCTCGTAGAGATCCGCCGAGTCCATCTCGTATGCGAGTTTGTGCCGATAGAAGTCCAGCTGGCCCATTTGCTCAAGCACCCTCTTCGGTAGAGATTCTGACCCGGCCCAAGGCTCGCACGAAGAGCGATTATAGTTCCGCGAGCGGCGAGAGGGGACTGGTACACGGGGCCGGAGTGGCGACCGGCGGCGCGATTGGTACGGATACCTCCCTCAAGGCCATTCCAACTATCCTCTCTTCGCCCGCACGTCTCTGAGTGGCTGATGGGCCGGCCTAAGGGCGACCTTCAATCAGTCGTGTGCGCTTTCGAGGGCAAATTCGCTCTCCAACTTCTCCTTAACGAGTTCGACAGTGTTCAGTCCCGCGTTTGTGAGTATGTCGACGATGTCTTTGCCGCAGACAAATACGATCGGGTGCCGATCTTGTCGTACTTCTTCATACGCCCGCCTACCAACAACAGATGTCGTGACCAAGACTCCAAACTGCCGATGCCGGATGCGAGAGATCAGGCGAGCTACGTCTCTCACGCCAACGCTGGTCCCACGGTGGCCGTTGACTGGCGGTCGATAGCACTTAGCTTCAAGCGAGAATTCGACATACACGGGATCGTCGCTGAGCCCCAACAAATATCTTCCGATGGCATCCCGTCCACCATCGCCGCTGCTCGGAGTAATCTCGTCAATAATCACCCTCTGATCATGCATTCTGAACAGTCGGGCGGCGAACGCTTCAAAGGCACGCGGGGAATCTTTGAACTGTTGCCACACTAACTCAAGAATCGCTGTTTCAGTTGCCGTGGCAGGCAGTTGCGATTCCTGACGGCGAACACCAGTCGTGTTAGGAGCAGCTAAGGGTCGATATCTTCCAGTCTCGACCCACTGCCGCCACGCGTCCGGCGCGTGGGGCGATGCGGCTCCGCTTCTCCGTAGAGCCTCAAGCCAGGCTCGACTGACAATCGGCACATCGAGGATCGTGAAAACGGCTCGATAATTCTGGAACCTCTGACCTTCTGAGGTCTTCCAAACGGCGACCAGATCCTCGGTCGAAGGCAGTCCGGGAAACCCCGGGACCGCCAACCCTCGATATTGAACAGATCTGGCGCTGGTCTGAGTAGCGTGCTTGCTGAACACTAGAAACGGAGGGATTTTGCTCCGTTGGGCAGGATTCTCGTGAAGCAAATCAAAAGCCCATCGAAGAATCCTGTTGCCCATCCGTTGCGTCGTGTGTAGCTCATGCCCGGGCGTCTTATTGTCACCCCAATATTGGAAGCGTCCGGTATTCGGGTCCAAGTGGTCCGGCCAGTCTTTGTCCTCCCCGCTCGTGAAGAGAACTATGAACTTCTTGTCGATTCCTCGGCCTGAGGCTCGAAAGCCACCCTGATTACCAACGCCTGGCAGCAGATGGGACAACGCGTCACCCGAGAGATGTCCTCCTGAGCTCCCTTCGTATATTGCGTCGACAATCAGGTCGGCGTCTGGAAGCGTGTGGTAAGGAAAACGGCGAGCCACGAGCTATCCGTCCGCGGTTCCAAAGACCCGGTGTTGCCGTCCTAATATCATCGGTTCGCGATTACTCGTCCACATGTGTGAACTAAACGCATATGCACCAGATAGGTGACTTGGTTATTACCCCTGACCGGCCAGTAGATTGTCCAAGAATCGACCGTGCAGGTAGGTGAAGTAAGTGGGGAACGCCTCGCCGATTAAATTGCGTATGAGGTAGAACGTTCGATCTTCTTGCGCTCGTGTCCAGTCATAGAACCGCGGAACTGTTTGTAGATCGGCGCACTCCAATATGCTGAGCACTCTGTTTTCCCAAGGGTGAATCTTAAAGTCGCTGCCAACGTGGCTGGAATTGGTAGTGACGGTATATGCAGGTCTATTGGGACTCATGCGCCGATAACTTGACTTGAATCCCTTGATCAAAGACGGTTGGCCGTCCCGTTCGACGTATGGCCTATTGCGCATGACGCCGCTGCACTTAGGGCATGACACTGTGCCTAGTTCAACGGGCGAGTGTCGGCACGATGGGCAAGTATCGTTTTCGTAGGCGCTCTGTCCCGAGTGCGCAGGTATCTCACTAACCTGTAAGTAACGATCCGATGCATACGCGGGAACATAATGCAGCGGGTGTTTGCCACGCGCCGTGTCCTTGGATTTCGCATTTAGGTGTTCGTATTGCATCGACTTAAACCACTCTTGAATGCTTACCCAGCGTGGAACTCCGTTGTTTGATAGTTCTGAGTGGGTCGGGCTTGGCCAAGGGTTGACGTTTTGCAAAGTTGCCGATTCAAGCCACTGCTCTTCCTTATGCACGGCAACTACGAATGCGCGCCTTCTGATCTGCGGGATCCCGTAGTCCGCCACGTTCACAACATCGGCGAATACCTGATAGTCAGAAAGACCGTCTCGAAGGAGGTCTACTATCTGCCCTCTGGTCCCGTCGTACTCCACCTCAAGCGTCAGCACCTGACGAACGTTCTCGGCAACGATGATCTTTGGCTTGAGCAACTCGGCGATTGGAATAACTTCCAGTATGAGGCGATTCTTTTCTTCCAGCGCTTCCGCCTTGGACGTTCGCCGCTTGCCCCTACTTGGATTTGAGCTACTCATCCCCTGACAGGGGGGCGTAGCTACCAACAGGTCAAGTGGGTCGGATGTCGCAGCCCGATAGGCTTCGGCGATCTCCTCGTGGTTGGTGCAAACGTCGTCAGGAATCCACGTTGACTCAGGGAAGTTGTCAGCACCAATGGCGGCTCTTCGTTCGTCGACCTCGACTTGCACGACGAATTGAAAGCCCGCCATCTCGTAGCCCAAGTCGCTGAGGCCAGCCCCTGAAAACAAGGAGACGGCGGTGCGGTCCCCCGTAGATTCAGGTCTTGTCTTTTCCAGGAACTCTTTGACCGCTTGGCTAGACACCTTCGTCCCTGTTAGCGAGACAGACGGCTGTTGGCAGTATTACTTTATCAGCGGTATTAGACGATCGATGGTCTGTGCAAGCGCCGCCTTCGTCCGAACGTCGTGCTCGGGAATGCGAAGCACCGTCCAGCCGGAATTCTCCAATTCGACCGTGACTCGCTTGTCACGTTTGCGGTTGGCGTCGATCTTGCCCACCCAGAACTCTCCATTCAGCCCCGAATGTCTCTGACACCTCGGACAGCCGTGCCAGAAACACCCGTCGACAAAGACGACGATCTTCTTTCTTGGAAAGACAATGTCCGGGTTCCCTCGAAGTCGCTGGCCTTTGACGGACTTGTAGCCTTCGTGAGTAAAGTATCGAATCCCTCTACGCCACAGCCCCGACGCCAAGGCGCGCTCGGGTTGCGTTCTTCCTCGGTTGCTCGACATAGCGCGATGGCGTTGCGAGGGTGTCATAACATCCTTGCTCAAGCGTTATTCCTGTTCTACCGGGAGTTTCGGTAATTCCCCTTGCATTTCTCGGACCACTTTCAGAAAGTCTTCGTGACTACGGCTAGTGGACTGTAGGAGATCGAACCAAGTCTTATGAGATACCTCGTCGTCTGTGCGTATGGTGTTTTGTCCCATAGCGTCTAGGTTCAACGAGTCGCACACAATGGTCAACTGAGCTTTTCGGAATAGCGTCCTGACCTCGGTTGTTTCATCTATGAAATCTCGAACTGCGGTCAGATAGCCGAAGGCTCTACCGAATTCCCCGTCCGTCAGGGAATGCTGGGGACGCTTGATCTCGATTACCTCCAATCGGCCCTCGTGGTTGAGCATTACGAAGTCGGGCTGCTTCCTCGGATTGGCTATAGCTGATGTGACAATTTCGTGTCCGTATTTTGCTTGGTACCAGCTCTCGAAGCTCTCGCGGGTGCGAGCGAGCGACTGGTTGAAGCTGAGTGGCGTCCAGTCGGGATACAGTATCCATGGTGCCCTCTCCAGGAGTTTCTGTAGCTGTTTCTCGACCGTGGACTGAGCTGATACAAGCCTCCGAAGTTGCCCTATTGCCTCGACGCGCTCTCTAGCAACCTGCCCCAGCGAATACATCTCCACGACTCTTGCTTTGTCAAAGAGATCGAGTATCTCGTCCGCTGACTCGTGCGCCATTGACGCAATCTTGTCCAACGTTTCGAGAAGCGTACGGTGAGGACCAACCGTAAAGGCTAAGTTGACTACGCGCTCGACAAACCTAGGATTCTGCATGGAGTCTCGATCTGCTCGTGTAACCAGTGATCGCGCTGCCCTCATAATGGATTCTCGAACGTCCCTATCACTTGGTAGAGCTAGTTCAAGTCTTTCCTGCAATTTGGACTTCTCAAGAAAGATGTCCCAAACGCGCCGACCTGCGCTCACCTCTGCTTTGGAGGCAAGCTCTTTCAGGAGTTCTCGCCCCCACTCCCGCAATGGAGTTCCCAGATCAGAGTTCCAGATGATGTCCTGCCTGTCGGTCCGGATGAAGTCTTCCTCGTCGTCGAGCCATTCGGCATGGATCGCTCCCGTCAGGTAGCTTCTCATCTTGAACTCGCCAGTGAAGCCGGTCTTGATGTCGAAGTCTCTCGTTTGAGCGACAATCTTTCCTCTGGCGTATAGGCGAACTCCGGCCATAACCTCGTCTTTGTACGGATCTTTCGCGTAGGCAACCCATCCGGACACAGGTAGGAATTGGCCATCGACTTCCACCGGCCTGCTGTCCACTTCTATGCGAGTGCCAGACATAACATCCACGTTGAGAGTCCCAATGTCGATTGGATCGCCGTCTCCTGTGCTGTCCTCCAACCGGACGCTCCAATTGCTTTGGCTCAGCCCGAACCTCGCAGCCAGCTGGCGATCCAATTCGTCCCTAGTAGGAACACGCCGACGGTCGAAGCGTCGTAGTATGAGTTTGGTCCCAGCGGAGTCCGAGTAGCTTTCGTCCTCAGTACCGGGACGCGGATGATACGGTAATACGTTTCCGAATTTGTCGGTCTTCTCTTGCAACATCTTGTCGAGATCGAGAATCAAATTGGAGACCGCATAACCACAATCTGTCCGATCTCCGCCTGCGCTTACGACCTCTACTTCGTGACAGATGCCGAACGGTGCTAACTTGCCGATGCCCTTTCTGCCCATGACCCGGCGGTTCAATTTGGGTGTTCGCTCGCCTCGCCCGACTCGTCGGTTATAGCCGACGTTTAAGTAATACTCGTTGACCTCCTGCGCGGTCATTCCTGCCCCGTCATCCTCAATGACAATCTCAAATCCCTGATCGACAACCTGCCCTTTGACTCTCCGAGCCAGGTATTGTCCGAAGAAAGGAAGGCTGATTTTGACGTGCTCGGCATCCGCGTCGTAGGCGTTAGCGATGAGTTCAGCTAGGACAGCAGAAACCCTGTCATACATCTGAATTCCTAGCTTGTCAATGGTAAGCCGGGATATCCGCATCGTGTACTTGTTAGAACTTGCTTCCACTAAATGCCCCTCAACATTCGATCCACATTGAACAGCCTGTCCAACACTTTACTGGCAACCAGGTTCCCCAAATTCCAGATTGTACGGAGTTAATCAGAAGGTCAAGAGTCCGTGAACGGTACATTTGGTCGGTGCTCACGCCGGACTAGGCGGATCGACCGTCAACCAGCCACCAGACGAAGGCGACAGCTCCGGCGTTCATGACAATAACTTGCGCCATGTGTCGTGCGTTACCTATAAGGAATTAAGGCGCTTTTTAGTCTTGGCGCTCTGCTGTCGCGGTCGAAAATACATAAGGAGTCCCCTATGCCCCGCCGTCTCCTTGACCAGATCGACGCGCCGGACGACCTCAAAGGGCTCAGCCACGACGAGCTGACCCAGGTTGCGCAAGACGTGCGGGACACCATCATCTCGGTGATAACCGAGCGCGGCGGGCACCTGGCTTCGAACCTGGGAGTCGTCGAGCTGACGCTGGCGCTGCACCGCGTTTTCGACAGTCCCAACGACAGTCTGGTCTGGGACACGACGAACCAGACCTACACGCACAAGCTGGTGACCGGGCGGCGGGACGAGTTCCAGAACATCCGCCTGGAGGGCGGGCTGTCGGGGTTCGGCGAGCCGAGCGAAAGCCCGCACGACACGCTGTGCGCGGGCCACGCGGGGACCGGCCTTTCAATAGCTCTCGGGATCGCGGAGGGCGCCGCGAACCGGCGGACCGGCTCGTGGACCGTCGCGGTAGTGGGGGACGGGGCGATGACCTCCGGGTCGAGCTTCGAGGCGCTGAACAACATCGTGCATCTCAACCCCGAGAAGTTCATCGTGGTGCTCAACGACAACGGCATGTCGATCTCGGAGAACATCGGGTTCCTGACCAACTGGCGCAAGCGATTGATCACTCATCCCGAATTCGAGGCGATGATCGGGCGCATGAGGACCCTCTTGAGGCGGATGCCGAAGGGCGACCTGGCCTATGAGCTGGTCAGGAGGTTCAAGACCGGGCTGGCGGGTCTGATCGTGCCGACAATGTTGTGGACCGAGATGGGGTTCCAATACCTCGGCCCCGTGGACGGCCACGACTTCAAGCAGCTCGAAGAGACGCTGCGGCAGGCCCGAAACGCGACCCGCCGGGTGCCTCTGGTCCACGTTGTGACGCACAAGGGACACGGCTACGAGCCGGCCGAGGACGACCCGGTCAAGTTTCACCAGCCAAGCTCGCCGCTGGGCGAGGGGCCGGCGGCGCCCACCTACTCCAAGGTGTTCGCGCAGACCCTGGCGCGGCTGATGCGCGACGACGAGTCGGTGACGGGTATAAGCGCCGCGATGCTGGAGGGCACGGGACTGGTGGACGTGCGGCGCGAGTTCCCGGACAGGGTCTTCGACGTCGGCATCGCCGAGCAGCACGCGGTGAGCATGGCGGCGGGGATGGCGTCGAACGGACTCAACCCGTTCGTCTCGATCTACTCGACGTTCCTGCAGCGGGCGTTCGACCAGGTGGTCCACGACATCTGCATTCAGAGTCTGCCGGTGACACTGATCGCCGATCGCGCGGGCATCGTCGGGGAGGACGGCAAGACTCATCATGGCGCGTTCGACCTTTCGTACCTGCGATGCCTGCCGAACGCCGTGGTGGCGGCGCCGATGGACGAGAACGAGCTGCAACATCTGATCTACACGGCATACAAGCACCGGGGGCCGTTCGCCATCCGCATCGCGAGGGGAGCCGCCACAGGCGCGCCGCTCGACGCGGACCTCAAGGAGCTGCCGCTGGGCAAGGGCGCCGTAGTCCGAGAGGGCGGCGACGTGGTGATATTCGGTTTGGGCAAGGCGGCAGGCGCTGCCGTGGAAGCGGCGGAAAGGCTCGCCGAGTACGGCATCGAGTGCGGCGTGGTGAATCCCATCTTTGTGAAGCCGCTGGACGTCGATCTGATCCGGGACGCGGCGGCGGCGATGCGCCGCATCGTGACGGTGGAAGAGAACGTGCTGGCGGGAGGGTTCGGCTCGGCCGTGCTGGAAGCCCTGTCCGAGGCGGGCATGGAGGACGTATCGGTGCACCGCATCGGGATGCCCGACTCTTTCATCGAGCACGGGACGGCGGCGGACCAGCGCCGCGGGTTGGAGCTGGACGCTGAGGGGATCGCCCGGCAGGTCCTGAGCGTCTTCTTCCCGGAGGCGGAGTCTCAAACGAGCGGGGCTGACAGAGAAGTGGCGGCGAGGGCCTGACGGATCGCCGCGCGCGTTCGGCTTGCAAGTCAGCCTGAATAGGGTCGCTGAGTAAGATATGAGGGGTCAAACTCTCCGGCGCGAGTACGGCCAAGGCGAGGCCGGGCGGCGCCGGGGTGTGTCCGTCACACAGGGAGAAAGAGCGTCATGCTGAGATTCGTCGAGGAAATCATCCTGCTCCTGCTCCATGATGAAGACGGCAGATTCGCGCGCGTGCCGAGCTGGTCGGTGGACTACGCCATCGCCGGGGGCGTGCTGATGGACCTGGCGATGGAGGACCGCATCGACACCGATCTGGATAATCTGATTCTGCTCGATGCCACGCCCGTCGGCGACAGCCTGCTCGATCCCACGCTGGCTCAGATAGCGGCGGGCGAGAAGCAGGACGCCCGCTATTGGGTCGAACGCACGGCGGAGCAAGCCGAGAAGATTCGCGAGGAGGCTCTCTCCCGGCTGGTCGCTCACGGCATCCTGGAACGCCAGGAGGACCGCTTCCTGTGGGTGTTCCGTTCCCGGCGCTACCCGGCCGTCGACGGCAAGGTTGAGCGCGAGGTCAAGCTGCGGATTATGGAAGTGCTGTTCAGCGACGAGATCCCGGACCCGCGCGACGTGATGCTCATCTGCCTGGCCGACGCTTGCGGCATCTTCGAGGAGCTGCTGTCCAGGCGCGAGCTGAACACGGCGTCGGCGCGCATCGAGCAGGTGCGCAGGCTGGACCTGATCGGTCGGGCCATGTCGCAGGCGATCTACGATATCGAGATGTCGGTCGCCGCCTCCGTGCAGGCGCACATGTACTAGCGGGCCGCCGGCCCCTGAAACACCGGCGCGTGAGGGCGGCGGCGATTCGACCGGCCACGTCGTTCACGACCGGTTTCTTGATAGCGAACCTCGCATTCGGCAACATTTTCCGATTACACAAATCGCTTGGACTGGAAATCTGCCCGATCGGGATTTGCGCGGAGCTAATCTGGGCGCTACCGTTTTTCTGGCTAGGTGATGAGCACAGTGCGGTCAATGGGGGTGTGCTATGGCTACGTCGAGTATGGGTCGATTAGCGGGAACAAGAGGCGCGGGCCTGTCCCTCATGACGGGATGGGCGCTGGCGCTGGTCGCGTCGTTGCTCTTTCCGGGCGGTCTCTTGATAGTGCCCGTGGACGGAACCGACTTCGCCAGAGCGATAAACGTGATGGCCGACTACGCCAGCCTGGCGCACGTGACCACGTTCCTGGTGATCGTGGCGATGCTGCTGCACGGGTACGGTTTCCTGGGGCTGTTTCGGCTGCACCACCGGGAAGGCAGCCTCATGTCTCCCGTACTGCGATTCGGCATAATTGCGAGCCTGTTCGGGTGGGCCATCTTCATCATTGGAATGGGCAAGCGGCACATGATCGTCCACCTGATGCAACGGGCGATGGATTCCGGGACCTCCCCGGAAATGGCGGCGGAGTTCGAGACTCTGGCGATAGCCACTTACGCGGACATGGCCGGAATCATGCTCGCATTCCTGACGATCTTCCCATTCGGGTCCGCGCTGGTTGGACTTGCCCTTGCGGCCCGGTTCAGCGGAATGAACGTCTACAAGCTCGCGTCCTACGGTCTTGTGGTCATCGGGGTGGGGGGGCTGGTGAACTTCCTGGTCGTCCAGCACGCTCCCGCAGTCGGCATCACCCTGCTTCTGCAGATAAACAACACGCTTCTGCTGATCGGCGGCGTGTGCCTTCTCCTGATCGGAGTGGGGATGTATCGGGGACGGAGCGAGTTCCAGCCGGGGGAAGCCTCCAGCTAGATTCGTGCACCGCCACGCGGCGGGCGGGGCGGCCAGGGTTTCGCTCCGATTAGATAGAGCCCGTGTCGCATCCGTGGAGAGCCTGACGCCTGAGGAGATAGCGGCAAAGCTAGACCTGCGGGAATAATATGTATTGGAACGAGGCGGGGTAGCTCAGCGGTAGAGCAGGAGATTCATAAGCTCTTGGCCGTCGGTTCGATTCCGACCCCCGCTACCGGAGTCGAGCGACGCTTGCGGGCGTTAGAATCGATGTCCGACGCCGAAGTGGTGGAACTGGCAGACACGCAGCGTTCAGGACGCTGTGCGCTCACGCGCGTGTGGGTTCAAATCCCACCTTCGGCACCTTTGTAGACTGCTGCACCGCCGCCGATCGGTCCTAGCAGGCGTCGAATCCCTCGGCCTCGAAGTCGGCGTCGTAGGCCAGTGCCGCGCTGACCCCGTAGTTCCTCATGACGGTGAAGCTCATGCAGTCGACGAGACTCAGACCACGTCTGTTCCGCTCGGCCAGAAGAGTGACCGCATCGGCATGGTCGCGAGGCGTGACCCAGTGAACGGTGAAATTCCTCGCGTCTGACAGAAAGGCGAGCGCACTGTGCAGCCCGATCCGGCTCTGTAGCAGCGCGGCGGACTCGACGAGGATGTAGTTGTGGGTGAGCACGCCTTGGCCTCGGGCCGCGACCCTATCCAGCGCCGTGACGGCTTCCGTGTGGTTTTCGTCGAAGCTGTCCGCCAAGGCGATTACCGCCGAGGTATCGAGGAAGATCACCGGGCAAAGTCTTCGGCCAGCGCCTCGTCGTGGCGCTCGGACAGCGGAACCGGGCCGTCAGGCCTGGACCTGCCGGAGCCGATAAAGCTGAAGCCCCCCGGTCCCGTAGGCGAACCGCTCGACGTCGTCAGGTAGTGGGCGAGGGCTTCGCGAACGACGGCGGCAAGCGACTTGCTCTCCGCGAAGGCCCGCTGCTTGGCCAAGGCATAGGTCTTCTCGTCGAGCTGTATCTGCGTGCGCCGCATTGCTTCTCCTCACCCTCTGCAGATGGATTCCGCAGTTCGTCCAATGACATTATACCATCATGACTACATGATGGCATTCATCATGCCGCAACGCTGCCCCGCCTTATCGCGAACGCGTGCAAATGTCCGGGCTGGTTCGCGGCCGCCCGGAATCGGGCAGCGCCACCGGCTATCGAGAACCGTTCGCATAATACGGCCGCCGATATGGGCGCGCTTTCATGGTTCGACCGGCTCGCCACGAACGGAAGGAGGGCGGTTCGCGAACCGCCCCTACCTCTCTGTCATTCCCAGCCTTTTGGGTGAGAGTTACACCTCATAATCCAACGTCATGTCGTGCTCGCCTTCATCTTCCGCGCGGAACCCGCCGGCGCCTGTAAGCCCGGCCAGCTCGCCGGTGCCGGACCCTGGAACCACTTCGTACTCCGCCGTGGCCCCTCTGCCGTCGTGAGTCCCCGTGTGTCGCAGCACAAAGCTGCCCGTCCGCCCGCCCAGGCTGCCCACAACCTTCTCGAATCCCGTGAACAGGACCTCCTGATCGTGCAGGTAGGTCATCACGTACACGAGATTGCCTGTCCCGGAAAGATCGCCATGAAAAGACCTCTTAACGTGCACGCGGGACAGCTTCGGCCCGTCCTCAGGTTCGTCAAACGGCTCCTCGTCCCAGCCTGTGACCTTGAAGGTGGCATTGGTGAGCATGTACTTCTCCTCTGTGGGTAAGAGCGGCGCCGGTTTACCCCACCACGCCTTTGTGTCGCGGTCTTTGGCGCTTATCCGATGCTTACGCCCCGCTCAGGCGAGCCGTTGGGCTTCTAGTATTCGGCCGTCTCCAACACCCGCCGCCGGTCGAAGCCGTCGGGCGTGAACTCGGTCATGCCTTCGACGTCGAGGCCGGTCATTCGTTCCCCCTTTCCGGCGTCGGCGCGGGCAGCCCGTTACCGCGGGCGATGAACAGCCCCTCGATCAGGCCCTCGACTCTCGACATGCGCTGTTCGAGGCTTGAAACGCGGCTGGCCAGGTCGTGCACATCAGCCCGCAGGCTGGCGATATCGGCGCGAAGTCGAGCGTCCGTGCGCGCCGTGGTCGTGAGAATCAGGCCGCCCAAGCCGACGAATAGCGCGGCGCCGACTCCCAGGATTCCGATTAACTCGGGAGTCATCGGTCGTACTCCAATTCTGTCGCGTTTATACTGACCTGCGCCACCAGCGAGTTGATAGTACCTGGCGTTACGGCAGGCAGGGACAGGTTGAAGAACACGATGTGTAGTGTTCTCCTCGGCATTGGCCTCCTTTAGGCCGCTTGTACGACACTCGCCGCCATCATCCAGAGCAACGAATCCGCAACTGCTCCGAACAGCTTATCGCAGGTTGGAGCGCAGTTTTGTTGCGAACGCCGGTTAGTATTCGGCCGTCTCCAGCACCCGCCGCCGGTCGAAGCCGTCGGGCGTGAACTCGGTCATGCCTTCGACGTCGAGAATGTAACGCCCCGCGTCAGTGAGCCTTTCATACGTCTCGGGACGGATGTACTTGCGCTGGTCGATGTACTGGGAAACGTCGCGCCGCGCGAAGAATGCAAACGCCGCCGGGCGGTTCTGATCGCTGTTGTTCTTCGTGCCCCCGTGCCAGATGTGCGCATTGAACAAGTACACGGTTCCGGCCTTGCCGGTCAGATAGACCTCGTCGGGATGTTTGGCCCAATCGTCGTCCAGCACGTCCTGGGCCAGCTTTCCGAATCGATGCGAACCGGGGACCACGCGCGTCGGCCCGTTCTCCATGGTGAAGTCGACCAGAAACCAGATCGACATCGCGTTCTCGTAGTCGCCGGGTTGCACGCGGCTGCCGGAGTCGGCGTGCAGCATAGTAAGTCCGTCGCCCGGCAGAGCCGTCCGGCTGTTGAGGGCGGAGAGTCTGAAGTCGCCGAGGATGTGCTGCGCGCAGGCCAGAACCCGTGGATGGCTGAAGCAGATGTCGAACATCGGGTCCTTGTTTACGAGGTCGCCCAGCCGGTCGGTGCCTTTTTCCTTGTGGACTTCGATGCCTGCGGCTTCACCCTCTTCGTCCACCAGCTCCTGAAGACGTTCCCGCATCGCGGCCGCCTGCTCAGGAGTGATGGCGTTGTCGATTCGAAGGAAGCCGTCGCGGTCGAGGGACTCGCGCTCCGCGTCGGTAAGAGTGTCGGGGCGAACGCCCACTTGGCTCAGAGCCGTCGCTATATCCATAAGAGCCTTACCCTCTCTTCCGTCTCTCGGAGTCTCCACGCCGCGAGCAACTTGTCGTAGATTCTCGCAACTCGATGCCAATCCCATATTAACGATTTGAACGCCGGCGATTCGCGGGTCTTGCGGCTCTCATAGAATATTGTCTCGCATAGGCTGGCAAGGGTTCGAGATATCCGATTGGGAGAAATGGCCTCCGCATGAAGATGAGCATCGCCGTCGATACGGGCGGCACCTTTTCCGACCTTATCGGAATAGACGGGAACGGGGAGCTGGCGTTCTCCAAGACGCTGACAACTCCCGACGATCCGTCTCGGGGAATCTTCGAGGCGATTCGCAAGGCCGGTATCGACGCCCGCGCGATCGACTATTTCGTGCACGGGAGCACCGTCGCGACCAACATGCTGATCGAGCGTTCGGGGGGCCGGGTCGGACTCATAACGACCAAAGGGTTTCGGGACGTTCTTCGCATACAGCGCATAGTGCGCCCCGACTCGTTCGACCTCCACTGGGTCAAGCCGCGGCATCTGGTCGAGCGGTCGCTGAGCCTGGAAGTTACCGAGCGGATCGGAGCGCACGGCGAGGAGACCGAGCCGCTCGACGAGGAGGGCGTGCGCGACGCAATCGCGACGCTGAAGCGGGAGGGCGTGCGGGCCATAGCGGTCAGCTACCTGTTTTCATTCCTCAATCCGAGCCATGAGCGGCGCACCCAGGAGCTGATCGAGGAGATTTACCCCGAAGCGCACGTATCGATCTCGTCCGACGTCTTTCCACAATGGCGCGAGTACGAGCGAACCAGCACCACGGTCATCGACGTGTATCTCAAGCCGAGAATCGATACTTACCTGACCGGCCTGGAGCGCCAGGTCGAGCGGAGCGGCGCGGGTGGGCTGCTGATAATGCGCAGCAACGGCGGCGTGATGACGACGACCAGCGCGAAGCGGCGTCCCGTGACGCTGATCCAGAGCGGCCCGGCAGGGGGAGTCATCGCGAGCCTGGAGATCGGCCGCCTAATGGGGATCGACACCATCATGACGGCGGACGTCGGGGGGACCAGTTTCGATACGTGCCTGATTTCCGGTTCGGCCCCGACGACTACGAGCAGCACGGAGCTCGAGTTCGGCATTCCGATTGCAAACCCGATGCTCGACATCCGCTCCATAGGCGCGGGGGGCGGGAGCAAGGCGTGGATCGATTCGGCCGGGCTGCTGAAGGTCGGACCCGCGAGCGCGGGAGCCGATCCCGGCCCCGCCTGCTACGGACGCGGCGGCAGCGATCCCACCTCGACCGACGCCAATGTGGTCTTGGGACGGATCGACCCGGCGTTCAAGCTTGGCGGCGACGTCGAGGTGCTGCGGGAACCGGCGGCGGACGCGGTCGGCAGGCTCGGCGAACGGCTGGGGTTCGAGCGGGAGCGCACGGCCGCCGGAATCCTCGAGATCATGAACAACGGCATGGCGGAGGCCATGCGGTTGCTGACGATAGACCGCGGGCTGGACCCCAGGGAGTTCACGCTGGTGGCCTTCGGAGGCGCGGGTCCGCTGCACGCGGCCGATCTGGCGTCATTGCTGGGAATGCGGCGCGTGGTGGTGCCGATATATCCGGGGGTGTTCAGCGCGCTCGGCGCACTGCTGGCCGACGCCCGGTTCGACTACGTAAAGTCAAGGATCACCTTTTCGGAGAACATAGATCCGGACGTGATTGGACAGGACTTTGCCGAGCTGGAAGAACGCGCCGCCGCGGACTTCGAGCGCGAGGGATTCGCCGATCCGCCCCGGATCATCCGAAGCGTGGACTTCCGCTATTACGGCCAGAATTGGGAGCTGGAGGTGGAGATACCGGGCGGCGAGGTGACCAGGCAGTCGATAGAGGAATCGAGGCGGCGGTTCGACGCGGAGCATGAGCGGCAGTTCGGCTGGAACTTCCCGGAATCCGATTACGAACTTGTCAACTTCCGCGTCACGGCAGTCGCGACGCGCTCGACGGTGGAACTGCCCGAACTTCAGTCCGGCCGCTTGCCGCGGCCCGCGCGGATGGGCAATGCTTATTTCCACGACGCGGGCGGATACGTTGCTACGCCCATCTACCGGCGCGGCGAGCTGTTGGCAGGCAACGAGATCGAGGGACCCGCCATAGTCGTCGAGGATGACGCGACCACGCTCGTCCCGCCGGGATGGACGGCGCGAGTGGAAAGCTACGGGAACATGATCATGGAGCTTGGATAAAGTGGCCGCCGTATCAGCCAATCAGCCCCGCGTCAGAGCGGACGTAGACGATCCGATACTGCTCGAAGTCGTTCGCAACTACCTCATCAGCACGTGCGAGGAAATGGGCGCGGCGATGATGCGGACTTCCTACTCGACGATGTTCAACGAGGCCCGCGACTTCTCGTGCGGCATCTTCGACAGGTTCGGTGAAATGGTCGCCATGGGTGACTTCTGCCCGGCGCATATAGGCGCGATCGTGCACACGGTGGAGTGGGCCACCAAAGAAGTCGGTCCCGAAAACATGGAACCGGGGGACGTGATCCTCCACAACGATCCCTACCGCGGGGGCTGTCACCTGCCGGAGTTTCTGACGCTAAAGCCTTGTTTTTACGACGGTGAGGTAGTTGCGTACGCGGCCAACATCGCGCACATGACCGACATCGGCGGCATGGTGCCGGCGGCCTTTGGCGATACCCGCAACATATTCCAGGAGGGGATCCGCCTTCCCCCGCTCAAGATCTATCGACGCGACGAGGCGGTCGAGGATATCTTCAACATCATCGCCTCCAACGTTCGGACTCCCGAGGTATCCCGCGGCGACCTGAAGGCGATGGTCGGGTCGACTTACCTCGCCGAGCGGCGCGTCGTCGAGCTTATCGAGCGCTACGGCGTCGATGTATTCAACGGGCTCGCTGAGCGGATAAAGGACATATCCGAGCTGCTGGTGCGGCGCGCGATCAGCCAGATGCCCGATGGTGAATATACCGCCGTGGGATACCTTGAAGACGACGGCGTAGTCCGCGACAAGCGCTACAAGTTCGTGGTGACGGTCGTCATTCGCGGCGACGAAATCATCGTCGATTACACGGGGTCCGATCCGCAGGCCGAAGGCGCGATAAACCAGTCGTTCGGCACTACCGCCTCGGCGACTTACGCGACGATCTTCCACATGATCGACGACGGCATCGCCAAGAATCACGGGGCTTACCGGCCGATCAGCATCGTCGCACCGCCGGGAACGGTCGTAAACGTTAACTATCCCGGGTCGTGCGTGGGCGGCAACTCGGATACCTATCCGAACACTATGGACGTGCTGTTCGCGGCGTTCTCGCAGTTCAGCGACAGGAGCACCGCGGCTGACGGAGGGACGAGCGGGCTGCTCGGCTTCTACGGAAACTCAGCCGACAGCGGCCACCCGTTCGTGCTTTTACACATAGAGGGGATGGGCTGGGGCGCTCGCGCAGATTCCGACGGCAACGACGCCATCATCACCAAAAACGGCAACTGCCTCAACTCGCCGTGCGAGGTCTTCGAGGTCCGCTATCCGGTGCGCATAGAGTCGTATCGAATCGCTGAGCGCAGTCCGGGCGCGGGCAAGCACCGCGGCGGCTGCGGCGTCGAGCGGATATGGCGGTGCCTCGCGCCTATTACCGTGAGCGCCCATCTCAACCGGCTCATGGTACAGCCGTGGGGAATCAAGGGCGGCAGGCCCGCCGACAACACGGCTCTGCTGTTCCAGCGAGCGTCGGAGAACGAGTGGAAGACCGCCTGTGAGATGTTCGGCACGCTCTCCAACGGCAAGTTCTCGAACATCCAGCTTCTGCCGGGCGACCAGATACTGCTGAGGACGCCGGGCGGGGGCGGATACGGCGACCCGCTCGACCGCGGTCCCGACAATGTGCGACGGGACATGCTGGATGGGTTGATCGACGCGGCCGGGGCGGCGGACGTTTACGGGGTAGTTATGGACGCCGACCGGGAGTCGGTCGACGCCGAGGCGACCGCCCGGCTGAGGGAGGCGATGGCCGATGCCGCTTCGTGAGGTAGACAGGATGCCGCGCTGCGCTTCGTGCGGGATTCTCGTGCCGTGTCAGGAGATCGTGAAAACACACGCCGGCGAGAAAGTCATCGTTTGCAGCGAGAAGTGCTTCCGTATTTACAGAACTTACTGGTATCCCAAATACGGCCAAAAGCGGGCAAGCTGAGCCGCGGCAGGAAGAAGGTCGCGTCTTGCGAGGACTATCCCGCGCTCGTGGACTCCATGAGTCTCAGGCCGGTTCAATCGGAGATTAGGAAGCGTTCACGTTTGCGGCGTCAAATCTGACCTTGGCGTGTAGCTTGGTCGTCGGTGCGGCGTCGTGTTCGACAATGAGGCTGCACGGCGCGTTTGCGCCGGTGGCCGGTGTGGCGGGGTCGGAGGTGGACGGTTCGATACGCGCTACCCCATCCCGCCGCTAAGGTTAAATTTGAGACGGTAGCAGTCTGTGAAAAGAGGTGGCGCGACCGTGACGACCCGACGCCCCAGGATCGGCGATAGAGACCTGCCGCCGCTACCAAGACGCCGGGCGTGACCGGGACCGGCGGACGCGGATCGGAGGCCGGCGGCAAGGTGCTGGTGGTCGAAGACGAGTTCAGCCTGGCGTCTACGATCTCTTACAACCTCAAGCGCGAGGGCTTCGACGCGCACACCTGCGCGCGCGGTGACGAGGCGGTCAAGGCGGCGGCGGACTACGTTCCCGACCTGATAATCCTGGACATCATGCTGCCGGGGATGGACGGGTTCGAGGTCTGCCGCAAGATTCGCCGCAGCTCGTCGGTGCCGATTCTCATGCTGACGGCCCGCGACGAGGAGATCGACCGGGTGGTCGGACTCGAAATCGGCGCGGACGACTACCTGACGAAACCCTTTTCGATGCGCGAGCTGATAGCCCGCACCAGGGCCATGCTGCGCCGCCGGACCTTGTTGCGGGAAGAACTGGTGACCGCCGAAGCGCAGGAAGCCCGCGACGAATGGCTGGAATCGGACGATCTGAGGGTCAACACCGCCACGAGGGACGTATTTCTGTCGGACAAGCCTGTTCGGCTCCGCCCGAAGGAGTTCGATCTTCTGACGTTTCTACTGAAGCACAAGCGGCAGGTCTTCTCGGCCGAGCGGCTGCTCGATCTGGTCTGGGGCTACGAGGCGGCGGTCGACACAGGTACGGTGAGCGTCCACGTCAGCAACTTGCGGCGCAAGATCGAACGGGACGCCAGCCAACCGCAGCGGCTGGAAACCGTGCGCGGGGTCGGCTATCGGTTCGTTCGCTGATCTGGGGCGCTGAGACTCGGAGACCTGCCGCGGCGACGACCGGGTTTACAGCTTGCGCTGGGGCCGTTCCGGCGGACTGGACCTCCACGCGCCCTTCTCCCATCGCATCCAGCAGCGGGGCGGCCATCTGGCTGCGGCCCGGGTTGTGCACGCAGACGAAGAGCACCGAGGGCTAGTCGGCACTCACTTAGGAAGCTGATCCTTGGCCGGAGCGGTCTTGGGCAACAGAAAGTCGACCACTGTCACAGCCGCGATTGCGCCAATGACCTGGCCGAGCAGGAAACCCGGGACGGACGCCGTGTCGATTCCCGCGAACGAGCCGGTCACTGTGCGCGCAACCGTCACCGCCGGGTTGGCGAACGACGTGGAAGCGGTAAAGAAGTAGGCACCGCCTATGTAGGCCCCAACCGCGAACGGGAGCAGCGTGGTCCGCCCTGACCTGACCGCCGCGAAGATGATGAGGACCAATCCGAACGTCGCGACCGCCTCGGAGAGAACGAGCGTCCAGCCGCCGCGGTCGAGCGTGGATATCTCGACGGCCGGCTGGCCGAACATCACGTTGGCGAGGACGCACCCGGCGAAAGCTCCAGCGCACTGGGCGATCACGTATCCAACGGCGAGCCGCCCGCCGGAGCGGTCGAGCAGCCAGTTGGCCAGGGTCACGGCGGGGTTGATCTGCGCTCCCGAAACGGTGAAGAGGGCGATGATTATGGCGATGAGCGCCGCGGCAGTGGCGAGGGAATTTTGCAGGAGACGAAGTCCGGCGTCGTTCGGACTCAGCTCAGCGGCGGCCCACGCCGACCCGACGACGGCGAGCAGCAGCAAGGCCGTCCCGATGAACTCCGCCGCGAGCTTGCGCGCGGGGTCGACTATCGAAACGGCGCGGACGCTCATGCAGCCGGCGCCCGGTTTCGACGGCTGGGCACGGTTGCGGCCAATTGTTCATATCCCATTAAACGGCGGTCTATGCGGCGTTCCGTTGCGGCGCACGTAGTTTAGGGCCACGGCCATAAGTTGGAGTCCGGAGAACCGCCCGCAGCGTGGAACCGCCGTAGTGTGTCGACGGCCGCATTCGCGTTCGAGGCCTGGGTTTTGCCTTCTGTCTATATTAGGTAGATAACAAGCGGGCGCGGACGGCGAGGTCCGGCCGGACCAGACCGGCGCGGCCTAGCTACTCCAGGCGTGATTCCCAATCGACGTTTAGCCGAACGTTTGGCTCCGCTTAAACATCGCCCCGATTCAGTTTAAACAGCGTACGTACATTTGAACCTGATAGTGTGCATGACTTGCCTTCTATCGATTAGCGGCAAGCACGAGCTTGTTTGTGGGAGGTCCGATTGAAAGGAATCACCCGGCGGCGCGCCCTGGGGCTCTTGGGAGCCGGGGCGGCCCTATCCGGCGCGGCCGTCCTGGCCGGTTGCGGGGAGACTCAGGCTGTGACGGAGACGAAGGCTGGGGAGGCGCCGGTCGGGAAGATCGTCACGGTAACGGCGGCTGCCGGAGAGATGGAGGGGACGATTCTGGTGGACGGCTCCAGCACCGTCGGCCCGATATCGCAGGCGGTGGCCGAGGAGTACCAGGCCCTCTTCCCAAAGGTCCGCGTGCCGGTTGGGATCTCCGGCAGCGGCGGCGGATTCAAGAAGTTCTGCAGGCTCGAGACGGACATTTCCGACGCGTCGCGATTCATCAAGGAATCCGAGCAGGCCCTCTGCGGCGAGAACAACGTGGGTTACATAGAGCTGCCGGTGGCCATCGACGGCATCGCGGTGGTGGTCAATCCCCAGAACAGCGTGGTAGGCGATTGCGTCACCATCGAAGAGCTCAACAAGATGTGGGACCCCTCGTCCGAGGAGAACGTCACGAACTGGTCGCAGGTCAGGGACGGCTTGCCGGCCGATGACTTTGCGCTCTACGGTCCGGGCGCCGACTCCGGCACCTACGACTACTTCACCAAGGTGGTCAACGGCAGAGAAGGCGCGAGCCGCGGCGACTACACGCCGAGCGAAGACGACAACGTGCTCGTGCAGGGAGTTTCGGGCGACCTCAACGCGCTGGGGTTCTTCGGACTCGCCTACTACGAGCAGAACGTCGATCTCGTTAAGGCTTTGGAAGTCGACGACGGATCCGGCTGCATTTTCCCCAATATCGATGACGTGCTGACCGGACAGTACCCGCTCTCGCGGGCCATCTTCATATACGTCAGCACGCAGGCGGCTGAGCGTCCCGAAGTGCAGGCATTCATAGAGTTCTACATGAAGAACGCCGCCGGCCTGGTGGGGCAGATTGGATACGTTCCACTGCCCGACGAGTTGTACGAGATGGGCCTGGAACGATTCGAGCAGCGCAAAGTCGGCAGTCTGAATAGCGCGGATGCAGACTACGAGTTCTCTTCGAGCCCGGCCGCGATAATCGAAGCCTGGAAGAACGGAGCGTAACGATCAGAAAGCCCGTTGCCGCCGTTGGCCGCGGCAGGCGCAGCCCGCGTCAGCTAACGGACCGATTCTTGTGGAGGCGCGAGTGACTCCAGCGACATGAGTGAAATGATCCAGGCGCCCCGGCGCGGCGGGGTCGAGGCCCTCGGCGATTTGACTTCGAGAGGCCCGGCCCGGAAGCGCCGGGCGATTATCGAGCGCGCAATTCAGGCCGTCCTGTTTGCGTGCGCGGCCATTTCGATACTCACCACGTTTGGAATCGTTGCCACGCTGCTGGGCGAGACGATCCAGTTTCTCCGCCAGGTTTCCATAGTCGAATTCCTGACCGGCACGCGCTGGACCCCGCTGTTCGCCTCGAAGCACTTCGGAGTGCTGCCGCTCGTCAACGGCACGATAGCGGTCGCGTTCGTCGCGATGGTCGTGGCGCTGCCGGTCGGGATTCTGACGGCGATCTTTCTCAGCGAATACGCGCCGACCCGGTTCCGCAGCGTGCTCAAGCCCATACTGGAAGTGCTTGCGGGAATCCCGACGGTTGTCTACGGCTACTTCGCGCTGCTCTTCATCACCCCGATACTCCGGGAAATATTCCCGCAGACGGGGATATTCAACGTCGCCAGCGCGGGCATCGTGATGGGCTTCATGATCCTGCCGATGATGGCTTCCATCAGCGAGGACGCCCTGCGCGCTGTGCCGTCGGGACTCCGGGAGGGGGCGTATGCGCTGGGCGCGACCAAATACCAGACCGTGACGCGGGTGGTCGTGCCTGGGGCGCTATCGGGAATCCTGGCCGCCGTGATCCTCTCGATCTCCCGCGCGATCGGCGAGACGATGATCGTCGCAATCGCCGCCGGACTCCAGCCGAAGATGGGGTTCAACCTCCTTCAGTCGATGGAGACGATGACGGCTTACATCGTGCAGGTGAGCCTGGGCGACACGCCCCAGGACACCATCGAGTTCCAGACCATTTTTGCGGTCGGTACGCTCCTGTTTCTCATGACCTTCGTCATGAACGTCGTTAGCGACTGGCTCGTGCGGCGGTTCCGGGAAGCGTACGAGTGATCACCCTCGGAGAGACCGGTACCAGGTTTCACACGATCTACCGGCGCGTAGTAGGCAGGGGATTCGCGACCGCGACGTTGACCGCAACGCTGCTGGGCGTGGTGATGCTGGCCGTGCTCATGTTCGACGTATTTCGAGACGGCGCCCACGAGGTGGATGGCGATTTTCTGACAAGCTACCCGTCGCGGTTTCCGGAAAAGTCGGGGCTTCGCTCGGCCCTGCTGGGGACGGCCTGGATGCTCGGACTGACGGCCGCGATGGCCTTTCCGATCGGGGTCGGCGCGGCCATTTATATGGAGGAATACGCGCCCAACAACTGGCTCACGCGCGTGATACAGATAAACATCGCGAATCTTGCCGGAGTGCCTTCCGTCGTGTACGGATTGCTGGGGCTGGGCGTGTTCGTGCGAGCGATGGAGCTGGGCCGGTCGGTGCTGGCCGGTTCCATGACGATGTCGCTGCTGATATTGCCGCTGATCATCGTTGCGTCGAGGGAGGCGATCAGGGCTGTTCCCGACTCGCTTCGCGAAGCGTCACTGGCGCTTGGCGCGTCGCGCTGGCAGATGGTGTCGCGCACCGTGCTGCCGAGCGCCATGCCCGGCATTCTCACCGGGACCATACTGGCGCTTTCACGGGCGATTGGTGAAACGGCCCCGCTGATCACCATCGGCGCCCTCACCTACATAGCGTTCGACCCGCAGGGGCCGATGGACCTGTTCACGGTCCTGCCGATACAGATTTTCAACTGGGTATCGCTGCCGCAGAAGGAGTTTCACAGTCTGGCGGCGGGCGGCATCGTCGTTCTGCTGGTAGTGCTGCTGCTCAGCAACTCGGTGGCCATCCTCATACGCAACAGATTTGAGCGGAGGCGGTATTGATCGGACTGCAAATAGGCAAGACGGTCTTTCGGGCGCCGGAATCGGAGCGGCCGGAGGCGCCGGAGGAGATCATTCTCTCCACGAGGAATCTGAGCTTCTGGTACGGAGAGAAGCAGGCTCTCGACGGCATCAGCATGGAGATTCCCGTCCGGCAGGTTACGGCGATCATAGGACCGTCCGGGTGCGGGAAAAGCACCTATCTGCGGTGCTTCAACCGCATGAACGAGCTGATTCCCGGTTCTAACCTCGACGGCTCGGTCGAGTATCGCGGCAGGGACATCAACGACGGCCGCGTCGATCCCGTGAGCATTCGCCGGCAGATTGGCATGGTATTTCAGAAGCCGAACCCGTTTCCCAAGTCGATCTACGACAACATCGTCTTTGGCGCGAAGGTGAACGGCATGTCGGCGGACATGGACGAGCTGGTGGAGACGTCGCTTCGCAAGGCCGCGCTGTGGGACGAGGTCAAGAACGATCTCAAGCAGAGCGGCCTGGCTCTGTCGGGCGGACAGCAGCAGCGCCTCTGCATCGCGCGCGCGCTGGCGGTCGAGCCGGAGGTCATCTTGATGGATGAGCCGTGCTCGGCCCTCGACCCGATTGCGACCACGCGCATCGAGGATCTCATCCGAACGCTGCGGGAGACCTACACCATTGTCATCGTGACCCACAACATGCAGCAGGCGGCGCGCGTCTCCGACAAGACCGCCTTCTTTACGGTCGGCGAAAGTGGGGGTGGGGAGCTCGTCGAGTTCGACGAGACTCACCGGTTGTTCACGACCCCGAGCGATCCGCGGACCGAGGCTTACATAACCGGGCGGTTCGGCTAGCTCTTCGAGCTCAAAGGTGGCTGCGCTACATCCATCTGCGGAGCTTCGGCGAGGAGGCGCGCTTCCACGCCGATCTCCATTCGGATCTCAGAGTCGCCGCCGCGGCGAGCTGAAGACCAGCCAGCTGTCCGGCGGCGAAGGCCACCTCGTGGTCGTGGGCGGCTGACCGCGACTTGAGCCATTCGGCGGCGCCGAGCGCGTCGCGATGGTCGCCGAGAGTCTCCTGGACTCGTGAGACTGCCTTGGCAAACTCAGCGGCGGGACGGCCTACCGCCGGCTCGACCGCGTCGGCGGCATAGCGGGTCTGCTTGGCTTTGAGCCTGATATCGTGCAGAACTTCATCCGGCGGATTCCGGCCGGCCGCCACGGTCGCGCGGTGCAGTCTTCGCCACGGCTTCGCGGCGAGCTTTGGCAGCAGCTTCCGGGCCGGTCTGTCGGCTTCGGGCAGGGTCTTCGGATTACGCGCCGCGCCGTCGAGAAGGTCGAGCAACCGGTTGGTTCGCTCGTCTCGCAGGGCTTCGATCATCTTGCCGCGAGCTTGGCCGCGCTCGCGCTCAAGGTCCGCGAGGATTCCCTTCAGGGAATCCCCGTCAAGCTCCGGGATTAGAGCGGCGTCTCGCCGGAGCCGCTCCCGCAGGACGTCGGCATCTCGAATCGGTCCCAACCGGGTCGCGAAAGCGCGAAGCTCGGAGCGAAGATGCCGGCGCCAGCCGGGATCGAGCAGGGGCTGAAACGTTCGAAGATTGGATCGGAGTCTGCGGGCCGCCACGCGCACCTGATGGACGGCCTCGATATCTTCGTCCAGGTAAAGGCCGGGCAGGTTCATGACGAACCGCTGGACGGCCGCGCCGATGGAGTCCTTGATCACCGAGCGGGCCGCGGCCTTCTTCCGCGTACGTGGGGCTGCCGGGAAGGAGCTTACGTTCAGTTGACTGCCTAGGGCGCGGGCGAGCTTTGGAACTTTGACTATGTCGCCGGCCCCATCCGCTTGGAGCCTGCGAACGGCCGTTTCGAGAATGGAGTCGGGCGCTTCGGGACCAAGCTCGACCTCGATCTCGCCAAACGAGGCGGTCACGCTTCCGTTTTGTCGGGCTTCGACCGTGTCGTAGTCCAACTCGGCCACGACCCCTCCGCGCGAGTCCGCGAAGCGAAGTCCCTCGCGGAGGGTGCGCAGTCGCGCGACGCGCTTGACCGGCGATCCGCGCGCAAAAGCCCGGATCAGGTCGAGCGCGTCCGCCGGAGGTGAGTCTGATTCGCCGGCAATGCGAATCTCGTCTCGTTCCAGCCCGACCAGCTTCCGATCCTTCGGAATCTTGACCTTCCAGCCGTCACCAGGACGAAACCGCAGCGTGCATCCCCAGCGGACGAGCCGGTAGTCGTCGGTATCCCAATATTCCGTGACGATCTCGCGACGCGGCAGTGCCGTAACGACGGTGTCGTCGAGAATGGAGTATCGGGGAGAATACGCGAAGCTGCCGACCTCCAGCTTGACTTCCCGCTCCCGCATAATCCCCGCTCGCATACATGTCGGCTGGCCACCGGTGGGGCTGCCGGGGCCGGAGCTTTGCTGAAGAAGGACCCTGGACTTGCAGATGGAAAACCGGCCGGCTCGCCTCCGGAGGGACGGCGATTCTACACCATCTATGATGTCGGATATCTGGCGAAAACGAATTAGCTGCTGAGTGACAGGAAAGAACCGGTTAACGTGGGGCGACTAGACGGTCTAGAGCGGTTCTATGAAATCCTTGCTGCTTTGGAGCGAAAGACCAATGGCCCCCGAATCCTCGCCCATTGTTCCGGGCGCATGGATTGGCCTCGCCGGGGCGTCTATTTCTTCCGCGAAATCGGTGAGGAACGCTCTGATACAGGGGATGGCCCGCGCATCGTGCGCGTTGGTACTCACGCGACTAAAGCTGGCGCAAGCAGCACATTGTGGCAACGCCTGAGGACACATCGGGGGACTGTCCACCCTTACGGCGGCAATCATGGCAGCTCGATCTTCCGGGGGCATGTCGGAAAGTCCTTGATCAGACGTGATGACCTTACATGCCCGTCGTGGGGACGGTATCGCCCAACAAAGCCTTACGACATAGATGCCGAAGCGACTGTAGAGCGAAAGGTCAGCGACGCCATTGGCGCGATGCCATTTCTTTGGCTTGCCGTGACGGACGAACCGGGTCCAAGGACCTTGAGAGCGTACATCGAGCGCAACGCCATCGCGCTGCTGAGCAATTACCGCAAACCCCAATTGGATCCCCCTTCCCGCCGATGGCTCGGTCGTTGGCGCGACCAGAAACGAGTGGAGAAGTCCGGATTATGGAATTCCAATCACGTTGATGAGAAATATGATCCGGGGTTCCTCGAAGTACTGGAATCCCACGTGGACGCGATGTGCGTGGAATGATGGTTTTCGTAATTCAACGGGCTAGTAGCTAGACCGGCGGGTCCAAGTCCTCATCCGCCATCTGGCGGACTTCGTCGCGAATTACTTCGAGGATGGCCGAAAACGTGGCGGAAATTGGACCGTTGGCGTCGATCATGACGAAATCGTGGATAGCCGCCAGGCTGCGGAACTCGGCGATCATCTCGTTTTGGTAGTCGACGTATGTGGTGTGCTGGTCCTGACCCCGCAAGAAGTCCTGTCCCGATTCCCAGTAGTCGAATCCTCCGGCGGTGGCGAGGATGCGGGAAAGCAGATGGTCGACGTCGACGTCCAGGTAGATGACCCGGTCTGGAATGGCGGCGAAGCCGTAGACGTCCTGCATCCACTCCGGCGATACGCCCCTGACCGACGCCCTGGCAATCAGGGAGTACATATAGCGGTCGGCCAGCACGATCAGCCCCGCCCGCAGAGCGGGGATTATGGTGCGTTCGAGTCGGTCGGCGAAGTCGGTCGCGTAGAACAGGTTCAGCGTGAGCGGGTCGAGGTTGTGGCCGGTCTTGGCCCGCTCGATCCCCCTGCCGGCAAGTTCCGACCTGGTGAGACCGGTATCGGCCACGCCGTAGCCGTGGTCCTCCAGCCACTCCTTGGTAAGCCGGATATGAGTGGACCTGCCCGAGCCGTCGGGACCTTCGAACACGATAAGCCGCCCCGGAAACCTGCCCTCGTCGGCTCTCAGCGGCGGCTCGCCGTAGAACTTCAGCTTGCGCTCGTTCACCGCCCGAAAAGCTCCGGCATGTACCGGCCGCTCAGATCGAACTCGGAGAGGGCCGCCGCCAGTTCTCCGTCGTCGGCTTTGGTGACGCCGCTCAGGAGAGGTTCGACGACTTGCCGCATCTTGCGCTGCTGCAAAACCAGCGACTCGGTGGCGTCGATTCGATAGAGACCGAAATCGTCGACCATGCTGTCGTATTGGTCCTTGATCATTCCCTGGAAGATCCGAAACGACTCGAACGGGTTGTCGCTAAGTTCAAGGTCCATTCCCGCTTCGTAGTACTTGACGGCGTCGCGTCCGGCCTCGATGCGGCGGATGGCCTCGTCCAGAGGCACGTCGAAGTAGAAGGCCATGGTGGGTTCCGGGGCGAATGAGTACAAGCGCCGCAGCCACCGGGAACTCATCCCCCTGGCGCCGTCGCGCGCGTAGGCAGTGTAAACATAGCGGTCGGCCAGGACGACGGCCCCGGCGCGCAGCGCGGGGAGTATCTGGTCGTTAACCCGGTTGGCGAAGTCGCAGGCGTGGATCAGGCTGAAGCTCAGCGGAGTCAGCAGGCGGCGGCGCTTTCCGCGGCGCGTGGTCCTGCGGACGATCGGCGACGAATTCCACTCGGTGAACACGACCAGGTAGCCCTGGCTGACGAGCCATTTGTGCAGCAGGTCGATCTGCGTACTCTTGCCCGAGCCGTCGATGCCCTCGACGACGAACAGCTTGCCGGGCGGAGCCTCCCTGTCTGAATTCGAACTGTTCATGCAACGGCTCCCCGTACTCTCAGCGAGATTCCCAGCGCGTTGGCGAATCGCCTCTCCAGCCCACGTTCCGACCATGCTTCGAGTCCCGCCGCGCTGACGGTCAGGACGCCGGCTTCGCGGCGGGCGTGCAGGCTGTCTTCGGCGTCGACGGAGAGACGCCGGGCGACTTCGTCCGCCGTTTCCAGTATCGCCGCGGCTTGTGGCAGGCGGCTGGAGCGGCGCTTGCCGGCGGCGTCTGCGTAGCGCTCGAGGTCGGACCCGTTTCTACCGGCCATCTGCAGCGACCCGGCCATGAAGGCGATCTCCGCGTGCAGGAATCCCCTCAGGTCGCTCAGCTCGACGATGCTCGCGGCGTGGGAAAAGCGGTTGTAGTAGTCCATGCTGCTCCCCGCTTCGAGGACCTGCGCCGCGTAGCCCATAAGGTTTCTCAGCTCTTCCGGCGTGTCCGGCGACGCCGCCTCTACCAGCGCCAGGGCGACGTTGCGGCAGCGCCGTGCCGAATCGGGCCGCCACGATCCAAACCTTGACGAGAGCGCGGTGATCGAGCTCTCCCGCACCGCAACCACGTCGGGCAACGAGTCACCCGGCAAATCCAGCGCCAACCCCTCCCGCAGACCGTCGCCCGAAATGATAATCGACCTGGCGCCGAGCGCCTGGATGATGGTGTCGAGAACGACCGCGCCGCCCACGATGGAGTCGGTCCGGGCTGGATTGAGTCCGGGGACCTGGCGGCGCCTACCGCGTTCCCTGGATGCGAGGTCTTTGATTATCGCCGCAAGCCGGTTGCCGGTCAGCTTGTAGCCGTGCAGCCGCGAGAACGTGTAGCCGCGGCGTCTGCGGTCGATCTTGGCCAGGTTGCGGATCGTCCCACCCGTGCCCACGAGCATCCCGCCGTCGAGCGAGTACTTGCCGAGCGCGGATTCCAGGGTCGCCTCGGCGTGCCGCCTTAGCGCGGTCAGCTCTTTCTTGGACGGAGGGTCCGAACGGAGAAACTCGTCGCTCACGCGCAGCGCGCCGAGCGGGAAGACCTGCTTGCGGGCCATCCGGCGGTCCCTCAGCTCGACTATCTCGGCGCTGCGGCCGCCGATGTCCACCGCGACGCCCGAATCGACGGGAAGCCCGTAGGCCGCGCCGAGGCAGGCGTGGCGCGCTTCCTCGTCCGAGGTGAGTACCCGGATCTCCGCGCCGGTCTCCTCCCGGACGCGGCGGACTATCTCCTCGCCGTTCGTGGCATCGCGAAGGAAGGAGGTGGCGGCGAAGACGATTTCGCCCGCCCGCGCCGATTTGGCAACCGCCACGAAATCGCGAATCGTGTCTGTCAGGCGGCGCATCGAGTCCTCGTCCAGCGAGCCGTCGGGTCCCAGGCCGCGGGTGAGCTTCAACGCCCGCTTGGACTGGGAGATGATGTTGAGGTCGCCGCCACCGCCGCGGTCGACGATTATCACGCGGGTGGTGTTCGATCCAATATCGGCGACGGCAAGTCGGCTAATAGGCGCTGCTCATATGATGAATTGTCGGGTCTTGCTCAATTATTAACCGCCGACGCTTAAGCGTCGCTTAACGAGGCTCGAAGATCAGTCGAAACGCGCCCTGCGGCGAACGATAGCGCCGATCTTGATTTAGACCGGGTCGGAGTGGGGCGGTTCGCAGACCGCCCGGTCATTATGCAATACTCACATAAACCTAACGCCTGCCTAGACTTTTGTAAGGGGAGCGACCGAAATACCCTCGGCAATCGAGTGGACGGACGAGACTTGGAATCCGGTGACGGGTTGCACGCGCGTTTCGCCGGGCTGCGATAACTGCTACATGTTTGCCCTCTACCCGCGGCTGCGGGCGATGGGCGTCACCGGCTATGCGACCAGTCCCGAAGACGTTCACTTGCTCCCCGAACGCCTGTCCACTCCACTCAAGTGGAAGAAACCCCGCCATGTTTTCGTTAACAGCATGGCCGACCTGTTTCACCAGAGAGTCCCGTTCGACTTCGTCTTTGAAACATTTGACGTGATGCGCAAGGCGGCGTCCGAACGGGGCCATGTATTCCAGGTGCTGACCAAGCGGCCGGGACGTGCCGTCGCGTGGTGGGATCGATACAAAGATCGCTTTCCCGAAGGCTGGCCGCCCAACATCTGGATCGGCACTTCGGTCGAGAGCCAGAAGTACGCGCCCAGGCTGACGGTCTTGGAGCGGTTGCCCGCGCCGGTGCGTTTTGTGTCGGCGGAGCCGCTGCTGGAGCGGCTGGAGCTGGCCGAATGGCTGGAGCGCGGGGCGTTGCAGTGGGTCATCGTCGGCGGCGAAAGCGGCTTCCGCGCCCGGCCCATGGACCTCGCATGGGCGCGCGACCTGCGCGATCAATCCAACAGGGCCGGCGTCGCCTTCTTCCTCAAGCAGCTAGGCGGCGTCCGAAACAAGCGCGGCGGGGACAAGGCCACCATCGACGGCAAGTTCTGGCGGCAAATGCCGGTATTGGAGAGTCTGGAGTGATTTCCTATGGTGGTCCTTGGACCGAAGAAAAACTGAGAATCATCTACAACTATCTGAACACCTACACCACCGTTCTGAAGGACCGGCCGTTCAGATTGATTTACGTTGACGCCTTCGCCGGTGACGGTACGTGGCAGCCGGGTTCAGGATACGCGCCGGAGGATTACAGAGAATTCACGGAGATATTGAACGGATCGGCAGCACGGGCCCTGGAAGTACAAGACAGACCCTTTGACCGTCTTGTGTTTATCGAGAAAAGCGAAGAGCGCAGCGAGATTCTCCGACGCTTGGTCGCAAGGCATCCTGATCGGAGCATTGAGGTTGTCACGGACGACGCAAATTTGGCGCTGCCCAAGTTCTGCGCCAGCATGGGCACTTTCGACAGGGCCGTTGTGTTTCTCGATCCCTACGCGACGGAGGTTGACTGGGAAACGGTTGAGGCGATAGCTGGAACACAGAAAATCGACTGCTGGATTTTGTTTCCGTTGATGGCCATCACCCGAATGATGCCAACGGAGAACGTGCCGTCCGACTCTCTGGCTACCCATCTTGATAGGGTTTTTGGAGGGAACGAACACTGGCGAGATTTCTACCAGGAATCCTCGCAGCTATCCCTGTTTGGTGACGCTCCGCGCCACGAACGACCGCCAGGAAGCGCTCTGATCGCCGGTCTCTACCGGAAACGGCTTGAATCCGTGTTTACAAGTGTCGCGCCTACTCCACGCACGTTCAGAAATTCTATGAACTCTCCCATGTTCGAACTGTTCTTTGGGGCAGCGAATCCAGTAGGCGCGAAACTCGCAGTGCCCATAGCCGACCACATTCTGAAGCACCTGTAGGTGTCGGCATCATCGCCCTTCTGGCTTACCGCCAAGTTATCCTAGAAAGAGCGGAACGTCGGGAGGGGTTTAGGATGCGGAGCGAATTCACCGCCCTCGTGGAAGTTCTCAAAGCGTCTAAGTGAGCGAATGAAGCTGAGTGACAGGGTTGCTCTCCATCCCGCCAGCGAGGCAGACATAGATACCGCAGGCACGCCCGAAGAAATAATTGGCGTCATAAAGACGCTGGGGCGCGATGCGGTCGCGGACAGGCTCGCCTATCTTTACGATATTGTCGAGGAAGACCCCGATGAGCCGCCCATGGATATCGATTCGCTTAGGGCGATGGCGCTGTTCCTCATAAGCGAGCGGGAATTGCCGGACCCACAAATAGGCGTCAATCCGGACGGACTTGTGCAAACTCAGTGGCGAGTCCCATCCGGCGGTCTGCTGGCGATGGAGTTTCTCCCCATGGGACTCATACGTTTCGCGGCCGTTTCCGAGCCCGCCACTCCCGGCGTGGAAAGACAGAGGTTCAGCGGCGCATTGCCCAAGGCCGAGACACTGGACGCAGTCCAGCCGTTCACCGCGAGTCTGTAGGCTCAATGGCGGGGGAGTCGCGATCCTAAACCAAAACGTGCTCATTGAAATTGGAGCCGCGATGGCACTGTACAGTGATCGTTCTATTCTGCTAGTCGAGCAAGAAACAACCCTGCCGTCCAACCTTCAAGGGCTCTACGAGGTTCGATATTCAGGTGACGAACTTGGATTCGATGCGATTATGAAAGTCTTGAAGACTATCAAAAGCGTAAATGCCTCCTAGCAAAAATGTCGACGGATTGATAACTAGGAGGTCGACAACCGGAGGTCGACAACCATTGTTCAGTTAGTAAGATATAGGCACATCCCCTTTCGCTTCGGCGGCAGGGTCGAGACCGCCTTCAGAGGCGGTCTCTGTCTTTCTTTGAGCATCGCCGATTGATCACCAACTTCTACGTTGACGGCTTCAACCTCTACTACCGCGCTGTCAAGGAGACGCCGTTCAAGTGGCTGAACTTAAGGAGGCTCGCCGAGACGTTGCTTCCCGGGGACACTATTCAACGGGTCTGCTACTTCACAGCCCCTCTCCTTTCGCGCCCTAACGACCCTACCCAACCTCAACGACAACAGACTTATCTCAGGGCATTGATGACTTTGTCAGGCTTCGAGGTCTATTTTGGAGCCTTTCGGCCTAGGACGAAGCTTCGTCCGCTGGTGAAGCCAGTTGCGGGTCTGCCCACCCAAGTGCTGATCAGAGACTCGGAGGAGAAAGGATCGGATGTGAACCTGGCGACACGTCTCCTCGTAGATGGTTTTAGAGGAGACTACGAACAGGCGGTCGTCGTGTCCAACGATGCCGACTTTGCTGGCGCAATGCGATACGTGCGAGACGATCTCGGCCTTCGCGTTACCTTGGTAAATCCTGACTATCGGAACTCCAGTGCCGAGGAATTGTCCGACGCCGCGACTTATGTGAAGCGTCTTTGGAAGAGTCATCTGAGACGGAGTCAGTTCCCTAACAGGATGGAGGACGCGACGGGCGTCATTACCAAGCCGTCCAGTTGGTGAACCCTACACCGCCACAACCGTCTCCGCATCCCCGGCGTGGAGGGCGTTGAGGTAGGCGAGGATTAGGTCGCGGGTGCGGTATGTGCCGAATTGGGATTCGTCTGAGCGGCGGACTATGGGGAAGGTTCCGAGGACGTAGCGGGCGTCGTCGCGGTCCAGGCCGTAGAGGTGGAAGTAGAGGGCGTCGAGCCGGGCGCGCAGGTGGCGGCGCTCCTCTTCGTCCCAGGCGAACGGCGGGCCGTCGTGGCCCAGGTCGCGGGCGAAGGGCGCCATGTCGTGGGCGGTGTAGGTGAGTCGGAGCACGTGGTTGCGGACAAGCTCCCGCGCGGTGACCGCGCCGAACCGGCGGTCGTAGTCGCCGGGCGCGATGACGGGTAGCTGCTCGACGACGAACCAGTTGAGATTCTGTCCCTGGACCTTCTGTCGTGTAACGAAGTCGAACACGAGAGCATTCAAGTTGGCTATAAGTAGATGTGAAGATTCCTTATATGCCAATGCAGCCCCATCGGACGCTTCGTCCATTGGAAGAAAGATTGGCAAACTATTCCCGAAACCGGCCCTAGGTGCGATGCAGGCGATCATGGTCCGCACATTCGTAGGGGCTGTGACGTGCTTGAATGCCACGATCCCGCCAAGGCCCTCAGGCCACTCGATTGCGTCTTCACTCACCCGGAACTGCGGGTCGGGGAGCCAGTTGGGATCGGCGTGTTCTTCGAGCGTGGTCTGGCGCGGCTGGGCCGGGCGGTTGAGGTTATCCGAGTTGACGACCACGCTGGCGGCGCGGTGATCGAACGCCTGCACCATCTTGCCCTCATACAGGGTCAGGCGTTCTTCGTTCCCACGCCTCCAGCGGTTGCCCTGGACCGGATAGAAGCCCTCCTCCTCCAGCCGCGCGGCGGTGCGGAAGAGGTGGGAGTCGTTGGTCATGTCGAACATGCGGACGTACCTGACTGGCCAGGCGCGGCGCTCTTCGCCGTCGGAACGGTCGACTAGCACGGGGTGCCGCTCGTAGATCCGGCGGGTTATGTCGGCGTCGCAGCGGGTGCGGAACACGGGCGCGGTGCCCGTGTTGGGGTTGACGCGGGCGAAGTCGTCGGGCGCGAGCGGGAAGCAGCGGTCGCGGTCGTCGATGGTCCTCACGTCGTGCAGGAAGAAGGCGCAGTCGGTCCGGTCGAAGCGCCGCCGCTCGCCGCCGAAGACCAGGGCGCAGAACTTGAACGAGGCGTGCACGTCCTTGAAGAAGATCTTCCTGTTCTCGAAGTCGAAGAGGCCGGAAACGCGGCCCTTGGTGGAGACGGACTTGAAGAAGCGGGCGGCGGTCTTGTCGGCGTAGATGCCGGACGGCGTGAGCAGTCCGACCAGGCCGTCGGGCTTGATGAGGCTCATGGAGCGCTCGACGAAGAGCGAGTAGAGGTTGATGTCGCCGCCGCCGAGCAGGGGGTAGTGGCCGGACGCGCGGACCAGTTTGCCGAGCTTGTCGGCGCGTTCCCTGGCGGCGTCGAAGTCGGCGACGAGCGGCGCTCCCTGTCTTCGCAGCTCCCGGATGCCCGCTCTCCTGGCGGCGGCGGTGGGCGCCCGCGCAAGAGTCGGGTCGCGGGTGGCGAACCACTCGACCTCTTGCAGCTTGATGCGGTCCCAGGGCGGATTGCCGATCACGGCGTCGAATCCGCCGTCGGGACGCTGGTTCTGCCAGCCGCGCCAGACGCCGGGGAAGGCGGCTTCCCAGTGCAGGAAGCGCTCGCGGCGGGCTATGGACGTGGCGTCGGTCCAGAGGTCGTTGAAGGAGGATGAGGCGGGGGTTGGGGGAACACCCTCACCCCTACCCTCTCCCATCGAGGGAGAGGGGGTGGGGGAATCGGGGCCGTGGGCGAGGAGGTCGTAGGCCTCGTCGGGCCGCTCGCCGAGGATCTGGCTGACGATTCCCTCGCGGGCCATGCGGTCGAGCCGCTTCATCCCGGCGGTCTGCCAGCGCAGGCCGCAGAGGAAGTCGAGCGCGCCGCGCAGGTCGGCGGTGGCCTTCTCTACGTTGCGGAACAGCGCCGCCGACTCGCGCACCTCGGCCACGTCGGCGTCGGACATCTCCTCGATTAGCTGCATTCCGTCGGCGGCGGTCTCGACGCCGGCGACGGCGCTCGCCGTTAGCAGTCCTCCGAGCTTGTCCAGGTCTTCGCGGGCGTCGGTGACGCGCAGGCCGATCAGCGAATCGCCGCAGCGCAGGTGGTGGTCGAGAAACGAGAGCGGCGCGCCTACCGTGAAGCTGTGGAGCCACAGCGAGACCTTGGCGAGCTCGACGGTGAGCGGGTTCTTGTCGACGCCGTAGATGCAGCGCTTGAGCACCATGCGGCGGATGATGGCCTGGTCGGTGAGCTGGGCCTTGTCCAGGATCCAGCCGGAATCGTCGGCGCGGCGCTCTATCTCGGCGCGGATGGAGGCTATGCGGCCCACGAGCGGGGACTCGTATTCGCCGTCGAGCCATTCGGGGACGAACGGCGCGAACTCGGCAAGGTCGGCGATGTCGTCGGATAGATAGTCGACCGCGGTGACCAGGAAGTGGCCGCTGCCCATCGCCGGGTCGAGCACCTTGAGATCGAGCACGGCTTCGGCGGGGTCGAGCCTGCGCAGCTCGGCGATGCGCTGGGACTTGGGGCGGCGGTCGCTCTTCAGCTCGTTCGACTTGTCCTCGAACGCCTTGAGGCGCTCTTCGACAAGCGGCTTTAGCGTGCGGTCCACGATCAGGTCGACAAGCTCCTGTGGCGTGTAGAAGCTGCCGCTGTCCTTGCGCGCGTAGGGGTTGGGGCGGATGACGATCTCGCCGCCGTCGCCCATGACCGGCTCGCGTTCGAGCAGGCGCTCGTAGATGGAGCCGAGCTGCTGGACGGACATGTCGCGGTAGTTGACGAAGCGGCGCTCGCCGTCGGTCTCGGTGTGACTGAGGTCGTGGACTATCGGGGCGAACGCGGCGTCGGGCAGTCGGACGTCTTCGAGCAACGGAGCGGCCTCGGCGGCGAACAGTCCGCCGTTGTAGGGCGGCAGGCCGATGGAAGGGTCGCCACGGTCGATGATCCTGCAAAGCGTCATGACGTGGTTGTAGTAGCTGCTCGCGACGTTCGAGAACGTGTCGCCTCTATCGGTGCGGTCGGCGACGTCCAATCGCACCCGCTTCAGCAGCCCGTAGTCGTCGTAGCGGGTGTCGTTGACGGGCAGGAGGCCGCGGTCCTCGGCATAGAGCAGGAACAGCAGCCGGTAGAGGAGCACGAGCGCCGCCTGCCGGACATCGGCGAGGTCGTGATTACCCGCGTCGGCCAGGGCCTGCGCGAGGCCGGGAAAGGCGCGCTCGAACACGACGCGCGAGAGGTCCTGCGCGACCTGCTGCTCGTAGCGCCGGCCTTCCTCCAGCGCGCGCTCCAGGAATGTGTCGGTCGCGCCCGCCCGCTTGATGAAGGAGTCGCGGCGGAACAGGAGGTTGAACGCGCGCAGGCCGTCTTCGGCGCCGGGTTCCAGGACTTCGGCGAGATCGACCTCGAAGTAGCCGGTGGCGCGGGGACGGGCGCGCCGGTCGTAGAGACGCCACGCGCCGCCGTTGGTGAGTATTCCCCAGCGGGCGCCGCCGTCGGTAACGTAGTCCGCCGTTGAAAGGTAGCGCAGGATCTGGCCGTGGGGCGTCCTGGCGCGGACCACGTCGTGCTCGTCGCGGGCGTCGAGAGGGAGTCCGAACCGCCTGCTCTCTTCAACCACCAGGGCATCGGCGTAGCGCTGGTCCGGGTCGCGTCTGGCGGCGGCGCGGTTCTTGGAGTCCTCGTCGGCGAAGAGCAGATGGTCGGGTACGTCCTCGTTGCGGCTCGTGCCCTGCTGCGGCAGGTAGTCGGTCCATCCCAGCAACTCCAGCACCGGGCGAATCAGCTCCTGCTCGGTGACGGCCTCGTTGGGACTGCTGTGAGCCTGGAGGGCGTCGAATAGACGCCCGAGCCGGTCGCGGAATGTCTGTACGTTGGCGGCGGCGGAGTTCCACCTGGTGGTGGACTTGATGCCCTCGGTCAGGTAGTACTGGGTGAATAGCTGGCCGGACATTTCAGGGTGTTGCGTCGAAGTCGGTGTGAGTCCCGGCCAAGTCGCCATGCCGGTCAAGCGGGAGCGTGGCATCGGATCTGGATTCCCGCTTTCGCGGGAATGACGGGTTGGGGGTGCCCCACTGCTCCCCTCTAGATTCCGGCTTTCGCCGGAATGACGGATAAGGGCGCGGGAATGGCGGATGGGAGGGGACGAATTCATAGGAGGACCGCGTCACGCTGTACTGGCGGTTGGAGGGCATCAGAATCCCGCGACGGGTCTTGTGTGTTCGTCGAGCCACGTTCGCAACTGATCGAACCGGAACGAGTTGGTTTTGAACAGCCGCATGAAGAACTCGTAGGTCTCATCACCGTCGCAGTCGATGAAACGGCCGTTCTTGCGCAGGAAAGTATCGGTCGCGAAGAAGGCGGTGCGCTTGTTGCCGTCCACGAAGGGATGGTTCAAGGCGAGGCTCTCCATCAGCGCGGCGGCCTCCTCGATCAGGCCATCGTAGTAGCCAAGCTGCGGACGCATGAGCGCGGATTCGAGCGCGCCGGCGTCGCGGAGTCCCGTGGAGCCGCCGAACTCGCGGATAGCAGTGTCGTGAATCGCCACGACTTCCTCGATGGTCGGGAAGTCGCTCATCACGACTTACCCAGCAGCTCTCCGAGGCGTCGGTTCTTTTCGAGGCTGGCCCGGAAATGAGCCATAGTGTCGGGGCGGACCTTCCCCTGCTCCCTGATTTCGATGTAGGTCTGCATCGCGTCTTCCAGGACCGCCTGGAAGTGGCGGCCTTCCTTGCGGGCGATCTCGCGCATCGCCGACAGGAGCTCGGGGGCGGCCTGGCTGGAGAATTTCTCTCGCGGTGCATTCATAAAAGGTGTCTCCATCAGTGGTTAAGTGGTTTTCTGAGGATGGAGCGGTTTGACGGCTCTGTCAAGAAATGTCTTGATCAAGCCAGAAAGTTGCGCGTACTCGCACAGATAAATGGCTGGTTATTGCCGTGAATGGTAGAATTTGAACTCCTGCCGATACCGGTAGGAGTATAGCCCCTATCGCTTCGGCGGCAGGGTTGAGACCGCCACTACGGCGGTCTCTGTCTTTCCATGAGCGTAGCGAATGATCACTAACTTCTACGTCGACGGCTTCAATCTCTATTACCGCGCAGTCAGGAATACACCGTTCAAATGGCTGGATTTGCGGAACCTCGCGGACACCTTGTTCCCCGATGACACTATTCAGCGGGTCTGCTACTTCACCGCCCTTCTCCATCCACGCCCCAACGACCCGACTCAACCTCAACGGCAACAGACTTACCTGAGGGCCCTGGCGACTTTGCCGGGCTTCGAAGTCTACTTTGGCGCGTTCCGGCGCAGAGTGAAGGTTCGCCCGCTGGTCAAATCCGTGCCGGGACTGCCAGCCTATGTTTCGATCAGGGACATGGAGGAGAAGGGGTCGGACGTGAACCTGGCTACACGTCTCCTGGTCGATGGCTTCAACGGAGATTACGAGCAGGCCGTCGTCGTATCAAAAGACGCCGACCTCGCCGGCGCAATGCGGTACGTGCGGGATGGTCTGGACCTACGCGTCACGCTGGTGAATCCTGACTATCGGAGCCCGGCGCCTAACGACTTGTGCGAGGCCGCGACCTACGTGAAGCGTCTCTGGAAGAGTCACCTCAGGCGGAGCCAATTCCCCGATACGCTAGTAGATAAAAACGGAACCATCACTAAACCGCCCGGTTGGTGACCGTGCCTTGGCTGCATCGACGGGAACGACGGTTATATGGCTCCCGATATCGCCTTACGCGGGCTCGACATCGGTGAGCGCAAAGTCGCCGCCCTTGAACAGTAATGGCTCTCCGGTAGCTTCCGCCAGCGCGTAGGCGAAGCAATCTCCGAAGTTCAGCCCCGCCGGGTGGTTGCTCTTGCCGAATCGCCGCCATGCGCGACGCGCCGCCTGCGCCTGCTCGGCGGTCACCTCCGCCAGCTCGATCTCAGCTTCCCTCAAAAAGGCGTCAAGCTCATGCCCGGCCGCCGCTCCGCTGCGGCTCTCCAGCACGATAGCCGCTTCCAGAAAGTTGACGACAGACATCCGGCAGCGCCGTGCCTCGGCGATCGCGGTGTCGTACCGCTCGGCTCCGCTTTCGCCGAAGAGGATCGTCATCACCGCCGACGTGTCGACGATCACTTCGGCAGCCCGCGCTCGTCATATAGCAACTCGCCATGCTCGACTGCGGAGGGTCCGCCGTCGCGCACCAGCTTGGCGCAGCGCTCCGCGATCGCGCGCATCTTCCTCAGGCGCGCGTTGACGCCGCGTTGACGCCTTTCACGCTCAAGCCGCTCCCTCAGGGCGACGGTAATTGCCCCCGTCATCGACTCGCCCGTGACCTGTGCCAGCTCTCTCGCCAGCCGGCAGGTCTCTTCGTTCTTGATGTTGAGGCCCATCGAACCTCCCATAGGGTAGAAAGGCAGTGACTGTATCTACCATATACCACTCCGACATGTTCCCATCTCCACGGCCCGCGGTACCGACATTCCTCCCCGACCGGCTTTCAAATGCAGCTCAGCGTGGCTGGATGCTTGTAGTCGAACAGGCGGCTTAGTAGATTCTGCGACCGGCCTGATGGCCCGCCGGCCGCGTCGAAGCTGGGAGGCAGCATGACGGATCGCAGATCGCTCGTTCCCGCGTACACGTTTCCGACCACGCTGGAGGAGCAGGAGGCCGCGCTGGCGGCGAACCCGCTGATGCGGCGGCTGATCGAATATCGCAAGTCGTACGCGGGCGACAGGTTCCGCCCGGCCTATCACTACGTCAACCCGGAATCGGTGCTCAACGATCCGAACGGACTCTGCCGCTGGCAGGGGCGCTGGCACCTGTTCTACCAGGCCAATCCGCCTGACGACTCGCGGTGGCACTGGGGGCACGCGGTGTCCGACGACCTCGTGCGCTGGCGCGATCTGCCCTACGCCATCTATCCCGGTCCCGAGCGCGACTGCTACTCGGGCACGACGCTGGTGGAAGACGACCGCGTGATCGCGATGTATCACGGCACCCAGGCCGGGAACATGGTGGCGGTGTCGAGCGATCCGCTGCTGTTGAACTGGGAGAAGGTCGCCAACAAGGCCGTGATTCCGATAGCCGCGCCGGACGGGCCGGCCTTGCCGTACAACGTGTTCGACCCGTGCGTCTGGCGGAAGGGCGATATGTACTACTCGCTTTCGGCGGGGAAGAAACCGGAGGGTCCCGTGAGAATGCCCGTGCGGGCCAACTACCTGTTCCGCTCCCGCGATCTGGAGCATTGGGAGTACATGCACCCGTTTATCGAGGGCGACCTTTTCACGCTGGTGGGCGACGACGGTGCCTGCCCGTATTTTTGGCCTATCGGGGACCGCCACATACTGCTGTTCTTCAGTCACATGAGCGGCGGCCAGTACCTGCTGGGCGACTATGACACCGACCGCGACAAGTTCGTGGTGACGCACGGCGCGAAGTTCAACTTCGGCGCGGCCACGCCGTGCGGGGTCCACGCGCCCTCGGCCACGCCGGACGGCGAGGGCGGGCTGATCGCGATCTTCAACATGAACGCGGGCAAGCCGACGCGCGACTGGAACCAGCTGATGACGCTGCCGCGGCGATTGACGGTAGACGGGGACGATCTGTCGATTGAGCCGGTCGAGGCGCTGAAATCGCTCCGACGGGACGAGCGGCGGCTGGGGGCGTTGGAGCTTCCGGCGAACCGGGAAGTGGTGCTGGATGGCGTCTCCGGCGACACGCTGGAGATGGAGGTCGAGATCGATCTGCGGGACGCGCCGATGGTGGAGCTAAACGTGTTGCGCTCGCCTCGCAGGGAAGAGCTGACGCGTATTTCGTTCTACAAGGAACGGGGCTTCCCGGCAGCGCGCCGGATCGAAGGCGGCGTCTTCGGGCCCGGAATCCGGGAGACCCTGGTCTCGATAGATACGTCCTACTCGTCGACGGCGGCCGACGCGCTCTCGCGTCCCCCTGAGACGGCGCCTTTCTCGCTGGCCGAGGACGAGCCGCTGCGGCTGAGGGTGTTTGTCGACCGCAGCGTGGTGGAGGTCTTCGTGAACGGCCGGCAGGCGCTGGGGGTCAGGGTCTACCCGGAGCGTGAGGACAGCCTGGGCGTATCGCTGAGGTCGCAGGGCGCGCCGAGCACGGTGCGTTCGCTTAACGCCTGGACGATGGCTTCGATCTGGGACTAGGCGAGCGGGCGCGCTTGCTGGCCGGAACGACTGCACGATGGATAGTTCCGCGGGTCAGGATAGAGAACGCCGACGATCAGTTTAAGCAGGTCGACCTGCCGCCGCGCCATTGACACGGCGACCGAAATCGAGAACGCTTTCTAGCGTAAGATCACCCGCTATGCACGAGTGAAGGGACGCTGTCTATTTGGTTGGAAGAAGATCGGTTTCTTTGAGTTCTCTGTTTTCCGAAGCCTGCAAACGCATGGAGATCGCCACCGAGCGTGCGATGGGCTGCGAAAGGGTGGGAACCACCCTCCGACTGCACGTATCCAAGGATGAGCGAGTGGACTTCGAGCTGGTCCAGGATGAAGAAACCGGACAGCTCCGGGTAGGGGAAATCATCGGAACGGAGTCGGGAGAACTCTAGGCCGCTTCGTCGCGCCGGGGTGAGACGCGGTCTTTGTTAGTCGGGGCCGCGATGGCCGACTCGGAGGCGAACCGTTCGAGCGGCGCGATCTGAGTTTTCAGGGGCCGGAAAGGTAGTCGTCGGGCTCCTGTCTTTCTCGCCAGGCAACCAATCCCCGGATGAGCAAGGCGAGCGCGGCCAGCAACGCCAGCAGCGTGCCCGTTGGCCCCCAGGCCTGATGGCGGATCGTCCAAACCGCCAGGTTTATGCCGCCCCAGGCCAGTCCCGCGATTCCGAATATCAAGAGCGGGAATACGCAACCGACGGCGGCTATCCCATAGCTGAAAGGCATCCGGGTGCCCGGAGGGCCTCCAACCCTCATGGCCCGCCTGGCCGCGCGGTCGATTTGGTATCCGCCCATCAGCCATACGACCGCCAGAACCAGCGGCGCGCCGACGCGCGCCGCCGCGCGCAGGTCGATGCTCGCGACGACAACCGGGTCGTCGGGGCCCGGAATGGGCGGGAACGGGGCGTCAAGCGAGACTAGCCTGTCGAACAGCGAGTTCACTCCGCCGCCCAGTGCTCCGGCGAGGGCCCGTGCCACGAAGAAAACAACCACCACCGCGACTGCCAAAAGCAGGAACCGGAAATAAGGCGACTGACGGACCTGGTCCCAGTCGGTGAGCGCGCCCTCGGGCGGTCCGGGGGTGACCGGCCTCGCCCTCCTTACTACTCGCGGCGGCTCGGCGTAACCGGTCTGTGGTGGGGTGGCAGGGGGGCCGACTTCGATAACTGGATTCGGAGGCGGTTCCGGATCATTTGGAGGGTCCCGCGGCGGCGGGGCGACGCCGGCGTCTGTTTGGTCAACAGGACCTGCGCCCGCTTCGGCCGCAGCCGGTGGCACGTCCGCTTCACTTTCGGGAGTTACCGGTTCAAAAACGCGGCGTCGAATCAGACGGTCGAGTGCGTCTTCCTCGCCTCCGTTGCGCGATTGCGTCAACTACCCGCCCTTTCCAAATTTCGGAACTATCCGCATTTCAATAGATTACGCCCGCTCTCCAACTCGCCGCTTGCGGGAGCGCCCACGCGCTTCATAGTCCCGGGCGCGTGCTCCTGGAATTGTCCGGCGACCGATAGCAATATATCTTGAACTACCTCGTCGAGAATCTCGGATCGCGAAAGGAAACAGCCGATGTCTTTAAGGTTCGCCTACAACACGCTCGAATGGGGCCCCACGCCCGATCTTCAGGAGATGCTCTTGGATCTCAAAGAAACGGGATGGGATGGCTGGGAGATCCGCCAGCCGCTGGACTGGCTCGGCTCAGCCGAACGGATCAACGACATCGTCGAGGAAACGGGCCTTCCCGTGGCGTCCGTCTGCGGCCAGAACTGGGGTTTTGCCGACGACCGAGTGGCCATCGAATTGAACAAGCGCCGCATCGACCTCGCCGCGGCTGTCAACGCCGATTCGTACGTCATCATGGCGCCGCCGCGTCCGCAGGACCGGTCGCCCACGCGGGAAGAGATCGCATCGTTCGCCGGGTTCGGGGAGGTACTCGCGAAGTATGGAGTCGACAAGGGAATCGACGTGACTTTCCACTTTCATTACGGCCAGGTCGTGCAGAGCGAGGAAGAGGTCAAGACGGTGGTCGACCTGGCTCCGACGCTCAAGCTATGCGTCGATCTGTCGCACGCGCAGCTTCTGGAATGGGGCGCCATACGGTGTATGCGTGAAGTCAAGGACCGGATCGCGTACCTGCACCTTCAGGACTACCGGAAGTGGCGTTTCGTGAACATAGGCGACGGCGACCTGTTCGAGAGCATCCCGGCCCTGTTCGATGTGATCGACGAGATAGGCTTTCAGCGGTGGTTGGGATGCCACGGCGGACTTCAGACCGACCAGACGCCGAAGATGCGCGCCGAGGCGTGCCGCAACTACCTGAGAAGCATCGGCAGGTAGCAATGGCCTTGGCCGACCCCGCGGCCTGGCGGTCGGTCAACCGGGCGGCCTATGAGCGGATGGCCCCGGACTATTTCCGCCGGTCGGAAGGCGCCGGGATCGAGGCTGACGCTGCCGAGTTTGTTTCGCTGCTAATTGACAGGTTCGGGCCGCGACCGCGCGTGCTGGACGTCGGGAGCGGTCCGGGAGTCGACTCGTGGCGGCTCAACGACGCGGGCGCCGCGCCGGTCTGCCTCGATACGGCGGTCGGCATGTTGCGCACCGCGGGCGCTCGATCGGCTCCGGCGGCACTCGTTTGCGGCGACATGCTCGACAGTCCCTTCGGCGCGGGATCGTTCCACGGCGCCTGGGCTTGCGCCTCGCTCTTGCACATCCCGAAGCGGGCGCTGCCGCGGGCGCTCGCCGAGATTCGCCGCATACTCGTCGGCGGGGGGATCGTATACCTGGCGATGCGGGCCGGCCGGGGCTGCCTGGTTACCAATCAGGGAACGAGCTTGGAGAGAGTTCTTGCCCGGTACAGCGAGGACGAGCTGGAAGCCGCTCTCGCTAAATCGGGGCTGCGGGCGCTGACGCTTGGGACGCGAGATTGGCCGCTCGGCCTGGACGGAGGAAAGTGGATTCACGGGTTTGCCGTACGTGACTAGGGATATCAACACCCATCGCTGATATAATTTCTGCCTGCCGCCACCGTGCATCACCAGGGTCGGCGGGGAACCAGAACAAGCGTCCAGACATTCGGAGCCAGAGTATTGCTTAGGATTCGCTTAGCGCGTCGAGGAAGACGGGGCAGGCCGTCGTACAGGATCGTGGTTGCTCCGTCCAAGGCTTCCCGCGATGGGCGGACCGTCTCCGATTTGGGTTACTACGATCCGCTAGCCGAACCTTCCGATTTTCGGGTAGACGTGAACGCGGCCCGGAGCTGGATCGCCAAGGGCGCTCAGCCTTCGGACCGGGTGTGGAAGATCCTCGAGCTGGCGGAGCCCGGTTTTCGAGAGAACCTCAAGAGCAGCAACGGCGAAGCCGCCGTCGTGGAAGCTCCCGAACCCGCGCCAGAGCCGCCAGCGAAGCCGCGAGCCAAGGCCGCTTCCGGCAAAGCGGCGGGCAAGGCGAAGGCCGCTTCCAAAGCCAAGGCGCGCGCGAAATCCAAATCGAAGGCCAAGGCAAGAGCCACCAGGAAGATCGCGCCCAAGTCCAAAACGAAGTCCTGAGCGGGACGTAAGATCAGTCGAGGCCGAACATGGATGAATTGATAGAGTTCATCGCCCGCCACCTGGTTACCGACCGCGGCGCCGTGCGCGTGACGCGGCGCGACCGCGGCAGGGTGACGATCTACGAGCTCGAAGTCGACCAGCGTGACATGGGCCGGGTTATCGGACGTCAGGGTCGCATGGCGACGGCGATTCGCACGGTAATGCGTGCGGCGCCAATAGGTCAGGGCAAGCGGTGCCAGCTGGAGATCGTGGAGGCCGGCTGACCGACCGCCCCCCGCGATTCATCCCTGTCGCGGAAGTCACCAGACCAGCCGGGCTCAAGGGAGAGGTAAAGCTCGAGCTGCTGACCGATCTCTACGGCATCTTCGAGCCTGCTTGCGAAGTCTTTATCGGCAGCCATCGCACGCCCGCCACGATCGAGCGGTTCAACCTCACCGGGGAGCGGCTGAAGCTCAAAGGGCTGGATTCGCGCGAGCGGGCCGAGCGGCTGCGGGGCGAGACCATCTACTGCGAGACCGAGCGGGCCGTCGGACTCCTGAATGGACGTTACTTTCACTTCCAGATAATGGGACTGGAAGTCGTCACGACGGAAAATGAAGTGCTCGGCGAAGTCGTGGAGATTTTCGAGACCGGCTCTAACGACGTTTACGTGGTCCGCCGGCAGTCGAGCGAAATCCTGCTGCCAGCCACCAAAGAGATAATCCTCGATATCGACCTGGACGGAAACACCATGACCGTAAACCTGATTCCCGGCCTGCGCGGCGACTCATAGATGCCGGCCAGCATACGGTTCGACATTCTGACGCTGTTTCCCGAAATGCTGGCGGGGCCTTTGGAGCATGGAGTTTTGGGGCGGGCGCGGCGCGCCGGCCTGGTTGAGATTGAATCCCACAATCTCCGTGACTGGGCAACGGACCGGCATAAAACCGTCGACGACTATACGTTCGGCGGCGGCTCCGGGATGGTGATGAAACCGGAACCCATCGCGGCGGCCGTCGAAGCGCTGCGCAACGAGGAAAGCTGGGTCGTGCTTCTGACTCCCCAGGGCAAGGTCCTGGATCACGCTGTCGCCGTGGAGCTTTCCCGCAAGACCCATCTGATACTGATTTGCGGACGTTACGAAGGCGTCGACGAGCGGGTGCGGGTCCAGCTAGTCGATGAACAGATATCGATAGGAGACTACGTGCTCACGGGCGGCGAGCTGCCCGCGCTGGTTCTGACGGAGACCGTCGCAAGGCTGGCGCCTGGAGTGGTTGGCAACGACGAGGCGACGCGCAAAGAGTCGCACTCGGAGGGGCTTCTGGAGCATCCGCACTTCACCAGACCCAGAGAGTTTCGGGGCGAGGCGGTCCCGGACGTGCTTCTGTCAGGCGACCACGGAGAGATACGGCGCTGGCGTCACCGGGAATCGCTGCGGCGCACGCTCCTGGTCCGCCCCGATCTCCTGCAACGGCGCGGACTGGAGCCAGACGAGTCCGAATGGCTTTGGAAAGAGGAACCGGCGGCGATGTCCGATTTTCATGGCGTCCCGCCATCCGTCGAACCGGACCCTCCACTTGAAAAGAAGCTGGAAAGCTAGCAAAATCAAAGCTAGATTGCTAGGAATTCCCAGAGGCGGTTGAGATCGCTTGACCGGGATTCGAAACCGCCAACTTGAGAAACACGAGTTCGACGCGCTAATGAGCGCCGTGCGCTTGAAGGATATGAACAATGCCAGGTAAAGCAGTGATGTTCGGTCAGGAAGCCCGCGAGGCTTTGAAGGCGGGAGTCGACGAGGTTGGCAACGCCGTTCGCGTGACCATGGGTCCTCGCGGTCGCAACGTAGTCCTCGAACGGAAATACGGCAAACCCATCATCACCAACGACGGCGTAACCGTTGCGTCCGACGTGGAGGACCTGGAAGACCCGTTCGTAAACACGGGCGCCCGGCTCGCCTACGAGGCGGCCAAGAAGACCAACAGCGTGGCCGGAGACGGCACGTCGACGGCGGCGATACTCTGCCAGGCGATCTACGCTCAAGGACTCCGGGTCACTACCGCCGGCTACAACGCGATGATCCTGCGCCGCGGCCTTCAGCTTGCCTCCAAAGCGGTGAGCGAGTTTCTGGAAGAGTCGGCGGTCGAGGTGTCGGGACGCGAGCAGCTCGAATGGGTCGGCACGATCTCGGCCGCGGACCCTGAGATCGGCCGCATGGTGGCCCATCTCTTTGACAAGCTCGGCAAGGACGCGGGCGTAAACGTCGAGGATGGGAAGACCTCGGAGACCTTCGTCGACTACGTAAACGGAATCAAGTTCGACCGCGGGCTCATTTCTCCGTATTTCGCCGGCGGTGAAGGTCAGAGCGAAGCCAGCGTCAGCAGGCCCTACATACTCCTAACCGATCAGAAGCTGACCGCCGCCAGCGACGTTATTCCGGTGATGGAGAAGTTCCTGCAGGCCGGTAACAAAGACCTGATCATCATGGCGGAAGACATCGAAGGCGAGGCGCTGGGAGCGCTCGTGCTCAACCGCCTTCGCGGAGTGATAAACGTCGTCGGCGTCAAGGCTCCGGCGTTCGGCGACCGACGGCGGTGGATGCTCGAAGACTACGCGATCTTCACGGGCGGCCAGCTCATAGCCAAAGAGATCGGGCTGGGGTGGGACAAGGTCGGCCTGGAGCATCTGGGGCGTGCGGATACCGTGACCGTGACCAAAGATGAGACCATGATCATCGCGGGGCATGGAGACCCCGAGTTGATCCAGCGCCGCATAGACGCCATCTGGGACTCTCACAAGAAAGCCAAGAACGACTACGACCGCGAAAAGCTGTCGGAACGCGCGAACCAGCTAAGCGGGACGATTGCCGTTTTGAACGTCAGCGCGCCGACCGAAATCGAGCAGCGTGAGAAGAAGCACCGGGTCGAAGACGCTGTGTCGGCGACCCGGGCCGCGCTTGAGGAGGGGGTCGTCACCGGCGGAGGAGTCTCGCTCCTGCGCGCCGAGGGGGCTATCGACGCGCTCGACCTGAGCGAGACGGAGCAGATCGGCGCCGACGTCGTCCGGCAGGCGCTCGCTCAGCCGCTTATGCAGATAGCCGAAAACGCCGGATTCGAGGGCGACGTGATCGCGCAGCGAGTCCGCGAGGCGGAGGGCAACGTGGGATTCAACGCCGAGTCGGGTGAATACGAGGACCTGTTCGCGGCGGGCATCGTCGATCCCGTGAAGGTGACGCGGGCGGCGGTAACCAACGCCGTGAGCGCCGCTATAAATCTGCTGACTACGGAAACGACCATCGTAGACGCGCCCGAAAAGACCGAAGAAGAATCCTAGAAACCGCGGGCCGGTGTTTTAGCTCCGGTCTGCTGAAGCGTTAGCGTTTATGGACGGTCAAGCCGTCGGTATGGCTAGTAGACGGTTTCCGCTCTCGACCAGTTGACCGGGATCGACGGGGCGCTGACCACGGCGTTCTCTTCGTCATAAGGCTCGATGTCGGTGTCGTCGTAAATGCCCTTGATGCTGTTTTGCTTAAGCATGTCGGCGGCGACCATATCGTCCCAAAACGACTCGAGCGCCTTATAGCGCAGATACCATTCGAGCGGTTTCTGGAACTCGCCGGATTGATCGGCGAAGTAGACGACAACCTCCCGAACGCTGATCTCTTCGATCGTCAACGTTCGCCGCGGGAGCGAGTTGCAAAAATGCTCGATCCAACTGAGGCGGAGGCTGATCTCCCGTTTCGGTAGCTCGCATTCCGACGACAGGTACGATTTGTACCATTCCAGGGCTTTGCATACGTCGAACGAGTCTACCGACATGGTCGCCTCCCTTACCGTCGCTAGTTCGGAAACTGAATCAGTTTGGTGCCGGTCGCCGTATAACTTTGTATCCGAAAGACAGCAAAGCCCACCCGTATGGAAGGATGGGCTATTAGCGAAAATGCCTGCTTAAGCAACGCGATGTGCGGTCCTTTCGACAATGGAAAGGCCGACACGTCGATGTAGCCGACCGCGAGAACAGAATCCAATGGAAGTGTATGTTTAGCCTGGTACCGTGTCAATGGATGGCAGTGGTTAAATGCGCTGAAAAACGTGCTCGCTGTACGCATATGAGGGGCCTAACGATCCGTATAGATATGAGAGAGTACTCCGTCCATCCAAGTTACCCGGCGGCATCTGAGACCGTGTCCGAGACCGCGCTGTCGTGAAGCAGGCCGTCGATTACACGGGACGGAACGTGCTGGTGATGGGCCTCGGTCTGCACGGCGGCGGGGTGGGCATAGCCCGTTTTCTCGCTTCGCGCGGCGCGTCCGTCACCGTCACCGATCTCCGATCGGAACGAGAGCTCCGCCCAAGCGTGAACGCGCTGGCGGAGCTGCCCATACGATTTGTGCTGGGTGAGCACCGCGAGTCCGACTTCCGTCAGGTCGATATGGTCGTGCGCAATCCGGCCGTGCCCCTGGACTCGCCGTACCTGGCGACCGCCCGGCGGTCGGGCGTGCCTATTGAAATGGAGATGGGGCTGTTCTTTTCGGAGTGGCCGCCCGCGCAGACAATCGGAGTAACCGGCACGCGGGGCAAGACGACCACCGCGACGTTCATACATCACCTGTTGCAGACCCATGGAGCGGACACGGTTCTGGCCGGGAACATGCGCGTATCCGCCGTTGGAATGCTCGATAACCTGAAAGAAGACCAGACCGTCGTGCTGGAGTTGTCGAGCTGGCAGCTTGAGGGTCTCGACGAACGCCGTATCTCGCCGGCGGTGGCGGTGGTGACGAACCTTCTGCCCGATCACCTGAACCGGTACGAAGACATGGCCGCCTACGCCGATGCCAAGAAGATAATCGTTCGCCATCAAAACCGCTCGGACCTGGCGGTCCTCAACCGCGAAAACGCTTACAGCAAGTCGTTCGCCGCCGCCACGTCCGCCGAGGTGTTGTGGTTCTCGCACGACGACGAGCTGCCGGGCTGGGAGCGGGCGCGGATATCGGGCGACCACAATCGGGCCAACCTCGCCGCCGGAATCCTGGCCGCGTCGAGATTCGATATCCCACCAAGCACGCTGGAACGCGCAATCGCAACCTTTCCCGGAGTGCCGTACAGGCAGGAGCTTGTCGCCGTCGTTGGGGGAGTTCGCTACGTGAACGACTCGACCTCCACCACTCCCGACGCGACCCTGGCCGCGCTATCCACCCTGGACGGTCGGATAATTCTGATAGCTGGCGGCTCGGACAAGGGGCTGAGCTTTCTGGCGCTGGCGACGCGGATCGGAAGTCTCGGAGAGCGCATCGGCCGCGTGATTCTGCTGACGGGAGCCGGGACCGAGGCTCTGGAGCCGTTGCTGCCGCCGCACGTTTGCAGCCATGCCGGGGACATGGAAGACGCCGTGCGGCAGGCCTCCGACATAGCGCGGTCGGGCGATACGGTTCTGCTCTCGCCCGCGTGCGCGTCGTTCGGGCAGTTCGCCAACGAATTCGACAGGGGCGACCAGTTCAATCGAGCGGTCGAGCGGCTGAAACGCTGAACGAGCCGGGCCGGTCGGTTCATCCGGTTGATCTACCGACGGCTCGCGGCGTCGGACTGAGGGCGTCTTGACCGTTCTGGTGATCTCGGACGTTCACGCCAATTTGCAGGCTCTCGAAGCGGTGCTTGAAGCGGAGCCCGACGTGGACGCCATCTGGTGCCTCGGCGACGTGGTCGACTACGGCCCCAGTCCGAACGAGTGCATCGACGTAGTGCGGTCCCTCGACGTGCTGTGCATTGCCGGAAACCACGACCGCGCGGCGACCGGCGACTTCGACATATCGCTGTTCAATCGCGGCGCGCGGCTCTGCTCCGAGTGGACGCAGAAGGTGTTGACGGACGACTCCAAGGAGTTCCTTCAATCGCTGCGGCCCATCCGGTTTATGAACAATATTCAACTCGTGCACGGCAGTCCGCGCGACCCGGTCTTCGAATACATGTTCAATCTCGCGATTGCCGTTCCAAATTTCCGCCTGTTCAACGCCGACATGTGCATGGTGGGACACACTCACGTGCCCGTGATATTCACGCGCCGGGACGGCGCGGGCGGTCGTCCTGAATACGATGTGACGGTTCCCGAACCGGGAAAGCCGGTCACGCTCATGGGAGTCAAGTCGATTGTCAACCCCGGCAGCGTGGGACAGCCGCGCGACGGCGATCCAAGGGCTGCCTACATGCTGCTCGATCCCGAAACCCTCACCGTAACCCTGAAACGGCAAAGCTACGACGTCGCCAAGACGCAGGAGCTGATACGCGCGGCGCGGCTGCCAAGCCAGATGGCGGACCGTCTTGCGTACGGTTTGTAGGAGCATCGCCGCCGCGTCTGCTATAGAATTGAGCCGGATGAATTGTTCTAATTTCCACGAAACGGTGTGCGGGTCATAAGCGGACCCGGCATTCACCTGACCGGCAGCGCCAGGCTGAGTCCTGGCGCTTTTTCGTTCTAAATCGAGAGAGGAGAGCCGACTTGCAGTCAAGTCTCATCGGAAAGATCGACAAGGCCAACCGCTACGCCCGCGAGCCCGAACGCGTCAATTTCAACAGTTTTGAGGCGACCTTTGCGGGCGGAAGCGACGACCATACGGTCAGGTATTCCGAGGGCCAGTGGGACTGCACCTGCAACTTCTTCAGCGCGTGGCGCGTCTGCTCCCACAGCATGGCGATGGAAAAGCTGCTGGACAACATGGTGACGATCCAGTCGACCGAGGTTCTCCACGCCGGAAGCACAGCCGACGGCTAAATCCCGCAAGTCCTCCCGCGGCGGTTTCGGCTCCGTTCGCGAGCTTCTCGACGCGGCCGGATGGACCCTAGAAGTAACCAAAAGCCCCCGGCGCAGGAAAACCATATCCGCCAGGCTCGACGGCTCGCGCCTGCGCGTCAGGCTGCCCGCGAAGATGTCGCGCGACGAGGAGGACCGGATGGTCCGCGACCTGTGCGAGCGGATGGCCCGGACCAACCGGGTCGACCGCGCCGAATCGGACCGGCTGCTTCTGGAAAGAGCGAAGCAACTGGATTCCGAGTATCTCTCGGGAAAGGCAAGGCCCGCCGACGCGCGGTTCTCGGCGAGGCTCACGTCGTCCTACGGCAACGCGAATCTCGGTACCGGAGTCATACAGGTTGCCGAGCGGCTGCGCCAGTCGCCGCAGTGGGTCATCGACTACCTGTTGATTCACGAGATGGCGCACTTGATCGTGCCGGGCCACTCCGCCGAGTTCTGGAGGCTCGTTGACCGCTACCGGTATGCTGAGCGGGCCAAGGGTTATCTGATTTGCATGTCCCAACTCGAAGACTGATGTCGCCATGGCCAGGAAGAAAAAATCGTCAGGACCGGGCCGCGCCAACGGCGCCGGTCGCAACCTCGCCGTCAACCGCCGCGCCAGGTACGACTATGAGATCGTCGACCGGCTGGAGGCCGGGCTGGTGCTCACGGGCACCGAGATCAAGTCGATACGCGGCGGATCGGTTAGTCTGCGCGAAGGCTACGTTCAGGTCTCGCGCGGCGAGGCGTACCTGCACGGGGTCCACATCGGCCGCTACAAGCCCGCCGCCGAGAACAACCACGACCCGCTGCGTCCGCGGAAGCTCCTGCTGCACGCCGCCGAGATAACCAGGCTGGAGCAGTCGATTAACGCCCACCGCTACACGGCGGTGCCGCTGCGGATGTACCTGTCGAACGGCCGGGCGAAGCTGGAAATCGGCGTCGGACGCGGTCTCAAGCGGTTCGACAAGCGGGAGCGTCAGGCCGAGCGCGACGCCAAGCGCCAGATCGAGCGCCAGCTGGGCCGCCTGCCGAAGGAATGATCCCGGCCCCAACCGTAGTTCCCAGTTCGTAGGGGCGGTTCGCGAACCGCCCTTCCTCCTCTAGTCGTACGCGATCAGCCGATGTTAGCGTTGGCCAAATGGAGCACGATATCGAGCGAACTGGGTGGACCCTCTACACCCCGTCTATCCCATCGTCAAACACCCCGATTTTCAAATCTCACAGGGTAGCTTTCACAGATGTTTATGAAAACCACTTCTCCTGTCCCCGTCCGAATGCCGCGAATCAGGCGCATTTGCCGGGAGCCTCTCGAACCACGCGCGGCGGCAGACTTGACCGGTGCAGGGTCTTGATAGAGGGCCGATCCCGTTAGATAATGAAGACATCAAGGGGATGCAGGGTTTCGACAGGGACTCGAGGCTTTCTCTGCAGGTCGAGGATGCCGAAGCCTCGTAAATCATGCGGCAAAAACTGACTGGCGAACAGGAACTCGCTCTCGCCGCCTAAGCTTTAGGCGCGACGTCCGTTCCGGGTAGGCCCCGGCGTCTGGAAACGGGCGACATTTAGCCGGGAGGACGCCGGCCCCGACGCCCGTTAGGGCCGGAAGAGAACTCTCCGGGCTGGCTGGCTGTACCGTTGTCCGTTTTAGTGACAGCCGGCGAGACAGATAAAACGGTCTAAACCTGTAGACGGGATCAGTCGGAAGTTCCTGGACGGGGCGTTCAACTCGCCCCCATCTCCACCATTTATATGCGGTCGGGTTGCGGTTGCCTCTGAATCGGCGCTTCCCGTCTACAATTCAAGTGCATGTCTCTGCGGACGCCCGCCTCGCGAGCAGCTTGACTCAAAGGGAGCAGCCTCATGTCCGCAACTGAAACAAAAGTCAATACGAAACCACTCCACCTTCCAAGCCTGACAATCAAGGGATTTCGCGGGATAAACGAGCTTTCAATCTCCCGTCTCGGGCGCGTGACGTTGCTCGCCGGAAAGAACGGGGTAGGCAAAACGACCGTGCTCGAAGCGGTACGTATATATGCCGCAAGGGGCCGATCCCGCATTCTGATGAACGTACTGGAGGAGCGAGAAGAGCTTACTGAATTCCTCGACGAATTTGATAACGAAATCCTTGTACCTAACTGGGATACTCTGTTCCATCGTAGAGACATTTCGACCGACGGCCGTGGCAGTCACACCTTGTTGGACAGCAGCTACGTGCCGCGGTATCCCGCCTTCTCGTTCGGCCCTTTGACGGGAACTGACAAGCTCAGCATCAGCTTTGCTCCGATGAACGACGAGGACCTAGCACCATTCAGTTCCGACATTCGTCTCGGATTAGTGAATGAAGAATGGCGGATGCTAGAGATCAGCATCCAGGAAATCAAAGTCCGAATCCCAATGCCCTTCCTTCGGAGCTCGAAGCTTCGCGTTGGTTATCTAAGTGACGACCGCGAGCTTCCACCTATGGCGGTATGTGAATCCTTAGGACCGAGCTTGCTCACCAACACGAATATGGCGAGATTCTGGGATCGAGTCGCACTGACGGATGACGAAGACCGGGCAGTACGCGCGCTGAATCTGATCTTCGGCAAGGATATTGAGCGTATCGCGGTAGTAGCTGACGAGAGACGGGGCAGGCATGGGCGACGAACCGTCGTAAAGCTCCGAGGAGAGAAACGCCCGGTGCCTCTGAAGAGCCTTGGCGATGGGGCTGTGCGGCTGTTTGGCGTCGCCTTGGCGCTTGCCAGTAGCCGGGACGGGTTTCTGGTTATCGACGAAGCGGAGAACGGGATCCATCATTCGGTGCAACGGGACTACTGGAAGATGATCGTCAAAACGGCGCGCGAGAACAACGTGCAGGTTCTCGCGACGACGCACGGCTGGGACTGTGTGAGGGGATTTGCGCAGGCGGCGGCGGATGTGGACGACGTGGAGGTCGCACTTGTTCGGCTTGAGAAAGATGGCGATGCAGTCCGCGCGGTCGAATACTCCGAGCGGAACCTCAAGGCCGCAGCCAGAAGCGGTATTGAAGTCAGATAGCTGATGTCGCTTCCTGGCTCAGCATCGCTGAGCCGTGTGCTCATTGTCGAAGGTCAGGACGACGAGCACGTAGTGCAGCGAATATGTGAGCGATGCGCGCCGTCACCTTCGTTTCATGTTGAGCGAAGGGACGGCATTCACAGACTGCTTGATGATCTTGGCGCGGACATTCTTCTTCCAGGTCGTCAGTCGGTTGGGATCGTGGTAGACGCCAACGACAACGTCTCGGCTCGCTGGGCCGCCCTGAGAAGCAGGCTTGCCGAAGAGGACGTTGACATCCCGGACTCACCCGAAGCTTCAGGAATCATCGTCACCGGCGGGAAGGGCAGGCCCGACGTCGGCGTCTGGCTGATGCCGGACAACTCTTCAGTGGGCCAGCTGGAGGACTTCGTGGTCACGATGATTCCGGCGGATGATCCCGTATGGCCGCTTGCGCAACGGTATATCGAAGGGATACCTGCCCCGGCTTTCAGCGCCGGTAAAACGCTCCGGGCCCAACTGTACGCTTGGCTCGCGGCCAGGGAGCGTCCCAGGCACATGGGCCTGGCCATCCGTGCCGGAGACCTCGACGTGGATGGCGACCTCTGCCAGAAATTCGTCGACTGGCTTACGAGGTTGTTCCAGTAGAAGCCGTTGCAACCTCGGTAACAGCTCCGACCTCTGTCGCTAGCGCCTGATCTCCTTCGTCTCCCCATACCCGGCCGATGGCGGCGTGGATCTTTTGCTCGATGCGGTCGATTAGCTCGCAGTTGGCGTTGACGACGATGGCCTAGTTTCCCTCCTCTTGCAGGCGTCTACTCTCAGCCCGAGTTCTGACAAAGAACCGGTCGTCTCGTTGATATTGTTGAATGATCCAATTCACAAATGACTGACTGTATTGCCCCGGAGAATTGGGAATCTTTCCTTGGTAGAAGAAATCGGAGCGTTTTTTGATGCGATAGACCTTGTTTACACATCGAACGTCATACTGATTTGCGCCTGACTCGCGGATACTTGATTTGAGTTCCCTAAGCACCTCCGTCTCGCGGAACGGGTGTGATCTGGCAGGGTCCTTCGGGACTTCCACAATTTGAGTTGGACTCCGGCCCGTTTGGCCCGATGAAAGAACGATGTCTGCCTCGTCCGGTCTTTTCGTAAGGACGAGGTGATAATCAATTCCGATCGAGAACTCTGCGGGTCGCTGGAGTTGGTCAAACTCCTGCCTGACTTCTAAACAGTAGCGGCTAAGGAATTCAGCAGATTCCCGACCCATTTCTCGACGCAAACGCGCGTCGGATGGATCACTTTGTTCCGGCCTCATGTCGTATACGATGCTCATCATCCCAGCGGGAACCCGATCCGTCAGCGAAACCTCAAACCACCCGTTCAAACTATTGTGATAGTTGATCACTCCCGCCTGAAACAGACCCATGATGTCGCGTGGAATCTGGCTCAAGACAAGGTGAACCGCCTCATCTCTCAGCTCCTCAATACGTTCAATGTTTCGCCGTACTGGGTCTTTGCGATTTGGCATGACTCGGTTCAGACAGTCGCGTAGAGACAGTGACCGTCTCGGTTTCCGGTCCTTTTTGTTCAGATAGTAGATGCTCTCCAGATTACCCTCGTCCTCCAGAATCTTCGCCTTGAGCAGCAACTCCCAGGCGTTACAAATCAGGTAGCAGAAAGCCTCGATGCGGTATTGGATGGTAATGCGGTTGATGGTTTCTAGGGCGAGCACGTATGCTTCGAAGCTCTTCTTAACTAAACGGCATTTGAGATCAGGCTCTTCGCAGTTTTCAGTCATTTCTCGCCTTTCCCATGAGGCTCCCTTTGCTCCCGTCACATCCGGTCGACGACAGCTTTTGGTGGACTAATCTGCCCCCTTGCCGTTTTCTTGGAGCATGATGGCGTATTCGAAGCTGTCGGCTAGGGCGAGCCAGGAGGCTTCGACCACGTTGGTGGAGCTGCCGACGGTGGTCCAGAAGTCCTCGCCGTTGGTGGACTCGATGAGAACACGTATGCTGGCGTCGGTGCCGGCGTCGCTGTCGACTATTCGCACCTTGTAGTCGATAAGCCGGACCGAATCGAGCGTCGGATAGGCGGTCAGCAGCGCCTTGCGCGTGCCCGCGTCCAGGGCGCTCACCGGCCCGTTGCCCTCCGCGGCGGTGTGGAAGACTTCTTCACCTACCCGGATTTTGACCATCGCTTCAGATAGAGCGGCCTCGCCGCCGCGCGTCTCGACGAGGGTTAGAAAGTCGACCAGCTCGAACGGGGGCCGGTAGTCGGGGGCCTGCCGACGTACGAGCAGCTCGAACGAGGCCTCGGCGCCCTCGAACTGGAACCCCCGCGACTCCATCAGCTTGAGCGTCCTGGCGGTCGCGGCGGCGTCCTGCCGGGACTGGCCGATTCCCAGCTGTTCGGTTCGGGTGACGACGTTGCTGGCGCCCGAAAGCTCGGAGACGAGAATCCGCTGGCGGTTGCCGACGAGAACGGGATCGACGTGCTGGTAGGCGTGCTCGGCCTTGGCGGTGGCGCTCGCGTGGTATCCGGCCTTGTGCGCGAAGGCGCTCTGGCCGACGTAGGCCATCTGCGAATTCGGAACCAGGTTGGCCGTCTCCGAGACGAAGTGCGAGAGCTCGGTCAGACGCGAGAGGTTCTCCCCGGATACGCACTCCACGCCCATCTTGAGCTGCAAGTTGGCGACCACGGCGCAGAGGTTGGCGTTTCCGCAGCGCTCGCCGAGCCCGTTGATCGTTCCCTGGACCTGGGTGGCTCCGGCGCCGACCGCCGCGATCGATCCGGCGGTGGCGAGGTCCATGTCGTTGTGGGTATGGATACCGACCGGAACCGGCGAACGGCCCACGGCTATGCGGGTCGATTCGCGGATGTGCCTCACCAGCGATCCGCCGTTGGTGTCGCACAGCACGAGCCAGTCGCAGCCGGCTTCGACGGCGGCGTCCAGGCAGGCGAGGGCGTATTCGGGATCGTCGCGAAAGCCGTCGAAGTAGTGCTCGGCGTCGACTATCACCTCCAGCCCGCGGCGCTTCAGGTACGAAACCGTGTCGCGGATCATTGCCAGGTTCTCCTCGGGGGCCGCTTCGAGAATGTGCTCCACCTGCCACCGCGAGAACTTGGCTACCAGCGCGACCGCCGACACCCCGCTTCCCAGGATCGCCGCGACGGCGGGATCGTCTTCGACAGCGATGCCCTTGCGGCGGGTCGCGCCGAAGGCGACGATCTTGGCGTTTTGCCAGTCATGCTTGCGCGCGAGCTCGAAGAACTCGATGTCCTTGGGATTCGCGCCCGGGAATCCGCCCTCGATGTAGTGAATGCCGAACTCGTCGAGGCGGCGGGCGATCTTCATCTTGTCGGACGCTGAGAATGAAATCCCTTCTCCCTGCGAGCCGTCTCGCAGAGTGGTGTCGTACAGAAATACCTTGGACATTTCGGATTGCGGCTCCTGGAAAATCGGTGGTGAGATGCGCGGGCCTCTGACAGGCCCGTTATCGTTCGTGAATAGAGGGACCTAGGAGATCAGCTCGGCAATCACGGCGTCGCCCATGCCGGCCGTGCCGACACGGAGCGACGTTTCATCCTCCATGATGTCCGCTGTGCGGTAACCCTTGGCGAGCGCGGCTTCGACGGCGTCCTCGACCGCCCGCGCTTCCTCTTCAAGTCCCAGCGAAAGCTCCAGCAGCATCGCGGCGCTGAGGATGGTCCCCAGCGGATTGGCGACGTTCTGACCGGCGATATCGGGCGCGCTTCCGTGGATTGGCTCGTAGAGTCCAACCCCGCCGTCGCCCAGGCTGGCCGACGGCATAAGCCCGAGCGAACCGGCTAGCACCGACATCTCGTCGGTGATGATGTCGCCGAACATGTTGCCTGTAACGACCACGTCGAAATCCCTCGGACTGACTATCAGCCGCATTGCGAATGCGTCGACAAGCATACTGTGGAAGTCAATGTCAGGATGCCCGGCGGCGACGTCTTCGGCGACTTCCCGCCAGAACCGGGAGCTTTCGAGAACGTTCATCTTGTCGATGGAGGTGACAAGCCCGCGCCGCTTCTCGGCGTGCTCGAACGCCCGCTCGACGATCCGGCGTATCTCGCTTTCGCGGTACAGGAGCGTATCGAACGCCGCTGGCTCGCCGTCGACCTCGCCGCGTCCCTTGGGTTCGGCGAAATAGATGCCGCCGGTCAGCTCGCGAAATACGAGCAGGTCTGCGCCTTCGACGATCTCGCGCTTGACGGGCGAGGAGCCGAGCAGGTGCTTGCTCAGGCGGAGCGGCCGAATGTTGGCCCACAGCTCCATCTCTTCGCGCAGGTCGAGCACCGCGCGCTCCGGATGCCGGCCGTTGACCGCTTCGCCGCCGGGGACGCCGCACGCACCGAGAAGGACGGCGTGCGAGGACTTGGACAGGTCAAGAACCTCGTCGGTGATCTCCCGGCCGTGACGCTCTATCGAGCACGCGCCGACCAGGGCGGTCTGACCGTCGAAGCGGTGGCCGAACTTCTCGCCGACCGCATCCAGCACGCGCCGGGCCTGGCCGACGACCTCCGGGCCTACGCCGTCGCCGGGGAGATATGCAATCGAGAACTCGCCCAAATCAGACGCTCCTCGGCACCGGGGCCGCGCTAGGTTCAGACAAGGCTTGCAACGAAGTCTCCGACTTCCGAAGTGGACATGCCCATCGCCCCGGCGCTCATCGACTTGATGCGGCCGCTCTCCAGCGCCTTGACGACGGCGTTGTCGACCCGCTCGGCGGCGTCGGCCTCGCCGAGATGATCGATGAGCATCTGCATCGCGTTTATTCCGGCGAGCGGATTTATTACGTTCTTGCCCTGGTACTTGGGAGCCGAGCCGCCGATAGGCTCGAACATGGAAACGCCCTCGGGATTGATGTTGCCGCCCGCGGCAATTCCCATACCGCCCTGGATGATGGCCCCGATGTCGGTGATGATGTCGCCGAAGATGTTGTCGGTGACGACCACGTCGAACCATTCGGGGTTCTTGATGAACCACATCGACGCCGCGTCGACGTGGGCGTATTCGCGCCGTATGTCGGGATAGTCGGCGTCGCCGACTTCGTTGAACGCCCGCCACCAGGTGCCCTGCACGTAGGTGAGGACGTTGGTCTTGCCGACCATGTGAAGCTGTTTTTCTCTGTTCCTGTTGCGGGCGACCTCGAACGCGAACCGGACCGCCCGCTCAGCGCCGCGGTAGGTGGTCATGTGGACCTGGGTCGATACCTCCGAAGGCGTGCCGCCGTACTGAACGCCGCCCATCCCGGAATACAGCCCTTCCGTGTTTTCGCGCACGACGATGAAGTCGATGTCCTCCGGGCCTTTGTCCTTCAGGGGCGTCTCGACGTTGGGATACAGCTTGACCGGGCGCAGGTTGATGTACTGGTCGAGCTCGAAGCGGATGCGCAGCAGGATGCCCTTCTCGAGGATCCCCGGCTCGACATCGGGATGTCCTATTGCTCCCAGCCATATCGCGTCGTACGAGCGCAGCTCGTCCAAGGCTCCCTCGGGCAGGGTCTCGCCCGTACGCAGGTAGCGGTCTCCGCCGAGATCGAGATGGACCGCTTCGTACTTGAATCCACTGGCGGCGGCCGCGGCCTCAAGAGTCTTGAGAGCCTCGACCGCCACTTCGGGGCCTGTGCCGTCACCTGGAATTATGGCGATTCGATACATGTCCGTGCCTTTCGTGGGCGCCGCTCCAAGGGCGGCTCAGCGGGTCTGTTCACAGCGGGACGGCTAATCGGCGCCGAAGCCGCGGACGTAGGGGAGGCTGTCATGGACCCGCCGGACTTCCGCCGGGTTTCCCACAAGCTCGCCGATGGCGTCCCAGGTACCCGAGACAAGCCCGTCGCGGACAGCTTCCGGAATGCTCAGCGGCCACTGCCGGCTCCCGGAGCGCAGCACGCAGCCATCCACGTCCACCGTGAATTCGATAGCCGGGTCGGCCTCGACCGCATTCTGAATCTCGGCGGCGTCGTCACTCGAAACCACCGCGCAGACGATTCCGAGCGTGTAGCAGTTTCCGAAGAAGATCTCGGCGAAGCTCTTGCCGACGACGGCCTCGATTCCCCAGCGAAGGAGCGCCTGCGGAGCGTGCTCGCGGGATGACCCCGATCCGAAGTTGTTGTTAACCACGAGGACGCTCGCCCCGGCATAGCGCGGGTTGTCGAATGGGTGCGCCCCTCCCATCGCCTTTCTGTCGTCTTCGAACACGTGCTCGCCGAGGCCGTCGAACGTGACCGCGCGGAGATAGCGCGCCGGGATGACCCGGTCGGTGTCGATATCGTTGCCCCTCAGCGGGATGGCCGTTCCGGTGATTTCGATTACTCGCATGTCGGTTGTCATATTTTCAACACCCTATGCGGTGGGCCGGCTGACGGTTCTAACGTCCACGACCTCGCCGGCCAGCGCGGCCGCCGCGACCATGGCCGGACTCATTAGCAGCGTTCGCCCGGTGGGGCTGCCCTGCCGCCCCTTGAAGTTACGGTTGCTGGACGAAGCGCAGATCTGATCGCCGACGAGCTTGTCGGGGTTCATCGCCAGGCACATCGAGCAGCCCGCCTGCCGCCATTCGAATCCGGCGGCGAGGAATGTCTCGTGAAGTCCCTCGGCTTCGGCCTGCTTGAGCACCTGCTGCGATCCTGGCACCACAAGCGCCTTGACGTTCTTGGCGACCCTGCCGCCCGCCGCCACCTTGGCGGCCTCGCGAAGATCGGAGATCCGAGAGTTGGTGCACGAGCCGATGAACGCCACGTCGATAGGCGTCTCGGCGATGGCGGCTCCGGGTTGGAGCTTCATGAAGGCGAGCGCCTCTTCGACCGAAGCGCGCTGCGCGCCTTCGAGCGAATCGGGGTCGGGCAGCTTCTCGCCGACGCCGGCGACCTGCCCCGGATTGATTCCCCAGGTGACCATCGGCTCGATATCCGCGCCGTCGATCTCGACTAGCGAATCGTAGTCGGCGTCAGCGTCGCTCTTCATGGTCTCCCACCACTCGACGGCGCGGTCGAACGCAGCGCCCTTGGGCGCGAACTCGCGGCCGCGTATGTAGTCGTAAGTCGTCTGATCGGGGTTCACGTAGCCGACGCGCGCGCCGCCTTCGATCGACATGTTGCAGACGGTCATGCGTTCTTCCATCGAGAACGCGTCGAACACGTCGCCGCCATACTCGTAGGCGTAGCCTACGCCGCCGTGCACGCCTAGATGCCCGATTATGTGCAGGATCACGTCCTTCGCGTAAACGCCCCGGCCCAACGACCCGGAAACATCGATGCGCCTGACCTTGAGAGGGTCGATGGCCAGGCAACCGCTGGCCAATACGTCGCGGATCTGCGACGTGCCTATGCCGATGGCAACCGCGCCGAACGCGCCGTGGGTGCTGGTGTGGCTGTCGCCGCAGGCGATGGTCATTCCCGGCTGAGTCAGACCCAACTCGGGGCCGATCACGTGCACGATTCCCTGGCGACCGGTGGACTCGTCGAAGAACTCGAGGCCGAAGTCGACGGAGTTTCGCTCGATGTGAACGAACATCTCCTCGGCCATCGCGTCGGCGTATGGACGCCGCCGGCTGTCCGTGGGGATGATGTGGTCCGCCGTGGCGAAAGTCCGTTCCGGGTACCGCACGGAAAGGTCGCGTTCGCGGAGCATCTGGAACGCTTGCGGGCTGGTGACCTCGTGCACCAGGTGCAAGCCCATGAAAAGCTGCGTCTGCCCCGACGGCAGCTCCCTTACGGTGTGCAGGTCCCAGACTTTCTCGAGCAGCGTCTTTCCCATCAGCTTGCCACTCCTGCCGCGACCGCGGCGCGGGCGTCCTCCTGCGCTTCGACCCCAAGGATGCTGAGCAGGCGGTTCAACGAGTTCACGTATGCCTTGGCGCTCGCGACGATGATGTCGGTGTCCGCGCCGTATCCGGTAAACGTCCGCCCGCGGCTCTCGATCTTGATGGTCACCTCGCCCAACGCGTCGATTCCTTCGGTAACCGAGTTGACCGAAAACTCGGTCAACTCGTTCGGAACGTCGATTATGCGGTTGATCGCCTGGTAGACGGCGTCGACCGGTCCGGTGCCGAGCGCGGCGTCTTTCAGCACTTTGCCGTCGTCGGATTTAAGCCGCACGGTGGCCGTTGGAATGCTGTTGCTGCCGCAGGTCACCTGGACCATGTCCAGCTCGTAGGCCTGATCGAACGCCTGGTGGAACTGGTCTTCGAGAATCGCCTGAATGTCCCGGTCCGAGACCTCCTTCTTGCGATCCGCGAGCTGCTTGAAAGCCAGGAATACGGCCTCGAAGTCGGTACTCTTCAAATCGATGCCGATCTCTTCGAGATGCGCGCGGAACGCGTGCCGGCCCGACGTCTTGCCGAGCACGATCTTGCTGTGGCCCTGGCCCACGTCCTCGGGACGCATGATCTCGTAGGTGGTGCGCTCCTTGAGCATCCCGTCCTGGTGCAGGCCCGACGAGTGTGCGAACGCGTTGGCGCCAACCACGGCCTTGTTCGGCGGGACCACCATACCCATGTAGCTGCTGACCATCCGGCTGGTTTTGAAAAGCTCGGAGTGGACCATCCGGGTTCTCGCCCGGTAGTAGTCCGCGCGCGTGCGCAGGGCCATGACGATCTCTTCCTGCGAGGCGTTGCCGGCGCGCTCGCCGACACCGTTGATCGTGCATTCGACCTGCGAGACGCCCTCCAGTATTCCGGCGAGCGAATTGGAAACCGCCTGCCCGAGGTCGTCGTGGCAGTGCACCGAGACGATCACCTCGTCGATGCCCGGCACGTTGTTCATGCAATAGCGGACAAGCTCGGCAAACTCCCCGGGCATGGCGTAGCCGACCGAGTCGGGAATGTTCACGACCGTAGCGCCCGCGGCTATCGCCTCGGCGAACACCTCGCAGACGAAATCGGGATCGCTGCGGGTGGCGTCCATCGCGGAAAACTCCACATGCGGGCACATATTTTTCGCGAAGCGCACCGTTCTGCCGGTCAGCTCGACAAGCTCGCGCCTGGAGATTCTGAGCTGCTTTTCGATGTGTATGTCGGAAGTCGAGATTACAGTGTGCAGCAGGGGGCGCTCGGCCGACTTCAGCGCCTCCCACGTGCGCTCAAGCTGGTTCTCCCGAAACCCGGAGAGCGCCGCGATCTCGACGTCACGAAACTCCCTGCTCATCGTCTCGACGGCTTTGAAGTCACCGGGCGAGGTCGAAGGAAATCCGGCCTCGATAACGTCAACTTTGAGCCGCGTGAGCTGGCGGCCGATCTCCAGCTTTTCCTCGAGGGTCAGCGCGCCTCCGGCGGCCTGCTCGCCGTCGCGCAGTGTCGTGTCGAAAATTCGTATCTGTCTCAACTCTGGTGCTCCTTGTTGGAAAACTCGCTTACCCAAGGGCCGCCAAATCCGACGGCGGCCCTTCCAGGATCCCCTCCTCCCCTTACCGGGGGGAGGGGAGGGTAAGCGCGAGCACGCCAGCCGTGGCGCAGGCGATTGACCGGGCCGAGACCATTGCCGTCACTCTCTCGGCTTCTGAATGTGAGGCATCATCGAACGCAGCCGCGCGCCGACCTCTTCGACGGGATGCTCGCTGTCGAGGTTTCGCATGGCGTTGAACGCGGGCTTTCCAGCCTGGTTCTCGAGGATCCAGTCGCGCGCGAACGATCCGCTCTGCACGTCCGCCAGCAGGTCCTTCATTGCCTGCCGCGATTCCGCGCCGATGACCCTGGGGCCTCCGGTGTAGTCTCCGTATTCGGCGGTGTCGCTCACCGAGTAGCGCATGTAGGCCAGCCCGCCCTGATAGATCAGGTCCACGATCAGCTTCAACTCGTGCAGGCACTCGAAGTAGGCCAGCTCGGGGGCGTAGCCCGCTTCCACCAGCGTTTCGAAACCGGCCTTGATGAGACTGGACACGCCGCCGCAGAGCACGGCCTGCTCGCCGAAGAGATCGGTCTCGGTCTCGTCCTTGAAGGTCGTCTCCATAAGTCCTGCCCGGGTTGCGCCGAGCGCCTTGGCGTAGGCGAGCGCTATCTGCCGGGCGCGCCCGCTGGCGTCCTGCTGAATGGCGAACAGCGCCGGCACTCCAACGCCCTCTTCGAACTGATCGCGAATTATGTGACCAGGTCCCTTCGGGGCGACCATGGCCACGTCCACGTCATCCGGCGGAACGATCTGTCCGTAGTGGATGTTGAATCCGTGCGCGAACATCAGCATGTTGCCCGGCTCGAGGTTCGGAGCGATTTCGTTGTTGTATATCTCCGCCGCGTTCTGGTCGGGTACGAGGATCATCACGATGTCGGATGCCTGTGCGGCTTCGCCCGTGCTCAGCACGAGCAGGTCTTCCGCCTCGGCCCGGACGCGCGAGGAGCTGCCCTCGCGAAGTCCGACGATAACGTCGCCGCCGCTGTCCTTCAGGTTCAGCGCGTGAGCGTGTCCCTGGCTGCCATAGCCGATAACGGCGATTCGCCTGCCGGCGATCTCGTCGAGATCGGCGTCCGCGTCGTAATAGATCGTCGCCATTCGGCTACTCCTTGTGATTCGATCCGGGGCGTCTCGCGGCGACCGGGCTCCTGGCCCTTCGAACGTCTCCGCGCGCCATCGTAATCAGGCCAGTGCGCGTCAACTCGACGACTCCGAAATCGCCGGCCAGGCTCAGAAACCGCTCAATGGTATACGGAGAAGCGGTCAGCTGGACTATCAACGCATTGCGGCCAACGTCGACGACTTCGCCGTCGAAGGCTTGCGCCAGCGCGACGACCGACGACCGTTCCGCGCCATGCGCGGCGATTTTGACGAGAGCCAGCTCCTTGTCGACCCGGTCGGCGTTTGTAATATCCACGACCTTTACGACCTCGACGAGCTTGTAGAGGTGCTTTTCGCACTGCTTGATGTGCGCGCCCGTACCCTCGATGACTATCGTCATCCGGGAGATCCCGGGCTGCTCGGAGTGGCCGACGTTGAGACTGGCGATGTTGAAGCCCCGGCGCCGGAAGAGTGTGGCGACCTTGGTCAATACGCCCGGATTGTCTTCGACGAGCGCGACCAGCGTGCTGAGTCCCTCGGTTTTCATCGTTCGACCGTTTCGGCCAGGCTCGCGCCGGGCTCGACCATGGGATAGCAGTCTTCCAGCTCGTCGACGATGAAATCGACGAGCACCGGGCCGTCGAATTCCATCGCCTGGCTTATCGCGTCTCGGGCCTCGTCCTGCGTCTCGGCCCGAATGCCGCGGATTCCAAACGCCTCGGCCACCTTGGCGAAGTCGGGGTTTATGAGCTCCGCGCCCATCAGCCGCCCGTTGTAGAAGCGGTTTTGCCACTGGCGGATCATGCCGAGGTGAGCGTTGTTCATTACGCCGACCTTGACCGGAATGTTGTATTCGGCCATTGCCGCGAGTTCCTGAATGTTGATCTGCAAGCCCCCGTCCCCGGTAACGCACCAGACCGTCTGGTCCGGCCGGGCCACCTGCACGCCCATCGCCGCGGGCAGCGCGTACCCCATTCCTCCCAGCCCGCCGGCCGAGAAGAAGGTGTAGGGCTTCTCGTAGAAGAACATCTGCGAGGCCCACATCTGGTTCTGGCCGACGTCGGCAACGACTATCGCTTCGCCCTCCGTCGCCTCGTAGATGTAGCGGACCATGTGCTGTGGCAGGAACTCCTCGTTCGGCGGCGGCTCGTGCGATGGGTGATTCGTCCTCAACCGGTTGAGCTCCTCCAGCCACGCAGTGTGCGTGTTGGCGCTGACGAGCGGGTTGAGTATCTGCAACGTAGCCTTTACGTCGCCGACTATCGGAACGGCGGTAGGCACGACCTTTTCGATCTCGGCGGGATCGATGTCCACGTGGATGATCTTCGCCTTGGGAGCGAAGTCGGCCACTCTGCCGGTGACACGGTCGTCGAACCTCAGGCCCAGTCCGATAATCAGGTCGCATTCGCTGACGGCCATGTTCGCGTAATACATGCCGTGCATGCCGATCATGCCGAACGACAATGGGTGCGTTTCAGGGAAGTCGCCCACGCCGTGCAGCGTGGTGATGACGGGGATCTCCGCCTTCTCGGCAAGCTCGCGCAGCTCTTCGAACGCGCCGGAAATAGCCACGCCGTGCCCGGCCATGATTACCGGACGCTCGGATTGGCCTATCAGCTCGGCGGCTTTGCGGATCATGCGGCGATGCCCCGCGCCCGCCGGCTTGTAGCCGCGCAGCTCGATCGACTCCGGGACCGGTTCGTCGGTTTCGTCCAGGAAAACGTCCTTCGGCACGTCGACTAGCACGGGGCCGGGGCGGCCGGACCGGGCCAGATAGAACGCCTCTTTCATGATGCGCGGCAGCTCATGGACGCTCTTGACCAGGTAGTTCTGCTTGGTGATCGGGATGGTGACGCCGGTGATGTCGGTCTCCTGAAACGCGTCCGTGCCGATAAACGGAGTCGCCACCTGTCCGGTCAGGAACACGACCGGTATGGAGTCCATCATCGCACTGGCTATTGGAGTAACCAGATTCGTGGCTCCGGGGCCGGAAGTGGAAGTCGCCACTCCCACCGAATTCAAGGCCCGCGCGTAGCCGTCGGCGGCATAGCCCGCGCCCTGCTCGTTGCGCATCAGGTAGTGCTGAATCTGCGGGTAGTCGTACAAGGCGTCGTAGAACGGCAGGCTGGCGCCCCCGGGCATTCCGAAGATTGCGGTGACGCCTTCTTCCAGGAAGACGTCGCAGATGATGCTTCCGCCGGTTCTGACTTTTCGATCAATCATTTGTTTGCTCTTTTGCTCCGGTTATGTCCGCCCTGTGGGCGGTGTTGTTGAAAATCGATCCTGACTAACGGGGATTCTCGCCGCCCGGCGAGTCCCCGCCGAGTACCGCTACAAGCGGCCCTCCCGGAGCTGTAAGGCGAAGTAGCGAGGTCGAACGAAAGCCGCGGCCGTACCGTTCCGATGTTGCGATTCGCCTTCGAGTCATTTCTGAAGTCTCTTCTTCCAAATGTCTGTCTTCTACTCTAGTCGCTGTCTTTCCGCTGTCAGCGCGTCGTACTTAAACGCTGCCTTAAGCCTGTCTTTTCGACCTGGCCGGCGGTCAACACAAAACAACCGCCCCACGGGGACGGACTCTGTGTCCGCGGTACCACCCCGCTTGGCGGTCTGAACGCCCACTCATTTGCCGGGTAACGTCCGGCTCCCGTCCGCCCCTAGTTTGCGCACGGTTCAGGACGGCGGCTCGGGGGCGAGTTCGGAAGGACCGCCCGCCGGGCTTGCACTATCCCCGGTTCGCTAGAGAGCGGCTGGCTGCCTACTACTCCCCGTCTCAGCCTTTCGCCAATCGTCAGCGGAAATTGGGCGCACTATACCCAACGCCTCTCCGACAAAGGCTCCCAATTATGCGCGGGAGGTTTCAACAGTGTCAATGGTCTGGGCAATGATCCCTTTGACACACCCTAGAAGATGGGGGCCATGGAATAAAAGGGGCGGGTTGTAAAGTGGTGGAAAGACGGATGGGAGCCGACGAATGAACGATAACTCAGGAAGGCGGGAAATTCACAAACTTGCAATGACTGCTACTGCCGGGACGCCCTCAGTCAGAGGGAAGTTGACAGTTACCCAGGTCGATGAAATAAAGGTCGAACAATCATCAACAACTAGATTCCTGCGGTTGAGAAACGGTGATCTCCAATGCACCAGTCGAGTCTCGATACTGGTCGATGGAGAATGGCACGAACTAACCGTCGATGAGTTGCCGAGTGATTAGAGGAAGCGTTGAGAGGGAGTGTTAGAGTTGCCTATGAATCCAACGGGCAAATCGCTTTAGGCGTGTCCGCAATGTATGCGGATAGCACACGTCTGCGACGATTATCCGCTTAGCCGAGTCTCGCCGCACGTTTCGCAGGTATCGACTCCTACGCAGTTCATTCATATGCAGCATTGATCTCGTCAAACTTCGATGACCAAGCGGATCAACTAGGTTCACTATCTGATTCTCCTTTCGGAAGCGGCAGTGTTGGGGTCGTGGTTGTTTGCGCCTGCGATTCTGTCTCCTAATTCTCTGTGTCCTTTGGCGGGTTGGGATCATTACCAGGGGCGATGGTGTCTTTGCTTCGTATCTTCCCGTCCACTCCCTTAGTCGTCAGTTCACCACCACCCTGATTCCGCAGCATCTCCCTAGCTGCTTTCTCAGCCTCTTTCTGAGTTTCATTGACTGTAGAAGCTCTGTCACTGTCATTCCGCTTGTTTACCCATGTCCCGTCAGGTCGACGGTAGACCATGCGGTCTCGACCTTTGCTCATATACGCCTCCTATGTGAGCCGTTCGGTGACTATCCCTATTAGTCTATAGCACGTGTGAGGATTTCGTGTGTGAAATTCTGGCCTATTGACACGAATAGGTCAGTCTACCTGAGAATAGATCAAAGACCTGAGAGTTTAGGTTCCTCTCAGGTCTTTGCAAACCGATGTCGGGCTGGCGAAACTGGCATACGCGCTAGCTTTGGGAGCTAGTGGGGGCCGCATCCCCCGTGCGGGTTCGAGTCCCGCGCCCGACACCTACATAAAGTATTTCGATGTCACTTGAAATATCACTATAGAACAAACAGCCTATACGTCAAGTTGTCCGGCAATCATTCACGTGACTCACCCAAGCAATTAACTCAATCTGGTTGAATCAACAACATGAGTCAGACAGGTTGAGTTAATGGGAGCCCAGTGACAAAACGGGCTAGTTACAATCAAGAGTTCGTGGTGCTTGGTGGAGTTAATAATGAAATATTTTTGCCACAAAAAATACCTATTTTCTGTGGCAATTCGTGATGCATCACCCTACAAGACACTTATGGTTTGCATATTGCATGACAACGGCAAAGAGATTGAGGAGGCACCTGAGGGAAGAGTTTCGGTTAATACAGAGTCGAGCGAAACATCGAAGGACTATTACGTTGAGATTGGCTACTTCGATCTCATTATTGATGATGGCTTTGACCATCTCAATCGTATCGAACGTACAGACGACATAAAGGAGAGTAAATACTTCGACAATGAACGTGATGCGTTGATAGGTGCGGCTGACCTTCTGATTGTCGAATCACAACCATCTAGAAATCGTTTAGTCCTCTCGCAGGCGCTTGAAATCCAATTCAAAGATATTTCTGGTGATCGCCCAGAAACAGCACAAGAGTTATAGGTAGGAAGGCCAGGGTTAAGTGGATTGGGTTAGAGAGGGCTAGATGCTCCGGACTTGCACACCGTTCGTCTTTACCTCAAGAAGCTCGGTCGACGAGATACTCTTGGAAAGCCAGAGGACAGCCAGCTTGATGTAACGTCCCAGTGCGTTACCTAGCCGACGCGGCGCTAGACTTCTTGCCTCCATGAACCGACGACTCCGCCGCGAATTTGCGCCTGAGAAGGTCGAGCGGCCCGTTTGGAGACGCTAGGTCTGGCGACAGTCCGAGAACGTCGTCGAGCAAGCGGCGGTCAAGCTCGTGACGAACGGGATCGCGGTCGAGTTCGTTTGCTGGAAGCATGTGTTGGAATTTGAGGTCGTCAAAGACCCGGCTCGCGGCAGACAACTGGCCAGGAGAGAGCGCGGCGATGTCAAGAGTTGGGAGTTCAGGAATCGCCGTAATCGTAGTCGTAGCCCTGCCAGCTTGCTGACGGTTGGCCTGCCACCAGTGACACAAGATTCCTAGAGTCGAGTTCGCCCAAATTGCGAACCCTTTCTCTTGGTCCCGACTTTCGAAAACTACGGACGGCCAAGCTCTACCGCCAATCGCAGGCCGTTCTGTCATAGCTACCGTGAGTGATTGAGAGTTGAGTTGGAAGTCAAGGTTGTAATGAGCGCGAGTAGCAGTAGACCAAATCCTCGCAGCACTTTCGTTGACGCGCTCTTGAGATTTCCGTTCGCCGGTCATGCGAACCTTGCCTTCACTGTCGGGCTCAACCAGCATCTGCCGCTCGCGGGCCGCTTCGTGGTTCCACAGAACCGGATAGGTAGGAGCCGGACTTACCGTATTTTCGATATCAAACGGTCCCCGAAACGCAGCGCCGTTGATATCTCGGTGCACCGGTCCCCGACGAGCAATGTCTCCGAGACGCGTAGTTGGGACTCGATCCGTTTCCGACTCCGTCATTCCCGGGAGCCAAATCACACCTTGAGCAAGCTGGTGGCACGTTTGCGCAAGCGCCAAGTCGTCGATGCCGGCGATATGCCACGACCCTTCCATTCCGATTGGAGCATCCAGAGCCTGGCCCAGCACATCGTCGCCGATTCTTATGGGGGTGCCGCCGTTAGGCGGGTCCTCCAGGCGGCGAAGTCCATTCGCCTTGACTTCCGCACGCAATGAAGTAGCGATCATTGTTGCTTCCAGAGTCGATTTTGGAGGCGGGTTGAGGACGAGAAACACCGCCCGAGTCGAACCACTACCCGATCTACGCGCAATGACGAGGCATTCCGCCATGTGGGTATCTGCGGAAAACGACTTATCTCGAACAGCAGCCGCAGCAATCGTGACGACCAAGATGTCTGCGTAGCTTCGGCGCCAAAGCATGCGTGACTTTTGCCAAGACTTGCCGATCACTGCGCTAAGCGGCAGGACCATCGCGACGGTCGCGCCGGGTCGGGCCTTGATATGACCGAGTGCGATGAAGTGAGACGCCATTCCGGCGTTGCCGTCAACAGGAGATTGCACAAGAGTCTCGCCCGGCCGTGGCTTGGGCCAGAGTCTCTTAATGCGCTTCGCTTGCGCAGCCAGTGCTTTCTGCTCCGCCGGATCGGCTCCGAATGCCGCAAATGCGGGATTCGGTACATTGCTGCGGGTACCTTCGTGATTTGTTGGGCGTATGAATGGCGGATTCATGATTACGAGATCGAACGACTCGTTTGGAACGGCGACTGGATTGATGTTCGCGCTAGCTCGGAGCCCCGTCACTTGTTCCGGGGTCGAGTGCTGCATTGTCGGAAGGGCATCTTGACCAGTCGCCAGGTCCAAGGATCCGAGCGAGTAACCGCCGGGTCCGGCGCTTTGCTTCCCGTAGGGCATACAGAGCAGCTTAGTTCCGATAATTCGCTCAGTGGGATGAATCCCGGCGAGCATCGATGCTGTGAGATGTACCGCGGACGGGAGGACATCGCACCCCGTCAGAGCGTGAGCAATCATCTGCGAATGTAGTTTTCCGGCATCGCCTCCGTGAAGTTCGTGCAGCAAGCTCACACGCGAATATGCTGCCGACAAGAGAGTGCCGGTTCCACAGGCAAAATCGCCTATGCTCAGGCTTGCCACAGTCTCCGCTTCTGCCCAATCAGCTCCACCGAGAGCGGGAGCCATCGGCAGAGCAAGACTGGCCAGCAACGCGGCTGCGGTCGGAGTCGTGTAGAACGTAGCCAAGAACTCACGGTCGGCAATCAACCTCTGGAAAACCGTTCCAACGAGGTCATGCGACTTCGTCACGCCTCGGATATGCAACTGCTCCGCGGTAGCTGCTAGTAACTCAAGCACCCCCGACGCCGTGACAACGTCCAGGGGTTCTATGACCTGACGGGCAATGTCGAAGATAGGCCAGTAATTCACAGTGAGTATGCGACGCCATTCTTCGAGAACATCACTCGGAGTAAGACTTCCGCTAGGCGATTGGCCCCTAAGCTGATTGGGGTCACGAACAGTGACCTGTCCCGATGTTCCCGAAAAGGTGTGTCCTCCCAACGCAAATTGGAATATAAGAGCGTTGGCAACGATGGTCGTTGCCATTCGACGGGTTCCCCTCTTGTTGTCGTCGATTTGATTGAGTGCGGCGGCGATGCGATTTGTTGGAGCGCTACCGCGTGGATATCGACTGTCGAGCCTGTTCGCGGCGTCAGACACACCATTCTCGAGAAGGCCCACCAGTCCCTCGACCTCAAACGCCTGCAAATTGGCTAGAAAAGTCGCAGCCGCCAGCTCCCTCAGGTCACCAGAAACCCATCCCGAAACAGGGAATCTGACCGCAGCCGACTCCTTACGACCGTTCAACACGCAGAACTCCAGATCCCGAGCTCGGGCCCACTCCTTCTCAAGCTCAGGTCCTGGCGCAGCTTCGCGAAATCGTAGAGGTATGCGCACGGCAATTGCCGTTTCAAGCAAATGTCCGCCATCCGAAAGTACCTTGCCGAGCCGGCTCTTTGCGTCCACTTCGACTGTACGGGCGGGATGCACTTCGCTCTCAATCACCAACGGAGGGCTACCTGCCTCAGTGACCAGTACATCCGGCTGATCCGCACTTCCACGAATCGATCCGAGCGGCTGGCTTTTCACAACCCAACCGCGCCGCATCCTGCCAAGGCACAGGCCCAAAGCGGTGTTCATATCGTGTTCAGACGTAGCCATTGAACTCCGATTCTTGCACAGGGCTGCCCGAGACTCAGCGGCTCGGCGCGCAAGGGCCGGCGTCGTCGCTATATATGAGTAGAAAGAGAACTTACCTGCTGCGGGAGCGCCGGAGAATCCACCACAGATTCCCGGCCAGAATCAGACCCGCGGCCAGCCACAGGAGCGTCCCCACTGTCGGGCTCTGTGTAAGTCCCATGCCCAGCCCCACATAAAAGACGACCACCGCCGCGATAAAAAGCAGGACGTGGGCGGATATTCGGATCACTCGGGGCACGGCAAAGACCAACTCCCACGGATGCCCGCGGAACAGTGCGGGGACGAAAGCCATCGTATCACTCGCAGGGGATGAGCCTTGAAGAGAACTGGGCGAGTTGAGCGACGTGTTCGCATCTTCTGCACACGTGGACTCGTTTGGAACAATCAGCCGAGCCGCGTTCTTTCTGTGATCGAGAGTTTGCTAGTACGATAGGCGCACTATGGTGGTGGGCGAGGCAGAAGAACGACTCTTTCCGTTAGTTCCGACTGCGGGAATCCCTCGGAGCATCGTCGACAGGGTAAAAGGCGCGGGTCGACGCGAGGTCATCAGCGACAGATATCCCTACTCCACGAAAATGTCTCGGCGTGCCTATGAGCGCGAGAAGGCCAGGCTGCAGATCGAATTGCTGAAGATGCAGCGATGGGTAACCGAGACCGGACAGCGGGTCGTCATGCTCTTCGAGGGCCGGGATGCCGCTGGCAAGGGCGGGACGATCAAGCGCTTCATGGAGCACCTCAATCCGCGCGGCGCGACTCTGGTCGCCTTGTCGGTGCCTTCGGACAGGGAGCGCGGGCAATGGTACTTTCAGCGGTACGTGCAGAACCTGCCCACGAAAGGGGAGATGGTGTTCTTCGACCGCTCCTGGTACAACCGGGCGGTGGTCGAGCCGGTGATGGGTTTCTGCACGGCGGCCGAGACGCTGCGCTTTCTTCGAGACACCGTGCTGTTCGAGGAGATGCTGATCAACGACGGTTTTCGCCTGTTCAAGTTCTGGTTCTCCGTGAGCCGGGAGGAGCAGCTCAGGCGTGTCCTGGCTCGCGCCGATGACGCGCTGAAGCAATGGAAGGTCAGCGACGTCGATCTCCGATCGCTGCCGCTCTGGAACGAATTCACCGAGGCGAAAAAGACGATGTTCGCGGCCACCGACACGAAGGCGACGCCCTGGGTTGTCGTGAAGTCGGACGACAAGAAACGCGCCCGTCTGGCCTGCATGCGCTATGTGCTGCGCAGCCTGGAATACGATGTCGGCGTGCATCAGCGTGTACCTGAGCCCGACCCGAAACTCATCGGCGCCGCGGAGAATCTCTACGAGAAGGGCGAAATCTGGTAGTGCCGGCCAGGTAAAGGTCTAGCCGGGAGCCTCACGCCGCCTGATCGATAAATCCTGGAACCCACATGACTGAGACCTGGGAACATTGTTGCCTGCGAACCATCGAGGCTGAGGTCGTCACGCATCTATTGACACTCGCCGTATTTCGATCTTGAGATTCCAGGGCTTCGATTTCCGCGTCCTGTAGCCTGTAGAGCCAAGGGGGAGACGGCTTCCATTTGGAAGTCCAGAGCCAGGGAGAAGTTGGCGCGATGCTGGTGAAAGTCAAGCGAGTGGTGGGATGGGCACTGTTCTTCTACGGCATCCTTTACGCCATGCAGGTCCTGTTCAACCGCCTGTACGCCGACGCGTTTTCGCCGCAACATGTCTACGACGTGATGAACTACTGCACGGCGGTGGGAATCGCCATCTCGATAGCGGTTGTGTCCGCGCACAAGCGGAGAGTGGGGAGCTCGGACGACTCGCCGGCGGGACGGTTTCTGGCCGCGCAGGCGGGGTTCTACATGACGATGGCGCTTGCGCTCCTGTACTTTCCGCTCTGGTTCTCGCTGCTCTTCGGGGATACCGTTACGGACGTCCAAAACGTGGGCTGGATACTGGTGTCCGCGATCAATCCGCTTGTCCTGGGCACGACCGGGTCCTTCCTATGGAAGTCGGTGCGCGGGCAGTAACCGGCTGCATGGGGTTTCGGGAGAAAGAGAGACAGTTACATTTCTCGCGGCCGAAGTGGTCGGACGCGATGCGATGAGGATCGCGTGTTCCTTGTAGGTCCACTTCCCTGAACGTGGGCGGTCATGGTGTAGCGAGGAGCACCGAGAGTCGAAGCCCGCTAGCAGCCACACGGAGTTCCTAAAGCGATCTCTCCGTGATGTGGGACTAACATAGTAGAGGGTGTTGAGCACAAGACGTTCGAGGCAGGTCAATGATCGAGAGCATCAAGGCTCGCTACTCCAAGGGCGTGATCGTGCCGATGGAAGCGCTGGACATCGAAGAGGGAGCCGATCTATCCATAACCATTGACATTAGGCCCCCGCTCTCGGACGAGGAGCGTTTCAATCTCACGAAATCGGCCGCGGGGAGTTGGAAGGGGAGCGGCGACCCCGGAGAGCTAAAACGCACGCTGTACGAAGCTCGACTTAGAGGTTCGAGAGTACAGCCCGACGCATAACTGGCGGAATGCGGTATCTGGTCGATACGGACTGGGTAATCGACTACATGCACGGGGCTTCGGAGCTTGTAGCTTGTTTCGACCGATTTCTGCCCGAAGGGATAGGCCTGAGCATCATATCGTTGGCTGAACTCTACGAGGGGATATACAGGTCCAGCACGCGACGGAGTGACGAGAAGAGGCTCAGCAACTTCCTCAGCTTTGTCGATGTCTTGCCCCTTGACGATGGGATATGCCGGATTTTCGCGGAAGAACGAAGCCGGCTTCGGGTTGCAGGACTAATGATCGCAGACTTTGACCTGCTTATAGGCTCGACGGCGATCAGCCATCACCTTGTACTGCTCACCAATAATCGCCGACATTTCGAGCGAATAGAGGGGCTAGACATCGTCTCGGTGTGAGCCGGTGGTTGGCGATACGCGCTGGCCTGTGACCCCTTGGCCAGTCCCGCGAGCGCGCTGGACTAAATCGCGTCCGGCGGGTCACCGGCCGTGGAGTCTGGAATCTCGACATCGCCTTCGGTTTCAGCGCCCGGTTCGAAGATTCGATTTAGAAGCCAAACCAGCGCCGTTTCGCGATTCCGCAGGAATGGCGGATCGATCATCGTCGGATGCGCGGCTGGAAGCGGATCATCCCGCATCGCCGCGGCGTAGAGCGGGACCGCCACGTCTACCGGCCTGACGATTGCGGACTTGAGCCGGTCCGACCATTGCACGGATAGAAACCCGCGGTAGTAGATGGGCGCGTCCACCCGCACCTGCCCGCGAATCGTGAAGTCAGCCATGAGCAGACTATAACCGTGGGAGTGGGTGGGATACGCTCGGCGCCCCCGGGGCCTACTGCGCGGCCCTCTCCAGCTCCCGGAGCATGACCGGCCAGGCGTCGTCGGCGTAGAAGCGGTGTCCGCCGGAGCCAACCACCAGGTGGCATCGGTCACCCGCGCCGGCCGCTTCGTAGATCGCCTTGAGGTCGGCGAAGGCGCGGCGGGTCGCGTCGATCGGGAATATATCGTCCCGTGCTCCGGCCACGGTCACGACGGGTTTCGGCGCGAACAGGCCCATCACGTCGGCCATCTCCGCGTATTGGAGCAGCCCCGGCACGTAGTTGTCGGCGCAGTGGTAGATCGACATCAGCGAGTCGCGGAAGGTGCAGAAGTAGCACGAGGGCATCGCGTGAGTGATCCGCGGCAGCACCGCGGCTGAGAAGAGGCTGGTAGTGCCGCCGCCGGAGTTGCCCATGACCCCCACGCGGGACCAGTCGACGTCGTCTCTGGTCTCCAGGTAGTCGAGGCCGCGGTCGACGTCGAACACCCGCTCGCCTAACAGCGTGCGGCCGAGCATCAGGGCGTGCATGGTCGCGTCGTGACAGCCGTGGGTCGAGACTTTCTCCTGGTGCCGCTCGCGGCGCTCGCCGAATGAGCGCTGCTCGATGCATAGCGCCGCGATTCCGCGCCTCATGCAGCCCAGTCCGAAGTCGCGGTCGCCCTCGACTTCAATGGGGGTGACGTTGTCGTCGCGGTCGACCGCTATCGAGTTATGCGCCCCGGTGGTGTGGCCCTGGACGCAGACGAAGAACGTGTAGGGAGGCTCCACCGAGTCGGGCAGGCAGACGTAGGCCAAAACGTCGGAGTAAGGCTCGCTCGTGAAGACGATCTTCTCGATGGCGCCGAGCGGGTGCCGCCGCTTCCACAGCGAGCGCACGTCGAGCGGGACTCTGTCGCCGCCTGGCATTCCGAGCAGCGTCCCGACTTGGCTGCGCAACCGGTCCTGCCACGCGCTCACGTCGCCGCCGTCGAAGGACATCGACGGCGTGATCGAGTCGAGCAGGTGCCGGTGATTGAGGGATGGCGAGTAGGCGAGGTCCTGTCGGGTGGTCGTCATAGTGCCGGGGCCTCCGGGTCGGTCTCTACATGTCTCGGCGTCGTCGCCCCTATCCATCCGCGGGAAGATCCACCCGCGGTCCGGCAGACGCCAGGAGTGAAGCTAGCGAAAATCCAGAGGCACATCAAGGCCGGCTCGCGGGCCGTGTGGACGGAGGATCGTCCCGGCCGGGTGGTCACGACCCCCCATCTGCGTGGAGTTCGCAGGGCGCCCGATCAATAGACCCCAGGGAAGATGCGGTACTTGACCCGCGCCTTGTACTCGGCCCACTTCTCGGCGCCGTATTTCTCGGCGCAGTTGTGGTCGTCAATGATTTGACGCCAGGTGAACAGCGAGACGATGAAGACGAAGTAGGTCCAGGCCCAGGGATTGACGAAGTAGCCGAATACCAGACCAATTGAAAAGGAAAAGAACCCCTCTCCCATGTAGTCGAAGTGCCGGGCGACGCCCCAAAACCCGCTGCACAGGATCTTGCGGTCACCGGCCTGAATGTACTCAGGCTCGATAAGCCCGAGGAATTTGCGATCGGGCCAGCGCTTGAATGTGTATTTCTGCATGTTGGCGCCGCGCGAGATGGTCCAGCCGACCAGAAACAGGGCGGCAGTCCCGATGAGCCAGACATACGTCCAGACGGTCGAAAACCCGGGGTGGGGGTGCGCGGCCATGCCCCACAGCGGGAGGATGTACAGCCAGCCGTAGACGATCAGGCCGCCCCAGATCAACTTGAACCCGAGCTTCTCGTGAATCAGGTCGTAGGTGTATAGCTGAACGCGCTCGAAGATGAAGTAATCGAGCACGTAAAACGTGAAAAACGCCGCGTACAGAAAGACGCCCGGATTGAAGTTATCGCCGAAGCGTTCGTAGTTGTACGCTGCCCCTGACAGGGCGTTGAGCGTCAACATGGTCCCGCCGACGACGTATAAGTACATCTTCAGGTCGAAGCGCTCTTTGAAGAATGGCAGCTCCAGGGCACGCCCTTCCCACCACGCGACGAACCGATTCTGAATCTCGCCCGGCGGCTGGCTGAGCATCGCATAGGTTGCGAAGATGACGCACAGGACCGTGCCGCCAGCCACCGCGTAGAGGGAGGACCGGTAGAACCAGTCACGCGGCATCCCGGTTAGCTCGAACCCCCAGACGATCACCGCGATTGCAAAGATCGGAAGACCGTTTAGCCGGTAGTTGCGGGGTTCCCCGGTCTCCGGATTGACGACGTAGCCGGTCACCCGCCTTGCAGGCAGTATGAGCTGCGCCAGGAAGAACACGACGAAGATCACGAGCGGGGTGAGAAACCCCCAAATGGCTTCGGTCCCGGAAAGCTCGAAAAGGTGTCCAATACCAAGCCATTCAATCATGACCGAACTCCCCATCCGCCAGTGACGCGGACATTATGAAGATGGATGTAACAGGAGGTCAAAACAGGCCAAGCGGCACGAGGCGCGACAGAGTCAACTCACCGCACCTCCCATTGACCGCCGCCCTTCACGAGACGGACCGCCGTCCATCCGTTCGAGTCGCCCCGTTCCCCTGCCTGACAAGGCCGGCTGTTGGAAGCTCGGGGACAGATCATCGCCGCCGGTTCTGACTGCAGTACCTGTCCTGATGTTCGCGGGACTAACATAGTGGCAGATCGTATGAACTGGCGGCGCAGGTCAACAACAAAATGCAGTGCCTGCGCCTTACTTATTGGAGAACTTCTCCTTACCGTTGCTCAGGAATAGGGCAGCCGAGGAGGTATTGCCAGCCATTACGGAGTACGAGTTGGTGCCGAAAGCTGATCTCAATCACACAAATCGAATAATGCGGGCAAAGGAAGCTGCCGAACTGATCTTCCACGCTCCTGATCCCGACGCAGTAGCCGATTACGAGCCCCGCAATACTGAGGAAGTCAATGCCGCGATTCGGCGTTTCGCAGAACTATTCGACGGACTTCCGGGATTGGTTACGCGCGTACTTGATGCGGCACGTGACTCTGGAGACTTGGTGTCAAGCGATCGGCTCCAGGGTCTGGCCGAAATCGTCCAAAACGCTGACGACGCGGGGGCGTCGCAGGTAAGGCTATGTTTGAGGTCAAACGAACTCCTCGTAAGCCATGACGGCAATCCAGTTCGCCTAGAGCACGTCCTTGGATTTGCTATGCCTTGGCTCAGCACCAAGGGAAATGAAGCCTCCACCTTCGGACGATTCGGAATCGGGCTCACTACACTGCGCTCGCTGTCGACGGTGTTCGAGGTCCACTGTCCTCCCTATCACCTGCGGATCGGCGAACCCACACTCTCGTGCATCGAACGCCCTTCCTTGCCTGCGCCATTTCAGCAATCAAGTTGGACTACGTTGAGAGTCCCAATTGAAACAGGGGACGTGAGCTCGGAGGAGATCGAGAAATGGCTCGACCGATGGGATGACTCTTCACTGCTGTTCCTTAGACATGTCTCACGGGTGACCCTGCTCTCGCCCAAGGGACAACTACTTCGCAATCTTGCCCTCTCCCGTCTTCCCAGCGGGCAAGTCCAGGTCGTAGGAGCATCCACGACGCCTGTCGTCTTGCACTACCGTGCCGAGGCATCCGACGGGCGCTCCTGGGTCGTCTACGATGCAGACTTCTCTAGTCCCACTGGAGAGTCTCGAAAACGGAAGGCAACAGATAAGACCACACCGATATCAGTGGCGTTTCCACTCCAGCCATCGAAAGTCGGCAAGATTCATGCAGGACTGCCGGTGGCAGGAACCGACTATCCGATATTTGCGAGTGCTCAATTCGACCCGCTCACGAATAGACTCGGGTTCGCTGATACAAAGTGGAACAAGGAGCTAGTTCCTCTCGTCGCTGACCTCTGGAGTGAGGCTGCGGTCGACCTCTTTTCGAAGGATCCTCGGGCTGCCTGGCATGCTATGCCGATAGTAAGGGCTAACGAACAAGACGGGCAGGAGTCGTTCGTGAAGTTGATCGAGGAGGAGATTGCCTGCCGCGCTAGGCGACGCGTATCGGCCCGGCTGTCGTTCCCCGTGTTCGGACAGGAGGACGTCAGCCTGTCCAGACTTGCCGTGGAGGTCCTGCCGCTAGAGGGCATTCTGACGGATGCCGAGATTGCACATCTCTCTGGCCTTCCAGCACGCCTGCCTTTGAAGGTGAGGGACAATACGGGAAGGTGGAGGTCAGTACTCAATGACTGGCGCTCAAGCGGAGCGGATCTACCGGCGCCTGTGAGTGTTGCGCAGGCTCTCGACCTGATAGGCAACGATAGCCGGTCTGCTCAAGCTACAATCGCGCTCGCAGCGGCGGCGCTGAATGAGGGACTCGAGGAGCGTCTGCGCGAGCTTCCGTGCGTAGTTGCTCACGACGGCCGAAGGCTCGTTCCTCCGTCTGCATCCTCCCCATTTGGCTTAGCCGCGGCGGCCACCCCGCTGGGACAGCAACTCGGCGTCGTAACACGTCTGCACCGGGCCCATCTAAGTGACGAGAAGGCCGCTGCCGCAGTCCTTGCTTGGCTAGAAGAATCTGGAGCACTCTTGAATGGCTCGGACGATCGTGCGGCAGTTTACCGACTGGCCGCTGCTGGTCGATCCGGGCAGAGACTTGAGACCTCACTCACAGACGATCAGGCACAAGCGCTCCGAGACGCCTTCGAGCTAATGGACCCTGTCGAGCGGTTGGAAGTCGGTTCCCAAGTCGGCCGAGCTGTGTCACTGGACGCCTTCACCTACGATGGAAAGCAACGCAGAACAGTGAGCGCTCACCCCGTCGATTCGTACCTGCCGAGGAGAATCGATCGGGATTCGGAGAGCTTTGCCATTGCTGCGGAGCAAACGCCCGGTCCTAAATGGATAAGCGGGAAGTACGCAGAGGTTCTCCGATCCCCTGCCGGTCGGCAGGGGATCGGAGCCCAGAGATTCCTACGACTTCTCGGCGCCGCCACGTCACCGAGAGTCTTCCCACATCCACAGCTCGAGTGGCGATTTAGGGACTCCCGCCAAGGTCTCTCCCGGTCGCTACCGGGTGGGCCCGATGCGCGACGGCGTGAGATGGAGAAGCGTGAAGCCACCTACACCCTTCTGGACTATCACAGCCCTGACTTACAGGCGGTCACCGAAGACATAGCCAGCGAGCGTCGAAAGGGACAGAGACGAAAGCGCGCGGCGGCGCTCTTGGCAACATTGGGCAGAGCGTGGGACCGATATCTCGTTGACTTTGCAGAAGTTGAATCGGCAGATGACTATTACCAATGGCATAGCAGGGGCCTTATGCCCGCATTCTGGCTGTGGCAGGCGGGTGATATTGCGTGGCTTGATGATGAAAGCGGCACGCCGCGCAGGCCTGTAGAACTGCGCACCCGTACCCCTGGCAATGAAGCAATCTACGGGGATGGCTCTCCCGACTACCTCCACAGGGACCTGTATCAGCCCGTTCGGCAAGCCTTGTTGAGGGCGATCGGAGTCTCGGGCGAACCCAGCCGCTCCGAACTCGTCGACCGGCTCCGGCGCATCCGTGACGGTTCGGGTGAAGCTGAAGCCTCACTCTCGACCAGCAGCCTTCACCGTGAGGCTGCGATAGTTTACAAAGCACTTGCACATGATCTACAGACGGCGACGTCCCGATCAGCACTCAATTCCAGGCAACTGCGCGGCGCGTTTCAGCAAGGCAAAGGTCTCCTCCTCACAAACCTTGGGTGGCTCCCTCCAAGGGGAGTACTTGCAGGCCCGGATATTTTCCGTGACTACAGGGCATTCGCTCCGCAAGTTGCTGGGACTGCCCCCCTTTGGAAGGCGCTGAAACTCCGCGAGCCCTCGCCAGATGACTGCCTGAAGGTCATCCACAAAATCGCCCGCAAGCGCAGCAAACCCGACAGAAAAGATGAGGGTATCTTGCTTGAGACGCTGCGGCAGCTTGCATTGCATTATAGGAACGGGATCCACGTGCAACCTCGTCGCCTCTCGCAGCTCGCACTGTGGACAAGCCGGGGCTGGTTGCGCGAACGGCCAGTGTATGCGACGGACGATCCCATCTTGGCACAGGGGCTTCGGAATCAGCTTCCACTCTGGGAGCCAGGAGGAGAACTTCAACAGTTTCACTCACTGCTAGTCCCGCTACGTGTCGAGCGACTCCGAACAGCGGATGCCGAGGTGATCGATCCAACGCTCGCAGATGAGGATCCAGAAGCTACAGACCTCTTCCAGACGGCGCTAAGCCTGCTGCAAGAGGATCTGAATCGAAATGACCCCCATGTTGCTGGCAGTATCCGATTGCCTTGGGAAACCGTTGGCGGATTCGATGTACGCGTGCACCCCTCACTTTCGCTGCGTATACGCACGGGCTTGGACAGTTCCGGTGAAGAGTACGTCAGTGAGACTGATGCGAAGGTGGATGACGTTCTGGGTAGTGTTTTTGTTAGTCGCTCCGAAGTTCTGCTACGCGTCGATGGCGGGGGGCGGGCGCTCGCGACGCTCTTCGAAGGGAACGCAAGGCGTCTCGCGCACGCGTGGCGCGCCGCCTGCGACCAGGCTGAAGAAGGGATCGAGGCACGTAGCGTCGAACTCGCTGCACAGCGTCGCGAGCGCGTCCGGGCGCGTACGGAGCAAGAAATCAACAGTCGTACGACCTCCTTCCGGGAACTCACCGCAGCGACTTCTACCGGCAACGGACGGTCTGCGAAGGCAGCATCGTCAGCAGGAGGAGCACGTCGTGGACAGGAGGGCAATCCGAAGGCGATTGATCTAGGCCCTCCCCGAGTGCTCGTAGACACTAGCTCGCTCGCGATCGTCGATCCACGCGGGCGAATTGAGCAGCGGAAAAACAAAGCTCTCCGCGAGAAGGGGCGTAGCGGGAAGCTGGTCGACCCTGCGCCAGTCTCGTCGCCTCCCCGCAATCGGAGCCCCATTCGTGGGTATTCAAACAAGGACAAGGAGGATGTCGGGATGGAGCTAGTCCAAAGGCTCTTAAGCAGCGACCACCAAGAAATCGTAGACCTGCGGAACCAGCGGAACGTCGGAGCAGACGCGATTGACAGCATGAAGAGGTTTTACGAACTTAAGGTCTTTGCAGGCCCCGAGCCCGACCAAGTTTCTTTGACGAATTCTGAATGGCAGCGTGCAAAGAGCGATCATCAGTTCTTCCTCATTGTCGTTTCCGCCATTGAGGGCATTGAGGCCCGACCAAAGGTGCGTGTGTTCGTCGACCCGCTGAATCAACTGCAACGAACATACAGTGGCCCCATCAAACTGTCAGGAGTTCGGAGCACGGAAAGTCTCGTGTATGACTTCGCACCCTCCAAAAGCAGGGACACTTCATTCGGCGGTGAGCAATAGCAAAAAAGTCGCGGCAGCATCTTGCAGTGCTTAAGCCGTTCCTTCTGCTCGGGCTGACAATTTCCCACCACGGGTAGCCGCATGCGGCAACGAGCCTCGCTGGGCGGCAGACTACCAGCGTCCGGCCCGCTGGACTTCGACATAAGTTCTTGGATCGAACGTCGCGGGTGGTAGACCATTGGAGACAGGTCAAAGTTGAGATGAACACCAAGAAACGAGCTAAATGAGCACAAGACTGAAATCGGCGTTAACCGTCATCTTTGTCGCGCTGATGCTGGCGGCGTTGGCGGCGTGCGACATCGGACCATCACCAACCGCGGACCAGGAGCCCACGGCGGCTGCCGCGCTGGTCGAACCCACGCCCTCTCCAAGCCCGACGCCGACCGCTACCGCAACTCCAGTAGAACCAACTCCCAGTCCGACGCCAACGGCGACTGCCGTCCCGGCGGAACCTACCGCAACCGCAACTCCAACTCCCACGACGACACCCACACCCACTCCATCACCTACACCTACGGCCACGCCGAGTCCAACACCTACGCCCACGGCTGCGCCGGAGGCGATCGATCCCGACGCTCCGCTGTCCTTCGATCCCTCGGTGATTCGCGGCACCCTCAGCAACGGCCTGTCCTACTACGTCAGGCACAACGAGGAGCCGCGCGACCGGGCCTATCTGTCGCTGGTGGTGAAGGCCGGCTCGATTCTCGAAGAGGAGGATCAGCGCGGGCTGGCGCACTTCGTGGAGCACATGGCGTTCAATGGAACCGAGCGCTTCGAGAAGCAGGAAATCGTCGAATACCTGGAGTCCATCGGCAGCAACTTCGGACCCGACGTGAACGCCTCGGTTGGCTTTGACTCCACCCAGTATTTCATCGAGATTCCAACCGACGATCCGGAGATTCTCGAGAAGGCGTTTCAGATTCTCAGCGACTGGGCCTTCGCCATCACGTTTGCGCCGGACGAAGTGGAGCTTGAGCGCGGAGTGATCCTCGAAGAATGGCGCTTGTTTCGTGGTTTTGGAGCGCGCTTTCAGGACAACTGGTTTCCGCTGATTTTTGGTGACTCTCGCTATAACGAGCGGGCCCCAATTGGGCTGCCCGAAGTCTTCGAAAACGCTCCCGCACAGCGCCTGGTGGACTTCTACCAACGCTGGTACCGGCCCGACCTGATGGCCGTCATCGCCGTGGGTGACTTCGACACCGAGGTGATCGAAGCCAAGGTGCGGCAATACTTCGCTCCGCCCCCGGAAGGCGAGGCCGGCCAGGCGGGCGCCGCCGTCGGAACGCCAACCGACCGGCCGCGCTATGGCGTGCCAGAGCATGACGAACCGCGCGTCAACGTGTTCAGCGATCCCGAGGCGCCAGGCACACAGATGTTCCTGGTACGAAAGCTCCCGCCCGAGTCTGGCGACGACCTGGCGGCGCTGCGGCGCATCGTGGTGGAGCGGCTGGCGTTCATGATGCTCAACGCCCGATTTTTCGAACGCGGCCAGGTTGAAGATCCTCCGTATCTTGGGGCCAGCGGCCAGCGTGGGGGATTCATCCAGCCGGTGGACCTCGTGCAGTTCGGGGCATGGGTGGAGCAGGACGCCGTCGAGGCCGGATTTGCGGCTCTGCTCGAGGAGACGCAGCGCGCTCGACAGCACGGGTTTATCGAGAGCGAACTGGCTCGAGAAAAGACCAACCTGATGAGCGCGATCGAGCGTGTTTATAAGGAACGGGACCAGCGGGAATCGGTCAATCTGGCCCGGGAGTACTTGGACCACTTTCTGAGTGGGACGCCGGTTCCCGGCATCGAGGCTGAGTGGGAGCTGTACCAGGCGCTTCTTCCGGAGATCACGCTGGCGGAGGTCGACGCCGTGGCGGCTACCTGGAGCGAGCCGGGGAATACGGTGCTCCTGGTGATGCGGCCCGAAGGCAGCAGCGCCAAGTCGGATGACGACCTGGAGGCTGAGCTGCAGACACAGCTCGCTGCAGCCGACACGCTTGAGGTTGACCCATATCAGGACGAGGTAGCCGACGTGCCGCTGATGGCCACGATCCCTGCGGCGGGCAGCATCACCAGTGAAGAAGCGATCGAGTCAATCGACGCCATGAAATGGACGCTGTCCAACGGAATTACCGTGATCGCCAAGCAGACCGACTTCAAGAATGACGAGATCGTGTTTGGCGCCTTCAGTCCGGGCGGGCACTCGCTGGTCGACGACGTGGACTTTGTGTCCGCGCAATACGCTGCGTCTTTGATTGGGGGCAGCGGCGTCGGGCCGCACGACAACGTGGCCCTGGACAAGCTGCTCGCCGGCAAGCTGGTGTCCGTGTCGCCCTATATCAGCGAGCTATTCGAGGGCTTCAACGGACGCACGTCGCCGGAAGACATCGAAACCCTGTTTCAACTGATCCACCTGTACGCCACTGAGCCGAGGCTGGATCCGGTGGTCTACTCGAACTACGAGACAAGCCTGCGCAGCCAGGCGGAGACGCGCGCCGACCAGCCGGACGCTGTGTTCTCCGACACGCTGAACACCGTGTATAGCCAGAACCACTTCCGCAGGCGCCCCCTTACGCTCGAACTGATTGACGAGCTCAGCATGGAGCGCGCGGAAGCGGTGTACGCCGACCGGTTTGCCGACCTGGGCGACGCGACCTTCGTATTCGTCGGCGCCTTCGACTGGGATGAACTGCGCTCGTTGACGGCCACATATCTGGCCAGCCTGCCGGCTGCCGGGCGTGTCGAACAATGGCGGGACGTCGGGGTCGATCCACCGCCGGGGTTGGAGGAGCACGTCGTCCGCAGCGGCATCGAACCTCGCAGCAGGTCCGCGTTGCTGTTCGCCGGAGAGATGGAGTGGAGCCGCCAGGAGTCGCTGAGGCTAACCGTGGTGGCGGAAATGCTCCAGATCCGTATGCGCGAGCGACTGCGAGAGGCGCTCGGCGGCACCTACAGCGTCGGCGTGATCTCCAGAGCCAGGTCGCAGCCGGACCCTGAGTACTTGCTCTATGTCATCTTCGGCAGCGACCCCGGCCGCGTGGACGAGCTATTTGAGGCGGTATGGGAGGAGCTGGCCTGGCTGCGCGACGGCGGTGAGCAGGACTACCTGGACACGGTTAAGGAACTGCTGCGTACGCCTCGCGAGGAACAGCTGCGAGAGAACAGCTTCTGGCTCAATCAGATCGAGGCTACGGTGCAGCGGGGTGACGCGTTCACGGACATCGGTGGTTTCGAAGATCGGTTGGACGCGTTGACTCTGGAGGAAGTCTCGGCCGCGGCCCGGCGCTACCTCACCGACGACCGCTACGTGCGGGTGGTGCTGCTCCCGGAAGAGGGTTAGCCCGCGAAGATACTTCGTAAGGCCATCCGTCCGGCGCCAGTAGATATGGTGGCCGGCGAATCTAAGCCTGCGTTCGCGGGACCGACAAAGCTAGCGTCGTGGACGTGTGTTACCGGTCGTATACACGGGGTCTTCGAATAGTCTTCGCATTCGTCGGGTAGGATGGCCGAAGCGAGTTCGATGCTCTGGTTAGATCACTTGGTGCGGTGGCAGCGCTCGTGCGACTGGCGAAGGATCATAAGCTTGCCGCGGGGTCCATTTGATAGGGGGCGCTTCATGAAGCGTAGCGACGTGGAGGATTGTCGAGACTCAGAAGGTCGCTGGCCACGGATACATCTGGCCGTGGCGGTGGTGGTTGCGGCGAGTCTGCTTGTATTGAGTCCGATAGCTGCGGTGCTCGCGTTGGACTGCGCGGGTGAAGCTATCAAGGGCGGGTGTCTGTTCACCAACACGGGTAAGGATACGCCCGATCCGGACGACGGATATGCCGTTACCAACGCCGACGGCGTGCCCATGTGGGACTTCGTGCGGGACCGCGACAGGGGAGCGATAGGCTACCCGGTCAGCCAGCGCTGGACTGACGGCCCCTTCACCCTCCAGGCCTTCCAGAAGGTGATCCTGCAATGGAATCCCGTCGACGGGCAGATGAGCTACTACAACACCCTGGACGAGTTGGCGAACTCCTACCCGGATGTCGAGTTGCCAAACGTTCCGGCGCATCAGGTTCTGGCGGCCGACTCTGGGGCGGACTTCGAGACGGTCAAGCGCAACCACCTGGCGATTCTGGACAATAATCCGAAGATAAAGGCGAGATTCCTGGCGGAACGAGACTGGTTGAACCTGTATGGGTTGCCGATCAGTTACGAGGAGCGAGAACTCGATGGGAATCCGCAGGGGTTGCAGATTCTGCGCGCCCAGCGGGCCGTGTTTGAGGTCTGGAACGTGCCGGCACCCGGAACGGCGCTGGGCGAGGTCGGTCTGCAGAACATATCCGACAAGGTCAAGCGGCTGCGCAACGTCATCATTCCCGATCCCGCCGAGGCCCCGATCACGCCTGAGCAGGCCGAAGCCGGCTACACGCCGCACGAGGCGTACCGGCGGTCCGATGAAGAAGACTACTCAAGCGATGATGAAGACGACGGTGGACGGGGAGATGACGGCACACCGGATACGACCGACAACGATGGATTCGATACGACGGCTAACACGGACCACGACGGTATTGATACGACGGGGGGCACCGACAACGACGGATTCGACACGACGGATAACACCGACAACGACGGATTCGACACTACGGATAACACCGACAATGACGGATTCGATACGACGGGCAACGATGACTTCGATACGCCAGACTCGCCAGACACGCCGGATACCGATACCGATGACACTGACGATGACGACAGCTAAGAGGAGGCAGCTTCCGAGTCGGTGACTACTGTGCCGCTGGTACCGCCGGTGGAGTTTCCCGGCGATCCGGGGTTGAGCGGGGCTTCCAGACTCTTCGACGGCGAGTGGGTCTGGCAAGCATATTGCAACGAGTTCGGGCGTCCGGAGTTCGACGCCCATCAAATCCGAGTTCGGCACTTCAACCACAGCCCCGGCAGAGGGGCAATCGTCAGCTATGCGCTGGAGTGGCCGCCGGACGCCTACCTTCCTCCGGAGCTATTCACCGTCAGGATTCTCCGAGCCAAGCCCGTCGAGCTTTTCCGCTATCCGGAAGACGCGCAATTGCCCGGACTGAAGAACGCGGCCCGTCCCGACACGGCGCTGAGACTTGTTAACAAACATGTGTTCGTCATTCCGGTGCGGCGCGTGAGCGTGGACGTGGTGCGTTACAGGCCGGGCAGTCGCGCTGTTCTACGCCACGGCGTCGGCAAGGTGACGTTCTACGTTCGCGTGTTGCGACCAGTCAGGGTGGCTCCGCTGCTTGCGGCCGCGGACCTAGTGGCAAGGTCGGAATTTGTGGCCCCCAGACTTGCCGGAGATTGGAAAGACGGCGGAGTGCTCTGGTTTTCGGAGATTCCAGGCAGGAATCTCCGACGCCATATTCAACGCGGCAAGCTGCCAGATCCGGCGCTCCTTCTCGATGGATTGGAAAGTCTGTGGAATATGCCCCATCGCAACGACAGCGGACGTGCTTTCGACTTGAAGGGACCGTATCGCCGGGCTAAGCGCATCTTCACTCATGCACTGCAAGGCAGCGAAGAGGGGCGCCGCAGCCTTAAAGATGCCGCTCTGAGTTTGGATCACTTTGTTGAAACCTGGCGGCCGGTATGTCACGCGCATAACGACTTCTATGACGATCAGATGCTGGCCTTGCCCGACGGCAGGCTAGCGCTGGTGGACTTCGAAGAATTGGGACCGGGCGATCCGATGCTGGACGTAGGCAACTTTCTGGCGCATCTGCGATGGACGTCGCGGTTTGGGCCTAACCGGTATGCCAGCGTGCGGGATACCTACCGGAGGTTGTTCCAAAGTGCCGCGCTGGAGCGTTTTCACTGGGATAAACATGAACTTGCCCTGCGCGAGGCGGTCTGCCTGTTCAGGATGGGCACGAGCGCGATTCGTCATATTCGGCACGACTGGCGTAGCAGATTGCAGGCCGGACTATCTCTCGTGAATGAAATCTCGCGAGAAGCCGCGTGACCTGCCCCGGCGCCTTGAGGATGTGATAGGCGGTATCGTCGAGTGTTCCGCATGAAGTACACTGTGCAAGAGTGACCGCGCCAGCGGCGGGACGGCTGTTAACGTTCGGACGCCGCCAGCGCGGTCGCCGTCGTCTTAGGCGCAATCGCGAAGCGGGGTAGAAAGCCTGCTACACTCAGTAAGAGTGACCGTGCCAGCGGCGGGCAGTGGCCTAGGCTGTCCCGTATCGCCGCCAGCACGGTCGCCGTCATTCTAGGGCCTCACCGGCCCCACCAGAATCGCCAGCGCTGAGGCGCCTGCAGAGCTGTAACTTGTGTAGACGGAGTTGGTCGCCGGCCTTTGCCGATGGGTCGAAACCATAGAGAAGGGACCACCGTGTACGGGGCCAGACTGACTCCCTTCACAAACCAGAGAGGGTAACCAGATGGTCGATGACGGACTTCCGGAACACCTTGTTCCAAGCGGAGCAACCCTGGTGTTTGATGAGGATACGATTCCCGACGCTCTGCGGCGAAAGCACGCGCTGGCGGCCGACCGCTGGGGAGTTCTGCACGTCCTCGAAGGAAGCCTGAGATTCGTCGATCTCGAATCGTGCGACGAACGACTTGTGTCGGCGCCGGATCGCTTAACTATCAACCCCGAGGTGCCGCATCGCGTGGAAGTCGACGGCAGCGTGCGCTGCCGGATCGACTTCTTTCGCGACTTCGATGCGACATCCTCGATGCGCACGCCTGGAGCATTTGCCGATGCTGACGTGCAGCTCAGCTTTCAGCGGTGTGATGCAAACGGCGGTTTTGCCGAAGTCTTCTATAGGACGTTCTTGAGCGCCTCTCCGGAGATCCCGCCGTACTTTGCGGCCACAGACTTCGACCGGCAGCGAAGGGTGCTGCGGGACTCTGTGCACTTGATGGTAACGAGAGACGTTGCCGAGCCAGAGATGCGACAGGCTATGGAGCGACTTGGCAGGGCGCACGGCCGCGGAGGGCGGAACATACTCCCCAAACTCTATGAACTCTGGCTGGATAGCGTTTGCCAGACGGTAGAGCTGCTCGACCCGGAGTGGAATGACAATCTCGAACGAAAGTGGAGGGTGCGCCTGCGGCCCGGAATCCAGATGATCATGGCACGCTACTGACCGGTACGACCTTGCAAGTCGAGGATCTTGAATCGGCCAGATGCGTCGAAAACGTCCACGTTCCCCGAACCCCAATCCACAGTCTCAGGGCGTTCACAGGTTCGGTCAGCACCTCGCGGACATGATCGGGATTTGCCGGCATCCTGCGCTTGGGTGCTTTATACCACTGATGAATTGGGCGTCGGATCGCTCCCGCGGGGAGAGCTGAGAAACCGGCGAAGCATTCCGGTCCATTGTCAAGGTCAGGATTGCGGTAGGACCGGTATCGGCCAGCTGAATGTATAAGGACTCGACGTCTGAGCTTCTAAGCTTCGCCCTTGCTGGTATTCAATGCCGGTTGACTGCGGCGAGCGACCTCCACCCCTTCCGCCCCCGGGTCGGAGGTCGGGGCACTTGCGACGCGAAGGACCAGGTAGCCTATCGCGCCCGCCAGAATGGAAGCCCCGAAAATGCCGACCTTCGCCTGGTCCACGAGCAGCGGATCGGTAAACGCAATGCTGGAGACGAAGATCGAAACCGTAAATCCAATACCGGCCAGAAAGCCCGCTCCCAGCACATGCCGCCACGAGACGGCAGACGGTAAGTGGCAGATGCCCAGGCGAACGGCGCCCCATGTCATGCCAAAGATGCCCAGGGCCTTGCCCGCGAGCAGTCCTGCCGCAACGCCGATGGTCACGGGGCTGGTAACTGCCTCAGTCAACATGTTCGAAGTCAAGACGATTCCGGCATTGGCAAGCGCGAAGAGCGGCAGGATGACGTAGCTGACCCAGGGATGAACGATTCCCTCAAGGCGTTCCATCGGCCCTTCGGTGCCGCGACTTACGCTCTCGATACGCTCTATCAGGAGCCGCGCCTGCTCGTCGTCGTTGCTCGCCAGCGCCAGCCTGTAGTCCCGCAGTAAGTCGTTGACGACGCCGGCGTAGTCCTTGCGATGAAGACGCGGCTCCGAGGGAATAATGGTCGCCACGAGAACTCCAGCAAGGGTTGCGTGAATGCCTGACTCCAGGAAGAAGTACCACATTCCGATGGACATGATGAGGTAAACGCCGAGGGAGCGGAATCCGAATCGCACACTTGCCGCGATAACCGCAAATGAAGCGATACCCAGGCCGAGATTCACCCAGTCAATTGTTTCGGTATAGAAGATGGCGATTATTGCGATGGCTCCCACGTCGTCCACCACCGCCAGTCCCAGCAGGAAGACTCTCAATTCGGCGGGAAGTCTGCGCCCCAACAGTCCAAGCACTCCGAGCGCGAATGCAATGTCGGTCGCGACCGGGATACCCCAACCGACCAGCCCTTCGCCGGACCGGTTGAAGAGTAGATAGACAACGGCCGGAAATGCCATGCCGCCGATCGCGGCCACGACGGGAAGGCCGGCCTTCCTGACTGTCGACAGTTCACCGTGCAGCAGCTCTCGCTTGATCTCGAGTCCAACGAGGAAGAAGAAGACGGCCATAAGACCGTCGTTTATCAGATGCCGAAGGTCCTCCGAGATGGCGAAGATATGGATATCGAACGCGATGTTGATGTGCCAAAAGCTGAAGTAGGACTCCGACCACGGGGAGTTGGCCCAGACGAGTGCGGCAGCGGCGGCCAGCAGCAGGATGATCGCACCGATTTCCTCGGTGTGAATGAAGGTCTGTATTGGTGCGCGCAGCGCGCGGACTAGCCTGGGAGGTTCCCTGAGAACGTCCGGGGCTTGTTGAGATCTATCCTTCAGCGACGATGCCTCGAGTACGAAGGTTGGGGAAAAGGGCTACGGGTTGAGCCTGAATCAATTGAATGTAGCACGGCAACACCAGGCCCCTCCTCGATAGAAGAACTGCCCGTTACAGGCGGTCTCGCCGCTTGCCACGTCGTTGGCCGGAATCCGGTCGAGTACTACGCGGTGTTCTTCGAGAACCCGTCAGGCAACCTCCGCGAGGTTGTTCACTGGGTCCTGTAGCCGGGGGCCAGAGAGGGCGCCTTACGTGAGATCTTCGAGGGTCCGCAGGGCGTTTTGGACGTGGCTGGTCATTCGCAGCTCGTCACGCAGCTTGCCGTTAAAGCTCTCCACGTTTCGGACACTTATCCCGGACCAGTTTTCGGGGGGCAGGTAATTCCCAACTGCTTCAGAAACCTCCGCAAGGCCACCGCACACTCCTGCGGTTTTTCGAGTTGCAGGAAATGTGTAGTTTCGGGAACGAACTCATGGTCGATGTTCGCCTCTCCGTAGTCGAACGACGGGGAATCCGGTTTCTGTGAGGTGGGGTCTGACGATACGATTTTGACTGGACACTTCAGGCCGCCAAAGTCGACTGACACCGCATACTTCGAGGCATGATCCCAGATTTGCGCCTCGAACTCGGAGGGACAGCGAAGCTCGAAACCTTGGCCGCTCTCCGACTCCTTGAGGGTCGTTCTCGCCACGAGTTCGAAGACTCCCGGAACGGACCGGTGGAAATAGGGCAAATAGGAATGAAGTTCCGCTAGGTCTTTCCTGGATCGGAACCACTGTGTCCTCCGCCTGAGCATGTCGGCTGTGCTCCTGGCCCGCGACTCGAACTCCTTGTACCTGGAGCCGGTGTTGCAGAGGGGCGGAGCGAAAAGCACCAAAGCGGAGTAGTTGTCTCCCCTCGAAGGCGTGTGAAGGCTTGCAACGGCTGAAATGGAGTGAAAAACGCCAACGGTCGGTTTCTCGCCATAGAGACTGCCAATCGCCTCAAAAATGCGGTCGTGGTCGCTTGCAAAGGTATCGACGCCGTGGTCCTTTTGGGCGCCGGTTTTGTTCCAACCGTGATTCCTCAGGTCGTGGACAAGCAAGTCGAAATCGCGGCTGAGCAGAGACCAGAACGGATAGTAGAGGTCGATGGCGAGGCCGTTGCCGTGGCTAAGAACCAGCCTGGGGCCCTCCGGGTTCCCGTGGCGTCGCAGAATGATGACGGTGTCGTCGTCCACCTGGGCCGGGTGAACGGACAACGGCTTAGGAATCTCCCAGACGGCTGCTAAAGGTCCTCTCACGATTGTGCCTGCGTGGAATTGGTCGGCGCCAAGTGCTCCGGGATTCACGGAACAGCGGACGACGACGCGAGCGACGAATCAACCACCCTAACGCTAACAGCCAGGGGCGGCCGTCTCCCGCACTTAGTTGCCATGTCGCGCAGCAACTCAAAAGAGTACGGATTTGCACTGCTGTTCGAGGCCGGCCAGAAACAGGGGCTGACCAGGTAGCGGAGTTGCGAAAGTCTGGCGAATCGCCCGTGGAGGTAAGTGGCGTCTTACGTGAGATCTTCGAGGGTGCGTAGGGCGTTTTGGACGTGGCTGGTCATTCGAAGCTCGTCGTGGAACGCTCCCCGGATAATCCCTTCGCCGTCGATGACGTAAGTTATCCGGGACGTGCCTAACATGCCCAGCCCGAAGCGGCGCCGAACGTCGTACAGCCGCCGTATCTTGCCCCCCTTGTCGCTCGCAAGACCGAATGGAGCGCCCGTGGCCTCGCCGAAACGCCTTAGTCTGTCGACTCCATCGGTGCTGATGCCTATGACTATGGCGTTGCCGGCAACGAATTCACCGTAGGAGTCGCAAAAGCCTCCGACCTCGGCTGTGCAGCCCCCGGTGAAAGCGCGAGGGTAAAAGAAAAGGACGACGTTCCGGCCTCGGTGGTCGGAGAGCCTGAACCGTTCGCCGGAGGCAAGCATAGCGGTGAAATCGGGAGCCTGGGAGCCTACCTCTAGCATTGTGACGTTAGTTTTTCCGTGGAACGCGCATGGCAAGTTACCAACGCCGGAAGCCGGGCGTCAAAGTCGCGAGCCCGGCCCGCGAGCCTCTGGCGGATTACTGGTCCGGCGGCACCTCGATGAGCCGCCCGGTCGCACAGTCGTATATGAAGCCACGAACCCGGTCCTTCACGGGAATGAACGGACTGGCCTGGATGCGGGCGATTGACTGACGGACATCCTGCTCAAGGTCCCCGAACGCTTCAAACGCGAACGGCGGCCGTATGCCGGTGTCAGCCTCGACCGAGTCCTTGAGCGAGTCGTCTCTGAAGGTCAACATCCCGCAGTCGGTGTGGTGGACCAGCATGATCTCCTCGGTGCCAAGCAGGCGTTGAGAGATGACGAGCGAGCGGATCACGTCGTCGCTGATCACGCCGCCGGCGTTGCGGATTATGTGCGCGTCGCCCTCGTCGAGACCGAGAATCTTGTAGATGTCCATACGCGCATCCATGCAAGCCACGATGGCCAGACGGCGCGCCGGCGGGCCGTGTAAGCCGCCGCTATCGAATCCGTCCGCGTAGTGAATGTTGTTCTGTAGCAGGTCGTCGGTCGCCGTCAATTGGGCTTCCCTGACCTATTCCAAAGGCCTATGCCACTGGCGATTTTAGTCCCTTGAGCGTTGGGATTGGCCTTGCTGGCGGTATGTCCGTTGGCACTCCTCGCCGAAAGCGGAGCAGTCGCTCGCTAACGGACCTTGAGCGGAAGCTGGAAGGGTGTCCTCAGTTGTCTCTCGGACATCAATCGGCACTCCGTTCCGAATGCGTTTGTCGCCCCTGCTAACTTTGACTTGGCAAATCGCGCAGGGTACCGGGGAATATCGATTACAGTCGATATCCACGTATAAACGTCCGGGACCCTAATAGTTCGTTGGACTTGGCATTGACACGTTTCGTTTCAAGCAGACCAGGCGTGGTGAATCGCGGTGGTCGTTCCTAATTCAATAAGGAGTCAACAATCGTGACGCCAGCAGCACCGTTCGTCCCGGATGGCAGCGGCAACTTGCGCGGCGAAATGTCGCAGCCACAGGCGATTTCGCTCGACGAAGTCGCTGCAATTGCCGACGAGATTCAAGAACTGATTGACGCGGGCGAAGAGCGCTCCGCCTGGAACCTGATCCGCAAGCTGCACCCCGCCGATATGGGAAGCATCATTGCAGGACTGCCTCGCACGAGCAGAGACGCGATGATTCGCATCATGTCTCCCGAGACTGTCGCCTGGATGCTGCGACAGATGAATCCCATCCAGGCTGGACGAGTGGGGAGGCGTCTGGGCTCTCGGCTGCTTTCATCTGTACTTAGCCAGATCCAGCCGCAACAGGCGTTGGCAACTTTGCGGCGGCTGCCCGTACGGCGCGCCCGCAGGGTGACTGAATTGCTTGAACAGCCACTGGCAACCGAGGAGATTCTCGCCCATGCGCCAGGCACGGCCGGCGCCCTAATGGTCTCGCGGTTCCCAACGGTCATGCGCGATGGTCGAGTCGAGGAAGCCCGGGACAGCCTGAAGGCACTGGACAGACAAGGACCAAAGTCTACGCATGTCCTGGTGACTGACGACGGCGGCAACCTCGTCGGTCAAATCAGCATGATTGAGCTGGCGCTGGTCGAGGACGCCACCCCCGTTTCCGCAATAGCTACCCCGGTAGTGGCGACAGTAACCAAAGACACGCCTGCGGAGGAATGCGCTCGGCTTGAGCGACACTACAACCTCACCCAGCTATCCGTAATCGAGCGCGGACGGTTGATTGGCGTGATCCTTGCCGAGTCTCTATTGGGCGCCACGGTCGAACACGACACCCGCCAGATGCAGCAGGTGGCGAATGTCGCCGGCGAGGGAGTGGACGCTCCCTTGTCCAGCTCGATCCGCATACGCCTGCCCTGGCTTACTCTCAATCTCGCCACCACCTTCTTGGCGGCGGCCACGGTGTCGCTCTTTGAATCGACCCTCGCGCAAGTAGTTGTGCTCGCCGCCTTCCTACCCGTCGTGGCCGGACAGGGCGGCATTGGCGGCACGCAGACGCTTACCCTCATCGTTAGGGCCATCGCCCTTGGCGAACTGGTCGGAATATCGGCGAGGCGACTGCTGACCCGTGAAGCGGTTCTCGGTCTGGTGCATGGAGTCTGGCTGGGCGTGCTGGTCGCGGCAATTGCGATCCTGTGGAAGCAAAACGTTGGACTCGGTATCGTGTTGGGCCTCGCCATGCTCGGAAACATGCTCATTGTCGGCTCCGTCGGCGCCGGCGTCCCATTATTCCTGCGGAGGATTGGATTGGATCCTGCGGTGGCCTCGGCAGTCATCGTCACCACCGTCACTGACGTGTTCGGCTTCTTGCTTTTTCTCGGGATCGCCAGCGCCGCCATCAACTTGATCCGATAGGCTCATTGGATGCTGGCGCTCCTTAACCCAAGCCCTACTCTGACCGAGCAAGACGTGCGCGTCAGCCTTCGGATGATGGTCTGGGAAGGTGTGGCGTCGGGCGCGATGTTCAGTCTCGCGAGCGGCGGCTTCTTGGCCGCCTACGCTTTGGCGCTTGGAGCAAACAACCTCCAGGTTGGCGTTTTGGCAGCGATTCCCTTCGTCACTCAGGTGGCCCAACTCCCGGTCATCCTTGCGGTCGAACGCTTTCGAAGGCGGAAAGCCATTGGAGTGCCTGCTTGGTATGCGGCACAGCTTATGTGGCTGCCCATAGGCGTAATACCTTTCCTTATAGACACTCCTGGGCCTGTGGCCGTGGCAGCGGTGATCGGACTGCTTGCCCTGCGTGGACTGTTCGCGCCGGTTTGGGCGACAACCTGGACGAGCTGGATGCGCGATCTCGTCCCTCGGAACATTCTGGGGAGCTATTACGGACGCCGCCTGGCGATCATCACCGGTACAGTCGCCGTCGTTAGTTTGGCCGGCAGTTTCTTTGTCCGGTGGTGGGAGGACGTATCGTCCCCGGACGACACGATATTCGCCTACTCCTTCCTCTTGATTGGCGGCTCCATTGCATTCGGGCTCGCTGGCCCTTCGCTGGCACTGCGCGCAAAAGAACCTCTGATGTCGGCGGTCCGGGAGTCGAGCCGTTCGGCAGTCGCGATTCTAGTCGAGCCGCTGCGGGACCAGAACTTCTCCAAGCTGTTGAGATTCTTGTTCGTGTGGAGCCTGACTTCGAACCTCGCCATTCCTTTCTTCGCCATATATATGCTTAGGGAGCTTGAGCTATCGCTCCCCACTGTCATCGGCTTTACCGTATTGAGCCAGTTGTCGAACATCCTCTTTGTGCGAGTGTGGGGACCAATGGCCGACCGCCTGGGCAGCAAGACCGTTCTCAGCATGGCTGCTTCTCTCTACCTGCTAGTGATCCTCGGCTGGGTATTTACGGCCTATCCCGATACTCACGTTCTTACGCTGCCGCTGCTGGCGCTGCTTCACGTATTCGCGGGAATCGCGGGATCCGGAGTAGCGCTGACCACGCATACCCTGACCCTCAAGCTGGCTCCTGATGGGAAAGCGACGCCCTTCCTGGGGATGGCTAGCATTGGCGCAAGCATAGGCGCTGGAATCGGCCCGATTGTGGGCGGCTTGATGGCCGACTTCTTTGCCGTCAGATCGCTCCAGGTTGACCTGAGCTGGACGTCGCCAAGCGGAGTCGTGGACGTACCCGCGCTGTCTTTGACGGGTTACGACTTCCTCTTTGCAATAGCCTTTTTGCTTGGATTGCTTTCACTCAATCTACTCGCCGCTCTGCGGGAAGAGGGCGAAGCGCCCCGTGAAGTCGCACTTGGCGAACTGATGGCTCGCGCCAGTCCGGCAGCCCGGACCCTATCGTCAGTTCCAGGTCTGGGCGCCGCAGCGTCATTCTCCTACAGCCGTCTCAAGCGCGTGCCGGGAGCTGACGTTGCTATCGGTGTTACAGCCTATCAACTGGCGGCTTCCACCCAGGCGGCCGTCCGGTCCGCGGGTCGAGGCCGCGCGCTCGCTCGAAACGTCGCAGAGGTTGTCGGCGGCGCCTTGGGGAAGTCTCTCGACGGTATGGAGGACATTCGACAGCATGGTCTTGAGGTGGCTCGCCATGCGACGCGAGGCGCCGTTCAAGTTGGAGACGACCTCGCGGACCATGTCGGAAGAGTAGCCCGCGGTGCCGTCATGGGCACGCTCCATACGTTGGCCGAAAAGAATATTCCGGCATTGGACGCTCTGCGCGGCGCAGGATACGGCACCGTTCAGGGCGTGGTCGAATCGGGACAGGACCCCGGCGAGGCCGTGGCTGAGGCCGTGGAAGCCGCTCGCCAGGCTGCGGCAGAGTTTGATGTCGATCCCAATGAAGCCGCCGCCGCTCTGGCCGCGGGCGCATTGGACGCTGCGGCGATATCCGGCGAGGAAGCGCTCATGACCGTCCGAAATGCGCTGCCTTCGAGCTTGGGAGTCTCTGAACGCGACGAGTGATCGATGACTAAGCTTCACACTCTCTAGCAGTCCCCGCCCCTTGAAGGGATATTCGCCACAACGGTCGATTGCCAGAATTGCCCTGCCGTCGAGGGTGTGCCCATGCTCTTTCGAGGGCTACTCGGTTTAGCCGCCGCTCAGGACCTTGTATCCGTAGTTCTCTTTGGTCCTCTGGGCCGGGGGAAGAACCTCGACGACCACCCTTGAGAGACCGACGACCTCGCCCTGCTCGTCGAAGCTGTAGTTGTCGCCGAGGGCGCCGCTCCAGGTGATCTCGTACAGGCAATCGCGGAATCCGTCGGCTTCCTGATCGTCGCCGGTCTGCTTGAGACACTCGGCCGCGATATATACGTCGTCGTAGGCAGAGCCCAGGTGCCAGGGCAGAGTGATGTAGTCGTAGCGCTCCCTGAAGTTGGCGAGAACTTCCTGGGCCTTCGGATTGTTGGGATCGGGAGCGGCGGTAATGGCCTTCAGACCGGTCGCGGCGTCTCCGGCTACGTCAAGCGCGGTCGTTCCCACGGTGACCGTTTCGCCATAGATCGGACCCTCGTAGCCGAGCTCCCGGGCCTGCTTGACGATGGTGCCCGCGGCGAATTCGGACTGCGGCGCTATGTGGAGCGCGTCCGGATTCGCCGCAAAGAGCTTCGTCAACTGGGTTCTGAAGTCGGTGGTGTCGGACGCGTACTGCTCTGCGGCGATCACGTTGCCGCCGTTTTTCTCGAACTGCGCCACCGAGGTTCGCCTGACGCCCTCGGCGTAGTCGGTCTTCTCGGTGATGGTGGCCAGATTGCGGATGCCGTCCGCCCAGAGAACGTTGCCTGTGTTGATGCCCACCTCGATGTCGCTGATCTGGGTGCGGAAAATGTAGTCGCCGGCGTTGGCGATGTCGGGGTTGCTGGCCAGTCCCGAGAACAGGATCACGCCATCCGCCTCGGCGAGCGGCGCCACCCCGAGCATCGCGCCGCTGCAGGAAGTCCCAAGTATGATCTTGATTCCGTCCACGTCGGTGAGCTTGTTGTAGGCGCTGATCGCGTCCTGCGCGGTGCACTTGGAATCTTCGACGACGAATTCCAACATGCGCCCGTTGATGCCGCCGGCGGCGTTGATCTCGTCCAGGGCCATCTGCTTGGCCTGAACGGCCACCGTGCCGTAGGTCTCACCGGCGCCCGTCTGCGATTCCATAACGCCAATCCGAAACGGAGCCTTATCGCTCTCGCCGTTGCAGGCGACCGCGGTCAGCGCCAGGATCATCGGTAGTCCCGACGTGACAATCCGTTTCCAGAACGAGAGTCCCATGAAGTTTCCCCTTAGGGTGTGACCTGCGTCGATACTCAGCGAAAACGTCGGCCTAGATGGTCAGGGAGAATGTCGGTCGGCGTTGTTTTTCATAATAGTGGTTAGCGTCAGGTAGAACGTGCGCCGTTATTCTCGCGCCGCCCGCGGACATCCCCATGCCTCTCCCCGTGAGGGCATCCGCGGTAAGCGGACTTATTACTCGTACCAGCCTGAGGCGAAGATCAGGCCGTCGTGCCGAATGGCCCAGGTGTGCTTGGTCTGCTGCTCACCGGTCTCCGGATTCAGGAAAACGTAGCTAACCCAGCGGCCCTCTTCGTCGGCGGCGAGGAGGTCGTCGCCGTAGAAGTACCCGGTAACGTCGACGCGCAGGCTGGGATCGCGGCCCCTGATCTCGGGCCTGTAGTGGCCAATGGTGAGGCCGTCCTCGACGTTGATGATGAAGACGTACCACGGCCCATCGATGCTCTCGACCATGTTGTAGTAGTCGATGGTCGCGTCACGCCCTTCGGCGTCGTATCTACTGAGCGCGCGGGACACGAAGGCTTGCGTGTAGCCGGCGGCGTCCGACTTGTTGGGCGAGTACCAACCTGAGCCGAAGATCAGGCCGTCGCGCCGTACGGCCCAGGTGTGCTTGGTCTCGTGCTCACCGGTGGCGGGGTTCAAGAAGACGTAGTTGACCCAACGGCCCTCTTCGTCGGCGGCGAGGAGGTCGTCGCCGTAGAAGTACCCGGTGACGTCGACACGCAGGCTGGGATCGCGGCCCCTGATCTCGGGCCTGTAGTGGCCAATGGTCAGGCCGTCCTCCACGTTGACGATGAAGACGTACCACGGCCCGTCAACGCTTTCGACCGTGTTGTAGTAGTCGATGGTGACGTCGCGTCCCACACCGGCGTAGAGGTCGATCGCGCGTTCCACGATGGCCTGGGTGTAGGCGGCGGGCTTGGCGTTGGATGGTCCGGGCTCGTACCAGCCTGATCCGAAGACGAGGCCGTCGTGGCGAACGGCCCAGGAGTGCTTCGTCTGTGTATCCCCGGACTCCGGGTTGACCCAGGTGTAATCGACCCAGGCGCCTTCCTCGGTCGCGCCCGCGACGACGTGAAGGCCGGTTGGAAACCCGTCCGGCCCGCGAACGTCCTCGGCGGGAAGTACCACGAGATGCGGGTTCGCCGCATTGGCGATATGCATGTCGTTCTCATCGAAGACAAATACGTACCACTGCCCGTCGATGCTCTGCGGGGAGTTGTAGTAGTCGAGTACGGCCTCTAGCCCCACGTCGTCATAGAGGCCGATAGCCCGCTGGACGACGTGCTTGGTGTACGTCGCCGGCTCGTCCCTGGACGGCCCCGGCTCGTACCAGCCGGAGCCGAAAAGGATGTCGTCTTGTACAACTACCCAGGAGTGTTTCGTCTCAGATTCGCCGGTATTCGGATTCACCCAGGTGTAGTCAACCCAGGCGCCTTCCTCGGTTGCGACCGCCGCAATCTGCTCGTTGACGGGGAAGCCGTCGGGACCCTTTATATCGTCCGTGCTGCGTCCGACCAGTACCGGAATCGCCGCGTGCGCAAGCATCGTGTCCGCGTCGGCGATGAACACATACCACTGCTCGTCGATGCTCTGCGGGGAGTTGTAGTAGTCGAGCGTGGACTGGAGGCCATCGCTGTTGTAGCGCTGGATGGCGCGCTCGACGAATGCCTGGGTGTAGGCGGCGGGCTCGGACTTGGACGGAAGCTGGTAGGGACGGACGCCGATCCGCAAACCGGAGTCCCGATGTTCACTCTGACATACGGCTTCGGCCTGGTCGCCGTGGACCCGCGCGTAGATCCCGACGTTCTCATGGTTGCCCCGGCCGGCTTCAATGAGGTCGTTGAGTTCGGTACAGCTCGTCGGCCACTGTGCGAGTGCCGTGGAGACACTTATTGCAACAAGCGAGACCACCGCGACAGCGGCCAATGCCAGACGCCCCATGTCGAACCTTCTCCTCCGTAGGAAGCCTTACCCGGTTATCAAAGATAGCAAGTTTGGCGCTAACTGAAGGAAGCCATTGGCGCTCTACGCTTCATCTATACGCCTTCATACGCCGCAGGGGTCCGACATCCTCGATTGACCGGTTTTTTGGGAGCAGGTCGTGTGGTCGTTCAGTGACCGGTATCCGGCTCCGCCCCCGGCAACTCCCCGTGCGGCATGCGGTAGCCGACGCGCGGTTGAGCGAAGATGTAGTTGGGAGCGCGCGCGTCCTCGCCCAGCTTGCGACGCAGTCTCCTCAAATGAGTTCGGAGGGTTCGAGTGTCGCGCGACTTCCCCGGACCCCAAACGCGATCCAGAAGCCGGTCGTGAGGCACGACCCGCCCTGCGTGAGCCGACAGCTCGACGAGCAGGTCATATTCGGTCGGCGTAAGTTGCACGGGCTTCCCGGCGACGGTCACAAGGCGCTCGGCGTAGTTGATGGTCAAATCGCCCAGGACGTAGGGCTTCGACGGTTCGGTCCTATGAGGCGTGTCCCGCCGTCGCAAGGCCGCTCTGATCCTTGCCACAAGCTCGGTTGGCGAGAACGGTTTGACGATATAGTCCGCGGCTCCCGCCTCGAAGGCCCTGGCGATAACGTGGTCCCGGCCATAGGCGGAAATGAATATCACGGGCACGTCGATAAGGTCGAAAATGGCCTCCATCAGCTCGATTCCATCCGAGCTTGGCAGCATCAGGTCGAGGAGCACTAGGTGCGGCCTGTTTTGTTCGACAAATAGCAGCGCTTCCGCCGGTTCGGCGGTCACTATCGGGTGATATCCCGCATCGGAGAGTGTGTTCCGGACATATCTGAGCGTTTGCGGGTCATCGTCTACGACGAGGACTGGCTGGCCGTCGCTTGCCGCCTGCGGCGGGCGCATGGACCGGCGAGGCGACGTGGCCGGAGCCTCTTCGATCGCAGGGACCGTGAAGGTGAATCGAGCGCCCAGACCCATCCCTTCACTCTCGGCCCAGATGCGTCCTCCGTGGGCCTCCACTATTCCCTTGCAAATCGCGAGGCCCAAGCCCGTGTCGCCGCCGTGGTCCTCGGTTTCGGCCCGATAAAACTTCCGAAACAGGTGCGGCAAGCGGTCGGCCGGTATACCCCTGCCCTCGTCGGCAACTGAGATGGCGACGTGGACGCCATCTCTAACCGCGGCCACCCTTATTAACGACGAATCCGGCGAATTCCTGGAGGCGTTGGACAGGAGATTGCCGATGACCTGGACGATGCGCCGCCTATCGGCCATCACGAGGGGCAGATCCGGCGCAAGGTCGATTTCGAGAATGCTGCGGCCCCCTCCGCTCAGGAAGGTGTTCCGCGCCCGATCCACCAATACCGCCACGTCGACCGCTTCGGGACTGACCGGCAGCGTGCCCGTCTCGAGGCGCGCGACGTCGAGCAGGTCCCTGATCAGGTCGCGCATGTTGTCGGCCTGATCGACGATTATCCGCAGAAACTGGCGTATCTCGGCCGGATCCAGGTTAGACGGCGCGTCCAGCAGGCCGGTCGCCGAGCCTCTGATCGACGTCAGCGGCGTCCGCAGCTCGTGACTTACCATGGCTAGGAACTCGGCGCGCAGCCGCTCCATTTCCTCGAACGGCGTCATGTCCTGAAGCGTGACCACGACGGACTCGATTTCGCCCTCCTCCGAGCGGATGGGAGTGGAGTTGATGAGGGTCGTCACGCTCCTGCCGTCCGGGACTTTCATCACGATCTCCTCGGCGCGCAACGTCTCGTCAATGCTGAGCAACTGCGCGAGGGAGAACTCCTGGAGAGATATCTCCCGCCCGTCCTCGCGCCGGAAGGTCAGCACTTCCAGCAGCTGCTCGGGCGACTGGTCGGGCTCCCGCAGGCCGTCCACGATCCTCCTCGCCTCCTGGTTTAACGAGACGGGCGCTCCCGTCCTCGCGTCGAAAACCACGACACCCACCGGCGAGGTGTCGATCAGCGTTTCCAGGTCGGCCCTGGCCCGCTTTTCGTCCCGGTGCCTGCGTACGTTCACAACGACCAGCGCAACCTGGGACGCGAACATCTCGAGGATCTCCTCGTCTTCGCGGCTAAATTCCTGGCCTGGTTCCCTCTTGGCCAGGTGGATGTTTCCGACATCCACGCCCCGATGGCGGATGGGGGCGGTCAGGAAAGAACTCGCCGGTACGGGAATTTGCCAATCGGGCATGCCGATCGACCTGGTGAGATCGGCTAAATCCGGCACTCGCAACGGTCCTGAAATCTTGCTGAGATATTCCAGGAACTTCGGCCCCTCGGGCATCTCCCACACCTGCTGGGACATTTCTCGGGTCATGCCGGAGACCACGAAGGCTTCGAGCACACCGGACTCGTCCATGGTGTTGATCACGGCGTAATCGGCACTGGTCAGCAACCGGGCGCTGTCCAGCACCCCCTGCAACACCGCGTCGAGGTCGAGGCTCTCATTGATGCGGCGCGAGGCTTCACACAGCTTGGACAGACGGTCCTGGAGTTCCTCTATCTTTCGATCGCGTGCATCTGGTCGTGTCAACTCATCACCTCGCTTGGACGGCGGCCGCCCCTGGTCGGGGACCCTCAGGCTGCGACCCTATGCGGTATTGGAACTCGGCACGCAATAGTCCGACTCAGAGTTAATTATAGCATTTTCGCCCGAATGTCACCCTAACGTCATTAAAAAAGGGGTAAATGTCACCCTGGCGTCACGTTTAGAGCAGTAAAATATCGCGCTAGGGAGGTTCCAGGTTTCGACTCGCGACCGGGTCGGATGCCTGATCGAGAGATCATCACGCCGGTCGCCGTCCGAGAACTTCCAGAGCAGTGTGCGTTTAGGGCGTGGTGTGCGCCATACGGCGATCAAGCCACCGTAGAAGGTCGGTGAGCGTGCCTCACTTGCTGGAGGATCGAGGAGAGCCGATGCGACCAAACTCTCATCCCTTCACCGCAACGCATGAGCTTGCAGGGCCATCGCGAGCGGATGCTACAAGCGCCGTTTCGAGCACTCCGCTGTATATGACCAGCGGGATTCGCCGGATGCCCGAAGAGCCACCTCTCAGGGCCGATTCGACTCTCCGGTCCTGTCTGGCGGGGAGCGGGGTGACTTGCCCCCTGGAGCCTCTACATCACTTCCAGGCCGTCACCCCGCTCAGCAGAGCGGGTATCCCCCATTGAGTGTTGACCGCATTGCAATGCACGGGGATACCCGCTCGCCTGGGCGAGACGTTGTTTTCGGTGATGTCGTGCGCCGAGATAAAGGGATGGCGTCTCGCCCACCTCGAAATCGATTGACGGAGAGTTAAGTGGAGATTACCAACCGGCGGATACTGAGAATAGTCATCGTGGCCACCGGCCTGGCGGTGCTGCTCATGATGCTCCCGAAGGCCGCGACCGCGGATCACCTTGGCCCCAATACACGTAGTTCCTACGAAGAGTTCCGCCGTGATTGCACGCGATTCTTCAATGGTGAGATCCCGCCGGATGGCAGTTACGGACCGCCGTCGGAGCCTCCGCCGTCCAGCAACATTTACATCCGTTACTACGATCCCGTAAAGAAGTGGCACTATGAATGCCAGATGTATCACCCCGACTGGGAAGGCTGGGGTCCCCCCAACACGTTTCATTCCAACTCGGCCCCAGACGCCCCGCCCGATGATGGCGGCGGCGGTGGAGGTGGCGGTGGCGACGGCGCTAGCGGCAGCGGCGGCGGAGGTGGCGGCGGAGGCGGTGGCGGTGACGTCGGGCTCCGCCAGGTCAAGCCGCCCGATCTACAGGTCGACCTGACTGTCGAGGCAGAGCCGGTCGCGGTGGGCGGAACGGTCACCTACAACGTAAAGATCACCAACAACACCGACGGGACGATGACCGGCCTCCGGTGGCGGGACAAGACGTCCGGTGGTGGGTGGACGAATCTCGACGACCTCGAAGCTAGTAAATCCGTCACGGTGAGCGGCAGCTTCGGTCCTGTGCAGACGATGCACCTGCCGGGCATCATCCTGACCGTGGCGGCGGACAGCGACCAGACGGAGGAACGCCCGGCCAGCCGCTACGTGCAGCTCGTCCCGGCGGCTGTGCAGGGTACGCAAGGTACGCGGAGTACGCGGGCGGCGGCACCGCAGAGGACGCCGGTGGTGACAACCGCCGAACCGTCGGGACCGTTCGCGACGCCGTCGGTTCTCTCGCTGCGGGTCGAGCGGGTGACGTACACGGCCCCGGACATCCACCTCGGGCATAACATCGCCGATTACATGGTGACGCTGCCCGACGGCGAAGAGGTGGCCTGCAACTTCCTTGGTCACTACGACGCTACCGGCGGTCTGACGCGTTGGGGACATGCGATCTCCGACGTGATCGAGGAAATGCCGGGGACGCTGACGCAGTACTACCAGAAGGGCGCGGCGGACTGCCATCCGGTGTACGCGAAGACGTGGGTTACGGAGCCGCGACTGGTGTGGGACTACATAGGCGGCGGGAAGGGCGGCGCGCCGGACCTGGGCACAGAGCCGGGCCTTGTGAGCGAGCAGCCGGGGGTCCTGCTGTGGTGGGGACACCGGATATCCGACTACGCGATCGACGGGACGGAGGTGGGCTTCAGGGGCTACTTTGACGCGCTGGGCGGTACGCAGTCGTTCGGCTATCCGAAGACCGACGCGCGCATCGACAACCACCCGCAGGCGGTGCTGAGACTCCCGAACACGGACACGGCGGTGATCCGGCAGTACTTCCAGGCGGCGGTGCTGGAGTATCACCCGGCTGACGAGCTGCAGCCCGTGAAGACGGCGCTGCTGGGCGACCTGGTGCGGAACATGCGCTACCCGCGTGAGTCGTATCTGGCATTCGGCGCGTTCGAGACGGCGCCGAAGCGCAGTGTTGGCGAAACGTACACTCCCGAGCGGGCGGTGTTCCCGCCGTAGCCGGCGGCGGCTCAAGAGATTTGAGGAACTTGCCGGAAGCGGTCGAACGCCTTGCGATTCCTCCGGCGGCCGCACCCCGGCTGCCGGTCGTCAGGCTCCGGACCGATGCAGGGACACAAAGCGGCACACGATAGTCCTATTCAAAGTTGACTATGGTTTTTTGCCTAAAAGTCACCTTAACGTTATCGAATATAAGGGAAGAGTCACCATAGCGTCACTTCTAAGGCAGTACAATACGGCGCTAGGGAGGTTCCAGGTTTCGACTCGCGACCGGGTCGGATGCCTCATGGAGAGATCTTCACGCCGGTCGCTTTCCGAGAACTTCCGTAGTCATATGCGTTGAGGGTGTGGGGGTGCGCCATGCCGGGTTCCGGCCATTTCGGAAAGCCGGCGATGCGAGCTTCACATATCGGAGGATCGAGGAGAGCCGATGCGACCAGACTCTCATCCCTTGACTGCAATGCGGGAACTCACGGGAGCATCGCGGGCGGATGCCGGAAAAGCCATTCCGACCATCCCTCTGTATGGGACCAGCGGGATCCGCCGGATGCCGGCAAGGCCACCTCTCAGGGCCGATTCGACTCTCGGGTCCTGTTTGGCGGGGGGTGGGGTGGCGCTTCCCTGGAGGCGCGTGCATCAACCTCTTCAGGCGCTGCCCCGCCCCTTCTTCAACTGGATTCCGAGGAAGTAAGGGATCTGAGTTGGACGATATCGCCGCCGGGGTCCTGCTGTACGAAATGCGGGACACATTCGGACTTCTGCGTTCCAAGACGCACATCTCGCGCCATGAAACCCGGATCCGATATCAGAGTCTCGGTCGCGTAGAACAGCGCTTCGATCATGTCGAGGCGCGGCTGCGTCGGGAGGAGTAGACCGATTTTCGAGAGCTTTAGAGACAAGCTGTTCGGCTCGCTCAAAAAAGGCCGCAAGATGACCTGTCCCATATGCGGTGGGTCCAAGTGGAAGGCGATGGATGGCGAGATCAGCCCGCCGTTTAAGTCATGGGGTCCCATGGAGCGTCCGAAGGGCGTCTCACGACGAGCCAAGCCAGTTATGCCTCTGGTACCGATGGTGTGCCGGAATTGCGCTTACACGGCGATGTTCTTGGCAGCGGAATATGAGGGAGTCGCACCTAGGTGAGCGCACTTTCAACCACTGTTTACCCACATTCTGTTTTGGCCACCTGTCAGGGCACGACCGTGACGGCCGGCCCTGTTTGGCGGGGAGCGGAGTGACTTGCCCTCTGGAGCCTCTACATCACTTCCAGGCTGTCACCTCGCTCATCAGAGCGGGTATCCCCAATTGGGTGTTGACCGCACAGCAATGCACGGGGATACCCGCTCACCGGGGCGAGACGTTGTTCTCGGCGATGTCATGCGCCGGAAGAAAGGGGCAGAGTCTCGCCCACCTTTGAATCGATTGGCCTAGATGACTGGCTGGCCGGCTAGTCGTGGGGCTGAGGCTCTTCCAGAGTTGATCCTCAACCACTGAATTCGACGGATCCGGCGGGGCTCGACCGTGCCTTACTGGTGACGGACTCCCCTGTAGGGATGCTCGGGGTCCAGGAGATCGCCGTCGGCAAACCGGCTGGCCCGGAAAGCCCCGATCGGGTGGCGTTTGCTGTCTCCGTGCAGAACCAGCTCGGCTACCATCCGCCCCACCACCGGCGACAGCTTGAAGCCGTGTCCGCTGAAACCGACCGCCCAGTACAGCCCATCCACAGCTCCCGACTTGTCGAGAATCGGGTTGGCGTCGGGCGTTATGTCGTAGAGCGAGCCGTATCCCCCCAGCGGCGTTGCCGCGCCAAAGTCGGGAATGCGCAGCTTGGCCCGATCCCAGAATCCCATGATCGTGTCGTGGTCGGCGTTCAGGCCGAAAGCATCCGGGTTCACGATCTCGTTCAAGTCTTCCAAGGCTTGACCTCCCACCAGCGTTTTGAACCCGGAATTAACCCGCAGGTAGGCGCCGGTAATGAAGTCGATCACGATCGCGGTCAGCGACTCCAAAGACGGCGGGCGCCGCAAGTGCACCATCTGCACCCTGAGGGGCGTGATCGGAAGGGTCTCGCCCAGCGGCGCGGCAAGCTGGTTTGCCCAGGGGCCGGTCGCCACCACGACAGCGTCCGTCGAGATAGACCCGTCCTCCGTCTCCACGCCGACTACGCGTCCGCCCGCGACCCGGACGCCCGTGACCGCGCATCCGGTCACGATCTCGCCGCCTCGGCGCCTGGCCTGCTCGGCGTATGCGTAAGTCGTGGCCATTGGATCGGCATGACCGGAGGTCGGCTCGTAGGTTCCGAGAGCGACGCCGTCGGTGCATACCTGCGGGACGATCTCCGACACCTCGGCCGGAGTGATGGTGTGGATGTTCACTCCGAGGTCCCGGTTCATTTGGACGTTGGCCCGCACCGCCGCGGCGTCCTCTTCCCCGAACAGCAGCACCCTGCCGGTCTCGATGAACCGCGCGTCGCCCCCAACCGCGTCCGCGAAATTGTGGAAGATCTCGCTGGCCTCCATCGCCATCTTCACCAGTACCGGGTGCTGGTAGTGTTCGCGGATCATCGCGCCCGACCTCCCAGTCGCGCCGCCCGCCAGGTGCCCCTTTTCCAGCAGCAGAACCTTGCCGGCCCCCATTCGCGTCAGGTGCATCGCGATACTGGTGCCGTTGACGCCGCCCCCGATGACGACCACATCCGCTGATCTACGGGTCATATTTCAACTCCTTGGCGAAGCGCTTGATCGGATTGTATGGATCACGCGCCCAGCCTGTATAGCAGCGGTACATCGCCACTCTCCGCGAAGCGATATGTGCCCGTGGCGCCACCGTAAGCTTGATTGCGCCCCCTTACTGTTTTAACCTTTCGGTAAGGAGATACGCGCGTGATCGTCAAAATCACTTCCAAACGTCAGGTCACCTTTCCCGCAAAAGTGCTTGACGCCCTCGGCGTAAAGCCAGGCGATCAACTCGAAATCGAGAAAGGTCCGCACGGCTTCATCATCCGCCCCCGCCGCATCAACCCAACCCTGCTCGCGCCGCTGCGGGGCAAGCTGTCTCCCACCCAGACTCCCTTCGACCTCCAGGCCTTCCGCGATCAGCCCCATGACCCAGCGCTACGGGATTGATACCTTCATTCTCGTTCGCCTGCTAACTGGCGAGCCCGCAGCCGACTTCGACTACTGCGTGGGGAAGCTCACCGGGTTGATTCAGGATTCCGCCGCTGAAATCTTCGCCTCCAACCAGGTCATCGGGGAAGCCTACGTGGCCGTTCAGCATCACTATGGCGTGACCAAGGCCGACGCGCGCTCCGGTCTGATCGACGTTCTAAGTAGCGGGCTGGTCGCTCCTCTCAATGGAACTATCGTGAATGAGGCACTGAAGGCTTCTGACAGTCCCGGTCTGCTCGACCGGCTGATCGCCGACGACTATCACCGCGACGGTTTGGAGACTCTGACGCTGGATCGCAGGATGTCGCGTATTCCGCAAGTCCGCCGCCTCTGAGCTGCGGTTATAAGGCCGAACCCTTAGACCGCTTCTCCGATTTCGTTGCCGCGCTGACGAGGATGTTCCCGCTTTCGCGGGAATTATGGTAGAGATGGGGGAAGCGGGTCGGCTCGTCTATCCTCCCTTGGATTCATAGATTCGCAGCTCTGTATGGCGCGCGAGGACGGCAAAATCGGCGTCGTTGTGTAGAACCGGCACGCCGGCGCGTATGGCTACGGAGGCGATCAGACAGTCGATCAGCCTGCGAACGGTCTCCCCTTGGCTTCGGCAGCGCCGGTAAAGCGCGGCGGCATCCTCATAGTCGGTCGCGCGCATCGGTATCAGCGCCGCCCGCGCCAGCAGCCGCCGGAGGCTGAGCAGATGCGAGTCATCCCGCGCCCCGGCGAACACCTCCATCCGTACAGGGTCGCAGATGGCGACCTCGCGCTCCAACAACTCGTCGACGAGATCGCAGACCGGAGACCCGGTGTCTCGAAGGAACTCTATCCAGGCTGAAGTGTCAACCAGGATCACCGGGGGCGGCTGGAACGCATCTCGTCGAGGTCGCCTTCCCAGCCGATCCCTCGGAGCGCGCGTGCCTCGTCGACGGACAAGGGTTCGGCCGCCAGCGTCCGCAGCGCGAAGTTGATCGCCTCGCGCTTGGTCGGGAGCTGATAACGCCGCATCACTTCGGCGCACGCCCGATCGTCGATGTCTACATTGGTGCGGGACATACACATAGGATACACAATTGAGTGCCTTGGGTAGGGTTCGTGGTTGACCGAATTGGATTCCAGTCGGTTCCCAAGCGGCATCTGGCGGTCCTCGAGTCCGTCAAATATTCGGCCAGTATTCGCCTAACATCCAAGCAACCCGGGCCTGATTTGAGCCGTCCCATCCGGCGGACGACCGACGCGACATGTGATGGAAAATCTGGCCCGTGAGGCTTACTTGCGGGTTGCGGTCAGACTCGCAATCACTCGATTTCGACCAGCGCCAGGTGCTTTTGCTCGAACGGCTCGAAGCGAGCGCCGGGCATCGTTAGCGCGTGATCGGGACTCAATCCCTCCACGAACTCCCGGTCGTGCGAGACAGCGATGACGCTCCCCCCATAGTTCTTTAGCGAGTCGAGCAGACGCTGTTTTGACGCCTTGTCCAGGTTGCTGGTCGGCTCGTCGAGGATGAACAGGTTGCAGCCGGTCAACATCAGCTTGGCCAGCGCCAGCCGGACCTTCTCGCCGCCGGAGAGCGTTTTCGCCGGTCGAAAGGCGTGGTCGGCTGACAGCAAGAACTGGGCAAGCAAGGATCGGATCTCGGTCTCGCCGCCCTCGACGAGCGGACGGACCTGGTCGAAAGGGGTAACCTCCGCCAGCTCGTCCTCGATCTCCTGCGAGTAGTAGCCGGGCACGACGTTGTAACCAAGCTCGACGAGGCCGGAGTCGGCCTGCATCTCGCCGGAGATGATCCTGAGCAGCGTCGTCTTTCCGGCCCCGTTCACGCCGATGACCGCCAGCCGCTGCCCGCGCTCAAGCTGGAACCGAACGTCGCTCAAAACATGATTGGAGCCGTAGCTCTTGCAGACCGACTCGACCTCGATGACAACCCGGCCGCTCCGAGGCGCGGGCGGGATCTTAACCGCGATGGATTTTGGGTCCCTGGCGATCTTCGGCAAGTCGGCCTGCATTCGCGCTACGCGGCGGTCGAATACCTTCGCCCGACGGGCCATCTTCTCGGTCTTGCCGCGAAAGCTGTCGGCCTGCGACTGCAGGCGGCGGATCTTGGCGAGCTGACGGTCGCGAGTCTTGCCTAAGGCGACCTTCTCCCTCGCGCTGGTCTCCAGGTATTTGGTGTAACTCCCTTTATATTGATGAACAGTGTGTCCGACCGGGTCGATCTCAAATACCCGCGAGATCGACTTGTCGAGCAGCCGCATGTCGTGCGACACGAGCAGCACGGCGGCGTTTAGCCGGGCCAGGTAGTCCATCAGCCAACCGACCCCGTTCTCGTCGAGGTGGTTGGTCGGCTCGTCGAGGAGCAGCAGGTCGGCGCTAGACATGAGAACCCGCGCCATCTCCAGCCGCGTCCGCTCTCCCGCCGAGAGATCGCCTACCCTGCGGTCGAGCTCCACGTAGTCCAGCCCCAGGCCGTTGAGCATCACCCCGGCGTCGGCCTCGATCTTGTAGCCGCCCTGGTGCCGGTATCGCTCTTCGAGCGCTCCGTACTCTTCCACGGCCCGGTCGAGATCGGAGGAATCCACGTCGACGAGAGCCTTCTCGGCTGCGGCAAGCTCGCGAGCCAGACCCGCCAGCGGGCTGCCGGAAGCGGCCACGTCGCGGACCGTGGCATCGTCGCCGAACCGCCGGCCCAGCTTCGGCTCCTGGGGAAGGTAGGCCAGCTTCTTTGGACGGATTACCGAGCCTGCTTCCGGTTCGAGCCTTCCGGCGGCGATCTGCAAGAGAGTCGTCTTGCCCGATCCGTTGACGCCGGCCAGTCCCGCCTTCTCGGTCGGGCCTATCGAAAGCGACGCGCCTTCAAGGACGCGCAACGCCCCGCGGCGGATGTAAATGTCGTCAAGTTTGAGCAAAGTGCGATCACTGTTTCGATTGGGTTCCTGGATCGAGTTTATCGATCCATCGGCATCATGCGTTTCGTACGCTAAGCACCAGGCGTGAGGGATGCTCCGGGTCGTGGAAGATCCGGTTGTGCGCCACGACCGACCGTGTATGACGGCCGAGCGGTTCGCCCGTGTTCGGGTTCACGTCGAATCGGGGAAAGTTGCTGCTCGAAACGTCAAGGCGAATCCGGTTTCCGGCGGCGAAGACATTGCCGACCGGGTACATCACGATGTCGAAGCGGTAGACCTCCCCTGGTTCCATCAGCTCGGCCTGCTCCCGCGAGTCGCGGTAACGCGCGCGGATGATGCTGTCGGTCAGATTGAGCGCGAAGCCGTTGGGGTAGTCCTCGTTCGGGGGGTACTCGTCGATGAGCTTTACGGTGAAGTCCGTGTCGACGGCGCTCGACGACGCCCACAGCACGGCCCGCAGCGGGCCAACGATCTCGACTGCCTGCTCAAGAGGCTCAGACCGGAAGACCAAAACGTCGTGCCGCGCGGCGAGCGGCAGACTGTCGTCGCATCCGAAGAAGCGATCATCGCCGCGCTGATCGTAGCCGCCGGCGATGAGCACCGGTTCGCCTGCGGAGAGGTTGCCGCCAATCGTGGGGACCGGGTCTTGGGGATCGAAGCTGTAGCCGCTGGGCGAGGACGTACCGGGCTCGCCCCAGTCGAGACCGCCGTCCGCCTGTAGGTACAGGTTTCGGAACGACGTATCCTCCGGCGGCCAGGCCTCGGCGGTCGTCCAGCGTCCGCCGTGATCGAGTCTGCCGTCCAGGTTCCGCCGGCCCGATCCGCCGCCCATGATGAACAGGCTCGCGGCGGGTTCGGAGTCGACCCCGGTATCCAAATCCTTCAAGAAGCGGTCGAACCAGCGGAGCCTGAAATCGTTGTAGTGCTCGAGCGAAGCGTCGAGGCCGAAGTCCACGTCTCCCGCGTAGCTGTGCTCGACCTGTAGCGAGCCGTGAGTCCAGGGTCCCATCGTCAGGTTCAGATGCGATTTCTGAATCTTCCCCTGCGCGACGAAGTTCTCGGTAGTCGCCCTGGCGTAGGAGTCGTACCAGCCGCCGAGATACAGCGTGGGTACGTCGGCGTGCTCGGCGCGGAAGTGCTCGGGGCTGTAGCCGGGCCGATGCCAGTATTCGTCGTAGTCGCCGTGGGTCAGCACGTCGAGGTGCCACTGCTCGTAGCTGGGGACCAGCCGCAAGGGCGACTCGCAGGGGCGCAATGGCGCCCTGGCCACCCACTCGCCGACGTTTGCGTAGGCGTCTTCCAGAATCGCCCGCAGTCCCTCGTCGGCCAATGCCTCCCTGCTCTGGGCGGCCATGCGGAACGCATAGACCATGAACCGCATCTCGCACGCTCCGTTGTGACGCATGGAGCAGGTGTGATAGTTGGACGCGCCTTCAAGAACGATCATGGTTTCGAGGTGGGGCGGGTTTAGACAAGCCAGCGCGCTTTGATCGCTGCCGCAGTAGGAGCCGCCCATCGTTCCGACGCGGCCGTTGCACCAGTCCTGCACGGCGAGCCATTCGAGCGCGTCGTATCCGTCCGGGCCTTCGTCGGCGAACGCGTACCAGATCCCTTCCGACGCGTACCTTCCGCGAACGTCCTGCACGGCCACGGCGTAGCCGCGCCGGGCGAAGTACTTGCCGTTGGCGTTATTGACGAGCGTGGACTTGTTATATGGCGTCCGTTCAAGGATCAGCGGAAACCGCCCCTCGACGCGCTCGCCGCCGCGCGCGGGTAGATAGATGTCCGTCGCCATGCGGGTCCCGTCTCGCAGGGGGACCATCACGTCGCGCTCTATCGCGACCTCGTACTGCTGCCACGAGCCTTGAGAAGCGGTCATCGAGAGGTCTCCTTCGCGCTGGTCAGCGCCGCTCGGCGCTCGTTGAATTATGTATCACCGCAGCGTCTCGCCGGGTTCGAGCACATGGACCGTGAGACCGTCGATAGCGCCCGCCGCTTCGACGAACGAGTCGGCCGACTGCGTCAAGAGCGGAAACGTCCCGAAATGCATGGGGACCGCGTGCCCGACGCCGAGCATCCGGCATGCCCGCGCGGCGTGCGCGGGACCCATCGTGAAGTGATCGCCTATGGGCAGCAAGGCAAGGTCGGGTCCGTAAAGCTCGCCGATGAGAGTCATATCGCCGAACAGGCCCGTGTCGCCGGCGTGATAGATCTTGAACCCGTTTTCCATCTCGATTACGTATCCGACAGGCACGCCCGCGTATACCGGCAGGCCGTCGCCGCCGATAAGGCTCGACGTGTGCTCGGCCTTGACCATCGTCACCTTGACGCCCGCCACCTCCACCGTGCCGCCGAGATTGAATCCCGTCGTCTGCGCGGCGCCCTGGCCTTGGAGACCCGCGCACAGCTCGACCGTCCCCAGGATGGGGCATGACGAGCCATTCGCCACGCCGACCGCGTCGCCGCTGTGATCGGAGTGACCGTGCGTCACCAGCACGGCGTCTACCCGCCCCACGTCCTTCCGGCCTTCCGGACAGGAGGGATTCTCCGTCAGCCACGGATCGATGATCAGCCGCTTGTTTCCCGGGGTTTCGATGACGAAGACGGCGTGGCCCAACCAGGTAATTGCAGTGTCTCTATCCAGTCCCATAAAGCTATGCGCTCCTTTTCAACCGGCTTTTCGCAAGATCGAAAACCCGCCCCATCCGTATAATGCGCCGACCGGCGGGAAAACTGAATCCCCGCAATTCGCCGGCGAGCGTTCAGGTCGTACTTACCGGAGGCCGCGAATGTACGGAAACCAAGGCAGCATCGGTCTGCTTGTGCCCTCTGTCAACACGGTCGTGGAGCCGGAGTTCAACGCCGCCGTTCCCGAAGGATACGCCGTCCACGCGGCCAGGATGCGCAACACCACGGCCGATCTCGAAGATGCGGTCGCGATGCTGTCGCACGTGGAGCGCGCTTCGGATGAGCTTGGCAGCGCCAACGTCGACGTGGTCGTTTTCGCCTGTACGTCGAGCAGCTTCGTGCAGGGAACGGACGGCGAGTCGAGGCTTAGCCGCACCATCGAGCAAAGCAGCCGGACTCGCGCAGTCACCACGTCCAACGCTGTTCGCCAAGCGCTGCTATCGCTGAACGCGCGCCGGATTTCGATGGTGACCCCGTACACAGCCGACATTAACGCGCTCGAGGTCGACTTCCTCGGTGCGGCTGGAATCACGGTCGAAAGCGAAGCCGGGATGGGCGTGGTGGACGCCTATTCCATCGCGAAGGTGGACCCCGAATTCACGTACAGGGAGGCACTGCTAACGGTCGATCCCGCGTGCGACGTGATGTTCCTGAGCTGCACCAACCTGAAGACGTTTGAAATCCTGGACGATCTGGAGCGCAAGATCGGGGTACCGGTGGTCAGCAGCAACTCCGCGAGCCTTTGGGCGGCGCTCGGTGCTCTGGAAGTCGATTATGCAATCCCCGGCTTGGGCGTTCTGCTCGGCGCTCCCGCAACGGTCTGAACCGACGGCGCGTCGATTGGATCCAGCCGGTCGGGCGCCGGTCGAGCCGTGGGACCGCCCGTGACGGCAGGCGAGATCAGGCTCGGAGTCGACGTCGGCGGCACGTTCACGGATGTGGTTCTCACCCGCGGCTCGGATCTACTGGGAGCTGCGAAGGTCCCGTCCAGCCCGACCGACTACGCTGAAGCCATCCTCGACGGCGCGCTGCGAACGCTCGGCGACAACGATCCGGCGCTGGTCCGCGACATCGTGCACGCGACGACCGTCGCGACCAACGCGATCCTCGAAAACCGGGGCGCCATGACGGGCCTCATTACCACTAAGGGCTTCAGGGACATTCTGGAGATCGGCCGTCTGCGCTATCCGCGTCTTTACGACCTGACGTGGGTGCGGCCTCCCCCGCTGGCACGTCGGGCGGTGCGGTTGGAAGTTGCCGAGCGCGTCGATAACCAGGGCAAGGTGATAACGCCCATCGATGGCGGGGAATGCGAACGGGCGGCCAGGCGGCTTGTCCGGGAGGGTGTCGAGTCGGTGGCGGTCTGCTTTCTCAACTCCTACGCCAACCCCGCCCACGAACGAATGTGCGGCGAGATGCTCGAAGAGTACTTTCCCAAGGAACGAATCTCGCTCTCGGTGGACGTGTTGCCGCAGATCCGCGAATACGACCGAACGAGCACAACAGTCATCAACGCCTACGTCAGGCCGCTCGTGGAAAGCTATCTGGCCAACCTATCGACAGAGCTCGGCGAGGCCGGTATCCAATCGCCCGTTCTCGTGATGCAATCGCACGGAGGCATAGTCGATTCGGCGTCGGCGTCAGAGATGCCCGCGCAGATAATCGAATCCGGTCCCGCCGCGGGCGTGGTAGCTGCGGCGAAGCTGGCCGGGAACCTCGGACTCGAACGGGTGATAAGTCTGGACATGGGCGGCACGACCGCCAAGGCCGCGACCATCGAGGATTTCGAACCTCATCTCAGCGCCGAATACGAGGTCGGGTCACATATGAGCTGGGCCTCGCGGCTTAACAGGGGCGGCGGCTATCTCCTGCGCCTCCCCACCATCGACCTCGCCGAGATAGGCGCGGGCGGGGGCAGCATCGTTCGCGTCGACGCCGGGGGGAGCCTGCATGTCGGACCGCAGAGCGCGGGGGCCGATCCGGGTCCGGCGTGTTACAGCCGGGGTGGAGAGGACGCCACGCTGACCGACGCCAACGTAGTACTCGGATATCTCAACCAGGACGCGCTGGTCGGCGGCGAGCTGCCCATCGATGCGGCAAAGTCGCGGGGGGCCGTCGAGCGGCAGGTCGCAGGGCCTCTGGGCATCGGCTGCCGGGAGGCGGCGCGCGGAGCACATCTGGTCGCCAACTCGACGATGGTCCGAGCGGTGCGGTCGGTATCGACCGAGCGCGGCCGGGACGTGCGGACTTATACCCTGATCGCTTTCGGCGGCAACGGACCCGTACACGCCGCCGAGATGGCGGGATCGCTCGGCATTTCGGAAGTGGTGGTTCCGCCGTCGCCGGGATTGTTCAGCTCGATCGGACTTCTGACCACCGACCTCGAACGCCACTTTTCGCAAACCCTAATCGGTATCGTGGGTGAGATTGACGACGGCCGGTACCGCGCCGCGCTGGAAGGCCTCGAATCGCGCGCCCGGCGGGCGTTCAAGTCCATGGGCCACGCGTGGAACGCGGTAGAAACCAAGATCGAGCTGGATATGCGCTACGAGGGGCAGTCGTTCGAATTGACCGTTCCGGCCGGCGGAGCGACCGCAAGCGCCCTTCGCGAGGCGGCGGACGCGTTTGAGTCGGAACACGAGCGAACTTACGGACACCGCGCTCACGACAGCCGGGTTGAGCTGGTCACGCTGCGATTCGTGGGGCGCGTCAAGTCGGCGTCGGCCGGGGCGTTCACGACGCGCGCCGAACCGCCGGCTGCCCCTACTGCCCGACCTGCCTATTTCGGACGGGGCGACGACTATGAGATGACCGAAGTCGTAACGCGGTCCTCTCTGAGAGATTCGCCGCGTCCTGGACCGCTAATCGTCGAGGAATACGACTCGACGATCATCGTTCCTCCCGGATGGTCGGCGACGTGCGACGCGTCGGGCAACGTCCGTCTGGTCAACGCCGGCGGTTCCGCGTGACGAAGCAGCTCGATCCCATCACAATCGACCTGGTCGGCCATGCCCTGGGGTCCATCGCCGACGAGATGGCGCTCACGATCATCCGCACCGCGCATTCCAGCAATCTCACCAATTCGATGGACCTATCCAGCGCGCTGTGCGATGCCAAGGGGCGGTTGATCGTTCAGGGGCTTACGCTTCCGCTCCACTTGGGATCGGTTCCCGACTGCATGGACGCCGTGCTGAATCGGTTCGGTGACGAAATCCGGCCCGGAGACGTATACATCCTCAACGACCCCTACGATGGCGGGACCCACCTCCCCGACATATACCTCGTGCAGCCCGTTTTCCTTAACGACCGCCTGCTCGGCTACACGGCCAGCATCGCCCACCACACTGACGTAGGCGGAAAAGTAGCCGGCGGCAACGGCTGCGACGCGACGGAGATCTACCAGGAAGGATTCCGCATTCCCCCAACGCGTCTGTTCGACGGCGGCCAACGAAACGCCTGGCTCGAACAGCTACTCTCCCGCAACGTTCGAATCCCCTACCAGGTGCTTGGCGACTTGCGGGCGCAGATCGCGGCCTGCCACGTCGGGCATGAGGGGATGCTCAGGTTAGCCGCCGAGTACGGAGTCGATGCGCTCGAAGGCTATTTTGAAGAAATCTTGAACCGCACCGAACGCCTGGCGCGGCACGAGATCAGCCTGATGCCGGACGGCGAGTACGAGTTCACCGACTACATCGACGACGACGGGATCGATCCGGGGCCGATCCCCATCAAGGTGCGGCTGACCATCGAGGGCGACTCGCTCACCGCCGACTTCACGGGCACCGCGCCGCAGGTGAAAGGCGGAATCAACTCGGTCATCGCGTTTACCAAGTCCACGGTATACGCGTGCGTACGCTGCGTAATGGAATCGGAGATGCCGAACAACTCCGGCTATTTCCGACCGATCAACGTAGTCGCGCCCGAAGGCACGATAGTCAATCCCAACCCCCCGGCGGCCGTGGCGGCGCGAGGGCTTACGGCGTTCCGCATCGCCGACGCCGTATTCGGCGCGCTCGCCAAAGCGCTGCCCGACAAGGTCCCGGCCTGCGAGATGGGCGGCGATACCGGTGTGAGCATCGGGGGCTACTATCCCAACGGCGACTCGTATGTGTTTCTAGAGTTCCTGCACGGAAGCTGGGGCGGGCGTCCTTACGCCGACGGCGTGGACGGTTGCGCGAGCACGATAGTCAACTTCTCCAACAACCCCGTGGAGATGATCGAAGCCCGTCAGCCCATTCGGCTGGAGGCGTTCGGCTACATTCCCGACTCGAGCGGTCCCGGCAAGTACCGCGGCGGCCTCGCGATCCTTCGCGAGTACCGCTTCCTGCAAGACCGAGGCATCCTTCAACTGCGCACGGACCGTTACGACCACCTGCCCTACGGTCTCGCCGGCGGCGGGACCGGCACACCCTCCCGCAACGTGCTGGTCCGCGACGGCAGGGCGCGCAGGCTAGGCGGCAAGATCACTATCGATCTGCGGCGTAACGATCTATACCGTCACGCCGTCGCGGGAGCCGGCGGGCACGGCGATCCGATGGAGCGCGACCCCACCGCGGTGCTCGAAGACGTTATCGACGGCAAGATATCCCGGTCGCACGCGCTAAAGGCCTACGGCGTTGTCATAACCGGTGGCCGCCCTCGGATAGATCTCGAGGCAACCAACCGCGAACGCGACGGGCGGCGGTAGCGGTCGCGTGCGTAACGGTTCTCAAACCGACGGACTGGAGATTGACTCGCAATATCTCGATCTGACGCAGCACGGACTGTGTTATCTTTTACGTAACGCGTAAAATTGATACGAGGATTCAAAGACCGAAGGACCAAGCAGTTCTTTGAAGGGCTTCCAGTCCGGAGCTTCCAAGGTTTCGCTGATCAGGCGACGCGCCGATTGACGATCTTGGACAACGCGGAGTCGTTGCGAGACTTGGCGGGATTGCGGAGCAATCGACTGGAATCCCTATCGGGGGTTCGGTCAGGCCAGTACAGCATACGGATCAACCGTCAGTGGCGTATCTGTTTCCGATGGGCAGATGCCGGACCGTACGACGTTGAGATCGTGGATTATCACAAATGAGGGGTTTGAGGTGAACGCGGGCAATGGGATGAAACCGGTGCATCCAGGCGAAATACTGGGCGAGGAGCTTGAATTGATCGGCATATCGGCCAACGCGCTCGCCAAGGCGCTAGCGGTTCCACCAAACAGGATCACGGCGATTCTGAATGGCCAGCGAGGGATTACCGCCGACACGGCATTGCGCTTGTCTCGCTACTTCGGCACGACGCCGCAGTTCTGGCTGAACCTCCAGAAAACCTACGAACTGCGAGTCGCAGAGATCAAGTCGAGTGGGATCATCGCGGAACGCGTGCAACCAAGAACGGAGGCGCCAATCACCGCCGGGATAGAGGATTGACTCGCCGCGGAGCGCCTGGCGACCTTCAACATGAATCCCCCCCACTGATTTTCCCTAGAACAACAGGGTGGGCGCGGATGAGCATTGGCCTATCCCTACGGCTTTAGCTCCGGTTGCCTAGTCCACTGGTACTATCTTGAGTCCATAATTGCGTTTGTCGAACGTTGGCAGGGAGGATTCGGGACGGTCGAGTGGACTTCTGGAGAGATTCGCCCTACCGGCTCCGCATAGCGACCAACATATTCGGTCCGCGGCTACAGTTCATAATCGCGGCCGCAATGCTCGCCACAATCGTGGCACAGACCGGCTTTATCGCGATCTGGTCGTATCCGCTACTGGCTCCGCTGGCGCTGTGGATCGTGATAATTCTGTCGCGCCGGAGCGTGTGGGTGGTGCTGGACAGGGCTTACCAGAATGTAACGATCGAGTCGCGCCGCATTCTCGGATTTGTGACTTTCAAGCGGGCCATCAGGGAGCTTCGGGAGCTTCGAGCCGTCCCCGTGACCACGCGCTATCGCAGTGAGAGCCTTGGCGGGGAGACCACCTGGACGTTTCACCTGATGTTCGGCGACGACCGGGTAGTGCCTATCGGGTCGGTAGTTAACGATGCCCGCAAGGTGGAGTCGGCCCTGGACCAGATCCGGAATGTCGTGGGCGAGCGCGTCACGGCGGCGCGCTACGACCCCGAAAAGGTGCGCCCGCCCTCGCGCAATATCGTGCTGGAAATACTCGACAGCGACCCGATTGCGCGGACGGGCCAGATATTGTGCCTTCTGATGATCGCGCTGTCGCTCTACGCAGCGCCCACGATGGCGCTGTTTTACATAGCTCTGCTGGCGTTCGGCACCCTGGCCGACTGGCTGTCCAGGCGCAACGAGGACTAGGCTCCGCTCACGGCTTGTCTACGTAGATCGGACTGGTCCACGCCATCTCGCAGTCCTTTTGAACGACTCTCAGGTAGTACGCTCCTTCGACCGCCGCTGACGCCGGGATGGTGTGTCTGACTTCGACCGAGTTAGCGTCCTGATCGGGATCGGCGCACTCGAGCTCGACCCAGCGGCCTGTTGCGCCCGCGTCGAACCGCCACGGGACATCCTCAAGCTCGTCCAGGGATTTCGCGAAGCTGGCTGGCCCTGCCTCGAAAATCAGGACCGCGCCTTCCCGCCCGTCGATTTCGATCTCCACTCCATCCAGATCGCCGGCGGTGCCCGACGTCCACTGTACGCTTGAACAATCCCGATGCGTTATTCGTTCTCCGGGATGGTCGAAGCCTACGCTCTCGGCCGAAACGATACTTCCGCCTTCTATGGACAGCCCGCCGTCCCAGTCGGTCCCCCTGCGGCGGCCCCGCCCGTCGGCGCCCGTCCAGGTAACCCGGACGCGCCGCGAGGTCCCATCGCCCGACCGCGGCCTCTCCCTAAACATGGGCGTTCCGTTGCGCAGGATTTCGACCGACTGAACCGGCGCGGTGCCGTGCACGACGCCTTTGAAAGCTAGGCCGCCGTCCAGCGAAATCTCGCCGCCCATCGGCTGCCCGTTGCACTCGAACCAGATGGCGATACGGTCTCCGGTGGTGCCGTAACAGCGCCGCGATTTGAGCGCCTCCCAGAGCGACTCGCGGGTGAGCGACTCGGCATAGATGCCGCCCAGGCCTCCCCGCGCTCCGAACGCTTCCATACCCGTTCCGGCGCTGGGACGGCTTGCGCCGGGCTTGCCCGTGTGCACGTCGCTCCCGCAGATGAAGCCGACCCTGTGTCCCCGTTGCACGGCGTCGAGTCCGAACCACTCAAACGAGCCGTGCGAGGAGTGCACCTCGACCACAGGCTCCAGCGATGGATCGAAGTAGTCGAAGTTCGAACGCCTGCCGCCCACGTGCGGCACCAGCAGCACGTCTTGGCGCCCAGCGAAGGTCTCATACAGCCGGCTGACGGGGCAGCGGTCAGTGTCAACGTCGGACATGTCGTCGATCAGAGCGTGACTGGAGCGGTGCAGGCTGCCTTCGTCGCCGAGAAAATGGACGTTGCGGTCTCCGCCCGCGGGCGTATTGCCAGACCATTCATAACCCAGGAACGTCACGAACCGGCCCGGATCGTGGAACTCTTTCATGAGCCCGGTCAGCTCAGCCCAGAACTCGTTTGTGATCTGGAAGTCGTTGCCCTGGTGGCCGATGAAGTCGATCCGCGCCTCGTCGCGGGCAAACCTCAGGTACTCGCGCGCGGGGTTGACCCCGACGGTTTCCATCGTCTGGCCGTGCAGGTCGCCCCAGTAGAGCGTCCAGCGATGGGCGTCTTCGTGGCATCTCACGAGGTTGGACCGCGCGGCGCAAGCCGGGGTGCGGGCCTCCATCTCAACGCATAAAGCGCCCTTCTCTCGGGGAACGACCCCGTCCAGCGTGAGAACGCCTTTGCCGTCGGATGAGAACCTGGTGGCAGGAGGCAGTCCATCGACTTGCAGATTCGCCCGAATCGCAAGCTCGCCGGTGAATCCCGAATCGGTATTTCCCCACGCGTCGGTGGCCCTGACGGCAACGGTCAGAGGCTGCCCGACGCGCGCGTCCGACGGCGCTGTAACCTCGAAACGGGTCGCCGGGCCGCCGATGACCTCGACCCACGGCTGGTCGGCGACGGGTTCGTAGCTGTTGGCTCCAAACGCGTCGACGAAGACCCTGAACTCCGAGCGAAGCTCCGAGTACGACTGCGCGCGCAGACCGGGCGCCCCGCCGCTGCGGTCGCCATAGACGACCTCGATCCAGTCGCCCGGCTTCAGCGCGCCGTCGTGCACGTCGATCTGCAACGTCCTTCGAAATGGGCGCTTGTGCGCATTGTGCAGAGCTTCGGGGTGCAGCACCACGTCGGCGTTTGAGCGCACCGTGGAAAACCCCGATTCCGCCGGCCTGTCGAACTGCGGCGCTTGCCAGTCCGAGACCTGCCTATGGGCTATTCGGATATGACCGCCGTCGTCTATCCCAAAAACACCCGCCGTGTAGCGCATAGTCCACGTACCCATCGACCCCGCGACGACCGGGTCTGACGGGCTCATCTCGGCAACCCCGATGTTCTCGGGGCCGAACGGATCGGTCATCGCGCGTTACCATGCCCTTTCGTCGCCGCGTTCGCGCGGAACTTTACGAACCTCTGCGATGGGTTTAGTAGAATAAGGTTCACGTCTCAGGGATTTTCGCTCTTACCGGCGCAGCTATTAAACCACTGGAGGGAAAAGTGGCATCTCTAGGCTACGAAGAGCTGAGCAGCGAGCAAGCTCGGGAGCTTATGGAATCCACTCCCGACCTGGCGATTATCGACGTTCGCGACGAACACAAGTACGCGGAGGCACACGTTCCGGGGGCGGAGTTGGTCCCCCTCAACCAGATCCTCGCCGACCCCATGGCGCTTCCGGAATCCGACATCCTGTTCGTCTGTAACGTGGGGCAAATGAGCGGCGTGGCGTCGCAGATGGCGGTCGCGATGGGCCGCACCAACGTATACAACCTTGCGGAAGGAACTCAGGGCTGGATGGCCGACGGGCTTGCCGTCGAGGGCGAGCTGGCCGAAGAGTAACCGGGGCAAAGGCGGCGCAGTGAGCCGCCGGAATCAGGGATCGAGGTAATAAGTTGTTTACGCCAGATCAGGTTCGCAGATACAGCCGGCACATGTTGATTCCCGAAGTTGGCGCGCTGGGTCAGCGCAAGCTTCTCGACGCGAAGGTGCTGATGGTCGGAGCCGGCGGCCTTGGCTCGCCGGCGGCCTATTACCTGGCGGCCGCGGGGGTCGGAACGCTCGGCATCGTCGACCACGATCTGGTAGACGAGAGCAACTTGCAACGCCAGATCCTGCACAACACCGCCCGCGTGGGGGTTCCCAAGGTCGAGTCGGCGATGGAGACGATCAGCGAGCTCAACCCCGATGTGAACGTGATCGCCTACGATGACGTGCTCAGCTCCATAAACGCGCTGGAGATCATCGCGGAATACGACATCGTGGTTAACGGATGCGACAATTTCCCCACCCGCTATCTGGTGAACGACGCGTGCGTGCTGTTGCGCAAGCCGATGGTCGATGGCAGCGTCCTGAAATTCGAGGGCATGGTCAAAGTCTTCATGCCCGACTCCGGTTGCTACCGGTGCATGTACCCGTCTCCGCCTCCGCCCGAAATGGCCCCGAGCTGCGCGGAAGCGGGCGTGCTGGGCGTGGTTCCGGGAGTCATCGGATGCCTTCAGGCCAATGAGGCCATCAAGCTGATAATTGGCATCGGCGAGGCGCTCGAGGGCCGTCTGGTGACGTGGGACGCGCTGGAAATGGAGTTCATAACCTACAAGACGGCGCGGCGTCACGACTGCCCGGTCTGCGGGGACAGTCCCACCGTGACCGAACTGATCGACTACGAGGAATTCTGCGGAGTTCCGGCTCCGGTGAAGGAAGACGAGCCGCAGGCCGTTACGGTCTGACGTCAGCCCCGCCCACGCGCGGGGATCAGCGGCTCTTGGCTATGAGAGTCGTATACTCTGCCAGTATTGGGACAGCGCGCCGACCGGCTGTGCAGTTCCGCGGCTTGAGATAGCGCGCCCGGATCGCATCGATCGTAACGCTGGCGCGTCGAGGGGTGGCATTTCGATTGAGCACCGAAAGCGGCTTCCCGGAAGACGCAATGCAGGGAAACCTCACGCGACTGGAGCGTCGGGAAGCTCTGCAAAAACAGATCGAGGAGCTCACGCGCCGCGAGAACTACTGGGTTGACAGTCGTTCCGACTTCGAGGCGGTGGTTGTCAAAGGGCGGCGCATCAACCACCTTCTCCACGGAATTCTGTCGGTACTAACGGTAGGCGTCTGGCTCCCGGTGTGGATTCTGCTCACCGTGTTCGGTGGTGAAAAGCGGCGGCGTTTCTACGTGACTCCTGAAGGAAAGGTGGAGGAGCGGGAGGGGAAGTAAGCGACGTTCCGGTGCTGAACGTGCGCAGTTTTCGCCATTCCGGTCAAGCCGAGAATCTGAGCCGTCAGCCTCTTCTAAGCGCGGATATTAGCGCTCGCTAATCATCGTTTTTAGCATTGTCTTAATCGGCATTCGTCCCCTATCGTGACCTTAAGGCGTCACTTTTGGACGCCATTTCGGGTGCTGTTTCAGCCGGGAAAGGGGGAGGAACGTGGCTACGCGAGAAGAAGTCTTGACGATGCTCGAGGAGGACCTTTCCGACGAGCTCGGATCGATCATCCAGTACATGTGGCAGCACGTTTCGGCCAAGGGTCTGGCGTCGGCGGAGGTGCGCGACCGGTTCCGCGCCGCCTCGATGGACGAGATGCGCCACGCCGAGGAGCTGGCCGAGCGAATCGACGAGCTTGGCGGCACGCCCACTATTCGCGTGGGGGAAATCCGGTCGGGCGGCGATCTGGAGAAAATGCTCCGCGATAACGTTGTGCACGAAGAGGAAGCGGTCGAGCGCTATATCAGCCACATTCAGGCGATAGGCATGGCGGATCCGACCACGCGGCGGCTTCTGGAAGAGATCCTCGCCGACGAGGAACGTCACCTGAACGAGTGGCGCACGTTGCTGGGCGAGTAGCCGTTTAGCTCAAGCTCCCCGCAAGCAACCGAAAGCCCTGGAGCCCGCAACCTGATAACGTTTTGAGTTGAAGACTCAAGCAATCGGCAGTCTTGAGAGTCAACGCTAGGGGAGGCTCGATGACTAATCTCGAAGGGCGCGCGGCGCTTGTCACCGGATCGGCAACTGGAGCCGGCGCGTCTATCGCGCTCGCGCTCGCCGATGAAGGCGTCAACATATGCGTCAACTACTCACGCTCGAAGGACGAAGCCGAAGCGACGGTGGAGCAGATAAGAGGCAAGGGCGTCGAGGCTACGATATTCCAGTGCAACGTCGGCGATGACAGCCGGGTGGTCGAAATGGTCGCCCATGCGGCGGACGCTTTTGGGCGTCTCGACATACTCGTCAACAACGCCGGAACGACTCATTTCATCCCGCATACCGATCTGGAGGCCCTCTCGGAGTCCGTATGGGACGACATTCTGCGGATCAACGTAAAGGGGGCGTATTTCGCATCCAGGGCCGCGATGCCGCACCTGCGAGAGTCGTCGGACGGCTGCATAGTCAACGTTTCGTCGATAGCCGGTCTCATGGGCACGGGCAGCTCGATAGCCTACGCTGCATCCAAGGCGGCGCTGAACTCGATGACCATGTCGCTGGCGAGGGCGTTCGCGCCGGAGGTCCGGGTCAACGCGATCGCGCCCGGCGTGATACTCACTCGCTGGGTCGAGGGCAAAACGGCGTTCATCGACGCTTACGTCGATAAGGCGCCGCTCCAGAAAGCCTCGTCGCCGGAAGACGTGGCGCACATGGCGGTCTTCCTGGCTGAGGCCCACAACGTCACCGGTCAGACGCTGGTCATCGACGGCGGTTACATGCTGGGTTAGCTGGCGTTCCGCGAACGCGGGTTCGTCCCACCGGCTAGCTGACGGTCAGCCCCCAAGCGACGATCTACTGCGCGCCGAAACTTCGATCAGCTATCCATTCTGAACGGCGGATAGCGGTCGACGAGTCCACTCGTATAACACTCGACTCTGTGGCTCCAGCGGTTGAACCCGATCGTAAATGACGCCAAGCCCTCCGGGAAGCGCCCGACGAAGACTGCGGCCAACTGCGCCAGGACCACCACGACTACAAGGGCGAACGACAGCACCGTGAGAACGACAATGTGGGGGATCATCAGAAAACCAATGATGGGCACGATGCGGATCAGTGCGAGGAGGCGGCTGCTCGACTCGGGAACCATGCAGTCGGCCCTGGCCGGATGTTCGCTGTCGGACCCCGAAAACGGCGGGTAGCGGTCGGTGAGCCCCAAGTACCACGCCGTCAAGCGCCAACTCCACCTTAGAAAGCCCAAGGCGAAGTTGTGCAAGCCTCTTGGATAGCTTCCAGTGAAAAGCACGGCCCACTGCGCGATCCAGGCAACGATGGCTGCCACGAAGCCGTAGACCATGAGTACTATTAGGTGAGGGGTGCTGAGCAACAGCTTGATGAATATGAAGAAGAGCACCGCGAGCAGCCGCGAGTTTCGCTCGGGCAGGTCAACGTCGAGATCCGCCGGATATCCGTTCGAGGACATTCCCGCTTCAGTTACCGATGTGGCCATGGCGCCTCCTTGGTTCGATACCGCTGGCAGTATAAACACCATTGACTTCCTCAGCCAACTGGTGTCCGCGGGGCTAGTCTTCGAACTCCTCCATCACCGAATTTGAAATGCGAAAGCTGTGTCGCTCGGTGGGAAACGACCCGCCGCGGACCTCCTCGGCGTAGCCCGCGACAGCTCTTCTAAACTCCTCGGCCACATTGCCGAACCGCTTGGCGTGCCTGGGCAGGAAGTCAGGATTCCAGCCCGCGATGTCGTGAATGACCTGGACCTGGCCGTCGCAGTAAGGTCCGGCCCCGATCCCGATCGTCGGTACGCTTATGCGTTCCGTAATCGAGCCCGCCAGCCGGTGAGGTATGGACTCCAGCACGATTGCGAACGCCCCGGCGCTTTCCAGAGCCAGCGCTCCGTTCACGACGGCCTTCGCTCCCTTTGAATCTCTTCCCTGCGCCCGGTATCCGCCCAGCTCGTTTACGGACTGCGGGGTCAGCCCGACGTGCCCCATCACCGGAATCCCGGCGGTGGTGATAGCCTCAACCTGTGCGGCGACATCCGCTCCGCCCTCGAGCTTGACAGCCTGCACGCGGCCTTCCTGGATCATTCGCGCGGACGCGGCCAGCGCCTGCTCGGTGGACACGCGGAACGTCATGAAAGGCAGATCACCGACCAGCAGCGGGTTGGCTGCCGACCGCGCGACGGCTCGCGCGTGGTGAATCACGTCGTCGAGCGTTACGAGAGTCTCGGAGTCGAGTCCAAGGACGTTTGTTCCCACACTATCCCCCACGAGAATCATGTCGACCCCGGCTTCGTCCACGATGCGCGCCGTCGGAGCGTCGTACGCCGTGACCATGACCAACTTCTCGCCCGATTTCTTCTTCGCCCGGATGTCCCGGGTCGTCATCCGCATGGAAATCCCCCGCCTGTCACCATCGTTAAGACCAGCACTCCCAACCGATTACGTGATTCGCCCCCGCCAGTCCGGGCATTCGGTTGCGCTTCCGTCGTATCATCGTAGACCCCGCTCATTTATTAGTCCCGGCGTCTCGCTGTGCAACTTTGCCGGAAAGTAGCAGATCGACTTACCAATTGGCATCGAAGATACATTGAATCTCGGAAACCGCATCAATTTCGTAGGCTCTACCGGCTCCGGCAAGACATCCACCGGCAGGCGTCTCGCGAGCATCCTTGGATTTCCTTTCGTGGAAATGGATGCCCTGTTTTGGGGGCCTAACTGGACGCAATCACCCGACGACGTGCTCCGCGCCCGCGTGGCGGACGCCGTACAGGGCGACCGCTGGGTGATAGACGGCAACTACAGCAGGGTGCAGTCGATCATCTGGGACCGCGTCGACACGGTCGTGTGGATGGACTACCCGTTCCGAACGGTTCTGTGGCAGCTTTTCTGGAGAACGCTTCGCCGCGTGATATCACGAGAAGAGCTGTGGGCGGGCACAGGCAATACCGAAAGGTGGGGCAATGCGTTTGCTTCGAAAGACTCTCTATTCCTGTGGCTCCTGAATACTTACCGGCGAACGAGACGACGGTACGCCAGGGCTGACGCAAGTCCCGAGAACTCTCACATCAACTTCGTGCAGTTGACCTCGCGGAGCGAGACCAGAAAATGGCTGAGCGATCTGGAACGGGAAGCACGCCAGTCCCTTGCAGCGGCGCAAGCCGGGCACGGCCAACGATGAAGCGCGGTTAATCGAGGGGGATCGAGTTGTATTATCGCCCTCTGTCGCCAGGCCTCGCCTTACTCGCACTCGTACTAGCGATCGTCGTCACTTTCCGAGACTGCTGGTTTCCGAACAACACAGAGCCCGCAGTCGAAAAGCAAGCTGCGGTGACACAAGTGCCTGCGGCGACATTTGCGCCGACGTCTGCCGCCGTGTCCGCGCCGAGGGCCACGCGCACTCCGGCCGTAGCTCGGAAAGTCGGATCCGTCCCGACACCGACGTCGGTGCCGGCGCCTACAGCCACGCCAGCGGCCACGGCTGCGGAGACACCAAAAGCCGTACCCACGCCGGCGGCCACGCAAGAGACCCAGGTCGACCTCGCGGCGTTGCTGGAGGAGATACGGCCGGCGGTCGCCCAGTTGCGTGGCCTGCCGCAGTGGGATGGCGAGGCGATGCTGCTCAACCGCCAGATGCTCAGGGAGCAACTGGAACAGGATTTCGCCGAGGAGTACCCACCGGAGGAGTCGGACCTCGATCAGCTTGAGTGGGAACTGCTCGGCATAATCAGTCCGGAACAGGACATAGTCCAGCTGCAAAAAGACCTGCTGAGCGACCAGGTCATCGGGTTCTACGATCCGGAAGACGAGGCAATGTTTGTAGTCGGAGACGACAGCACGCCCGTGCCGCTCCTCGTTTGGACGCTAGCGCACGAATACGTCCACGCCCTCCAGGACCAGGAGTTCGATCTGGACGCAATCGACGAGTCCATAGGCGAGGAAAACCACGATGCGCTGCTTGCGTTTCGGGCGCTCGTGGAAGGCGACGCGTCGATCGCAGGGGCCCGATACGCCCTCGCATCGCTCTCACCCGAAGAAATGGCCGAGTTGGCTGCGAGCGACGACTCGGCGGGGGGCGCTTTTGAGTCTGCGCCTCGTGCGCTGCGGGAGCTTCTTCTGTTTCCGTACGACACCGGCCTGCAATACGTTTTGACGCTCATCGATCGCGGCTCCTGGAGCGTCGTCAATGAGGCCTATATCCGATTGCCCGCCTCCACCGAGCAGGTGATACATCCTGAAAAGTATCGCGTCGGCGAAGCGCCGCTCGAAGTCGATCTGCCGGACATAACGTCGGGGCTTTCGCCTGGATGGGAGGAGGTGCGCCGAAACGTGACCGGCGAGTTCTTCACAGGCGTGCTGCTTGAGTATGGGATCGACGCGCCAACCGCCCGCCAGGCGGCGGCGGGCTGGGGTGGTGACGCCTACGTTCTCTACCGCAACGAGAGCGGCCAGGGGCTAATGACGATGAAGTTCCGCTGGGACACCAGCGACGACCTGGATGAGTTTTGGACTGCGCTCGTCGACTTTCTTGTGGGCGGGGGACTTGGCTCAGGGACTTCCGAGGTGGGCGAAACGACTGCGCAATGGTCCGGGTCTGACCGCAGCGCCCGCGCGCTCCTTCTGGCCGATTCGGTTGTGCTGATCGTCGGACACGATCCGCCGGCCGTTAGCATGGCCGCGGACTTGCTCTCTCGCGGCTAGCCCCCGTCCGGTTCGATAAACGCCCGCCAGGCGGCGAGTACCGCGTCACGGGTCCGGTCGAGACCGCCGTCGTTGTCTATCAGCACTACCGGCGCTCCCGGCCGCCGCCTCTCGAACAACCGAGCCTTCGCCGCGGCGGACGACTGGGAGTCGACGCGTTTCGCCGCCTCGACGGATTCGAGACCTCGAGATTCCGCAAGCCGTTTCAGGCGCGCGTCCCGAGACGCGGTGACGATCCATAGCTCGTCGATCAGGCTGACTGTTTCGCTTTCCACGAGCTTTATCGCTTCGATCACTCTTGCCGGAGCGCCACTCGGTTGCCGGAGGAGCTTCCGAATCTCGGCTGCGACCGCCGGATGAACGATGGCCTCGAGGGCGGCCATGGCGTCGGGGTCGCCGAACACCATGTCGCCAAGTGCTGGGCGGTCGATCTCCCCGCGTCCGGCAACCTCTGTTCCGAACCGGTCCACTATCGCCTCAAACGTCGGGGTGCCGGCCCGATAGAGACCGTGAACGAGCCGGTCCGCGTCGATGACCGTGGCGCCCTGGCTGGCCAGGATCTCCGCGACCGTCGACTTTCCTGAAGCGATGTTGCCCGTCAGTCCAAGGACTCTCAATGACCACCCCGCCATGTAGGAAACGGCGTATGTATCGCACGGCTACCAAAGTATTCTCTCATTAAGGACATTCATCGCAGGTGGACAGAGCGGCGTCGGATGACGCGGCGCCGATTGATCCCGCCTACCACCAATCATCTATTCGGATCGAGGATGCGAGACCGGACTTTCGGAGCAGGCTCAGGTTGCGGGGGGCCAGCCCCCGACCGGTTCATGGCTCGCGCCCTGGAGCTCGCCGGCGCGAGGCTCGGATCGGTAAGCCCCAAGCCGGCCGTGGGCGCGGTGCTCGTAAAGGGCGACCGTATCGTTGCCGCCGCCGGCACCGAACCCGGCTCGGGCCGGCACGCCGAGCGGGCGGCCATCGATACGGCGGGCGGTGATGCTCGCGGGTGCGATCTCTTCGTCACGCTGGAACCATGTACCCACTATGGGAACACGCCGCCCTGCTCCAGGCTTGTCATCGATGCCGGGATCGCGCGGGTATTCGCGGCAGTCGCGGACCCGAACCCGGAATCCGGCGACGGGTTTGGCGAGCTGGCCCAAGCCGGCATCGAGGTCGAAGTCGGTATCTCAGCCACCGAGGCGGTGGAGATCTACCAGGGGTTTTTCAAGTGGATCGAGACCCGCCGGCCGTACGTCACCGCAAAGTGGGCGATGTCGCTGGATGGCAAGATCGCCACCAGATCGGGCGACTCCAGATACATTTCCGGTGAGCAATCCCGGCAGGCGGTCCACACTATGCGCAAGGAGACCGACGCTATCCTGGTGGGCGTCGGAACGGCACTGGTCGACGATCCGCTGTTGACCTGCCGGCTCCCCTCTGTCGGAGCCGAGTTTCAGCCGTTGCGTGTCGTTCTCGACAGCTCGGCCCGGACTCCGCCAAACGCCGGAATGCTCGCGGCGTCCACGCCCGGCAAGACGTTGATCGCCGTTTCCGAACGCGCGCCGGCTGATAGGGTCGAACATCTAAGGCATACCGGCGCGGAGGTGGCGATCCTTCCCGGTGGGAACGGGATTTCTCTGTCAGACTTGCTGGATGAGCTTGGCAGACGCGGCATCCTGAATCTGCTCGTAGAGGGAGGTGGAACGGTGCTCGGTTCGTTCTTCGACGCCGGGTTAGTGGACCGGGTCGAGACCTTCGTGGCGCCGAAAGTCCTCGGCGGAGCGGCGGCGCCCGGACCGGTTGCGGGAGAAGGGCTGGCGAGCCTGGCCGAAGCAGGTGAGTTCCAGAGCGTCGACATTTCCCAATCCGGAACCGATTCTCATATCGCCGCCGTAATTCGCACATACGGCCCGGGCGCGGGCTAGTCGACCGGCGCGGCGCGAGATGTTCACGGGAATAGTCGAGGAAATCGGCAGGATAGAACGGGCCGAAGTTCATCCGGAGCTTGCCCGCTTTACGGTGGCCTGTGAGAAGGCCCTCGACGGCTCCAGCGTGGGATCGAGCATCGCCGTGAATGGAGTATGCGTCACGGCGGTGCAGATCAGCGACTCCGGTTTCACGTTCGAGGCGGTCCCCGAAACGCTGCGGCGAAGCAATCTCGGCGAGCTGGAAGTCGGCGACGGCGTCAACCTCGAACGACCGATGTCGGTCGGGTCGAGATTCGGCGGTCACATAGTCCAGGGGCACGTCGATGGTCTGGCGGAGATAACCTCTATCGAGGCCGACGGCGAATCGCGAATGTACGGGTTCGACGTGGGACCCTCAATCGCCCGGTTTCTGGTAGAGAAGGCTTACATAGCGCTCGACGGCGCAAGCCTGACAATCGCCTGGTGCGAAGGCGCGCGGTTTGGAGTAGCGTTGATTCCCCATACAATCGCCAACGTGGTCATGGGATCGAAGGAGCCTGGGTACAAGGCGAACGTTGAAGTTGATATCGTGGCCAAGTACGTGGAAAAACTGACGGCCGATGGAAGCTAACCGCAAATCAGGTCCTGAGGAGTCATCAGAACGTGTTTACCGACGTTGAAGAAGCGATCCGCCGGTTCGGCGAGAACGAGCCGGTGATCGTGGTCGCCGAGGGGCGCAGCCTGGAGGCGGACGTAATAGCGCCCGGCAGCCTCATGACGGGACAGGCTCTCGACCGCCTGCGCCATTTGGGGAATGGCACGATTCACGTGAGCGTTCATCATCAGCGCCTGACCGACCTGGGAATTCCGCTGATCCCGCGCGAGCCGAAGGATCCGGCCAACCCCGGCCCCTATTTCGCGTCTTCGGTAGATGCCAAGCAGGCGGGTGTCCCTCTGGAATCGTCCAGCGGCATGGCCGCGACCATTCGCGCTCTAGGGGATGAGCGGCTCGGCGCGGGGCATTTCGTTTCCCCCGGATCGGTGCAGCCCCTGGAGGCGCGGGAAGGCGGCGTGCTCAGACGGGCCGGTCACACCGAGGCCGGAGTCGATCTGGCGCGGCTCGCCGGACTGCCGCCGGTGGCGGTCTTGACCCACCTCGTCGATGACGGCGGTGACGATGCCACCATCGAGGACGTGCGCCGCGTGGCGGAACGCGAGAACCTGGCGATGATCAGGCTCGCGCAGCTGATCGCCTACCGTCGTCAGAAGGAGAAGCTCATCTTCGGCGTGGCTACTTCGCGTTTGCCGACCCGCTTCGGGGAGTTTCGGGCCGTAGCCTTTCACGACCGCACCACCAACGACGACCACGTGGCTTTGGTTATGGGAGACGTGTCCGGGAATCCGCCGCCGCTGGTGCGCGTGCACGACGAATGCGTGACGGGAGACGTTTTCGGCTCTCGTCGCTGCGACTGCGGGCCGCAGCTCGACGCCGCTCTCCGCCACGTGGCCGAGGAGAAGCGGGGGGTGATTCTCTACATGCGCCAGGAAGGCCGGGGGATCGGTCTGGCTAACAAGCTCCGCGCCTACGCGCTGCAGGACGAGGGAATGGATACCGTCGAGGCCAACGTTCACCTCGGCTTTCAACCCGACCAGCGCGACTACGGCATCGGCGCTCAGATCCTCACAGAGCTCGGCTTGTCGAAGATGCGGCTCCTTACCAACAATCCGCGCAAGCGGGCGGAGATATCGGGCTACGGGCTGGAGATCGTCGAGCGGGTACCGCTGATAATCGAACCTGGTCTGGATAACGAACGTTACCTGGCGACCAAGGCCGCCAAGTTCGGCCACCATCTTGGCTGAACCGGGCAGGGCTGCATAGATGCCGCGGACGTTTGAGGGATCGACTGCCGATGGCAGTGGGCGCTTCGCAATCGTCGTCTCCCGCTTTAACGAGGAGTTCACTTCTCTGCTGCTTGATGGCGCGTTGCGCGCGCTCGACGAAGCCGGCGTCGACAATGAGATGACCGACGTTGTATGGGTGCCTGGCGCGTTTGAAATCCCGGTAGTCGCGTTGCGACAGGCCAAGAGCGGCCGCTACGACGCCGTCATCTGCCTGGGCGTGGTGCTGCGAAGCGATACCCCGCATTTCGATTACGTCGCCGGCGAGGCGTCGCGGGGGATCATGGAGGCCGGACTGCTAACTGGCGTTCCCACCATATTCGGCGTGCTCACCGTGGACAGCCGGGAGCAGGCCGAGGTCCGTACGCTGCCCGACAATTCCAACCGTGGCTACCTGGCGGGACAGGCGGGACTCGAAATGGCCTCCCTTATGCGGAAGATCGGCTAGGCGCGCTCCCCTCGACGCCGACCAGCAGCTCCACCGCCTCGATCAGATCGCGCGCGACCGGCACGTCGTCGCGGCGACTCCCTCCGGAACGGTCCAAGTAGACCACCTCCAGGTCCACCGAACGCGCGCCGACTACGTCCTCATCGTAGGTGTCGCCTATCAGCGCCGCGTCTCGAAGCTCGACGCCTGCAACCCTCGACGCTTCAAGGAAGATCGCGGGATCGGGCTTCTCGGCGCCCACCTCCGCCGAAAAGACGACCACGTCGAACAGGTGCCGAAGCCCAAGGTCTTCGAGAATGAGCGGTAGCAGGTAGCTGAAGTTGCTCAGGACGCCGACCCCCGCCCCGGCCCCGCGCGCCAGCCGGACGGCCGGCGTCACTTCCGGGAACGCCACGTTTGGAAATGTGTCGGCCAGTATTTGCCCCACTCGCTCCGGTGGGAGGGGGCAGACCATCGGCCCGCCGAGCGCGTCGATGGTGAGGATGCCGCAATCGCGTCGGAGCTGTTCCAGTTCGTCGCGAGTCCTGACTTTGCGCTGCTGATTACGGAAGAACGCCATCTCCTGGGCTATCGCCGTCCGGGCCGCGTCCATCGGGACTTCGACGCCGTTGGACGCCAGCAGGCGTCTGAAGTCCGCCGGCGGATCTGCCTTGCCGCCGAAGCCGAAGAGCGTCCCGAACGCGTCGAAGAAGATGAATCGAGGTTTCTTGGCGTTCGACATCTAACTAGAGGGCCTCACGTTACTCCGGGCTGGATTGAATGGGGAAAACGAATATACGGTTCGATTCGCGGGAATTGGCACGCTCGTCAATGGTACATGTCCGTTGGGCGAACGGAGCCGGTGAGGCCGTCTCGAAAGGATGGGCGTGTCACCGTAAAATAGCTTCCTGTGGCGGGAGGCCGTAAACACACCAACTGGAACCCACTTATATGCTGATCTTCGCTCAAAGAGTCTGGGCCGTGATGCGCGGCTACCGTCTGATGTTCGTCGTGTCGGTGCTGGCCGCGCTCGCCTACACGGCCATGAACGTCATCCCTCCGCTGTTCATACGCCAGATCATCGTATGGGTGACCGAGGGCGAAGGCACAGCCACCGGACTGGCTGTCGTCGTCGCGGCGACGATGGCGATGTACATCCTCCGCGGCGTCTTCAACTACATCGACCGTTACTGGGCGCACGTCGCAGCCTACGGGGCGTTGCACCGGATGACGATGGGTCTTTACACGCGCCTGCAAAGTCTCTCGGCGCATTACTTTTCGCGGCAGAGGACCGGCGAGCTGATCTCTCGGGGCGTCGCCGACATGCAGGCGCTGGAGAACTTCATCGCCCACGCCGTGCAGATGATCGTTCTCAGCATCACGATCCCGCTAGGAATGACGATCGTGCTTTTCGTGATCAACTGGCAGCTTGCGCTGCTCGTCTTCGTTCCGGTCCCGGCGCTGATTTGGATTACCGCCTGGCTAAGCCCCAAGCTGCGCGCGATGTGGAGAGGCACGCGAGAGAAGCTCGGCATCGTGACAAGCACTTACCAGGAAAACCTCCAGGGGATAAGCGTGATCCGGTCGTTCACTCGCGAACGTGAGCGTACCGATGAGCTCAGAGAGGCCAGCTACGACTTCCACAAGGACATCGTTCGCGCCAACAAGTTCACCACGATTCCAAACTCGGCTGTCGAGCTCGTTTCCGGAGTCGGCATGGTCCTGCTGCTCTGGTTTGGTGGACGAGCGGCGATGGCCGGGGACCTGTCGGCCGCGGACCTCTTCCTTTTCATCTTCTATCTCGCCCTGATCTACAAGCCGGTGCTCGACCTGGCCCGGGCGAACGAGCAGTTGCAGACGGCCCTCGCCAGCTCCGACCGGGTTTTTGAGGCCTGGGACACCAAGCCTCGAATCTACGACAAGCCCGAAGTCGTCGCTCCGGAGAAGCCGCGTTGGGACATCGAATTCCAGAACGTTAGCTTCGCGTACAAGGACGACCTGGCCGTGCTGCGCAACATGAGCTTCCGGGTCGAGGAAGGCGAGGTCGTGGCGCTGGTGGGGCCGACCGGCAGCGGCAAGACCACCACGGTCAACATGATCCCGCGCTTCTACGATCCTGATGAAGGGGCGATACTGGTCGGCGGAACCGACGTGCGCGATCTGCCGCTCCACCATCTGAGATCGGGCGTAGCGATGGTGATGCAGGACGTGTTCCTGTTCAACGACACCATCCGCAAGAACCTGCTGATCGGACGTCCCGACGCCACCCATGAGGAGCTGGTGGCCGCCGCAACCGCCGCCAACGCGCACGACTTCATCATCGCGACTCCCAACGGCTACGACACGGTTATCGGAGAACGCGGAATCCGGCTGAGCGGCGGCGAGAAGCAGCGAATTTCCATCGCCCGAGCGTTGCTCAAGGACGCTCCGGTGCTGGTGCTCGACGAGGCCACGTCTTCGGTTGACGTGGAGTCCGAGTTCGAGATCCAGCAGGCGCTAAGCCGGCTGGCCGAACAGCGCACGACGCTGGTGATAGCCCACCGGCTCTCGACCATCCGCAACGCCGACAGGATCATCTTCCTGCGCGAGGGGCGCATCGACGAGGTCGGGAGTCACGACGAACTTCTGGCGCTGGACGGCTCCTACGCCCGGATGCACTACTCGCAGACGCTCACGAGGGAGTGGCGGCTCCGCACCGAAACCCCGGTCGCGACCGCAGGCGGGAGCTAGAGAAGAAGGGGAGGCCCTTCCGTCCTCGCCGCGCTGCATCGCGCGGCTTGCCGTACACGCCGGGCTAGCGAGTTCACAGAGTCTTCCAACGGTCCGTGTTCAAAGGCACGTTGCAATGGCATCGGGCCGTTGACTACTTCTATGCCAAGATGCTGTATATTGCGCTGTATATGGCATCAACCCGAACGCAGATATATCTGACTGAAGACCAGCGTGATCGGCTTGACGAGCTTGCGGAGCGTGAGGGCAAGTCGCTGGCGGCATTAATCCGCGCCGCGGTCGACGAATATCTCATCCGTTCGGCGCCCGACCCGAGCAAGGCGCTCGACGCGACCTTCGGCAGCGCTCCGGATTTCGAGGTCCCGCCTCGAAGTGAATGGGACCGTGGCTGAACTGCTCCTGGATACCGACGTCTTCGTCGATCACCTGCGGGGCGCGCGGCGGCTCGCCCTGGGGGAAGAACAGGTTGCCTACTCGGTGGTGACCCGCTGCGAGCTCTTTGCCGGCCGGCAGGGCGAAGAGAGCCGTGTTGCGGAACTGCTGGAGCCGTTTTCGGAGATTCCGGTGGATCGTGGAGTTGCCGAAATGGCTGGCCGTTTCCGCAGGTGTCATCGAGTTCGGATCGCCGATGCCCTGATAGGCGCCACGGCGCTCCAACACGGACTTACGCTGGTGACCAGAAATGTCCGTGATTTTGAAGCCATACCCAACTTACGAGTACGTTTGCCGGTGCCGAATGGCTCGGACGGAATCGGTAGCTAGCGCAAACAGTCAGACTCTTCCGTCCCTGCAGCCCCGTCCGGCCATCTCCCCGCGGGCGGCAAGCCGGACGCCGTCAATTTGCTCTGCCCGAATCTCGTTCGCCTTGAGCCAGTCGAATGGGCGAACGCAGGTTGGGCTACTTGTTCCGTTCATGGTTCGACAAGCTCACCACGAACGGCAGGATGAAGCTCACAGTGAACGGTAGGCCGAAATCGCGACGGACAGGAAGAGGCAGATCGCCTTAAGGCGCTTCTCCGTTGACCGCGAATCGTCACGGTGGTACATTCACAAACTTCGGAATTTCGTTGAAATGGAGGGAAGCAAGCCTTCCGGAGTAATCGCTCTGCACAGGGGCGATCCTCGCTGGCAAAATGCGGCTTTTGCCGAACAGTTCTGATTTTGCCGGGCCGTCTGTTCCGGTAGCCAGAGGGGGCCAAGACGGTTAGTTAGCAGGCGTTTCGACAACGGGTCGAAGCGTCAATAGACAAGAGGAGTGCTCATTGGCAAGCGTAACTCTCGACCGGGTCACCAAGCGATTTGGGGAAGTGACCGCGGTCAACAACGTAACCATCGAAGTTCTGGACCGTGAGTTCCTGGTCCTGGTGGGACCGTCCGGATGCGGCAAGTCCACGACCCTGCGGCTGATCGCGGGTCTGGAGGAGCTGACCGACGGCAACATCTACATCGGCGACAGGCTCGTAAACGACGTAGCTCCCAAAGACCGCGACATCGCCATGGTGTTCCAGAGCTACGCGCTGTACCCGCACATGAGCGTGTACGACAACCTGGCGTTCGGCCTTAAGCTGCGCAAGACGCCGAAGAAGGAAATCGAGCGCCGCGTCCAGGAAGCCGCCGAGCTACTCGCTATCGGTGAGCTGCTCGACCGCAAGCCGAAGCAGCTTTCCGGTGGTCAGCGCCAGCGTGTCGCGCTGGGACGAGCCATCGTCCGCGAGCCCAAGGTCTTCCTGATGGACGAGCCGCTTTCGAACCTTGACGCCAAGCTGCGCGTCCAGACGAGAGCGGAGTTGATCAGGCTGCACGAGCGGCTTCAGACGACCGTGATCTACGTCACGCACGACCAGACCGAGGCTATGACGATGGGTTCGCGGATCGCGGTGCTGCGGGACGGCGTCCTTCAGCAGCTTGGAAGCCCGCAGAACGTATATGACTTCCCGTCCAACATGTTCGTCGCCGGATTCATCGGAAGCCCCGCGATGAACTTCTTCGACGCCAGGATCACTGGCACCGTGGACAACATGCAAGTCGAGCTGAGCGGCGGCGGGGCCACGCTCAACGTTCCACCCGACAAGCGAGCCAGGTACGCCGACTACCTGGGCAAGGACGTGATCTTCGGTCTGCGACCGGAGGACATGTTCGACCCGGTGTTTGCCCCCAGCCGAACGACCGAGTCGGAGCTGGTTCGGGGCAACGTGGATGTTTTCGAGCCGCTCGGCAGCGAGGTCTACCTGTACATGATCGCGGGGGACGATTCCTTCATCGCCCGCGTCGACCCGCGAACAGCGGCCGCCGTCGGATCCGAGTATGAGCTGGTCTTCGACATGAACACCATGCACATCTTCGATCCCGCCACCCAAGAGGCGATCGGCGAGGAGGAAACAGGCTAGTTTCCAGAACACTCGGCGGGGTCGGGGATTTCCCCGACCCCGCCTTTGTTTTATGGCGAAGCTCTGGCCGTAGCGTCTCGCGTGGGCAAGTAGATTGAGAGTCGGCCTCAACGCGCTCGTGATGTTCACCAGCGGCGGCCTCCGCAATGCTGGAGTATCCCGCTACACCAAGGGACTCACCAACGCGCTGCTCTCATCGGGAAGCCACGAGTACGTGGTCTTCGCCAACAGCGGCGTCCGCGAAAACCCGTATGAGTCCGCCGCCGGGGCGGAAATCGTTAGAACCGCGCTTCCGACCGCGCGGACTTCTACCAGGATTCTTTGGGAACAACTCGCGCTGCCGATTCACGCCGCGTTCCGCCAGCTCGATCTGGTGCACTCGTTTCTGAACGTCTCGCCGCTGTTCAGCGCCGCGGCGCAGGTGTTGACGATTCACGATCTGTCGTATCTCACGACCCCGTGGGCGCATCCGCTGCGACGGCGCATCTTCCTGCGCTTCATGAGCCAGCGGTCCGCCGCCGCCGCGGGGGCCATTCTGGCGGACTCCAAAGCGACCAAGGACGACATATCGCGGATATTCGGAATTCCACGCGGGAAGATATGGGTCGTCTACCCCGGTTTCGATCCTGACATGCGGCCGGCGTCCGAAGACGAAATAGCCCGCTTTCGGGCGAGAAAGGGTCTTCCCGACCGTTTCGTTTTGTATCTGGGAACGTTAGAACCCAGAAAGAACGTGCCGGCGCTGGTCCGCGCCTATGGCCGGCTGCGGCGCGCGGGTGCCTACGACGGCCCGCTCGTGATCGCGGGCGCCAGAGGATGGGGATACCGCGATATCGAGTCGACCATCGAAGAGGAGAGCTTGGCGGACGATGTATATCTGGTCGGCTACGTCGACAGGGAGGAACAGCCCCTTTGGTACAATTCCGCGCAGGTCTTCGTATATCCCTCCGCTTACGAGGGATTCGGGATGCCTGCTCTGGAAGCAATGGCATGCGGCACGCCGGTAATAACCTCATCGACTTCTTCGTTGCCGGAGGTAGTTGGCGACGCTGGAGTTACGGTTGAGCCGGATTCGGTGGAACAGATTGCCGATGCGCTGGCCGAGCTGGTCAATTCCGAATCGCGCCGGGGGGAGTTACGGGAGCGCGGGACCGCGCGAGCATCGTTGTTCTCGTGGGAGATAGCCGCCGCCCGATGTCACGAAGCTTACGAGTACGCGCTGAGCAGGAGCTAGAGAACGGCCCCGCGCAGCCTTCGCCGGCGGTCGAGCCGGTACCCGCCAAGAGCAGGCACTCTCGCAAGCTATGGCCCTGGATTACGTTCGCCGGCGATGCGGCGTCGCTCGCCGGCGCGTTCTTTCTGGCCTACTGGCTCCGCTACGGGCTGGAGCTAGGACCGGCACTCACGGAGTTTCAGTTCGCGCCGATCAGTGCTTACTGGCCTGTCGGCCTCGGCTTCGGCTTGGCGGCGCTGTTTCAGCTATACCTGCACGGCGCTTACGAACCGGGCCGGCGGTTCACGTGGCTGGACGAGGCCCCAAGGCTGACCAACTCGCTTCTCTTCGCGACCGCCGCGGTGATCGTCGTTTTCTTCCTGTTCCGACCGGCCTTCTTTTCGCGGTTGATGTTCGGATATCTGTTCGTTTGCTCGGTGGCCGTGGTCGCCATGGCCCGCCTCATCGTCCACTTTGCGGCCGCATGGCGGCAGCGGCGGGGGCTGGACATCGAGAACGTCGTGGTGGTCGGCTCCGGCAACGCCGCCAAAATGCTGATGCAGCAGATGCATGCCACGTCCGGTCTGGGGTTGCGGCTGGTCGGGTTCGTTGACGACGCCCGCAAGAACGGGCGGAACTTTGGCCGGTTTCGGCATCTTGGGGCCGTCGACGAGCTGGGACAGCTTTGTGAGCTGCTCGATCTTGACCGGGTGTTCCTGGCGCTTCCTCCCGCCGCCACCGAAACCGCCGCCCGCGCTATCGCCTCGTGCAGACAGGCAGGGGTGTCGATCTCCATCGTTCCCGATCTCGTCGAGCTTCAGACGGGCAGAATCGACATCGACAACATAGCGGGAATCCCGCTGGTAACGCTGATGCCGAGCAGCATCAGGGGATTCCGGCAGGCCCAGAAACGACTGCTCGATCTGATGGTCGCAACGCTTACGTTGATCGTGCTGTCGCCGCTGGTCGCCATCGTCGCGCTGGCGATCAAGCTCGATTCACGCGGCCCCGTTCTGTTCAAACAAAAGAGGATCGGACGGGCGGGAAAACCGTTCAATCTATACAAGTTTCGGTCCATGGTCAGGGACGCCGAGGAGCTGCGTAAGGATTATTACCCCGACACGGAGTCGGAACTGCTCTTCAAGCGGCAGGACGACAGGCGCAGAACACGGCTCGGGCGGTTCCTGCGAAAGACGAGTATCGACGAGCTTCCGCAGCTAATCAACGTCTTTCGAGGGGAGATGAGCCTGGTCGGCCCCCGCGCCCAGGTTCCCGAGGAAGTGGCGCTATACGACTCCTGGGCGCAAAACCGCCTGGAAGCGCCGCCGGGGATGACGGGTCTATGGCAAATCAGCGGCAGAAGCAATCTGACGTTCGAAGAGATGGTAATGATGGATACGTACTACATAGGCCACTGGTCGCTGGGACTTGACCTCAAGATTCTGGCCCGCACCGTTCCAGCCGTGATCCGCGGCGACGGCGCGTACTGAGAGGAAGGCCGGAACATCAGCGCGCCGCGCATCCTAACTTGAAAGTTGCGCTCGTCCATGACTGGCTCAATCAGATGGGGGGAGCCGAGCGAGTGCTGCTGACCCTGGGATCCATGTATCCCGAAGCTCCGATCTTTACGTCGATCTACGGCCCCGATCTGGTCGACGAAGATTTCCGCGAAAAGCACATACGGACCTCCGCCATGCAAAAGCTGCCCGGCGTGCTAACGCGGCATCGCTGGTATCTGCCGCTCTTCCCGACCGTGTTCGACAGGATGCGGATCGAGGGATTCGACGTCGTGATAAGCAACGCCAGCGCGTTCTGCAAGGGCGTCAGGACTCCTGCTTCGAGCATGCACGTCTGCTACTGCCTCACGCCTACGCGGTTCGTCTGGAATGCCGCCGCGTACCTGGCCCGGGAGAACATCAAGCCAGCCTTGCGGCTCGCCATTCTGCCACTGCTTATCACCTTGCGGCGCTGGGACCGCGTAATGGCCGGACGCGTGGACCGTTTTGTCGCGATCTCGAAAGCCATCGCCGCCCGGATAAAGGACCGTTATGGACGGGACTCCGAAATCATCTTTCCGCCGGTTGACGTCGACTCGTTCGCTCCCAGCACCGAAGTCGACGACTACTTCCTGGTGGTGTCGCGGCTGGCGCCCTACAAGCGAATCGATCTGGCCGTGGCGGCCTGCACGAAGTTGGGCCTTCCGTTGAAGGTAATAGGCTCCGGGCGGGACTCGGAATCGTTGAGATCGATCGCGGGCCCGAGCGTCGAATTCCTTGGACGGCTGGAAGACGCGCAGGTCAAACATCACCTTGCAAGATGTAAAGCTCTGATCTTTCCGGGAGAGGAGGACTTCGGCATCGTTCCCGTGGAAGCGCAAGCCTCCGGCAGACCCGTAGTAGCCTATGGCGCGGGCGGAGCGCTGGAGACCGTAGGGGAAGGCCGGACCGGCGAGTTCTTCCGCAATCCCACCGTAGACTCGCTTATGGGAGTGCTGAGCCGGTTCGACGATTCCCGCTATTCTCCGAGAGAAATGAAAGCGAACGCGCAGCGGTTTAGCGAAGCCGTCTTTACTGACAGGTTCACCCGGTTCGTCGAGACCGCCCGCTCCGAGCATGAGCGGTCCGGGAGCGCGGTCGGCGCGATTGCTTCAAAGGCGGGAGGCTAGCGCATTGCAGGCCGGACGACTGGGCAACATGCTGCTCCGCGCGCGGGCGTTCGTCGCGGTTGTGATAGTCGCCGCGCTTGCGGGATCGATCGCATGGAACGTGTGGGGGCCTGGAATCTATGTCGCCGGAGCCGAAGTGCTGGTCGCGGCAAAGATCCCCGCAGGCTCGCAATCGGGGCAGTACGACGTCGAGTTCAGCCGGGCTTCGGCGAGCGACTTCATCGTGGATGACCTGGGCCGCATCGTCGAAGGTAACGCCTTCGCCGGTCTGGTGGCGCAACGCTATCAGGAACGGCACGGCGCACTGATAGAAGTAGACGAGCTGGCCGAGGCGCTCACGTCGGACCGAAGCCATCGCGGTCTCAAGCTCGTGCTTCGGTGGCGGGACAGTTCGCAAGCGGCGCGATTGATCGACCTGGCCGCCACGGCGCTAACGGATGAGGCCGAGCTGTTCTACCCGACGATTCATGAAGTAGCTGACCTCGCGATAATCGATCTAGCCGCCAGCGCCAAACGGCCGGGCTTGCTGGCGGCGGCGTTTGACATAGCCCTCAAGCTGGCGGTCGCGGTGATAGCTGTGGCGGCGCTGGTCATTTGGTGGGACGTTGCCCGCGGACGCCTCTATACCGAAGACGTGGAGGAGCTGCTCGGCGTGAAGCTGCTGGCGCGGCTGGATTGAGCACCGCTCGAAACATGGATCGCCCAACGCCTCGCTGGAAATCCCTGGTACACGACAACGGGATGGCAATCGGAGCAGTGATCGCGGCGGGAATCGTCGGTGCCGTCGTTGCGCTTATAGTCGCTCTGATGCAGGAGACGCGCTACGTGGCCACTACTGGCGTCTCGCTTCGCCCCCGGGCCGCCGACGTGGACGCAGCCGAGGCGGCGGACCGGATAGGCGCGAACCTCGCGGCGTGGATCGAGTCGGAGTCGTTCGCGGCAAAGCTCGACGCCGACGAGTCCGGCGGCCTTTCGCTGCGACAAATCTCGGAGAACGCCCATGCCAGGGCGGTCCCAAAGGAGATGCGGGTGTTGCTGGAGTTCGAGGACTCACAACCGGACCGGGCCGCGTCGGTTGTGAACGGACTGGCCCGCGTTCTGGTCGAGGAGGGCGTAAGATCGCTCCGCGACGCCCCCAATGAGTTGGCGCTGGATATCGAACAGATGGACCCGGCCCGCGCGCCCACCGCGCCTTCGCAGCCGCGCCCCGAAATCTCCGCGGCAATCGGAGCGGTACTCGGCCTGGCGTTGAGCGCCATGATCGCGGCGCTACTCGGCTGGCTCAGCCAGCCCTACGGGCGCAACGAGCCTGTATCAAATACAAGAACGGGAGACCCGAATTGAGCACCGCCTCGATTTCCGAGTATCTAAAGTCTCCCAAAAACGTTGCGGGATTCCGCGAGCTCCGGGGCGCCGTACTGGCGTCGCTGGGTAGAACCGAACCGAAGAGCATCCTCGTTATCCCCGTCTCGGAGCACGACGATGCCGCCGCCGTCGCGGCGGGCACGGCGGCCAGCCTCGCGGCCCCGGGCTACGACGTGGTCCTTATCGACGCTCAGTTCACTCGCCCAAGCGCGCACCACGCGTTCGCCAAGGACCAAGGCCCCGGCCTCGCCGAGGCATTGACCGACGGAGTTGATTTCGAACGACTCTCGATTCAGCCCGTAACGCCGGGTCTCGGCCTTCTAGCCGCCGGAGCGAACGAGAACCTCTCAATCGACCTTCTGGCGTCATTGGCTTTCGAGCGCCTGCTGGACGATCTCAAGCAGGCGGGGAAGTGGGTGGTTGTGGTTGGCGACAACCCGGCTTCGGAGGGCGGGGCGGCAACCGTCGCTCCGCTGACGGACGCGACGATCCTGGTGGCCGCGCATGGCAAGAGTAAGAGCGCCGACGCCATAGCCGCCCGCAACTCGCTAACGGACTCCGGAGCAACGGTTTTGGGTATCGTGATGACCGGAGACGGCTAGAAAGTTACGCCCCCGTCAGCCCGTCTAGGCTCCGGCCTGAACGGTCTGGAAAATGCCTGCGAAGACTCCCGACGCCCGCCATGTAAGCTAATCGGCGCCGCCTACTAAGCTGCCTAGCGCGTTTCCGGGGAAGTGCACATGATCGAGACAGAGGCCCGCAAGGAGATACTGAGCGCCGAGAAACCGGACCCTCCACTGAGAGGCGAGCCTTACCTCGGCGGCTATTACACGGAAGAAGAGATCGACGCGGTCGTAAGGACGATGCGCGAGTCCATGGACTGGCATGTCGGCTTCGGGTTCATGACCCAGGAGATACTCGACTTCGAGGAGGCGTTCGCCGAATTCTGTGGGACCGAGTTCGCGATCTCGATCAACGGTGCGGGAACCGGACTCGACATGGCGATGATGGCGCTGGACCTGGAGCCGGGCGACGAGGTGATCGTCCCCGCGATCAACTTCAAGGCCGCTCCGCTGTCGATCCTAGGGCAAGGCGGTCAGGTCGTCTGGTGTGAGGTCGATCCGCGCACGCTGCAAGCCGATCCGTCGGACGTGGAGAGCCGGATCACGCCGCGTACGCGCGCGATATATCCCGTTCACATGAACGGCCTCTCCGCTCCCATGGACGACCTGCTGGACATAGCCGACCGCAACCCTCACCCCGTGCACGGACCGTTGAAAGTGATCGGCGACGCCGCACGCGCCTGCGGCGGAAAGTACCGCGGCACGCGGATCGGCAAGAAGGGCTGGATGACCGTATTCAGCTTCCACACCCAGAAGCTGATGACGACGCTGGGTGAAGGCGGGGCGGTGACCACGGACGATCCTGAGCTTGCCCGCCGCCTGCGCGGATTCCGCCAGTTCGGCGGCGAGACCGGCGAGTGGGGCACGAACTACAAGATCACAAAGGTGCAGGCTGCGGTAGGTCTGGTGCAGGTGCGAAGGCTCGATGAGATGCTGGCCAAGCGGAGGCGCATCGCCCACAAGCGCACCGAGATGCTGGCCGACGTTCCCGAGCTGACGCTGCCTTACGAACCGCCCGACTGTATGCACACCTACTATCTGTATACGTGCTTGGTCCCGAAGGAGTGGGCCGGCGAAAAGCGTGACCGAATGATGCAAATGCTCGAAGACGAGTACGGCGTAGGTTGCGTGGTCGCCAACCCGCCAGTCTATGAGGGGCACGGACCGGCGGATCGGCCTGAACGGAACATCTTGCGGGATAGCACAGCCGGACAAACGCTTCCGTTATCGGACGAGCTCGGCATGCGGCTCTTCTGCGTTCCAATTCAACCTCTAATGACCGACGAGCTGAACGAGTACATCTGCGCCGCCGTAATCGAAGCGGTCGAACGGATGAAAGCCGAATAAGCGCATCCGGCGGGTTTGCCGCCGGGCCTCTCAGTTTGCTGGTTTGCGCAGCTCGTAGATTATGAAGTTCGGCGCGCGGAATTCGTCGTCGAAATGGGGATTCTCGGCGAGCTGCTCCTTCGACGGCGTCGGTTCATGCAGTCCCTCCAACAGGAATCCGGCGTCGAGGAACGCCATGATGTAGCTGGACAGCGTACGGTGCATGTTGATAAAGGTTTTGCCCCACCAGTGAAACTCGCGCGGCCCTTCCTCCGTGTAATTGTCCAGCGGATAGAACAGTTTTCTCTCGTAGTCCCGTATCCAGCCAGTGAAGTTGCTTGACGCGGTACGCATCGGATGGATGTTGCAGACGATGAAACGGCCGCCCGGTTTGAGAACGCGCCAGGCGGCGGTGATGGAAGCGCGGTAGTCGTCGAGATCGACCAGGACTATGTATGAGACGGCGATGTCGAAGCTCTCGTCGTCGATGTCCGCGAGGTCCTCGGCGTTGCCGACCAGATAGGTCTCGCCGCCGGAGGCCCGTTGCAGCGCTTCCTCTATGAGCCCTTCTGTGAGATCGACACCTGTTGTCTCCGCGCCCAGACTAGCCAGAAGGCGGCAGAATCGCCCCTCGCCGCAGCCTATGTCGATGACTCGACGATCGACTAAGTCGCCGATGGCGTTGAGCATCCAGGAGTCGAGCATGTCCGTGCGGACCGACTGGTCCTGCCCGATCCAGTCCTCGACCGCGTCTACCCACTGGTCTTTGAGTCGTCGCTTCAGGTTGGAATTGATACGCCTGTGGCCCCTGATCCTTGGACTGTCCGCTACTCTCCCTTGGCCCATTCCCGCGCCCTCAGGTAGCACCAGTCTTCGTTAGGCGGCATTCGCGAAACGACCTCGGCGATCGCTTACGGCGGAGCGTTGATCCACGTCGGCATGGGACGGATACGCGGGTGCCCCCGCCGCCACTTCGGCTTGGCTTTATCCCGCGGCCTCGCTAGGTTGCATCTTCGACCGCAAAACCGATGGGCCGCCGCTTAACTGCCTTATTGGTATCAAGCACCAACTCCTCGATTCTTTCCAGTCGGCTGTCCATTTTGTCGAGCCGGCCGTCCACGTTGTCGAGCCGGCCGTCCATGTTGTCGAGTCGATCATTCATGGCCTTGAGCAACTCGATTCCCACGACTATTGCTCGTTCCACGGCAGTGAGCCGCGTCTCAAGTCCGTTGAGATCGTCCTTGGTTACTAGATTCTCTTCGAGAGATTCGACCCGTTCTTCAAGCGTTTGAGCCACTCGGTAGCCTCGTGCGTAATGCGAAGAGCCAGCATTGTGTCCGACCAGGGTATTTCAGCAATCCTATCGTCCTAACCGGACGTCGTCTATCGAAACAGCTCCAGCCGGCCGGCGCTGAACCGCCGCCGAGCACCGTCTTCGCAGTCGAGCACCAGCTCTCCGGCGGCGCTGAAGCCGCTCACTTCACCGACGTAAGTACGGGCTTCGGTACGAAGCGCTACCGACCGCCCGATCACGGCCGACAGCGCGGTCCAGTCCTCGAACAGCGATCCGCCGTTTTCAAGGATCCGGTAACTCCGCTCCAGGGCGTTCACGACGGCGGCGATGACAAGCTCGCGGTCGCATGGCGATCCCGTCTCGCCCAGCACGCTCGTCACGCTGCCCTCCGCCAGGCCGATGTCGCTTGCGGCGAAGTTGAGATTCGCGCCGATGCCGATGACCGCGACTATGGCAGGCCCCGACAGCGGTTCGACGAGCACGCCCCCGATTTTCTTGTCTCGCACCATCGCGTCGTTGGGCCATTTGATTCTCACGTCCAGGCCGGTGCTCTCCCTCAGCCCGTTGCACAGTCCAAGCGCCGCAATTTGTGTTAGCTCGACCGGCTTGAGAGCCTGCATGGGGCGAAGAATCGTTGACAGCAAGAGAGACGTGTTCCGGGGCGAGCGCCAGGTTCTCCCTCGCGTGCCGCGCCCTCGTGTCTGGAAATCGGTTACGAAGAGAGCACCCTCGGCGGCGCCGCCGCGAGCCGCCGCGAGTGCGTCGTTGTTAGTCGACCCCGTTTGAGGTCGGTAGATCACTTCTCTTGCAAGGCAGCCGTCCGCCAGCAAACGGCGCAGACGCAATACGTCGAGGGGAGGTTCGGAGGCGGGGGGCCGTTGCACCGATCTTGCTCTGTGCCCTTCCGAAGGCGGCGCGTTATGCCTCTCGGCTCCGCTCACCGTCGGATGGTGTTGATCAATAGGAAAAGATTTCCCTGACTTTCTCAGCGGTCAAGCCGGGCTTCCTGAACGCCTCCAGCATCTTTCCTTCCTGCGCGTAAATGCCCGCGGCGGCTTCGGCCACCCTGTCGGCTACCTCGTGGGGAATGAGGACCACGCCGTTAACGTCGCCGTGGACCAGGTCTCCGGGCTCGATCGTGCAGCCGGATATTTCGACCGGAACGTTGACGTCGACCATTTGAAGCTCGCCGTGCGACACGCAAACTCCCTGGGCGAAATAGTGGAACCCGCCGATTGCACGCACCTCGTTGATGTCGCGCACCGTGCCGTCGGTCACCACACCGATGGCGCCGAGCGCCTTCGTGGTGGTTGCGAGCACCTCTCCCCATTGGGAGGCGCGGCGCGGGTTGGGGGAGATGTCCTTGAAAACGCAGACAGCCGGCTTGGGCGCGGCTTCCAGGGCTTCGAAGAAGTCGAACTTCCTCTCGCTGTCTATTGGGTCGCCGGGACCGACGTTCTTGATGGTCACCGTTACGGCGTATCCCACCATCGGCTCCATATCGCCGAATATGCACTGTATTTCAGGACCGAGATACCCGTCGAACCGGCCTCTCACGTCAAACGTCTCGATCGCGTTCGAGATCGTCGGGCTGTCGATCTCTCGGAGCTTGTCCAGCTGCTCCGGCGTCAGCGTGGCAACCATGATTGTCGACCCCCTGTGGCGATGCGCTCCGGCGCGCCCTCTACCAATAGTCCTCGGTGATGATCTGGGAGTCCCTGCCGCCGGAGCGGAAACCACGGTCGACAAGGAGTCCCCTGCAATCGTCGATCATATCGGGATTGCCGCAAAGATAAACGCTGGCGCTCTCCGGTCTGAGCCGGTCGACGAGCGCCTCGCGGTCATCATCGGAGATAACCGGGTCGACGCGGCCGCTCTTGGGATGCCCCAACAGCAGGCGGCACGTGTCGTTGGCCCGCCCCCGTCCAAGGTCGGCCGACCAGTCCTCGTCCCGGTCGGGGCGGCTTACCGTCGGGACGTACAGCAAGCCGAAATCGCGGTCCGCGGCCATTTCTTCCAAAAGCTCCCGATATCCAAGCTCGCTCGTGTAGGACACGCCGTGAATGATCGTCAGCCGCCGTTCCAGGCGGCCGTTGTTCTGGTAGTCCTCCCACATCTCGCGCGCCATCGATACGAACGGCGCGAGACCGGTCCCGGTGGCGACGCAGAAGATATCGCGCTCGACGGTCCTGTCGGGAGTGAAGCGCCCCGCCGGCCCCATGTACAAGATTTCGTCGCCGACTTTATGTTTCCAGAGCGTGCCGGTAAAGATGCCCAGTCCTCCCGGGTTTTCCGGCATGTCGCGCACGAGAATGGCGTAGAACTCGAGATGGTCGAGCGATTTGGGTGACGACGCTATTGAGAACTGCCGGGGGCGCGGGTCCTGTTCCGGCTGGTCCCAAAACGCGAGTTGCGCGTACTGCCCCGCCTTGAAGTTGAAAAAAGGCTCGCCTTCCGCCTTTTCGATTCGAAATATGGCGTGGTCGTCGGTCCCGCACCGTTCCCAAGAGGTCAGCACGGCCACGCTCATGCGCTCGCGAATATCCCGCCGCCTGCGCACCGGCCGGCGCGTCGCGGATGACCGATCATCCGCTTGAGGGGTTATCTCGCCGCCTCCCGATCAGGCAGGGGTCTCTTCAACTTGCGGCCGCGCTGGATTCGACTGCGCGCGCAGTCGACGCGCTTCGCATCTGGTCCAAAATATCCTCCGCCGGATCGATCAGTATTTCGGCCAGCGTCGGGTGCAAGTGGGGTATTTCGACGAACTCGGCCACGGTTGCCCGATAGTACATTGCGACTACCGCCTCATGGATCAGGTCGGCGCCTTCGGGGCCGATGATGTGTACGCCCAGGATTTCGCCCGATTCGGCGTCGGCGATCATCTTCACGAAGCCGTCCGTCTCGTTCATGACTATCGCCTTGCCCTGGTCGTCGAACCTGTACAGCGCAGTCAGGATCCTGCGCCCCTCCGCGCGCGCCTCGCGCTCCGTCAGTCCCACCGCGCCAATGGCCGGGTCGGTGAACACCGCCTCCGGGATCAGCCGATCGTCGAATTTACGCGGCTTGTCGGCAAAAGCGTTGTGGCCGATGATCTCGCCCTGCTGCACGGCCACGTGCACTAGCTGACGCGTTTTAATCGACGCACCGCCGATAACGTCCCCGCCTGCATAGATTCGCGGATTCGAAGTCTGGAGCGTTTCGTCGACGACCACGTAGCCGTTGTCGCAACGCACGCCGCCGGTTTCACAATTCAGTGACTCTATCGCCGGATTCCTTCCGACCGCGCACAGCACCTCCTCGGCGCTGAAGCGCTCGACGCCCGCCGGAGTTTCGACAACGCAGCTCTTGAGTCCGTCGTGCATCTCGAAGCGCACTACCCGCGAGGAGGTGACGAAACGGACTCCCTCGCTCTCAAGCACTCTCTGAGTCTCGATGGAAATATCCTGGTCCATCTTGCTCAAGATGTACGGGCTGCGCTGCAAAACGGTCACTTGCACGCCGAAGCGCTGGAAGAGCTGAGAGAACTCCATCGCGATCGCGCCGCCGCCGAATACCAGAAGGCTGCCCGGCAGGCTGTCGAGCGTCTGGGCGTCGTCGCTCGTGATGAAACCTACCTCGTCGAGTCCCGGCGCGGGCGGTTTCCAGATGGATGAGCCGGTCGCGATCACGAATTTGTCGGCGGTTATAGATTGTCCGTTGACTCGCACGGACGACGGCGACTCGAATGAGGCGAGACCACGGATGATGTCCACCCGCGGCAACGCCTTGGCCGCGTCAAACCGGTAATCGGCAAACTCGCGCACGAGCCGTCCGCGCCTCTCCACCACGCCGCGCCAGTCGAGCACCGGCTCGGGCACGTCGATTGCCAGCTCGCCGGCTTCGCGTATGAGATGCATAACCTCGGCCGAACGGAGCATCGCCTTCGTAGGCATACAACCCCGCAAAATGCAGAGTCCGCCGAAATCGTCACCGCCCTCGATCAGGGCGATACGCTTGTCCCGCATCGAAGCGACCCGCGCCGCGTGGAAGCCGGTGGAACCCGATCCGATCACCACCATGTCGTAGTCGGTCATAAATCTAAGCCAAGCCTCCGCGGCCGGGGACGGGCGCCCCGCGCCAATTTGCCTACCTTCGAGGATATCAGGGAGACATGCGCCAATCGCGTCAGGGTCTCGCATTCGGGACCGCGCCGCGCAGGACAACAAACGGGCGGCGCCCTTTCGGGTACCGCCCGTTCGCCGGGTTGGGGAGAAGGGGAGAGACTTATTTGGGCCGGCGCGGAGCCTCCGTCGACGGCTCAACTTGCACCGGATTGCCCGGCGCGTCCATAGCACAGCCGTCGGGGGTCTTTGCCTGCCACTCGTTCTTCAAGAGCACCAGCGCGAGCGCCTGGTGGACGTTGAATCCGAGCGTTCGCAGCTCCAGAGCCGACTCGCGGACTTTTTGCATATCCACTTCGTGAATTCCTGCTGGGTCGATGTTCTTTGGCATCCGAATCAATGTCGTTTTTTTACCACCGACCTGTTAAACGAAACCGTGCGTTGATTCGTTACGTTCGCTGGAAAACTCCGGACCGCTCGGCCACTTCCTGCGGATTTCCGATCAAACGGGGGAACGACGGTACGCCGGAAGTGGGTCCGTCTCGTCGTTTCAGACTCAATCCCCAATCCGGGGGCCGGAACGCCGGACGAGGAGGGAGGTTGGCGAACCGCCCCTACGAATGATCGAAGGGTCGGCTGACGGATTCCACGGCGCCCCCTCGGCGTCGCCGAGGTCGATAGGCTCGAAGAGCCGGCTGGAAAAGCTGTAATAAAATTGCAGAGAGGCAACGCAAGCTCAGGAGGATGACCGATGGGCGGATTCTCGGACAATCACTACACCTGCCTCGACTGCGAAACTGAATACAGCCGTCCAATGGCTTTTGTCGACGCGGCGCGAGCAAAGGGGGGCTGTCCAAGCTGCGGGTCCATGGCGCGGCGCAAGCAGCGGCGATGGTTTCACTGGGCCAGGGACTACGCCGTCCTGATGAACGTTGAATGAATAACCGGCGGTACGGTCATGGGTATGACCGCAGCGGCTCCGGGCCTGGACGATTTGATGTCTAACGAGTAACTCCAGCGCGCCTAACCGCGTTAAGAGTCTTGGACAGTCATTAGCAATCGGACGGCGATATGTTTCGAATAGCTCTCAGGTTCGTACGGGTGGCGGTGATCTTCACCGCGGTCGCGGCTCTGGTGTGGAAGGCGACCAAGATGCCGATGATGGCCGGTTTGGAGCGCGGGGCCAAGGCGAAGTGGACCGCCACGGTCAAGCCGCGCATAGACGGTTTGAACAAGGACGCCACCACCGCCGAATAGGCCAACCGCACGCCCGGATCGAATCCGGGCCGCTAGGCAAATCGTCCCCGCCCGTGCCACGGGCGGGGACTTTAACTACTCCGTCAGCTCGAAGCGCTCGAATACCGCCGGAGTCCCAGCTTCCAGAAGCGCGAGGCTCCGTAAACGGGTGTCGCGGCGGTGACCGGGGCCAGCGAACCAGCGTGCACCCAGGCCCACCCCGGACAAGACTTCAATTACAGGGACTCGACCGACTCTCCCGCGCTCTCTAGCAGCATCGACCCTGAGTTGGCATAGCAGTAGGGACCATCGCCAACGTAGGTGAGCATGAGTCGTTGATCCAGTGCAGCATCAACCGATTTCACGACCTCCACGACCGGCCCCCTTGCTCAGTGTGCTTCTGGGGCCGAGCGTAATTGACGCTGGTCGCCGCAACAAGCCTTGGGACGTTGTTGACCATGTAGCCTGTGAGTTGGATAGTGGTAGGTCAAGGGCCTTTCAGCGGACAAGGCTTGCTGAAACGGCCGCGATGCTCGCGGGGATAACGTAGCTTATGGCGCCAACGTTGCGCGCAGGTAACCGATGGAAGAAACCGTAAGGGTCTCCGGGCTGTCCAAGACCTATCGAGCCGAGCGTCGGCGGCCCGGTCGCTTCGGATGGCTGCGCTCTTTCCTGACTCCAGAATACGTGGACATTCAGGCCCTGGAGGACTTGAGTTTCGAGGTCTTGCCTGGCGAGATAGTAGGACTGCTGGGGCCGAACGGGGCGGGCAAATCGACGACGATCAAGATCCTTGCCGGGATAATTCTGCCCACGGGCGGGGGCGTGTCCGTGCTCGGCCGCGATCCTCACAAGCAGCGCATAGAGAACGCCCGGGAAATCGGGGCCGTATTCGGACAGAGAAGTCACCTGATCTTCGATTTGCCTCCAATCGACTCTTTCGGACTGCTCAGGCACGTCTATGCGATTGGCAAAGACGACTACGACCGCCAAATGGCGCTGCTTACGTCGCTGCTCGGGCTGGACGACCTGCTCCTGCAATCGGTCCGGACTCTCAGTCTCGGGCAGCGAATGCGCTGTGAGATTGCGGCCGCTTTCTTGCATCGACCACGCCTCGTTTACCTCGACGAACCGACGATCGGTCTCGACATTGAGGCCAAGCATGCGATTGGCCGTTTCCTGACCGAGATCAGCCATGAGCAGAACACGACCGTCATTCTCAGCACCCACGATCTGAGCGACGTTGAACGCGTTTGCCCGAGAGTCGTCCTCATAGACAAGGGGAGACTCGCTTTCGACGGCGACCTCGGCTACCTGCTGGAGCACCATGCAAGAGAACGGTCCATTCAGGTCGATCTGCCGAGTAGCGGAGCTGACGAGCTCATCTCCGGTCTTCGCCGGGACTGGCCCGGCTTGAGGTACGAGCAGTTTGAAGGACGCTTCGTGGTCTCGAGAGTGCCGGACCGGGACGCGGTCACCGAGGTCACCAGGGTTCTCCTGTCGACCGACGGAGTTCGAAACCTGCGCGTCGCCGAGCCGAGGCTGGAGGACGTGATCGTTAACGCATTTCGGAGCGGCTTCCCCGATGGTTAGGGCTCTCCGGGAGTCGGTTCTTCCCTACGTCGGGACCTGGCTCGCGACGTTCCGGAGCTGTTGGGCTTTGCGCATGGAGTTCCTGATCAGCATCGTGGTGGCATTCCTGATCGCCGTCATCATGCGTTCGCTTTGGCTCGCAATCCATTCCGCCAGCGAGACTGTGCAGACGGCGTTCACCGACAGGGAAATGGTCAGCTACGTCGTCATGAGCCAGATCATCAATCTCGCGAGAATCGGTCACACGAACCGGCGAATCGTCTACGGCGCAATGTCAAGGATCGCGAGAGGGCAGGTAGCGATGGATCTGATTCGCCCTCAGGTTTTCCAGCTGACCCGATACGCCGAGTGGCTGGCCGTATTCACTTTCGACGCGCTGGTCGTCGGCTTGCCGTTGTGGCTCGTTTTCCGTCTGGTCGGGTGGATTCCGAATCCGGCTTCGCCGGTGCACGGCATTCTGTTCATAGTGAGTTTGGCCGCGGCCTGGCTGGTCATGTCGGGTATCCATTACCTGATCGTTGTCATAGCGTTCCGATCGACCAACGTCTTCGGGATCCAGATGGCGCGCGTAGCCCTGCAAGAGGTTCTGGGCGGATCGCTGATTCCGATCGCACTGTTGCCCGGCGCGCTTCTCGCGATTGCCAGCGTGCTGCCATTTCAAGCTCTGGTGTTCACGCCGGTCTGGATATACCTGGGGAGATTCTCGGGCGCCGACCTCGCTCGGGCGCTGCTGGTGCAATGGGGTTGGGCCGCACTCCTGGCAGTCGCGGGGATGCTGATCTGGGCCTACGTCAGGCCGCGCGTAGTCGTGTTCGGCGGCTGACGCATGAACATCCCGGCAATTGTTCGTCTTTACCTCCACGGAGTGCTCACTCAAATCAAGGTCCCCGCCCAATACAGAGGTGACACCTGGGTTGCCATTGTCAGCATCCTGATCTGGCGAGGCTTGCGGGTCGGATTCATCGGAATAGCATTCTCATTCATTGCCGATCTTGGCGGCTGGACCGTTTGGGAGGTCGTGTTGATGTGGGCGAACTCGCTCTTCGCAGAGTTTCTCGTCAATTCCGTCGCCGCGTTCGTTTCACAGGCCGACCTGTACTTCTATCAGGGGCGGATGGACTACGCGCGGATAAGGCCGGTTCCCGTAATGGTCTTCGCCTCCGTCGAGCAAATGAGGCCCGAGTTCTTGCTGAGCGCCATCTTCTTTGCGATTGTCGGCGCGGTCGCTTCGATCAATTTGGGGCTCTTCTCAAGTCCCCTGTCAATTGTGCTGCTGGGGCTCGCGGTCGCGTCGGCGGCTCTGCTCTGGTTTGGGATCATGCTGTTCATGTCCTCGGGCGCCGCGTGGCTGTCGCGAGCGAGGGTGCTCAAGTTCGGAGTGTGGTCGTTTGACGAACACGCCAAGTATCCGCTGGACATCCTGCCGTTTCCTTTGCAGGTGGGGCTGACGGTCATCCCCTACGCGTTCACGTCGTACTACCCGATATCGCTTGCGTTGAGGCCGGAAACGCACATCTGGCCTGGGATTCTCTCCCTGCCTGTCGGACTCGCCGTAGCGGCCATTTCCCTGTTCATGTACGGGAAAGCCAGCTCGCACTACGACTCGCTCGGCTCGGCTGATCCAACGTAAGGGATGTGCTCCGTCATCCGCCACATTACCGAATCGAGCACACTGCGACTAGGACGTCGTTTGGTCAGTATGAGTTCGGCGTCCGCCTCTAACTCGAAGCGCTCGAATACCGCCGGAGTCCCAGCTTCCAAAAGCGCGAGGCCCCGTAAACGGCTATCGCGGCGATGACCGGGGCCAGCGCCATAAGCCAGGAGGGGTCGCGACCGACCAGCGTTTCCGTGGGAATCGTCGAGACGAATGCCACGGGGAATATGAAGGTCAGGAACCCCTTTATCCAGAACGGATAGATGTCCACGGGATAGCGCCCGGTTCGGAAGAAGACGTTGAACAGGTGCTCGATGTTGTCCAGCCGCACCGCCCAGAATACGAGCGTGGTCATCGCGATCAGAAGAGCGTAGAAGATCGCCAGCCCCGAGGCCAGGAGCACGGGAAACAGCGCGATCCGCCAGCTGACCTGTCCGCCCTCGAGCGCGAATATCCCGAACAGCGCAAGACTCAGACCCATCAGCACGAATGCGGAGTTAGCCGCGGCAAAGTTGCGGGTGCTGGCGAGGAACAGGCTCGGCACGGGCTTCATCAGAACGTAGTCGAACAGGCCCTCGTGCACGTCCTCGACGATCTGGTTGAGGCTCGGAAACATCACCATCGACATGAGCCCAAGGGTGATGTACCAGATACCGACGACGGCCAGCATCTCGCCGGCGGACCATCCTCGCAGGCTGTCCGTGTGGACGAAAATCACGCTGACGGCGACGACGGCCATGAACGCATCGACGCCGAAGGCGTTGACGAAATTGCCGGCGAACTCTCCTCGATATGAAAGCTCGCGCTGCGTCGATACCTTCGCAAACGTCAGCGCTATCGACAGCAGCCGTTTCATCAGGCGCCGACCGCCTGATACTGCTTGATGCCCGATCTCCACAGCGCGCGCATGAGCGCAAGGCCGAACGCGATCCAGAATGCCTGCAGGGCGAATCCCAGCGCCAGCTCGGCCGAATCGAGACTACCGATAAATACCTCGATGGGAAATCCGAGCGTGTAACGGAACGGAAGCACGACGGCCAGCGCCTTGATTGCCCCCGGCAAGAGCGCCACCGGAGCGACCTGGCCGCCCACCGCGAAGGCCACGTTGTACCAGACGTTGAAGAACGGCCCCGGCTTGGTTACCCAGAATGCGGTAAGCCCCAGGCACGCGCCCGCGACGAACGACAGCGACGCCGCGAGGACCACCGACGGGACGAACAGCGCAACGTTGAGCCACTGAAAGTCGAACTGCGGCCTGAGTATCAGGTACATCGCGACCCATATCGGAACGAGCATGACCGCCGCGCTGAGCTTGGCGGCTAGATCCCCGGAAACCGCAACCCAAATCGGATTCATCGGACGCATCAGATGCGGCGAGAGACGCCCCAGCCGGATCAGGTTGGCAAGCTGCCCGTATCCCGTCGCCCACGTGAAATGCGCGACTCCCATGAAAACGATGTAGTAGATGACGACGTCACCTTGACGGAACCCCGCCACGTCGCCGTCGCCCGCAACCGCCCACCACACCGCCATGTAGAGCAGCGGATTCAGGACCTGCCTCAGTCCGTAGAGGAGCAGGACGAGCCGGTATTGCAATAGCTGCGAGACGTTGGCTTTGGTCAGCGAGATCGTCCCGCCAAGCGTACGTGCGGCGGCGCTCACTACTCCGCCTCCTAGGAAACTCCGGCTATCAGCCCGTCAAGTGGAGGATGCGCCGGAGCGTCCACCGATTGGCACTTCGCGCCCCTCGTCCAGATCGAGCCGGTCGAAGTGCCGCTTGATGTCGGACCGGTGTCCGTTGCCCGACATCTCGAGCTGCTCCTGGAACCACTCCCACGTCCAATCGCCGGTGTCGGGCGATGCCGAGCTCATCCAGTCGTTGAACTCCTCGATCTCCTCCGGCGAGCGCGGGGTCATGCGCTCCGAGACCCACTCCCAGACCTCGGCGTCGGTGGGGCGCGTCCTCAAAGCCTCTATGAACCCGTCCTCCGGGATGCCGAGGAAATCGAACACTCTGCCCGAGCGGCCTCCCCTGGAAATGTAGTCGCCCAGCGTTCCGGCAAGCTCGGCGCGCCCCTTGTCGATGGCTCTTGGCAGAAACACGACTCCCCCCAGCTTGTCGTAAGGGCTCCGCGGCACCGACTTCGTCAGATCCATTTCAATAACCCGTTCCGTGAGCTAACGTCCCACCGGCATGATATGGCCTGTGGGCCGGGCCTGCCGATGCCGCGCCGCACGGCTATGCTCCCTGCCGGTCGTCCCATATCTCGATAAACCGGGACGGGACCACCAGGCCGGGGCTTGCGCGTGTGGCTTCCACAATCGGCGCGACGTGCCCGCCAACGTACTCGCCCAGGGGAATCCAGGAGTTCACGTAGGCCTGGGTTACCTCCCGACCATTCCGGCAGTCATAGCCCAGCCCCATGGGAAAGCGCCCGTTCCGCTCGTGGTATTTGCACTCCAGATAGTGAGCGAAGTCGGCCACGTACAGCCCGGCAAGATCCAACGGAACGCAAACTCGAAGCAGCACGCCGCCCACGTACTCGCGCAGCATCTGGCGTCCCAAATCTTGAAAATAAGGCGACCGGTCGAGCCATCTGGGAGAAGGTTCGAGAAACCCGCCGATGGCGTAATGTCCGGCCAGATCATCCGGCGGTTCGGGGCATGGCGAAGGGATCCGGGCGTTCAAACCGCCATCTTCGGCAAGGATGTCGCGCAGGTGCTCCCTGCGGGTGAAGTGGTAGAAAACGAGACCCGAGGGACCGGACTCTACCTGACCTGGATCCCCTTCAAAACCGGCATCAGCCAAGAGCTTTCCCCGCTCGTGCAGAAACGGGTCGGCAAGCCGGGCGTTCATCGACCGATCCTACACCTGACGCTCCCCGCGTCCGGTTGCGACTACCTAGCTCGAGGCGCTCGAATACCGCCTGAGTCCCAAACGCCAGAAGCGCGTGGCTCCGTACACCGCAATAGTCGCGATCACCGGTCCAACCGCTATCAGCCAGCCCGAATCGCGACCGACCAGAGTCTCGGTCGGCACCGTCGACACGAACGCGACCGGAAACAGGTACGTCAGGAATCCCTTGATCCACTTCGGATAAATGTCCACCGGATATCGAGAGGTCCTGAAGAAGACGTTGAACATGCTTTCGATGCCTTCGAGGCGCACGGCCCAAAAGACCAGGGTGGTCATGGCGACGACGAACGCGTAGAAGATCGCAAGCGCGGACGCCAGCATCAGCGGGAAGAGAGCGACCCGCCAGGTGAGCGCTCCAGCCTCAAGAATGAAGAGTCCAAACGCACACAGGACAACACCCACTATCGAATTCACGAAGCGGCCTACCTGCACATAGTGCGTGCTTGCGAAAAACAGGCTCGGTACGGGCTTCATCAGTACGTAATCGAACGTCCCTTCATACACGTCCTCGGTTGTCCGGCTTAGCGAAGGAAACATGACCGTACCCATCACGCCCAGCACCACGTTGAACAGGCCGACGACCACCAACAGCTCCCCCGCCGACCATCCCCGCAGGCTGTCGGTGTGTGCATATATGACCGCGACCGAGACAGCCGCGTTGAGCGTATCGACCGCGAACGCATTGATGAACGCGCCCAGGAATTCGCCTCTGTAGGCAAGCTGCTGCTGCACAGCCACCTTCGTAAATGTAAGAGCTACGGACAGCAATCGCACGATCAGACTCCCACGGCCTGGTAGCGCTTGATCCCGGATCGCCAGAGAAGAGTCATTAACGTGAGGCCGACCGCTATCCAGACGGCTTGCAGCGCGAATCCCAGAATCAGCTCATCGCGCTGCAAGTGACCGATGAATACCTCTATCGGGAAGCCGATCGTGTACCTGAAAGGGAGTCCGATCGCAATGGTCTGGATCTCTCCGGGCAGGAGCGCGATTGGCGCTACTTGCCCGCCGATGGAGAACGCAATGTTGTGCCAAATGCTGTAGAAGGGCCAGGTGTTGGCGACCCAGAACGAAGCCAACCCCATGCACGTGCCCACGATGAACGCCAGCGCGGCCGCGAGCAGCAACGCAGGCACGAAAAGGACCGCGTTCCCCCAGTCGAAAGGGAACTCGGGGCGAATGATGAAATACATCGCCAACCATATTGGGCTCACCATCGCCGCCGCGGTCAGCTTCGATGCCAGATCGCCTGATGCCGAGACCCAAATCGGGTTTATGGGCCGCATCAAGTGGGGGGAGAGCCGCCCGAGCCGGATCAGCGGCCACCATTGGTGATATCCGACCGCCCAGGTCGCGTGGGAGACAATCATGAAAACGATGTAGTACATGACTACGTCGCCGCGTTGGAATCCACCTACTTCTCCGTCGCCCGCCACCGCCCACCACACCGCCATGTAGAGCAGCGGATTGACGATTTGCCGTAGCGCATAGATGACGAGCACCAGCCGGTAATGCAGCGCTTGGGCGATGTTGGCTTTGGTCAATGAGATAGCCCCGCTGAACGTCCGCGCGGCCAGGCTCATTACTCAGCGTCCTCGAAGACTTCCGAGATCACCTCCTCGAGCGGCGGGTCCTCCACCGAGACGTCGGCCACCGGCAGGCCCTGCACGAGGCGAACGGTCAGATCGGCGATGCCGTCCCGCGAGGCGGTCAGCTTCACGCGGCGGCTGTCCACGACGGTCAGGCCCTCGTGTTTCGCCAGCTCCTCGCCGGTGAGGTCACGTTCAAGCTGGAGCGTGATTATCTTGTGCGGCGCGTAGCGGTCGACCAGTCCCTGAAGCGGGCCGTCGTACAGCAACGAGCCTCGGTTTATGACTATCACCCTCTCCGCCAGAGCCTCCACGTCAGCCATGTAGTGGCTGGTCAGCAATACGGTCGCCCCGGCGGACTTGTTGTACTCGCGTATGAACTCGCGGATGCGCTGCTGCATCGCCACGTCCAGACCGATGGTCGGCTCGTCAAGGTACAAAACGGTCGGACGGTGCAGCAGCCCCGCCGCCAGCTCCACCTTCATCCGTTCGCCCAGTGATAGCTGCCGGACGGGCTTCTCCAATAGCTCTGATAGGTCCAGCAGGTCGGTCAGCGTTGCGACGGTCTCCGCGTACTCGCAGTCCTCGATCCCGAATATCGACTTGTTGACCAGAAAGGTGTCGACCGCCGGCAGGTCCCAGAAGAGCTGCTGCCGCTGTCCCATGATGAGAGTCACGCTTGAGAGAAAGTCCACGCGGCGGTCCGACGGAGTAAAACCCAATACGTCGACTTTCCCCGACGTTGGATAGAGCAGGCCGCTCAGGACCTTTAGAGTAGTGGTCTTGCCCGCGCCGTTAGGGCCCAGGAACCCGACTATCTCGCCGGGCTGAAGCTCGAACGAGATTCCCTCGACGGCGCGCACCGTGCGGTGCCGACGGTGGACCACGCTGCGCATCGAGGCGAACAGCCCGCCCTCGCGAACGGGCACTTCATAGTGCTTGACCAGATCATCTACCTGAATGATCGCCGCCATCGAGGTTGGTGTCCTGACTTTCGGTGCCGCTGTCGAGTCGCGTGTTGACAATCGCTGATACCTTGAGCATAACGACTTGCCGCTTTCGTCTGTTGTGCCGATAGAGACGGTTTACAGCCTCGCGAGGATTGGGACGTGTCCGACGAGCACAATCTGGAGACCGCCGCTCCCTGGAATCGCAGATATACGCAGCCGTGCGCAGGCAGATACTGGACAGGGGCGACCGGCCCGACGCCCTTGCCGTGGACGTGGTTCCACCTGCTCGCGTGGAAGCCGTAGCGCAAGAGTCTCACGTCAACCTCTGAAGTCCGACTCCGGCCCGTCGCGGCTGGGACTAACGCCCAAGCCGCCAAGTCAGTCGACCGGCGGTCGGGCCGTATGCCAGTCGGTCGCCTGCTGAAACGCGTGGCCCGCGCGTAGCACCAGCCGCTCGTTCCACCATGCTCCGGTGAGCATCAAGCCCAGCGGCAGGCCCTCCGCGCCGAATCCGCATGGTATCGAAAGCGAGGGTTGCCAGGTCTGATTGAAGACCCCGGTGAATTTCAGATTGGGCCGGTAGGCGAGCGTTTGCACTCCTTCGATGCGTCCGGCGACTCCCGGCGCCGACGGAGTGGCGATCAGATCGACTTCCTCCATCAGCGCTGCCGCCAGCGCGGCTATCTCTTGCCTTCTATTCAGGAAGCCGTGAAACTCTCCGGCGGAGAATTGGTTACCAATCTCGAGTCTCGAAACGGTATCCTCGCCAATCCTGGCGCGAACATCGGGGTCGGCCAGCCGATCTCGATGCACCCAGGCGGCCTCGACACCCGCGATGTTGATCTCGAACGCCTCCTCGGCCCAGGGAATCTCGATATCGACCAATACCGCGCCCAGATCGCTCAAGACGCCGAGTGCCCGCGTGATGCTTGCATGGGCTTCCGGTTCAAGGTCCTCGAAGAAGTAATTGGAGGGAACGCCGATCCGGCGGCCGCTTATTCCAATGTCGATTCCCGCCGAGAACCGCTCGCTCGGGCGGTCCACGCTGTAGCGATCGCCGGGATCGTACCCGGCGATCGCTTCGAGCATCAGCGCGCAGTCGAGCGCCGACCGGGTCATCGGCCCGACGTTGTCCAAAGTCATGGAGAGCGGGAAAACGCCTCGGCGGGACACCCGCCCGAACGTGGGCTTGAGTCCTGTAATTCCGCAGTGGGCGGCGGGGAGCCGTATAGACCCGCCGGTATCGGACCCAATTGCGGCGGGAGCCATTCCGGTGGCGACCGCGACCGCCGATCCGCTGCTCGATCCGCCCGGTATTCGGTCCATTCGCCAGGGATTCGGCGGCGTCCCGAAATGGGGATTTACGCCGGTTCCACCGTAGGCGAACTCGTGGAGATTGGTCTTGCCGATGATTACCGCTCCAGCCGCCCGCAGGCGCACCGCCAGTTCGCAGTCGCTCTCGGCGGGTCGGTCGCCCAGCGCCTTCGCACCGGCGGTGGTCACCGTACCTTCCACGTCGCATAGGTCCTTGAGTGCGACCGGCACTCCGTGAAGCGCGCCCCGGTAACGGCTGTCGGCGATCTCGGAGTCGGCGGTACGCGCCGCCTCCAAAGCAGTTTCCTCGAATACTTCGGTGAACGCGTTGTCGAAATCCCGCAAAGCGTCGATGCGGTCGAGCGCCGCTCTAGTAACCTCGACCGGGGACATTTGCCCGGACGCTATGAGCCGCGAAAGCTCGTTGATCGGTAGGTAGTTGAGTTCGGTTGACTTCAAGATCGCGCCGCCGGTACGTTGCCTGGAGGATCCAGAAATTAGCTCGTCGCATGTCCAGTCTAACCCCTGCCGAGGTCCATCGAGGGCGGGCAAGAGCGGAGAGATTTGGCGCTGGCCGGAGCGCCGTCCAGCGACTCATTTGCACGTAAATGTTCCAGATTAATTCTGTAGATGCCGCCTGACGAAACCGAGTCTTCGCCGATCCGGTTGCATGTTTTCCTTGCGCACGCGGGCAAAGGCTCTCGGCGAGCGATGGAAGCGGCAGTTGCCGCGGGCCGGGTCTCCGTCAACGGCAAGCCTGTAACAGTCCAGGGGACCAGGATCGATCCCGCAGTCGACAGCGTGACTCTGGATGGCCGCCCTGTCGAGCCGCGCCGAGGCAAGCTGGAGTACATCGCCGTGAACAAGCCGCGCGGAGTCATGACGACCGCCCGCGACGAGCGAGGCCGCAAGACCGTGCTCGACCTGCTGCCCACCGAGCTGCGCGAGTCGCGCGTCTATCCGGTCGGCCGTCTCGACCGCCATTCCGAGGGCTTGGTACTGCTGACCAACGACGGCGAACTCACGCACCGGCTGCTCCATCCCAGCTTCGAGCATGAGCGCGAGTACGTCTTGGAAGTTACAGGCCGTCCGAGCGAGCGGGCCATCGCCAGGCTCAGATCGGGAATCGAGCTGCAAGACGGACCTACCAATCCCGCGCGGTTCGACATCATCGGCGGCGGGCCGGACGGCGCGAGGGTCCGGGCTATCTTGAAGGAGGGGCGCAACCGGCAGCTAAGGCGAATGTTCGCCGCTGTAGGTCACTCGGTAATCAGGCTGAAGCGGGTGCGCATCGGTCCCATCCAGCTCGGCTCGCTCAAGCCGGGAGAGTCGAGAAGGCTCACCGCGGCGGAGATCGCCGCCCTTCCCGATCTGGACCGTTCCGGGGGCCGCGGGTAACGGGCCGCCCTAAAGCTGGCTTCGAAGGTCGTCGGCGCTGGTGACGGGGAGATTGCACACGAAGTTCCGGCACACGTAGGCCGTGGCTTTCCCGTCGATACGCGGCCGGCGGCTCAGCAGCGGCACCGGAGAAATATCGCTCTCCTCGCCGGCCGCCGCGACGACGCCGGGGCGAAAGCCCTCGAACACGACGTCAAGCAGCTCGCGCGTATCCCCGGATTTCGGATCGCCGATGACCGCGACTTCCAGGGGGTCTCCGAGGTAGTAGTCCATGGCGTTGAGCCATTGCCCGAACGCCGTGGGATGCTTACCGGCGATGCCGGAGACTTGCTTCATGCCGCCCGCCGCCGCCTCGGCGTAGCGGCCTTCACCGGTCAGTCCGGTTAGCCGGAACAGCGCGGTGGCCGCCATTGCGCCGCCGGACGGCGTGGCGTTGTCCTGAACGTTCTTGGGACGCGTAATCAGGCGCTCGTGATCGTCGCTGGTGTCGAAGAAACCGCCTTGCGGATCGGCGAACCGCTCAATCATCACGTCCGCTATCTCCCTGGCCGCGGCGAACCACTCTGGCTCGAACGTGGCCTGGTACAGCGCCAGCAACCCTTCGAGAAGATATGAGTAGTCTTCCAGATAGCCGTTGAGCGACGCTCGTCCATCCTTCCACGTCCGCAGCAGCCGGCCTTCGGGCGTGCGAAGCTCTGAGAGGATGAATCGCGCGTTTTCACGCGCCGCCGTCAGATAGGCGGGGTTATCCAAGGCCCGCGCGGCGTCGGCGAAGGCCGCCAGCATCAGCCCGTTCCAGGACGTCAGCACCTTGTCGTCGAGGCCGGGTCTTATCCGCTGGGCTCGGCGTTCCAGCAAAGCCTTCTTCGATGCCGCGAGCCGTTCCTCTAGCTCGGAAGCTTCCATGTCAAGCAAATGCGCGACCACATCGGTATCGAGCGGCCGGTTGAGTATGCTTCGCCCCTCGAAGTTCCCGTTCTCGGAAACGTCGTAGGCCACTATCAGAGTCTCGGCGTCAGCGCCCAGCACCTCCCTGACCTCGGACCGATCCCATACGTAGTATTTGCCCTCCTCGCCCTCGGAGTCGGCGTCCAGCGTGCTGTAAAACCCGCCGTCGGGATTGGTCATCTCGTCGATAACGTAGTCGAGCGTCTCTTCGACCACCTGGCGAAAGAGCGGCTCGCCGGTCACTTGCCAGGCCTTCAGGTAAGCTCGCGCAAGCTGGCTGTTGTCATAAAGCATCTTCTCGAAATGCGGCACCAGCCAGATAGCGTCGACCGCGTAGCGATGGAACCCCCCGCCCAGGTGGTCGTAGATTCCGCCCCGCGCCATCTTTTCGAGCGTGCTGGTAGCCATCGACAGAGCGCTGTTGTCGCCGGTGCGGACGTAGCGGCGCAGCAGGAACTCGATCGCCATCGGCTGGGGGAACTTGGGCGCTCCGCCCCACCCGCCGTTCAGGTCGTCGTAACCGGATGCGAGCGATGCCTGCGCACTCGCCAGGAGCGCCGGAGAGATGTCTCCCGCGCGCTGTGTGTCATCAGACTGCAACGCCGCCAGCAGCCGCTCGCTCGTCCGCTCTATATGCCCCCGGCGGTCGCGGAAAGCGTCGGCCACCATCGTCAACACCTCTCGAAACGATGGCATCCGGTACCGAGGTTCGGGCGGGAAGTACGTCCCACCGAAGAACGGCACGCGCTTGGGAGTGAGAAACACGCTCATCGGCCAGCCGCCATGGCCTGTCATAGTCATTACCGATTCCATGTAGATCGAATCGAGATCGGGCCGCTCCTCCCGATCGACCTTTATGTTGATGAAGTCGCGGTTCATCAGTTCCGCCGTCTTGGGATCCTCGAATGACTCCCGCTCCATGACGTGACACCAGTGACACGCCGAGTAGCCGATGCTCAGGAATATCGGCTTGTCCTCCGCCTCCGCCCGTTCCAGGGCCTCATCGCCCCAGGGGAACCAGTCGACGGGGTTCTCGGCGTGTTGAATCAGATAGGGGCTGGTTTCGCTCTCAAGCCGGTTCGTCAAGTTGTTGATATCTCCTCGGCGATGCTCGTTACGCCTTCGAACAAGAATACGACCATCGCCCTAGCCGTAAACTAGCCTTCGATCTAATCGTAATGCCCGCTCGCTGTCGCGGTCGTGCGGCTCCCTGTGAACTGGCCCGGCCAGCTTCCACCGAATCGCATCACAATTCCACGGATTTTCAAATGAGTGCCACCCAGATTGAGATTACACAACCGAAGTCCAATGAGTTCGACGCCGATTCTGACCTTCGGAGCGCGCTGGATGACAATAGACACAGGAGTTTCCTGCATCGCGCCGCTGACGCCGGGAATCTCTACATCGCCCGCCTCGACGGAGCTTATGCCGGGGGCATGGTGCTGGGCGGCACGAATGCCGGTGAATCGGTTTTCAACGGCAGCTTCTTCGACCGGGGATTCGTCTGGCTGATCTGGGTCGAGGAACCCTTCAGACGAATGGGCGTCGCCAGCGCGCTGATGCGTCAGGCCGAAGAGGACTGCCCGTCGGACGACCTCTTCACCTCGACCAACCTGTCGAACGTCCCCGCCCAGCGTCTCTTCGAGAAGCTGGGCTACACGCGAACGGGAATGGTCGAGAACCTCGACGAAGGCGATCCCGAAGTCTTCTACTTCAAACGCCTGCGGCGGCCAGCGTCCGATCGAAGGTCATAATCCCGCTCACGCCCCGCCGTTAGTGGATGGATTCGCTCGCCGTGTACGCGGCGGTGTCGGTATCGCGGAATATCAGGAGTTGGCGGCCATTCGGCCGCGCGACTCGTCGATTGTGCGCAGATGCTCTTCCCAATCAGGCTCACGCTCAGGTCCTTCCAGCGCGTCGCAGGCGCGGAAAAACTCCTCCACGTCGGCTGGCGATTCGAATGGATTGGAGCGCTGCCGGTCCTCGAGACGCTCATGAGCCGCAGCCCTGAGCCATGCACTGAACGTCAGCCCCTCCTTGCGCGCCTGATGAACGAACCGGTCGCGATCTTCATCGGGGATTATCAACTGGACTCTGGCCATGGCCTCGGCCGTTTAAGCTTTAAGGACATGTGCATCTGTGGTGCGCAATGAACGTGACACCGCATAACGTACCCGCTCCACGCCGGAGAACTTGTGGGTGGGACGGGATTGGATCTGGTCATCGGCCACCTGAGTGGAGCTAGATCGAGTTGTCGCTGACAGCCAACTCCACTTCTTCAAGGAACCGTGAGGTGTCAAGGAAGTAATTTGGGTAGGCGTGTCTGAGAGACTCCAGCGACTCGACTGATACGAGAACGGTGTCGCCAGAATGAGTGCCGCGGAGTTTTTGCTCCGCCTCCAAATACTCGTTAGAGGCCACATTTAGCTCGTTAGATCGAAATCCCTTTACGATCGTTTGCTCATTTTCCGAATCGACATGAAGAAGGAAGTAGCGAACATCCTTGAGCATGGGATACATTTGAGCTACAACTCGATATGTCCTGAGCCGATTGATCACGTCTAACTCCGACGTGTAGTACTTCAATTCCGCTATCAGATCTGTGCGGTTGTCTGGGGTGCTTGGGGTGCCTGGCCTGTTCTCCTGAAGGGCAAGAACCGTACTCATCAATTGGAAGAATCTTAGCCACTTCCTTTCGCCTTGGCTTGATTTCAATGCTTGCTGGGTAAAGGTCCCGACGGTTTCAACGGCCGTTGCCCACGCGTGTTGCAGTCTAGAGCGGATTTGGATCTCAATCCTGAGTCCGGTGTATATATCGTTCTTGTCACTGTAGTAGCGGTATACGAGATGATGGCTTCTGTAGCCGCACGGTTTTGGATTTGCTATGTAGTCATTTTCTCTGATCAATTCGTGTTTGATCCTGCTGCGGTGATACACGTCGACCAATTCATCGACATGACGTAGGTTTCCAACAACAGATCTGCATCCACCTATGTCTTGCATCTGTGTGAGTTTGAGTGAAGGTATACGGCAAAGTTTGGATTCGATTGATGACAGGCGCTTGATACGCTGGGAGACCAGGCTTCGTTGATCGAATTGTTTCGACTTTGAACGTAAGTAAGTCTGCATTGTATTAAGGGGAAAAGCGTGAGAAGAGCGCCAGTTATTCACAATCTCCAGCGCGTGCTGAAGAGACTGTATAGAGTTCGTTTGTTCGTCAATTAGGAATCGACCGGAAGCATTTACGTCTCTTCTCGAGAATTCAGGCGTCGTCCATGCCATCTTCTATCCTTAGTTCTCCACTCGCGCCCGTCCCGCGCCTCTGCGCTTTGCACGTTCCTGAAGGCAATGCCCTCCTAACAAGCCTGGGGGTACCCACAAACACTTTGGAGTTGTTGTACGGGAGGAAATTGCGCGAGCAAAAGAGCAGGCTGTTGGGCTACCGAGCAAGTCTTCCGAATGTCTTTTTAGTCGGACCAACCACGAGAACAATACCCGCCTCTGTTCCGCTTGAATTGTGGTCTGCCATTGTTCGGCGGTGTACCGCTTCTTCTTATAAACGCCTCGTGAATCCAACGACGAATCTGCTTTTCGCTGTTGGTTCTAGACTCGATGGCCTCCCACAAACTCATTCCGGCCAACGACATAAGTTGTGTCGGCCAATCGTAGATGTATGCGTAAGGCTCAGTCCCGTTGCAGTTATCCGCGAGTCTCGGCGGTATTAAGCTGGGAGTGTACTTACCGGTTCTGAAATTCGGGTGACTCGGCAGCAATAAGCCCAATAGACCGCATCGGGAATTCTGCGTGGTTTTCCTTAGGCTTGAGCCGATCTCCCAGTCCACATGCTTTCTTTGCCAAGCGCAGGGCCCGATGAGTACAACCGTCACGGTAGCGTCGCGAATGAAGTTGTCGCGAATTCTCCGCCGTATCGTCTCGGTGGAGAGAAAATCGTCGTCGATGTCTCCATCTCTGACCGACTTGTCCACGATATAGTCTTCCATCAATTCGACGAACAGGTCTTTGTACGCTTGGTCTTTGTGATGAAAGCTTATAAATACCTTATGTCTCGGAGGATCAGTCATTTCCGGTACCTTTACACCATTTCCAAATCAGTCAAGTCCTCAACTTCGGCAATGTTCGCCAACATGCGATTGTAGTTTCGTAGCTCGGTTTGCAAGTCCTCAAGTTCTTGTCGAAATCTGTTACGTTTCTCATCGCATTCGAAGGCTCCGGTCAGATTCTCCCTGTGCCACTTCGCAGTGAAGGGACGAACCAGTTGATTCAAAACAGGTATAGCTATCTTGCTGAATTGTATGGTTTGCCTTCCCCGACGGCGGAGGATCTCACGAGTGGTAGGAAAGAGTGAATAGACGCTGTCGAGCGCCGTCTTTTGGTCGCCCGCCTCCGAAGGCAAGGGTTGGGTGACGATTCTGGTCAGCATCTCAATATATAGTTCCCATGCAGCATCTTTGTCGTTTTCGATGAAGTTGATCTCCGCGTTAGCCCAATGAGGGCCGAGTCGGATGCTTTCCAAATGGAACGTGTTGAACCACGCTTTCAAGTTCATTCTTGGTAAACTCCTGAATCTCCATTGGTAGCCACGCGGTCTCCCTATTTAGCGCCAAGATAACAATCCCTAATTCGTCCAGCCGGGGAAGAAGCGGTAGCAGTTTCAAAGCTGGTCTCGCAGCGGATCCCAACGCTTTAGCGTGGCCTCACGGCGACACGGTTCTCTGGTTGATTGTTGCGAGCCATTGGTTGTGGGAAAAGCCTGTCCCGAGGATTCGCTGCTATCTCAAGTACTATTTTCCCAAGTTTATGGGAATCCCATCATCGACAATCTAGACGAAGGCGATCCCGAAGACTTCTACTTCAAACGCCTGTGGTAGGCGCTCAAAGGAATCTCCGGGCTAGAAACCCCGGCGGAAGCCTCCGCCACGCGTCTGGTAGCTGCCCCTGAGTAGCTCTGCGGAAAACTCGTCCGCGACGACGTTCTCCGCCGCGTATTCGTACAGCGCGGCCTTGAAGATGCCCTCCAGGCTCGCGACCAACGCCGCAGCCAGACCCACCGTGAGCACGCCGACGGCTATTCCCGCCATCGGCGATATCTGGGCTATGACCAGGGCGGGGAGTATCCCGACGATCGCGGCCCCAATGAAGAGCAAGCCGAAGCCGAAGTTCGAGACAACCTGCTCACCCCAGGTGCGCTTTAGCAGCGAACTCGACCGCTTGATGGCCTCTATCGGCCCCACGCCTTCGACCACTATCGTCGGCACGACGAAGAAGGTCAGGTAGGCCCAGACTCCACCGACTATCGAAATGATTATCTGACCAAACATGTTGTCGCCCGCCTGCTCGCGCAGGAGTCGCAGAATCAGGCCGACGGTGCCCGATATCACCGACCACCCCAGGATCTGGGGCAGGCGGCTGTTGGCGACCGCGAGGCCGTCGCGCACGGTCGGATCGCCGCCGCGAATCCTGATCATGGCGGCGCCCACCAACGCGGTGTTGAAGTAGATCACGATAAACGAGAGCGCGAAGTAGCTGACGAAAGCGAGCAGAACGTCCCCGCCGGCCAGACCGGCGCCCGCGGCTTCCGTGTCTATCCGGCCAAATGCGCCGGACGCGCCCCCAATACCCATCACCAGTACGGCCAGCACCGCCAGCGCGATGAACGAAAAGATCGGAAACAGGATCAATTCGCGGTCTTTCTGAAGAATCTGCCAGCAGATCTTGGTGATATTCCAGGTGCGTCCGAATGTTGCAAACATACCGAGGGTCCTATTCCTGATCGCCAACGGCCTGTCGATTTATTCGATTCTACGCCATTCTCCGGCGCGACCGCCTAATTGTCCCGGCGCTCTCTAGGGTATGAGCAGCACCTTGCCGGTGGTCTTGCGGCCTTCCAGCGCTCGATGGGCTTCGACGGCGTCCGCCAGCGGATAGTCGTGCTCCGTGCGCAAGCTCAGGGAACCGTCCGCCACCCATTGCAGTACGTCCCCGGCTCGCTGTTCCAGTTCTTCCCGGCTCGCGATGTAGTTGCCGAGCGTCGGCCTGGTCATGAAGAGCGATCCTCCATCGCTGAGCGCCCTTGGGTTGAAGGAAGTGACAGGACCGCTGGACTGCCCGTACAGCACCAGCATGCCGCGAGCGCGCAGACAGGCCAGGCTTCTCTCGAAAGTGTCCTTGGCGACCGAGTCGTAGACCACGTCGACACCCGCGCCGCCGGTCAGCCTTTCGACTTCGTCCTTGAAGTCGGCTTGCGTGTACAGGATGACGTCATCGGCCCCGGCTCCGCTCGAAAGCTCGGCCTTCGCGTCTGTCGAAACCGTGCTAATAACGTGCGCTCCGAGCCGCTTGGCCATCTGCGTGAGCAGCAGCCCCACGCCTCCCGCGCCGGCGTGGACCAGCGCCGTGTGACCGGGTTGAAGCGCGAACGATCCGTGCGACAGGTAGTGGGCCGTCATGCCTTGCAACATCGCCGCCGCCGCGGTCCTGAAGCCCAGTCCATCGGGAATCGAGATCATCCGGTCGGCCTGGCAGAGGCCGTATTCGGCATAGGCGCCTTGCCCGTTGGCGAAAGCCACCCGGTCTCCTGCCGAGAACCGGTCGACGCGTTCGCCCACGGCGTCCACCACGCCCGCTCCCTCTAGCCCGAGCGTAAACGGCAGATTGAGCGGATACAGGCCAGTGCGGTGGTAGGTGTCTATGTAGTTGACGCCCGCCGCTTCGATGCGGACGACCGCCTCGTCGGGACCCGGCGAAGGACGGTCCACGTCCTCGAACATCATCTTGTCCCGCCCACCGTATTCGTGAACTCGCACAGCCTTCATATTCACTCTCCTGTTCGCTTCATGGACTACGTATAGCTACCGACAGATTGCGCGGCGGGCGCTTCCAACTCGAAGATCAAGCTGCTCGCGGCCACCTTCTTCATTATCTCACTCCGCCGATTCTGCCGCGCGAGCCTAAAGTCATACAAAACCGCTATGCTTGGCCGTCACACATTCCAAATCGATACACGAGTCCGGCAGTCGCCTCAGGATGCGCTGCCGGGCGGACCCAATGATTGAGTCGAACGGCTACGCGGGGGGATTCAAGTCATGAAGATGTATGTAGGCACAGATTGGGTCGATGCCAGCGAGCTTATCGAGGTCATCAATCCTTTCGACGGCTCGGTGGTTGACACGGTCCCGAAGGCGACCGCTGCCGACGTAGACCGGGCCATCGTTACCGCCATGCGGGGCGCCGAGGTCATGGCCTCGCTCACCGGCTACGAGCGCTCTGAGATACTGCGCCGCGCGGGCGATCTGATCCTGGAGCGCGTCGACGAGTTGGCGCCGGTGATAACCCGCGAACAGGGCAAGATAATCGGCGAGTCGCGCGTCGAAGCGACCAGGGCCGCCGAGATCCTCTATCTGTCGGCGGAGGAAGCCAAGCGGCTGAACGGCGAGGTGGTCCCGCTCGATGGCGGCCCCGGAGCGGGTGGAAAACTCGGCTTCACACTGCGAGTGCCGTGCGGCGTGGTGGCGGCCATCAGCCCGTTCAACTTCCCGCTGCATCTCGTTTGCCACAAGGCCGGTCCCGCTCTCGCCGGAGGCAATGCGGTGACCATCAAACCTGCCACCGACACGCCTCTCTCGGCCTTGAAGCTCGTCGACATACTGTTGGAGGCCGGGACGCCGCCCGAAGCCGTCCAGTGCTTGACCGGCGCCGGTTCCGACATCGGCGACGTGCTCGTATCGGACCCTCGCGTTCGCAAGATCACGTTCACCGGCAGCCGGGACGTGGGCGAGCACATCTGCAAGACCGCCGGCCTGAAGAAAGTCACCATGGAGCTGGGATCGAACTCGCCGGTGATCATCATGGACGACGCCGACATGGAGAAGGTCTCGTCCGCGCTCGTGCAGACGACCTTCGCCAACGCCGGCCAGGTGTGCATTTCGACTCAGAGAATCTTCGCCGACGGGAATATCTACTCGGATTTCGTCGACTCCTTCGGAGACACGGTCTCAAAGATCAACTACGGCGATCCCTTTGACGAGAGCGTCATGATGGGACCACTGGTGCGGGAGGCCGACGCCGAGCGGGTCGCGAGTTGGATCGATGAGGCCGTCACCGACGGCGCAAAGGTGATTACGGGGGGCCAGCGCGACGGCGGATTCGTCGAAGCCACGCTCCTGGCGGACGTCGACCCCGCGATGAAGGTTTCATGCGACGAGCTCTTCGGCCCCGCCGCGGCCGCCTCGAAAGTGAGCAGCATCGACGAGGCGATCGACATGGCCAACGACTCGCCCTATGGACTAGCCGCCGCAATCTTTACGCAGGACATCGACCGTGCGATGAAGTTCGCCCAGGGCATGGACGCCGGCAACATCCACATCAACTGGGGCTCGCAATGGCGAACCGACCTGATGCCCTACGGCGGCATCAAGGAAAGCGGCATGGGCAAGGAAGGTCCCCACTACGCGGTCAGAGAAATGACCGAAGAAAAGCTGGTCGTCCTGCACCTGGACTAGAACCAGGCTAGTAACAGAATTCGGGATGTGGCCTCGCAGCACCGCCAAGGGTTCCGCTTTAGGTAGCAGCTAGTCAGGCAGGAGTCAGGCCACGCATGGCACGGTTATAGGTCGTTAGCGTCTCGCCGATAAGGCTTTCGGGATCGCTTATCGCTGGACGCGGTGGTCATGGAGTGCCGCCCGCTGGTGTCGTGTGACTGCTCAAGCGGATGATGGGGTAGTCCGAGAAATGACTATTCCACTTGTCTATGTTGAACACTTCGCAGCCCTCCACTATCGGACGAGTCCATGAGTTCGACTTCGGTCCATCTAAGGGCAACTGGCGCTTCAATGCATCGGTTCTTCTAAGCAAAGCGGCCGAGTCCAGGCTATCCAGGGCGATCAGCACAAAGTAACGGATAGGCTTGTCGGCTTTCCCCGACGCCCATTCGTACAAAAAAGAATCCCGATATTTGTATACGAAGTCGCGGTCAAGCTGGCCGCTCAGAAATCTGCTGACGAACTCCTGCCGGCGTTCGTCTGTACTCTCGGGATCTTGGGGGTCTTTGAACTCAACATACAGATAACAGTTCGGAAGCTCAACGACAAAATCTACCGCTTTCATGCAGTGACCCAGCATGTGACTCGGACCATCAATCTTCTGCGCCGACTTCACGTTATTGAATGTGATTTGAAGATCGCGCTCTACAAATGATGTCATCGCATGCCTTGGATGCTGCGCTTCACCTCACGGTCATAAAGACTGTCAAATGCGTCGGCTATAGCGTTGGGATGGATGTCGAGATAGTTGTCGACCGTGTCACACTCGATCTTGCCATCCGTCGACCGATACAGAGAATGGAATGCGACTTCATCGGCAGGTTTCCTTCGAAGATCGAGTTCTTTGAGGATGACGTAATCGTGGGTAGCAAAGAATATCTGGACTCCAATGCGCTGCAACTCCAACAGAGTCTCCATCACAGTGCCGAACAGTTTGGGATTCAAATTGGTTTCAGGCTCATCCCAAAACATCACCGAGCCGCCGCTCAGCGTTCCGTTCTGGATTAACAGCCAAAGCAGACCAAGTTTCCGCATCCCCTCGGCGAGCAGCGTGAACTCAAGATTGCCTTGTCTGTTGCGCAGAAAGAACTCCTCATTCTGAAGGCTGACTTTGCCTTCAACAGCCTTCTGCATGTCAAGCAAACGCTTGCGAGTCTGATCTACAGGACCGCGTAGCAATGGCTTGTAGGCGCGTTGGAGGATATCTGCGTAGACTGCCTCGAAGTGGATTTCCCGCTGTGAATAGAGTGACCTGAACCCAGGCGCGTTCGAAAGCATCTCCTTCACCGGTATGTAAACACTCTCGATCGACGAAGCTGCCCACTTTGCTGCGCCTGTGACCTGGGCTGAACGGGCCAATTTTGTGTGATTCGAAAATGAAGTGCGGAGGCTCTGATCCTTGCGCGATATTTCAACCGCCCCTCTAACACTCTTACCTCGCCGCTTAACCAAGCGGCCTAGCCTACGGTTCGACGGTAAAAATACCTCCACAAGCTTCTCGGAGAAGGACGCGCCAGTCTTGGATACGTCGCATGCCGCATAGCAGACTTTCATCAGGTGAGTCTTACCCGTTCCATTGGCACCTATGAAAACATTGATACCGGGGGATAACTCCAAGTCCAGACTGTCGAAGGCGGTGAAACGTTCCAGCTTTACTCTGGTAAGGGCCATGTATCGTCCGTGAGGGGATGTCTCAATCGGGTATAACAGTCAACGGATCGTCGCCATGATATCAACGGAACTCTATAGCCAACGGAGTTGCTGCGGTCGGGGGTGCTTTGTCTAGCTTAGATCAGGCTGAGACTAGCGTGGTGCCGGCGGCGTAGAGCTCGGCGTAGCGGCCGCCGAGCTGGAGCAGCTCGTTGTGGGTGCCGCGCTCGATTATGCGTCCGTCGTCGATAACCAGCACCTGGTCGGCGTTGCGGATGGTCGAGAGGCGGTGGGCGATTACGAAGGCGGTTCGCCCGGCGAGCAGCCGCTTGAGCGCGTTCTGAATCAATATCTCGGTGTTGGTGTCGACGCTCGAAGTCGCCTCGTCGAGTATCAGGATTCGGGGATCGGACAGTATGGCGCGGGCGAAGCAGATGAGCTGCCGCTGTCCCACCGACACGCGGGACCCGCCTTCGCGCAACTCGGTCTCGTAGCCCTCGGGCAGCCGGGTGATGAAGTCGTGCGCGCCCACCGCGCGGGCGGCCTCTTCGATTTCCTCCTGGCTGGCCTCGGGACGGCTGTACGCGATGTTCTCCCTGACGCTGCAGGAGAAGATGAACGAGTCTTGGGGGACTATTCCCATCTGGCGGCGCAGCGACTTTTGCTTGACCGCGCGCAGGTCATGGCCGTCGACCGTGACTGCTCCATCAACCGGATCGTAGAACCGCGACAGCAGGCTGATGATGGTTGTCTTGCCGGCGCCGGTGGGTCCCACCAGCGCTATGGTCGAGCCGGCGGGGACCGTGAACCTGACGTCGCTGAGAACTTCCTCGTCCTCGTAGGCGAAGTGGACTCCATCGAAGACTACTTCACCCTCGATGCGCGGGAGGTCTACCGAGTCGGACGCGTCGACCACGTCGGGCTTTTCGTCCAGAAGCTCGAAGATGCGCTCTCCGGCGGCAATCGCCGACTGGAGCATGTTGTACAGCCTCGTAAGCATCGTGATGGGCTGGAAGAACCGCATCACGAATCCGATGAATGCGACCAGCACGCCAATCGTAGTCATGTCGTTGACCAGCAGGAACGCGCCGTAGCCCAGCACTATGGCGATAGCCAGGGCGGACACCGTTTCCACGGCGGGCAGGAATGCCGCAATCACGCGCCCGGCCTCGATATTCGCCTGCATGTATTGGCGGCTGGTGTTCTCGAACCGCGAAGCGTTCTCGCGCTCTCGCACGAATGCCTGGGCGAGCCGTGCGCCGCTGATGTTCTCTTGGAGATTCGCGTACACGTTGCCGACCGTGGAACGAACTCCACGAAACGCGACGCGCGCCCTTCTGCTGAAATAACCGGTCACAAGCAACATCAGCGGCAGGACCAGGAAAGTGGCCAAGGCGAGCCGCAAGTCCAAAAACAGCAGCCGCACCAGTATGTACGAAAGCGTGAAGAACGAGATCAGCGCCATAACGAGACCCGCCGTCAGGAACTCGTTAATTGCGTCCACGTCGTTGGTGACGCGCGACATCACCTGACCGATCTCCTGCCGGCTGAAGAACCTCAACGACAGCCGCTGCAGGTGCGTGAACTCGTCGGTGCGAATGGTCTTTAGGACTCGCTGTCCAACGGTTGTGAGCATCCGGAATCCGACGTAGCTCGTAGCCCAGGCCGCCGCGGTGGTGCCGATGAAGGCCAATGCCGCCAGATTGAGCGCGGTCCTGTTCTCCCCCACGACGCCGTCGTCGATAGCGATACGCAGCAAGTCCGGACCGAGCAACGAGAACGCGGTGCTTATCAGCAGGAAAACGAATGAGGTTCCCACTGCCAATGAAGAGGGACGCAGGTACGTCATCAGGCGCCGCATGATCTGAGCGTCGTAGGACCTCCCCTCGTCGGGCATCCGGCCCATCCGGCCCCCGAATCCACCTGGTCCGAACGCCATCATTGACATTAGCGATCACCCACGGTGCTAGGCTCGGCGATTGCCTCCGATTCGGCGTCCACTTGCATGTCGTACATATCGCGGTAGAGCCCCGCCATCTGAAGAAGTTCGGTGTGCCGGCCCCGCTGAACGATCCGTCCTCCGTCCAGCACCACGATCTCGTCGGCGCCGACAACGCTGGCGACCCTTTGCGAAATGATGAGCGTGGTGCGCCCCTTCATCAGCTCGGACAGCGCTTGTTGCAGCGCGCGCTCAGTTTCCGTATCAACGCTCGACGTGGACTCGTCGAGTATCAGGATGCGGGGATCCAGCAACAGCGCCCGGGCGATGGCCGTCCGCTGTTTTTGTCCTCCGGAAAGCGTGGTGCCCCGCTCTCCGATGACCGTATTGAGGCCGTCGGGCAGCGAGCGTATGAAGTCGCCGAGCTGCGCGGCCTCGGCGGCCTGCAAGATGGCCGCGTCCGTCGCGTCGGGGCGCCCGTATGAGATGTTCTCACGGAGGTTCGCCCCGAACAGGAAGGTCTCCTGGGAGACGATCCCGATCGACGCACGCAGCGGCGCGATTCGGTAGTCGCGGACGTCGATTCCATCCACCGCAACGCGCCCGCCGGTAACGTCGTAAAAGCGCGGCAGCAGGTTGATTACGGTGCTCTTGCCCGAGCCCGTGCCGCCCACGATTCCAAGAATCTGGCCCGGCAATACGTCGAACGAGACGCCGCGCAGAACGTCCTCACCCTCGTACGCGAACTCGACGTTCTCGAAGCGAACTCCGCCTTCGATTCGCCCGTTGAATACGGCGTTGGGTTTCTCTTGCACGTCGCTCTGGCGGTCGAGGATCTCGAAGATTCGGTCTCCCGAAGCCGTCGCGCGGGCGAAGATGCTCACTGTAAATCCGAGCATCTGGATAGGCATTCGCAGCAACAGCAGGTAAGTGTTGAACGCAACGAGATCGCCGATGCTGAGGTTGCCGTCGAGCACCTGGACGCCCCCGTACCAGAGCACCGCGGCGACGCCCATCGCGGCCACGGCCTCGAACAGCGGCTGCCGCAGCGCGAACATCCGCACGACCTGTATGCCGCTCTTCGTCAGGTCCTCGTTGAACGGCTCGAATTTCTTGATCTCGTCTTCTTCGCGGGCAAACGCCCGCACGACCTTCACCCCGGTCAGGTTCTCCTGAAGCACCGTGTTGACCGCGCCCCAGGACTGCTGCACCAAAACGAAAAGCGGGCGTATCCGCTGCGAGAACGCCAGCGCTATGTAAATCAGGAGAGGCAGGCTGGCCAGCGAGAGCAGCGCGAGTCTCCAATTGGTGATGACCAGTATCGAAACGGCCCCCACGATCATCAGCGTGATGCGGATGCTGTTCATAAGGCCCATTCCAGCCAGGAAGCGGACGCGGTCGACGTCGCTGGTCGTGCGCGACATAAGCTCGCCGGTGCGGGCCTTGTCGTGGAAGCTGAACGAGAGCGACTGGATTCGCTCGAACAGCAGCCCTCTCAGTCGGAAGGTTGTCCTCTGGCTCAGCACCTCCCCGAGATACGTGGCGAGGAAAGTAAACACGCCCTTGAATGCCGTCACGCCTACGATCAGTGCTCCCAGCACAATCGCAATGCTCACGCTGCGTTCCTCGATGGTGCTGTCGATGGCTATCTGGATAAGTCGCGGCACCGCGAGCTCGAGCACCATCGACACGAGGAGTGTCGCTATCGACGCTATTGCCAGCCGCCGGTGAGAGAACGTTACGGCGAGGAGGCGACCCAGAATCCGTAGGTCCTCCTTGGAGCGCGGCATTCTCGACATTTCGCCCGTTCCGCCCGACCTGGCAGACGCCATGGCGCCGCCGCCCATCATCTGACCGCCGCCTCCAATTGGCCGAGATCCAAACGCGCCGTTTGCATCAGGTCGCCGCGCCGGCGCGCGGCGGTGAGCGATCTGTTCAGCGCGGCAAGCCCCTCGGCGAGCTTCCGCAAGTCATCGCCGGGTATGTCTTCCAAAAGGCTCTCAAAAAGCTCCATCTGCACGGCCTCGAATCGCGCGAGCGCGTCGGCCCCTTTCGTCGTGATCGAGACCGCCACTTTGCGTCGGTCGCTTGGGTCGTTCGAACGGCTCAGCAGTCCGCCCTCGACGAGGCCATCGATAAGCTGCGAAAGCGTCTGCTTTGATGCGAAGGCGTTGCCTGTAACGTCGGCGATGCAGCCGGGTCCGTCGCGCTCGAAATGGCGCAGGACCGCGTATTGCGGGATTCCGATGTTCAGAATCGAGCTGTTGGCCCGCGCGCGGAGCTCCATCAGCCGCCGCGCCCGCGGCGCGGCACGCATAAGCTGGTGCGCCGCTTCCCGAAGTGCCTCCGAACGTAGGTCAGCCAAATTTAGTCAAATCTCCTGACAGTCAATACAACATACTAATGCTATTGTCTCGACGCACACAAACTAGGCATGGGAAGGAGGCGGACGGACCCTCCCGGCGAAGGCTCAGCTAGCTGCCGGAAGCACCTTGCCGGGATTGAGGAGACCCGTTGGGTCGAATGCCGACTTGACGCGGCGCATCGCCGATTGGTCGGCGTTCGAGTAGGTCCACTCGATGAACTCCTGCTTCTCGACCCCGATGCCGTGCTCGCCGCTCAGCGCGCCCCCCAGATCGACGCACGCTCTTAGGATTTCCTCTCCGGCGAGCGCGGCGCGCTCGGCTTCGGCGCTGTCCGACGCGTCGAAAAGCACGTTCGGATGGATGTTGCCGTCGCCGGCGTGGAGATACGTCGCTACCGTGAGGCCGTGTTTCTTTCCGGCGGCGACGGCGGCATCGAGCGCGTTGGCGATCTGAGTACGCGGGACGACGCCGTCGTGCACGTAATAGTTGGGAGCCAGGGTTCCCAGGACGCTTCGCGCCTTCTTGCGCCCGGCCCACAATCGCGCCCGGTGTTCCGGTCCTTCGGCCAGGCGGGCGCTCAATGCACCCGCCCGGTCCAGAATTTCGTGAATGGACCTGATCTCATCCTCAAGCCCGTCCTTCATTCCTTCGACTTCCACCAGCAGGACGGCGCCCGCGTCGGTTGGAAATCCGGGTCTGACGGCGGCCTCGACCGCGCGGACCGTAGTGCCGTCCATAAGCTCTAGCGCGACCGGCACGCTTCCCGCCGCGATCACGCGAGAGACCGCCTCGCCGGCGGAGCGCACGTCGGGAAAGGCTGCGAGCAGGGTCTCCACGGCCTCGGGCCGGTGCCGGAGACGAAGCAGGATTTTGGTAACGATTCCGAAGGTGCCTTCGGAGCCCACGAACACCCCCGTCAGGTCATATCCGGCGGCGTCGCCGTTGGACGATCCGAGCCAGCACACGGAACCGTCGGCGGTCACCACCTCGACGCCCAGAACGTAGTTGGTCGTCGTCCCGTGCGCTAGGCAGTGCGCCCCGCCGGAGTTCTCGGCAACGTTGCCACCGAGCGTGCAGGTACGCTCGCTCGACGGATCGGGAGCGTAGTAAAGCCCCATCCGCTCGGCGGCGCGGCTCAGGTCGGCGTTGACGACGCCCGGCTCGACCAGCGCCGTGCGGTTCCGGGCGTCGATCTCGATAATCCTGTTCATACGCGCAAAGCAAACAACCGCGCCGCCGTTCACCGGCACCGCGCCGCCGCTGAGACCGGTTCCGGCCCCGCGCGCCAGCACCGGCGTGCCCCACTCCTGGGAAATCTTTACAACCTCGGATACTTCGAGCGTCGATTCGGGAAAGACGACGAGTTGCGGTCGGCTGCGGGCGAGCGAGGCGTCGTACTCATAGGCGGCCAGCGACGCCTGATCGTTGGCCACCCGTCCGGGCCCGAGCGCCCCTCTAAGCTCGGATAGCAGCCCGTCCATCACACCCACCTCGTTAGACGATTCGCGCTTGGGAGTGGCCAGCGCGCCGCGGAGCGGCATTTCAGCTATCGCGCTCGCGCGGCTCTTGTTCGAGCGGTTTTCTCAGGCAAGCAGAAAGTACCGCCCCCAAACGTAAAACGTGGCGACCACCAGGGTGACAAGCGTAACCGGGACCCCATGCACGAGGAACTGGCGGAAGGTGATCTTATGCCCTTCACGTTCGGCCAGCGAGATGAGGATGACGTTCGCGGACGCGCCGATCGCGGTCAGATTTCCTCCGAGGTCGGCGCCCAGTGCAAGCGACCACCAGATCGGCTGCACGTCCATCACCGCGCTTAGCTCGTGAACGATCGGAACCATTGCCGCAGCCAGGGGAATGTTATCGATGATGCCGCTCGCGATTCCCGCAAACCAGACCATCGCTACCGATGTTATAAGGGGGTCGTTTCCAGTCCAATCGGCAAGCTGGTCGGCAAGCGTCGCCACCACGCCTGTCTCCAGCAGCGCTCCGACGACGATGAACAGACCTACAAAAAAGAACAATCCTGCCCACTCGACGTCTTCAAACGACTCGTGCGGACTCAGCCTGCCCCAAACCATCAGCAGGGCCGCGCCGGCCATGGCTATCGTCGCCGGCTCCAGGTGAACGAATCCGTGAATGACGAACCCAAGAATTGTGACGATGAGAACGATGACGGACCGGCGTGCCAGCACCGGGTCCACGATGGCTGCCTTGGCGTCCATTTGCATCAGTTCCAGTCGCTGCTCTGCCGGGACATCTATCGATTTTCGAAAGACCACCTTTGCGTAAAGCAGCAGGAGCACCATGAGCACTAGCGAGACCGGGAGCATGTGGTTGAGGAAGTCGATGAAGCTGAACCCAGCCGCGCTGCCGACGATGAGGTTCGGAGGGTCGCCGATAAGCGTAGCCATTCCTCCGATGTTGGAGGCCAGAATCTCGGCGATCAAAAACGGGATAGGGCTAACTTGAAGCCGTGACGCGAGAAATATCGTGATAGGTCCGATAAGCACGACGGTTGTGACGTTGTCGAGCAAAGCGGACGCTATGGCGGTCAGGATGAGCAGCACGGCCATCAGCTTGACCGGCTCGCCCCGGGTCCATTTTGCGGACTGGATGGCCAGCCACTGAAAGACTCCCGATCTGCGCATCGCGCCCGCGATGATCATCATTCCGAAGAGCAGGAAGATCACGTTCCAGTCGACGTGCTCGAAAGCCTGCTCCTGCGTGATCAGCCCGAAGATGAGCATCACGGCGGCGCCGGCCAGAGCGGCGACGGTTTTGTGAATGCGCTCTGACGCGATAATGGCGTAGGTGATTACAAAAATGGCCGACGCAGCAATGGCCGAGTCGAGCGTTACAAAGCGCGTTATCCCCTGCGTCTCCTCAACGGCGGCAAACACCTAGGCCTTTCCTCCTTCATCTGGAGACATGCTGCTCGTCCACGTCAGCAGCGTGTCAAAAAACCCGAGATATCCGACGACCGTGCCGTGACCGTCGACCACAGGTCTACCTCCGAAGTTCCCGGTATGCATCTCGAAGACAGCAGTCTTCGGTGCCAAGTCGGCTTCAGCTACCAGAAGTTGTGTATGCGACAACAACGAATGCACGCCCGCTAACCGAGTCTCCGAGTCATGTGGTCCGCTGAGCCTGACCTTTCAACATATCGACCGAGCCGGTCCCGTCTCCCGGAGCGGGGCTGGCGCTATAAGACTCCCAACCGGGAGGGGGCGCCAGACGAGCTGCGGCTACTTCTTCTTACGGAACGCAAAACCATAACACCAAATTCTTAAATGCCGAGTATGCGGTGACCTCCGCTCAGTCGACTGAAAGCAGTTCCGGCAGCTTTTTCGCGAATTCGCCGGCTTCGCTTTCGTATCTCTCGAACGGGTCTGCCAGTTCCAGGACGTGACCGCGCACCGCGATCGCGCTCCAGTCGATCAGATAGGGAACGATGTCCCAAGCTCCGGTGGTCAGCAGGTCCCGCCAGTCCTCTATGTACTGATAGACGAGATAGAGGTTTTCGTCCCAAAGGGTCAGTTCGCCAAGACCCTGCCTCAGCTTCTTCCAGTGAATCAGCGACTCGGCTCCAAGCTCCGACAACCGTCGAACGACCTTGGACCTGCCCAAGGCTCTGGTGCCTTCGGGCGGAGTTTGCACCGCCTGGAGGACCGCCCCCGCCGGGACGAAGATCTCCATCTCCTCACGCTCTCTAAGTGTTGAATAGAGGCTGACCGCCGGGTCGATATGGTGATAGGCAAGCTCCACCTTGCAGAGGTCGTCGTCGCCCCAGCCCGACGGTGAGCCGTCGGCGAACGACTCCAGCACCTCCAGCTTCGACACCCAATCCACCAGTCCTCGAAGCCGCGTCGGGTCTTGTTCCAGCCCTGTCAGGACTCGCGCCCAGTTCGCAAGAGTCCAATCGGTGTCCGTATCGCGTCCGGCAAAGCGGCGCTTCGCCTCGTCAAGGTACATCCGCTGGACCGCAACCGCCGGCACCGCGCCGTGTTCGAGCGTGAAGGCCAGCCACGGCCCCTCCGTTTGCTTGGCGATGGCACGCATGGCTTGGACTGGATTTACCAGCTCGATACCCGGCGACCAGCCGCCGTCTGCAAGCTGTGCGACTAGTGCTGTGGTCCCGATCTTGAGCGCGGTGGCGAACTCCGATCTGTTGGCGTCGCCGACTATGACGTGAAGTCGGCGGCGGGCGCCCAGCGGTTCGTCGCGCAGATTGATGATGGGACGGCCGCCGAACCGCACCCGACTGCTTTGGTCTACTTCCACGAACGCGCTGCGCTGCGCAATCTGATACTCGTAGTCCGAGCCGGGGCCATACCTGTAAAGCAGCCCGGCTCCGGCGAAGATTTGACGCGTGACGAGGAACGGCATGAGCGTGCCGACGACCTCGGGCCGCCGCGGGTTTGCCGCCAGACAGTAGTTTTCGTGATATCCGTAGGTGTTGCCGAAATAGTCGGCGTTGTTCTTGATGAAGAAGACTTTTGATCGGCTGTCGAGCTGATCCAGGGCCTGGAGCACGACCCGCTCGCCTGCCATCTCATGCGCAACTATCCCGCGAAGGGTGCGGCACTCGGGCGTCGCGTACTCGAGGTGGCCGGAGTCGATATACAGCCGGCCGCCGTTGAACAGGAATCCGCCGTTGCCGGGAGTCTCGCCCCACTCTCGCGGAGCCGGGTCGATTATTCCGAATTCACCCGTGCTGAAGACCTGGTTCTTTACGATTATGGCGGCGTGAGCGGGCTGAAACTCGCCCGCGCTCGCAAACTCCGTTTCGGTCCCAAATAAGGCGTCCCGCATCAGTCCGGTCGAAGCTCCCGGTTGGGTTTACTCGCCGCCCGGTTGCGGGGTCGGACCGGGAATCTCACGGATTATCCGCTTCACTCGCTCGTCGAGATCGTCGCCTTCCTTAGGCTTTGCCGGAGTCTCCGTCGGTTTGACGGGAGTCTCCGTCTCCATCAGCGGCGGCATGGCCTTCGACGCGCCCCTTTCTCCGTTAGGCAATCCTTCCACCTCCCAGCATTCCCAGCATATCCTCCACGCTTTCCGCCCGGTTGACGATTGACTCAAGTCTACGAATTTCGGCACCCTCGATCTCGCTCAACGACAGCCGCAGTTCCTGTCCTGACGCCGAGAGCGTCACCGAGTCCCACTCCATCGCCGTTATCAGCTCTCCAAAGCGCCTTAGCAGCGCGCCCCTCACTGCCGCCCGGGTTTCGGTCGGCGGATTCGTGATTGCTGAGTTTACGTCTTCATTGTCCAGCAAACGCCGAATACGCCCGCCGTCGACCAGGGAGTCGTAAAGACTAATGTCTGGATCGACCAGATGGTAGGACAGATCCAGCCGCCGCCGGTCAGATTTATCCAGCGGCCCCTGGAAGGACTCGATTTCCCGGTAGACCACGCGCTTCGCGGTCCAATCCAACCGGTCGGCGGTTGCGTCGGGCCGCGTCCTAAGGAGGTCCAGCAGCTCGCGCCATTGCCGGAGAACCCAACGTGCCTCTTCGTCGTCCGAGCCGCGGTTCTCCAGAAGCTCCAGGTATGACTCAAGGATGTCGAGGGCGGTCAGCTTCCGGCGGTCTTTCAGCTCCACGGTCACGTTCAGGTCGGGGGCACGCGATATCGCCCGCACGGCTTTGACCGGGTCCTTCAGCGTGCAGTGGAACCTCCGGCCTTCCTCGACGGCGTCCAGAACCAGGCCAGTCATACCCGCTTTCAGGGCGGTGGCGTACTCGGACCGGTTGGCGTCGCCGGCGATAACGTGGAGCCGCCGGTACTTGAGGTTGTCGGCGTGCGGCTCGTCGCGGGTGTTGAATATCGGGCGGCGGGCCGTGGTGTTTATCCCGACGACTTCTTCAAAGAAGTCGGCCCGCTGGCTTATCTGAAACTCGACCCGTCCCGGCGATGGTCCCTCGGAACCGACCTTGCCGGCGCCCACGATGACCTGTCTTGCTACAAGGAAGGGAACGACGGCCGCGACGAGATCGTCGAACCGTATCGAGCGGGCCACCAGATAGTTTTCGTGGGTGCCGTAGGACCGTCCGTGGTAGTCGGTGTTGTTCTTGACGACGAGGACGTGTCCCTCGTCGGTCGAGGCGTTTCTGGCCTTCTGGCACGCCAGCAGAATCACCTCGCCCGCCTTGTCCTGGGCGACGAGCTCTTTCAGCGAAACACACACGTCGGTGCAGTATTCCGGGTGGTTGTGGTCGTTGTAGAACCTGGCGCCGTTCGGGAGGATGGTATCCGCCAAGAGCTCCTTGCTGGAGAGCTTGCGGCTGCGCGCGTTCGAGTCTCTCAGGTCGTTTGGGTCGCGCGCCAGGCTCTTCACCCGCTTGCCGCGCATGTCGAGCCGCGCGTCTTCGTTCGTGTAGTCCCAGCCTCGAAACGAAGGTTCCACGGCCGCGGCGCGGACTATCGTCGAGGCCTCGAAGGCAAAATCGACCTCGCTGGTGAATCCGTCGCAATTGAGACCGTATTCCGTCTCTATTCCGACCGGTCTTACCAATTCCAACTCCGAGGTCGATGTGCGCGTCCGGGAGTGAATTGTATCGGCGGCAAATCGAGGAACCGCGGGCCCACTGGGCGGGCGTTCAAGAGTTCAAACCGCTCCGGCATCCAATTCTCGTCTGGGCAATCGTCACCTGATCTCGTGGTTGTTCCCGTCGACGCAGCGCATCGTCAATAGCGTCGCGCGCGGCGGACAGTTGAACCGCAGCGGAACGACCGCCGTTCCCAGCCCGGCGGAGACGTGCGTGAGCACTCCCCTGTGGACCATCAGGCCGTAGGTCGCGGGCAGCGGATAGGTCGTATTTGTCTGCCGCGGAGGCAGCTCCGCCGGCCCCAGGATCTGCCCTCCGTGCGTGTGACCGCACAAATACAGGTCGCATCTTCGATCTCTGATCAGCTCGGCGCCATCGGGCGAATGGCCCAGAACGATGTTCGGTCGATCGCCGGACAAGCCGCGGAACGCCTTCTCCGGATCGCTGAGTCCAAGGTACGGGTCGTCCAGTCCCACGAGGTTGAATTGGCTATCCCTGACCGAAATAGTCACCGCCTCATTTATCAGGACCTTCACTCCATGCCTCGCGAACTCGTCCACGTAGCGCCGCGGCGACAGAAACTTGCCTATCTCCCCCGAGATTCGGTGTAAGTGCCTGCCGGCCCAGTGATCGTGGTTGCCGGGGACGACGTAAGTGCCAAGGGGAGACCTCAGCGACCCAATGGCCGCGGCCGCCGCCGACAAGCCCCTGGTGTTCGAAATCACGTCTCCCGTCACGACTATGAGGTCGGCTTCAATGTCCGCCAGACTGCCAATCATCGGCAAAACCCAGTCGGTTTCGCTAGAGACGTGGGTATCCGAAATGTGCAGGATTCGCAGCCCGTGGAGCTCCTGAAGATCGGATACCGGGACGACCAGACTTTCGACAACCATTCGCCGCGCCGCCGCCGCGCTATGTCCGACCAGCCCCAGTGCCGCCGCGAATGTGTAAAAAGCGAGCTTTTGCACGAAACTATGTCACCAAGCCTTTCATGCGCCGGGCAAAGCGGAACTATGCTTCAGGCGCGAAGTTGAGGTGAGCGGAACTAAATTGGACGGTACGACGGGGAGCTTACCGAGTCAAACTCTCTGATCGCCCGCCGGAGGAGTACCAGAGATGGCGGATCAAGAAAACAGCCAAGGCGAATGTAACGGGGCCACTGTAGGAATCCTTACCGGCGGCGGCGATTGCCCCGGTCTCAACGCGGCGATCCGAGCCGTCGCGCGGCGCGGCATGATGTACGGCTGGCGCGTGATTGGTTTCCGAAATGGATGGGCGGGAGTCGTCGAGCGCAATTGCATAGACCTCGGCTGGCGGTCCGTGTCGGGCATATTGCAGCAGGGCGGGACGATGCTTGGCACGTCCAGGACTGATCCGCGCAAATCGGAAGCGTCTTTCGAAAAGGTCAGATCAGTATTCGAAGAGCTGGGTCTGGAGGCCTTGGTAGCCATTGGCGGCGACGACACTCTGAGTGTGGCGCATGCCCTGGCGAAAGAGGGAAAACCTGTGATCGGCCTTCCGAAGACGATGGACAACGACGTTCAGGGCACCGACTACTGCATAGGATTCGACTCCGCCGTAACCCGCGTAATGGAAGCGCTTGACTACTTGCACACGACCGCCGCCTCGCATCACCGGGCGATGGTCGTCGAAGTGATGGGACGGCATGCCGGATGGGTAGCGGCCATAGGAGGGCTAGCCGGCGGGGCCGATTTCATAATCGTTCCCGAAACGACCATAAGCCTGTCGAGTCTTATCGCGCATCTCGAACGCCGGCAGGCGGCCGGGCGGAGTTTCAGCATCATCGTCGTAGCCGAGGGCGCAATAGTCGACGGCCTGGAGCTCATCGAGCCTGACCTGGACGCGCGTGATGAATTCGGTCACCAGCTTCTGGGCACCAAGCAGATAGGCCAGCGCTTGGCCGAGGCGATAGAGCGCGAATCGGGGATGGAGTCAAGGGTCACCGTGCTGGGGCACGTCCAGCGCGGCGGGCCGCCGTCCGTATTCGACCGCGTGCTCGCCACCCGCCTTGGCGTCTCGGCGGCGGATATGGTCCGGGATAAGCAGTGGGGCTTCATGCCCGCGCTCCAAGGCTCCCAGATAGTGCGCGTATCGCTGGATGAGGCGACCGCCGGCAACCGAAAGCTCGACCTGGACCTGTACGAGGTCGCCGAGATCTTCTTCTAGCGGGACTTACCTTCCCGGACCTTAGGGCGCGGTTCGGCGTTTGACTCGTCGGTCGCGAGGTTATCGACGACGTCGCGGCCCATCGCCCTGTATTTCCGATACCGGCCGGCTATCAGTTCATCGGTGGATATCTTGGTCACGGCGTTCAGTTCCTCGGCGATATCCTCGGCCAAGATCTCGGCCGCCTTGGCGTAGTCTCTGTGCGCGCCCCCCAGCGGCTCGCGCACGATGCGGTCGACGACTCCTAGCTTGAGCAGATCGGTTGGAGTGAGCTTCAAAGCCTCGGCGGCCTCGGGAGCGAACTTGTGGTCCCGCCAGACGATGCTTGCGCAGCCCTCGGGAGAGGCCACGGAGTAGACGCCATATTCCTGTATCAGGACGCGGTCGCCGATTCCGAGCGCCAGCGCTCCGCCGCTGCCACCCTCGCCCGTCACCGCGACGATGATGGGAACTCGCAGCTCGATCATGCCCAGGAGATTGTCGGCTATGGCCCAGGCTTGTCCGCGCTCCTCGGCTTCCAGCACGGGGCTTGCGCCCGGAATGTCAACGAACGTGATGACCGGCAGGCCGAACTTCTCCGCCTGCCGCATTAGCCGCAACCCCTTGCGGAAACCCTCTGGACTCGCCATGCCGAAATTGCGCTTTACGCTGTCGCGAGTCCCGCGGCCTTTTTGATGCCCAACGACCATTACCCGCTGGCCGTCGAACTTGGCCGGGCCTCCGACTATGGCCGCATCGTCGCCAAAACGCCTGTCGCCGTGCAGTTCGATGAAATCGGAGAAAATATGGTCGATGTAGTCCAGCGTATGCGGCCGGTCGGGATGCCTGGCCAGTTGAACCCGGTCCCACGCGCTGAGCGCCGAAAACACCTGCAAGGTGCTCTGCTCGAGTTTGTCTTCCAAGTCCGCCAGCCGCCCGTCGCTCCCACCATCGGAAGTGCCGGACTCCTTGACTTTATCGATTTCGCCGCGGAGCTTGTCCAGGTCTTTCTCGAACGAGAGGACGGCCATTTATGTCTTGGTGGTGGATGCGGCCGGTCTGATCTTCACCTGGATTTCTTCAACTTCGTTGACCCGGTCCGACCGCTCGTCCGGCCCCACGAAGATATCGAACAGCTTGATGATCATGCCCCTCAACGCCCGCCGTTCGACCACCAGGTCGATCATTCCATGCTCCTGCATGAACTCGGCGCTCTGTGCGTTCTCGGGCAGCTTTTGCTTGACGATCTGTTCGATCAGCCGTCTGCCGGTGAAACCGACCGTCGCTCCGGGTTCCGCGATTACAACATCTGCAAGCGATGCGAAACTCGCAGTGACGCCCGCCAGCGTCGGATCGGTCATCACCGACAGGTAACACAAGCTGGCCGCGTGGAAGCGGCTTAGGGCGGCGGAAGTCTTGGCCATCTGCATCAGCGACAGCATCCCCTCCTGCATCCGGGCGCCGCCCGAGCAGGACACGATTACCAGCGGCAGGCGGCGCTCGGTCGCCAGCTCGATGGCCAGCGTGATCTTCTCGCCGACCACGGAGCCCATGGACGCTCCCAGAAATCGAAAGTCGATTACCGCGATCGACACCGGGCGGCCCTCCATGGTGCCAAGCCCGCATATGACCGCTTCCCGCAGTCCGGTCGAGTCGCGATACCGCTCTAGATGATCGTCGTAAGTCAGGTTCCCACGGACGAAGCCCAACGGGTCGGTGGAGACCATGTCGGGGGCGATTTGCTGAAAACCGTCCATCGAGTCGACGAGCATCTCGAGTCGCTCGTGCGCCGTCAGGCGCTCGTGCAGTCCGCACTTTTGACAGACTTTCAGAGAAACCACGAACTCGCGCCGGTAGCTCATGTGGCCGCACTTCCGGCACTTGATCCACAGATCGTCGGGCTGGCCCCGCCCCGCCCGGCCGCGTCTGCGCAATATCTTTTTCATTTACGGATCGCCGCCGCGCCCGGGTCTGTAGAGCGGACTCTTGAGCGCGGGATGACGCGAGTTCAGAGCTGATTCCTCCCGGTATCCGATGCGAAACACCTTCCTCTTGGCCGCAATCGAATCCCCAACTTAGTCGAATATACGTAACTTGAGACCAAAATGGGAACCAAGCCTAACGGAATTCCACCCAACTGACCGACTTTTCATGCGTCATCCGCGTGCCACGACCGCCGCCCTGACGGAAGAAGCGCCAGCCTTTCGAGCCGCTTTCGCGCAGGCTTCGAGCGTTGCGCCTGTCGTCGAGAGATCGTCCACAAGCAAGACGTCTTTGCCCTGAAGGTCTGCCGAGCCGGTGCCGAAAGCGCCGCGTACATTGGCTAAGCGTTGCTTGAGATTTTGCCTCGTCTGGGGAGCGGTGTCCCGCAGACGCTCGAGTCCGTTGGGCTCGTATCCAAGCCCCAGCTCCTCGGATATGCGCTTGCCGAGAAGCGCGCTCTGGTTGTATCCCCTCCACTTTTGCCTGTTGCGGTGCAGGGGCACCGGCGTCACCACGAAGTCGTCGACCGCCTCCTCGCGAAGCCTTCTGGCCAGCAGATCGCCAAGAGTTTCGGCGAGGAACCGCTGATTGTTGTACTTGAACCTGATTATGGCGTCCCGTAGAGGTCCGGAGTAGACGGCCGCGGCATAGACGCGTCCGAGACTGTGGCGCGCGGCGTTGCATCTGCCGCAGATGTCGGCAAAATCAAGCAGACGGTTGCAAATCCTGCAATCGGAACCTGTTATCGGCACTATTTCCGCTCGGCAGTGCGGACAAATCGGGTATCCCAACCGCCCGCATCCTGGACAAACCGGCGGAAACAGGAACTCGAGGGTCAGACCGCTAGCCTGTCGAAGCCACACCTTCATCGACGGCCCCTTCGGCGTCCAGGACTTGCAGCTTTATCTCGCCGTCTTCGCAAACGGCCTCGACGATCGAACCCGACGCCTTGCTCTCGATCAGCACGTTCGCTAGCGGTTGTTCGATCTCGACTTCGATCATCAGCCGGAGCGGCCTGGCCCCGTCGTTGGCCTTCAGGGTCCGGCGGACGAGCTCTTCGAGGACCTCGCCCTTGAACGAGAGCTCGGCGTCCTTGTCCCGAGCCCTGGCGGCGACGTCAGATAGCATCCGCCGCCCGATCTCCCGAAAGTCGGCTTCTTCGAGAGGCTTGAACGCCATCAAACGGTCGATCCGGTTGATGAATTCCGCGGGAAGCTCCCGCCGCACTCGCGCCAGGAGTCTATCTTTCGCGCTTTGATTGAACTCCCTCGGAGCGTTCGAAGACCCGAATCCTATCGACGTGGCGGCGGTGTTGGCCGTGTTCGAGGTCAGTATCAAGATAGTGTTGCGGAAGTCCACCTGCTTTCCCGTGGAGTCGGTAAGCTGGCCGTCTTCCATGACTTGCAGCAGGATGGCGCGAACGGCCGGGTGCGCCTTGTCGATCTCGTCGAACAAAACCACCGTGTACGGCTCCCGCCTCACCGCCTCCGTTAGCTGACCCGGATCGTCGTGACCGATGTATCCGGGCGGCGCTCCTATCAGACGAGCCGTCGTATAGGGTTCGCTGTATTCGCTCATGTCGATGCGGACGAGCTTGTCGGCGCTGCCCAGCACAAACTCCGCCAGCGCCCTCGCCGTCTCCGTCTTACCGACGCCGCTAGGTCCCACGAATAGGAATACCCCGATGGGTCTGGCCGTGTCTTTCAGTCCCGCCGCCGCCCGCCGCAGCGATCTGGACAGCTCGCCCAATATCTCGTCCTGTCCCACGATGCTGCGGGCGAGCGCCTCCTCCATTCCACGAAAACGGTCCTTGTCGCTCTGCTTGAGATTTGCGATCGGAATGCCCGTCCACTGGGCGATTACGTCAGCGATCTGGTCGGCGGTGATCGACTCGCGGGTTTGTCGCAATTCGGCGTGCCACTTCCGCCTTTCGATCAACAGCTCCTCGCGAACGTCGGCCTCCCTGGAAGCGACGGTGAGAATCTCCTCCGATGCCGCGTCGTCCGGCAATGCTTCCCGCTCGCTCCGCATCTCGTCGAGCCTGCGGCGCAGCTCCCGGATTCGCTCGGGCGGCATTAGACGTCTGACCTTGGCCTTCGCCATCGATTCGTCCATCAGGTCAATCGCCTTGTCGGGCAGAAACCGGCTGCTGATGAAACGCTTGGACAGCGCGACCGCGGCTTCCAATGCCGCGTCGTCGATGGCGAGGCCGTGGAATTCTTCGTATTTGTCGCGCAGTCCCATCAAAATCCGCACGGCGTCTTCGACGGCAGGTTCCTCGACATCCACGGGCTGGAAGCGTCTGTACAGCGTTTTATCGTTGGAGAAATACCGGCGGTATTCTTCCCAGGTCGTGGCGCCGATCATCTTGATCTGTCCTCTGGCGAGCACGGGTTTCAGCAGATTCGCCGCGTCGAGCGCGCCGACGGCGCCGCCCGCACCCAGGACCATGTGAACCTCGTCCACGAAGAGCACTACGTTTCCCGCCTCCCGCACCTCCTTGATTAACCGCTGAATCCGCTCCTCGAACTCGCCGCGGTACTTCGTGCCCGCGATCATCGACGGCAAGCTGAGCGAAACAAGCTGTATGTCCTTGAGGCCCGCCGGCACTTCGCCCCGCGCTATCCGCTGCGCCAACCCTTCGACCACGGCGGTTTTTCCAACCCCTGCCGAGCCGACGAGTATCGGGTTGTTCTTCGTCCTTCTCATCAGGATTTCGATCATCCGGTTCATCTCGGCTTCGCGGCCGATCACCGGGTCCATTGCGCCCTTTCTCGCCTGGGCGGTCAGATTTCGGCCGTATTGTTTGAGGATCGACCCTTTCTTGCCGCCGCCAAACAGCCAGCGCCTTGAGCTTCCCGATCCACCAGGCCCCCGGGACCGTCCGCGGCTGCCCGACCGAAAAGCCAAGCCGACTCGAACCGTGCGGGTTCTGGTCGAGATGTGTGGAAATCGCCTGCTCCGCGCCGGTTCCGCCGCACTGCCGGACGTCGCCGGTCTGCGCCGGCCGTGTCTTGCTACGAGCAACGAACGGCTCCAGGGAAGCCGGTCACGCTAAGAGGGCAGCGGGAGCGCGTCAATGATGTTCTGCAGCGCGTTCGAGACGCTGTCTCCGATCAAGGTGATGATGGCGATCAGCGTAATAATGAACGACGCGATTACGAGCGCGTAACCCGCCACGCCCTGTCCCCGGTTTGCCCACCTCGAATCACCCAAGATGCTCACCTCTGTCTATTCCGACGATCGAGGCCGGGTTTATTGCGGTCCCGCAGCCGACCTACATGGAATTTTATCTGCGAATCGACCACCGGCCCCTGCAGGCTCGTTTCTTTCCGCAATCGCAACCCGCGCCGGGAATTCCTCGCTCTCAGTTTATTGGTAAAATCAAGCGATGATAATTTCCTTGGAGCTTCCCCCTTAGGGGGCTGCGATTCGGACCTCTTGGCTCCGCAGTTCCAGTGACACTCACCCATCTGGACGACGCCGGTCGACCGCGCATGGTCGATGTCAGCGCCAAGCAGCCGTCGGTCCGCGAGGCGACCGCATCGGGTGAAGTCCGCGTCAAGCCCGAAACGCTGGAGATGATCACCGCGCAGAACCAGGGCGGGCCCACCGCGCTCAAAAAGGGCGACGTCTTATCGGTGGCTCAAATCGCCGGAATTTCGGCGGCCAAGCGGACATGGGACCTCATTCCCCTTTGCCACCAGTTGCCGCTTGAATCGGTAGCCGTGAATCTCTCACCCGACCGTAACGAATCGAGAGTCGAAATTACGGCAAGGGTGAAGACTCTCGCCCGCACCGGCGTGGAAATGGAAGCGCTGACCGCGGTCAGCGTCGCCGCGCTGACGTTGTACGACATGTGCAAGGCGGTGGATAAGTCCATGCGCATTGGCGACATAAGGCTAATAAGGAAAACGGGCGGATCGAGCGGCGACTTCGTTGCCGATGAGTGACCCCCGGAGACCGTTGGTTTATCGCGCTTTTTCGACGGGACACGAGGAGTAGAGGGCTTGGAAGAGGACCTTGTAGGTCGAATTGAACCGATAGCCCTCGAAACCGAAATGGGCGAGGCGTACCTGGACTACGCCATGAGCACGATCGTCTCGCGGGCCATTCCAGACGTCCGCGACGGCTTGAAGCCTGTTCAAAGGCGAATCCTCTACGCCATGCAAGACCTCGGCGCGCGCTCCAACTCGCAGTTTCGAAAGTGCGCCCGCATCGTCGGCGAGACGATGGGCAAATACCATCCCCACGGCGAGGCGGCGATCTACGACGGGCTCGCGCGAATGGCACAGCCGTTCAGCCTGCGCTACATGCCGGTGGAAGGCCAGGGGAACTTCGGCTCGGTCGATGGAGACCCTCCCGCGGCCATGCGCTATACGGAGGCGCGCCTGTCGAGGCTCGCCGAGGAGATGCTGGCCGACATCGACCGGGACACCGTCGACTTCGTCGAAAACTTCGACTCGTCGGCGGAGGAGCCGCTCGTGCTGCCCGCCAAAGCGCCGAATCTCCTGATAAACGGCGCGTCGGGCATCGCCGTCGGAATGGCGACGAACATCCCGCCGAACAACTTCCGCGAAATAGCCGATGCGGTCAACGCACTGCTGGAGAATCCCGACCTTTCCGGCGACGAGCTTTCCAAGATCGTGCTCGGACCGGACTTCCCGACCGGCGCGATGATTAGCGCTGAGGGTATTCGCTCGGCCTACGGCACGGGCCGCGGCCGCATTCTGGTCCGCGCTCTGGTCAACCCGGAAGAGTCGCGAGAGGGCCGCAACCTGCTGGTCGTCAGCGAGCTTCCGTATCAGGTCAACAAGGCCAAACTGACCGAGAAGATAGCCACTCTGGTCAGATCCAAGACCATCGAGGGCATAAGCGATATCAGGGACGAGAGTGACCGCGAAGGAATGCGGCTGGTAGTCGAGCTGCGCCGCGACGCCTATCCAACCAAGGTCCTCAACCAGCTCTATAAGCACACTGCGCTGCAAACTACGTTCGGCGTCAACATGGTAACTCTGGTCGACGGTCAGCCGAGGACGGTGAGTCTGCGGGAGGCCCTCCAGGAATTCATCAAGCACCGCGAGGAGGTCGTAACCAGGCGCGCCCGGTTCGATCTTTTACGCGCCCTCGACCGCGCGCATGTGCTGGAGGGTTTTCTCACGGCCCTCGACAACATCGACGAGGTGGTCGCGATCATCCGGGCGTCCGAGACGACCGACGACGCCCGCGCGGCGCTGATGGAGCGCTTCGATTTAAGTGAGATTCAGGCCAACGCGATTCTCGACATGCAGTTGCGCAGGCTCGTCGCGCTCGAGGCTCAGAAGCTCCGGGACGAGTTGACGGAGCTCCGAAAGCGGATCGCCGAGCTGGAGGCGCTGCTCGCCGACGTGAGCATTGTTCACGGCGTTATCCGCGAAGAGACGCTTGAGCTTCGCGAGCGGTTTGGCGACGCCCGCCGCACGCAAATAGGCAACATCACGGGCGAGCTTACCGACGAGGACCTCATCCCCGACGAGGACTGCGTGGTGACCATAACCCGCCGGGGTTATGCGAAACGGCAGCCGACAGGCAATTTTAGGACTCAAGGCAGGGGCGGCAAGGGCATCCGCGGTCTGGCCGTAAAAGACGACGAGATTCAGCACTTCCTCGTAACCAACAGTCACGATCACATACTCGCGTTCACCAACCGCGGCCGGGCGTTCAAGCTGAGATGCTACGAGCTGCCACGAATGAGCCGCGAAGCGCGCGGCGTGGCGATGGTGAATCTTCTGGCGCTCGAACGACGCGAGCGGGTCATGGCGCCCATCGCGTTCCCGAACTTCGAGGCCGGCGAAAACCTCCTAATGGGCACGCTGCTGGGCGAGGTCAAACGGACCGCGCTTACTCAATATGCCACAGTTCGTACCAACGGCCTGCTCGCCATGAGGCTGAAGATACCCAAGGATGAACTCGGGTGGGTTCGGCTGTCGGACGGTCAGAGCGGCGTCATGTTCGTGACCCGGAATGGAACAGCAAATCACTTTCATGAAGACGGCGTCCGCCGGAGCGGGCGCACCAGCGGGGGCGTGCGCGGCATTCGACTCCGCGAAAACGATCAAGTGGTCGCGATGGATCTCACCCGGGACGGGAGCTACCTGCTGGTCGTCACGAACAAGGGCTATGGCAAGAAGATGCCCCTCAAAGAATTTCTAGTGAAGGGACGGGGCGGTTTTGGGGTTAAGGCCATTAATCTTTCCGAAAAGACCGGTTACGTGGTTGCCGCTCGCGTCTTATCCGACCCAGACGAGGACATCCTGCTTCTGTCAACTACCGGCCGGCTCATCCGGCTGAGCCTCGGTGAGGTCAGACCACTGTCGCGGCTAGCCGCCGGAATGATCCTGATGCGAATGAACGAGGGCGAGGAAGTGGCGGGCCTGGCCGTTTCCGGCGACGGGCGGGAGACGGTCGGATCGGAAAACGGGTCCGCGGCGGGCTAATCGATCTGAGTCGACGTGAGCACCCCGGCCGGCAGAGCAACGTGAAGCTGTGTCTCTTTGACCTGGACCACACGCTGCTCCGGCTCCGGCTTGACCCCATTCCCGTATACGCCGAGGTGATCTCCCAACACGGCTTTGAAGTGGACTTCAACGAGCTTGAACGCGCCTACATGGAGTCCTGGGACCTCTATTTGACGCGCGGTTTCGAATTCCCCACCGACAGTGAGGCCTACCTCCACTGCGCCGGCCATACCCTGAGACTGGTCGGGATCGAGCAGGACAACGCCCGGATCGCCAAGGTAATCATGCGGCGGTTCGAGGAGTCGAAATCGGTCGATGCCTATGGTGACGCAATTGCGACGATAAAGGAGATCCGAGCCTGCGGGCTTAGGATCGGCATCGCGACCGGACGCTGGCACGACCCTTCCGGCGACCTGGAGATGGTGGGACTCAGCGAGTACCTGGACGTCGTCTACTTTTCCGGGATGTTTGGAACGCAGAAGGATGCGCCTGATTATTGGATGAGGCTCCTTGAGCGTGAGGGTCTGGCCGCCGGCGAGGTCGTGTTGATAGACGACAACGCCCCTGCTGTGGCCACGGCGAGGGCAGCGGGCATTACCGCCTTTCGTATCGAGAGGCCCGACTCTCCGATTCCCACGCCCGATCCCGTTGACCTGACCGACCTCCACGCGCTCCCGGAAATGCTGGAATCCTTGTGACAAAATCGCTACCGTCTCAGGTACGATTGATTGACACAGGCGCGTTCGGAACAGGAGGGGTGAAAAGCTGCAATTCGCCAAACTGGAGGTAGGCAACCCCAACAAGCAGGCTGCCGTGCGACAGCGGGAGCGTTATCCCAAGCTCTCACTTGACGTCGGCCCGACCATCACTGTTTCCGCAAACTCCGGCAGCGCCGCGGAAATCCGGCTGCTCTCCGTTCGAGTCAAGGCCGAAACGCCGGCGTTACCCGTTCTCGGACTTCCCATAGGGCCTCCGCCCAACCGCACCGCGGAAAACGTCGCGGCGCTCGTCAGATACATACATCCCGATTCCAAGCAGGCGCTGCTGCCGCAGCCGGTCGGGGGAATCTGGGTCCGCGAAGGTCACGCCGGGCTGCCGGATACCGACTACACGCGGCAGATCGAGCCCACCCTGGCGGTGGGAGAGTCGTTGCTTTTGCTCGTTGCGGCGAAGGTCGCCGGAGAAATCAATTGCCACGGCCTGGAAATCACAATCCTGGAGGGACTGCTCAACCCCGAGATGCTGATCGCGGAGCCTGAGGCGACGCTCCAGATCGATCTCGCCGCCGAAGGGGTAGCCGCTAGCGCCCGTTACCAGCTTCAGAACCCGGGCGTGGGACTCGACGACTTCGCGCTGACCGACTGATCGAGGCGACTCGCCTCCCTGAGCACGGCGACGGGGTTACGCCGGCGCGGCCTCTCTGGCGCGCTTGAGGTGGACCATCAGCACCGAAACGTCGGCTGGAGTAACGCCGTTTAGTCTTGACGCCTGACCCAGCGTCGCGGGGCGCATCCGCTGCAGCTTGTGTCGGGCCTCGGTCCGCAAGCCGGTTATCCGGCTGAAGTCAAAATCGTCGGGAATCGAAGCGCCCTCCATCTTGCGCGCCCGCTCGACCATCTGATTCTGCTGATCGATGTAGCTGCGGTACTTGATTTGAAGCTCAACCTGCTCGGCGACTTCCGGTTCGACCGGCTTGACACCGGTCAGCCTCCTGAGCACGTTCAACTTCATGCCCGGCCTCTTGAGGAGATCCCTGGCCGGCGCCGTCTGGGTGGTCGGCCGCGAGTCGATGGCGTTCAGCTCGGCCTTCAGGTCGTCCGACGGCCGCACCCGCGCCGAATCGAGCCACTCCAGCGCGCGCCCCATTGCGGCCCGCTTGCGCCGAACGGCATCCACCCGACCGGCGGACGCCAGTCCAACCTGACCGCCGAGGGGCGTAAGGCGAAGGTCGGCGTTGTCTTGCCTAAGCAGAAGACGGTATTCGGCGCGAGAAGTGTGCAGGCGGTAGGGTTCGTCGATCTCCTTCGTCGTCAGGTCGTCGATCATCACTCCGATATAAGCCTCCGACCTGGACAGCGTCAGAGGTTCTTCGCCGCGGCAGCCGAGCGCGGCGTTGATGCCGGCCATCAGGCCCTGGGCCGCCGCCTCTTCGTATCCGGTCGTGCCGTTGATCTGACCGGCCAGGTAGAGTCCCCGCGCCCGCCGCGCCTGGAGACTCGGCTCGATCTGCTGTGAAGGGACGTAGTCGTACTCAATCGCGTAACCGGGTCGTGTCATTTCGCAATTGGCCATGGCCGGAATACTGCGCAGCATCGCGAGCTGCACGTCCTCGGGCAGGCTTGTGTTGGCTCCCTGAACGTAGACCTCGAACGTCTGGAATCCCTCGGGTTCGAGGAACAACTGGTGCGAGTCCTTGTCGGCGAACCGCACGATCTTGTCTTCGATGGAGGGGCAGTAACGCGGGCCGGTGCTCTTGATGGCTCCGGTGAACATGGGCGCGCGGTCGAGATTCGACCGGATTGCGCCGTGCGTACGCTCGTTCGTGTAGACGGAGTAGCAGGGCATCTGCACCCGCCAGCCATCGAGCGCCGCGCCGGGATACACGGGATCGGGATCAAGTGTCATGAGCTCGTCCGCGCCCACCGGATCGAAGCTGAATGCCAGCGGCGAGTCCCAACCCGGCTGAATCTCGGTCTTGGAAAAGTCGATGGTCCTGGCGTCGATGCGCGGAGGCGTGCCGGTCTTCAGCCTGCCGAGGGTGAATCCGTGCTTGGCCAGGTCTTCCGAGAGCCCCTTCGACGGGAACTCCCCGGCGCGACCGGCTTCGTAGGTCGCGTCGCCGACGAAGATTCTCCCATTGAGAAACGTCCCGGTAGTTATAACAACGGAGCGGGAACGAATCACCCGTCCTAGCTGTGTAACGACGCCATCGACCCGCCACTGCGCCTCCCCGTTGCGGACGATTGGACTCCAGAGAAGTCCCGTAACCGCCGCCTGCTTGAGGTCCAGCCCTTCCTGGCGTTCGAGCACCTTCTTCATGGCGATTCCGTAGAGCTGCTTGTCGCTTTGCGCGCGCAGCGCCTGGACGGCGGGCCCCTTGCCCGTATTCAGCTTGCGGATCTGGATAAACGTGCGGTCGGTGTTGCGTCCCATCTCGCCGCCCAGCGCGTCGATCTCGCGCACGAGATGTCCTTTCGCCGGACCTCCCACCGAGGGATTGCAAGGCATCCCGGCGACGGAATCCAGGTTCATGGTCAGCAGCAGGGTCGAGCTTCCCATGCGAGCCGCCGCCAGGGCGGCCTCGCAGCCCGAGTGGCCCGCCCCGACAACTACTACGTCGTAGATTTGATCGTCAGGCATCAACCGGAAAGTCCTTGTCTAACGTATTCAAAAGTAACAGAACGCGCGGAAGAGCGGCGTTCCACTGGTATACTCGCCCAACGTTCGACACGCGCGCGCCAGCCGCCAATGCTGTGACCACAGGGATATGTCAGCGAGTTTCAACGCGCCAGATATGAACGATTCCCGCCAAGCCGAACCAGTCAACGTTTACGTTGTACCGGCGCCCGAGGGCGCCGTGGCTTTTTTTGATACTGATTCGGTAGAACTCGATTCGGGAAGTTCGGCGCTTCGCGTCGACATTTACTGCCCGTTCGACATCAGCGAGGGCGAGGCCGAGTACATACGGGCCGAAGTCGAGTCCGAGCTTGTCGCCTACGCCAAGCGCAACGCCTACAGGAACGCTCGCTGGCCGTTGTATGCGGCTTTGGGAATTGTCGATCTGGTCTTGCTGGCTCTGCTTCTGATCTTTGTGTTCATCAACGGGGACAGATCGTTTCTCGTTTTCTTCTGGGTGTTTGGCGTCGTGTTCCTTGCCGGGCCGCTTGCGGCTCTCAGACTGATTCTGGCGAGACCCGGGTGTCGCTGGGCCCGATCTATTCTGCACACTCCCGTCGTGGCAGCCTTCGCGGGCCGGTCGGGAGAAGGCTCAGAGGCCGTAAACAAGGTGTGGAGCGACCTCGGACGGGCAGGCACCCGCAGGGACCTGGCTACTCTGGAAGAAAGCTGCCGCCTCGTTCGCTGGGGTGCCGGCGTTCGCTTTTATCGCGGATTGCGGCTCGGAGGCGACGACACGCCGGACTCCCGATCGCTTTTTCGCAAACTAAGGGGTCTGTTCATAGCGGATATCGAGCCTCGGCCCAGATCGTACTTTCCGTGCCGTACGTCGTAAGACAAGCTGTTTGCCTCAGCATTCCTGTTATGGACGGCACCGTCGTTCGAGCTTCGCGGGGATCGAGACGGCTTTTAGGAGAAGCCAGCGACGTGTTTCGAGGGGAGCCGCCGCGCATCGCCGTCATCGCGGCGGTCGCCAGCGGGTCGGCCACGACCAAGGAGGACCTGCAATTCGCCTGTCGCCTGGAGACTCGACGGCATTACGTTCGCGGACCAGCCACTGAAACCGGGGCGGCTCGCGGCATGTCGGGGGTCGGGCGCGCGGTGCTGCGCGGTCTGCTGGGAATCGCCCTGATCATCGCGTCCGGCGGCCACTGGATTCCGGCGCTCGCCGGAGTGTGGCTGTTGGGATTGAGGGATCTGCTCGCAAGGAGTCGAATGACTCGGACGGCCGCGGGTGGTTCGCCCGGTTTCGCGGGGATAAGCGTCGTTAGAGCACCCCATCAGGGACTCGCGGAGCTGCGCGAAACAATGACCGTGAACCTGGAAGAAAAGCTGGCTTATCTGGAGGCATACGAGGCGAGCGTTAAGCTGGGCATTCCCGAGGCCGCGGAGTTGTACACAAAGCTGTTACGGAATCCGAATCCCGGCTCGCTCTCGCCCGAAGACGGAATCTGGCTGCCCGACGCGAGCCGCGCCAGAGAGGCGCTTGTCGCGAGTCCTGTCGACGAGCCGGAAGAAGACCTGTACGTGGATGCCGAAATCGTCGACGCCGAGATTGTCATCGACGAGTCGCCCCTGGCCGGGGACCCGCCCGGCAGGGAATCCGAAGACTTCTATTGAGCGTCAAGGCGCCCCCGTTTTCCCTGAAGATACCGGTGCATCACCGGGATGTGTTCTACCCGCTGCTCGACGACGAATCATGGGCCGAGGAGTTTGCAAGAATACGTCTTCCCTACGAGACCCGAGTCTTGGCCGAGGGGCAGATTGGACCCCGGACGTGGGTGCGTTTGAACTCCTACACCATCGGCGAGGGGGGAAGCGGCGGGTCGGTCTGGATCGAGCTTGCGTCGCGAAGGCCCAGTCCCGCCGAGATCGTCGCGGGCAGGGGTCTCCTGCGCGCGTTCGCTTCGGACTCATCCGAGCGGCGGCGCATTTTGAGCCAGACGCTCCTCCACATCATCCTGCTGGAGTATGCCGAGGAGTCTCAACGCCCGTTGTGGCACGCTCCGTCGAACGCCGTAGGCGTGCAGGGCGCGCTGGTAGGCGCCGAGACCATCGCCTCGCCGGTCCTTTGGAGCGCGCTGAAAGGCGATCTCAACCAGAACCGGCCGTCCACCGTGGTCGCGCTGCGCGATGCCGGCGGAGTGGGCGGACTCGAAGGATTCGACGGTTTTACCACCGCCGCGGTCGAAGTTCCCGCTGGTGTTCGTCTCAAGATATTGACTGAAGTTGAGAATCATTGGAGCCGCTTTGGCCGTATTTCCACTCCCGGAAGCGGCTTGAAGTGGGTCCAAAGACGGCTCGGTCCGCATCGTGACCTGGATACCGCGTCGACAATTTCAAACCTCATGCGCTTCGGTGAATATCGACGCCGTTACCGGTCGATCCCGCGAAAGCTCGAGGACGGTGAGTTGAGTGCGTACTACCCGCGCAACGCCGTCGAGGCCGCCGCCTGCGCCTCGGCGTCGCTCATTCCCATCGCGCCGGGAGTGTTCTGGGACGTCACCGGCGGCTCCGCCGGCGACGCGCAAACGACAGCCGGTTACTCGCACCGCAACCACGGCGCTATTTCTTATACCGCCATCGCTACTTCGATGCGGCAGGAACAGCGCGCAAACTTCCTGCTTGCGGCGTTATCCGCCGTAATCGTGGCGTCCGCATCCTCGACGGCGGCGTAGCGTTTCACCATGACGAACGGGCCAGACCGTGACGAGATCGAGGACGCCGAAGTTGCAGAATTCGACGCCGAACTGGTCGCCTTCGACGAGGACCTCTTAGACGAGAATCAGCCGCCCGAAGCCGAAACCGAACCAGACGACGAGCCTGAAAAGAAATTCTCCGAGGGCTTCGAATACGCCGAAGTCCCAAATCCGTTTACTGACGGGACGCTCCTTGCCCACGATCCGCAGGCGTTGCTGCTGGCTCTGACCGATCCGGGGCCGCAGCTTCGAACTCTGGTGTGCAGCGATCCGGAGACGTCGGACGGAGCCGTCGCGGGGATAGACGAGGTTCGGGATATCGAGGAGTCGGCGCTCAAACGCGCCAGGGCGGGGCGGCGCGCGCGGTCGACCCGCAGACTTTTCTGGCGGATAACGGCCGTCGGACTGCCTTTCACCGTCGCGTCGTTGCTCGGCGCGCTGGGTCTGCTTATCCACACGATTCCGGCCATTGGGCCGGCCGCCGGCGAGTTCGTCAGCACTGCCGGATCCTCCGTCGGCGGCCTTCCGCTGGGTATCGTCATAGCCGCGATTCCTTCGCTTTTCATAGTCTGGAAAACAAGCAAGCGATTCGACGCCGGATTTGCCGCCAAACCATCGAAATCCGGCAAGCGTCTCGATCCGCAAGTGCATCGCAGCGGCGGACAGGAATACTCTGATTTCTTGGACGAGATCCAACCGCTGATCGAGGAGTCGCGCCAGCTTTCATACCGCAGACGTTCTCTAACGGGCGAAAACGCCAAGCGCCTGGAGGCGCTGTTCGAAACGATGGTGCGTGTCAGCAGGCGCCACGGAATTCACGCGGCGGCCTCGATGTACGGCGACTTCACAACCCGGATGTGGCGGGCCAGCGCGCTCGCCCGAAGGCGGATCGCCTTTATAGCTTTGCGCAGGGCGCCGACGAAGATTGCCGATATAACCGCGCCGTACTCCACTCGCGGGTCCCCGCGCGGAGTCGGCGGCATCGCGGCTTATCTGCGGCTACCCGCCGGAGTTCTGGTTGCGGTGGCGCTGTTTCTGCTCGGTGGACTCTACCGCCTGCCGCCGGAGGAAGCGGAGGTCTTGCGCCCCAATCAGGTCTTTGCCTTCCCGCAGATTCTGGACGTCATTTCGGTTACGAACTTCTCACGCGACCAGTTCCCCGAAATCTATCTGGATTCGGTGACTGCCGTTGACGGTCCCGGCTGGTTCTGGAGCTGGCCGTCGCCGCTGACCCAGCGCGAGCACGTCAATCTCTCCAACCGCAAGGTGAGAGTCGAGTCGTTCCTGGGGCTCCGGGGTGACGGGTCCACCGAAATTGTTAGCGTCGAGATCACCTTCAGTGTCCGTGATACAAGCAAGTGGATCGCACTGGGCAGATCGAGTGACGCTGACAGGGAGGTCAGGGATCGCTTGGGCCAGCTTCTGGCGGACCACATCGCCGATGTGAAGGAAGAGCGGGCGGCGCTGCCGGGCCGGCCGGCCAACATCGCCGAAGCCATCAAGGACGACATGCTTGACGTGCTGACCAGCTTCGTTTCCGACATCAACATCGAAGCCGAGGTCGAGGACCTTGGCATTCACGTCGATTCCGCCGACGACTACGGCTTCGGGTCGTATCGGTCCTGACTGATGGAGGCCGACCCAGCGGAGCGTGGGACCGTAGGGGCGATTCTTCGCGCCGCGCGCGAAGAGAAGAACATAAGCGTGGAGGCCATAGCCGCCGGAACGCACATCCGGCTCAACTTCCTTCGCGACCTCGAGCGCGACAATTTGGGCGCCCTGCCCCACAAGGTCTACGTAACCGGCTTCATCAAAAGCTACTGCGATTTCCTGGACATCGACCCGCAATACGCTCTCGACGCCTACGAGCTGCAGACGGCGACGCCAGGCGTCAGGATGATGCCGGATACCCGAATACCCATCGGAACGGGCAGGCGCGTATCGTACCGATCGCTGCTGATTCTGCTCGCCGTTTTGGGCGTGCTCGTCATCGCCACCAACTTCTTCTTCCGCAACTATCGATCACCCGACGCTTCGACAACCGCCGCCTCGACTGTGCCGCCGACTGAGACGGTCACGGTGCAAAAAGTCCTGCCCGCCTTCAACGTGCCCACGCCGGCCGCGGATTCCAAGGCGATTGCGATCTTCTTTGAGATAGTTGCCGAGATGAACGTCAACGTCCAGGCGAGCGTGGACGGCAAACAAGTATTTGACGGATTTATGGGTCCTGGCGAACACAAGCTGTGGACCGCCTCGGAGTCCGTCTCGCTCGTCACCGATAATGCGGGAGGTTTGCGGGTTACCGTAAACGGGCAGCCGGCAGGCCAGCTTGGGCGTGTCGGCGAGCGCCTCGAACGGCGGTGGGAAGCGAACTAGCGCACGTCGGCGGCGGCTGGACCGTCGGGAACGTGGGCTCCTGCGGATGACAGGAAATCTCCGTCCTGCAGCCCTCGGGGCTAGACTGAGCGGCGCGTTCAGATTGACTTGGTTAGAACGGAGGTCCGGCGATGGGAGAGCTTGACGGTCAGGTTGCCATCGTCACCGGCGCGGGCACGGGCATAGGCGTTTCGATTGCCCGTCACCTTGCGGACGCGGGCGCGAAGCTGGTCGTCTCGGCCTACAACAGTTTCGATGGAGCGGAGGACCTGGCCAGGTCGCTTTCGGAGACAGGCGAGGCCATCGCGGTCAAGAGCGACTTTCGCAACGCATCGAATGCCGCCGGCGTGGTCGAAGCCGCGATCGACTCGTTCGGGCGTCTCGACATCGTCGTCAACAATGCCGGTTACACCATGGACAAAACATTTACTGACTGCACCGAGCAGGACTGGGATGACCTGCTGAACATCAATCTGAAGGCGATGTTCGTGACGTGCTCGGCGGCGGCGCCGCATCTCATATCGCGTCAATACGGCCGCATTATCAACCTGAGCTCGGTGCACAGCGTCCAGCACGTGCCAGGCTTTGTGTTGTACGGCACCACCAAGGGCGCCATAAACGCGTTCACTCAGTCGCTGGCGGTGGAGTTGGCCCCGCACAAGATAACGGTCAACGCGATAGCTCCGGGAGCGATCTACGTGCCGCGCTACGACCGCACCGGAGCCGACAAGGAAGCAATCGCGAGCAGGATCCCGGTTCGCGCGCTCGGCGACGTCGACGACATCGGGCGGGCCGCGGCTTTCCTGGCGTCGCCCGACGCCGACTACATAAGCGGCGAAGTTATGTTTATCGACGGCGCGCTTACGTCCCGCATGCGACTGGGCTGATAGCCGAGAGCCGCGGGCTCGCTAAAACGCCGGCTAGTTTCCTTCCAACCAGTCGATCTCGTCGTCTCCAAGCGCCAGGGCGCTCGCCTCGAGAAGCTGGTTTAGTTGTTCGAGGTTCTCCGGAGAAACGATCGCCAGCGACGGATACTTCTGGCTCAACACGTAGGCGCAGGCGACCTGGGTGGGGTTGAGATTGCGCTGGCGCCCGAACTCGGAAGCCCGTTGCAGGCGTTTGCGGTTTTCGTCGTTGCCGTACGTCCTGACCATGTCGTCGTAGTCGGCATCCTCTGGACCGAGATTGCGACTGAAGAAACCGCGGCTAAGCGATGACCAGCAAACATTGGGCATTCCGGTCTCCACCAGCCAGTTGCGATAGTCCGCGTCCATCTCCAGGCACTCCCACCACATCGGTTCGTTGGTCACTGCCAGCCCCGCGTAGTTGCTCACGACCGCGAAACCACTCAGCCCGTTCTCGCCCGCGTAGTCGTTCGCGGCCTGGACTCTCGCCTGCGTCCAGTTCGACGCCCCGAGCACGCTTATCGACCCGGCGCTGACGCAGTCGTTGAGCCAGCCCATGATCTCGCCGACCGGCACTTGCGGGTTGTCGCGGTGCATCAGGAAGATGTCGATTCGGTCGGTTTGCAGCGCCTTGAGGCTTTCGGAGACATCGCTTTCCAGCGCTTCCCTGGTTACGCGGCGCGTGAAGCCGCGGGGATGGCATCCCTTGGTCAAGACCGTGAATTCATCCCGCACGCCCCGGCTGGCAAGCCAGTTCCCGATTGCCTGCTCGCTCTCGCCGCCGCCGTAGATTCGCCCGGTGTCCACGATGTTGCCTCCGCCTTCGACGTAGACGTCCAGCCGCTCGTTGGTTCCCTCCTGATCTTTTAGGAAAAATCTGTCTGAACCCATGACGAGGTTCGACACCGGAAAGCTGAGTCCGGGAATGTCTACGTAGTCCACCGAATAGCCTCCTGCGCGCTTTTGTGATGATTCTCCGAGTGGGGCTGCCGCAGTCTATCCGCTATCGCCGCCGCCTTGACGCCCGCGCCGATTGGTGCCAGGCGATTCAGCCGTCCGGGCGTCGGCACTCTTCTCGAATGTCGAAGCGATTGTGTGGTATATACCTCGACGCGTGGAAACAAGCGCGGGCATGTAATTCTCGACGGAGGTCGCATAGTGAGTTCCCAGTTGAAGGTAGGCGATACGGCGCCACAATTCTCCGCGCCCGCCACTAGCCCCAATCCTCTGGTGTTGTCGGACCTGCTCGAAGACAAGACAGTCGTGCTGGCGTTCTACCCCAAGTCGTTCACCGGAGGCTGAACTCACGAGCTCCAGAGACTTCAGGAGCTTTATCCTCAGTTTGAGGAAGCGGGAGCGGAGGTGGTTGGGATCAGCGCCGACGACCTCTCGACGCAGCAGCGCTTCTCGGAGAGCTTCGGCGACGGACTGCAATTTCCACTTATCGCCGATTCGACCTGCGAGGTGATGAGCGCCTACGGCTCTAAGATGCCCGACGCCGACATGAGTAATCGCATGACGTTCGTGGTCGACCGCAACGCCAGGATCGCCTACGTCAATCCGGACGTCGACGCGCGCAGCGACGCCCAATACGCGGCGCTGGTCGAGAGCGTAAGCGCGCTGGCCGGGGGCTAGAGCAAAGAGCGCGCGGAGCTTCCCGTCGGCAGGCTTGGTCTGTCGTTACGCGTCCGCCCGTTTATCTTGCCAGTGATCCCCCAAGTCTGGCGGCCACTTCGGGCGCCCAGTACGTGATCACAATGTCCGCGCCCGCCCGCACGATTGCGGTTAGCGCTTCATCAACGGCCCGTTGCTCGTCGATCCAGCCTCGCTGCGCGGCTGCCTTGACCATTGAGTATTCGCCGCTCACGTTGTAGGCCGCGATCGGCGTGTTGAACTCCGCCCGCGCCGCCGCGATTACGTCCAGGTAAGCCAGCGCGGGCTTCACCATCACGATATCGGCCCCTTCGTCGATATCGAGCTCGATCTCGCGCAGCGCCTCGCGCACGTTCGGCGGGTCCATCTGATAGGTCGAGCGGTCGCCGAACTGCGGCGTCGAGTCGGCGGCTTCCCGGAACGGGCCGTAGAAGGCGCTCGCGTACTTCGCCGCGTACGACATGATTCCAACTTGCTCGAATCCGTTGTCGTCGAGCGCCTCCCGAATAGCGCCCACGCGCCCGTCCATCATGTCCGAGGGGGCCGCGAAATCCGCGCCCGCCCGCGCGTGCGACAAGGCCACCGCCACCATCACGTCCAGCGAGGCGTCGTTGTCGATCTCTCCGCTGGACACGATGCCGCAGTGACCGTGGTCGGTATAGGCGCATACGCACACGTCAGAAAAGACCACGACCTCGGGACTTGACCGCTTGATGCGTCGAATCGCTTCCTGGACAGCGCCGTCGTCGGCAAACGCGTCGGTGGCGGCATCGTCTTTGTAGCGCGGCGATCCAAACAGCAGGACCGCGGGCACGCCGGCGCGGAATGCGGAGGCGGCGGCTTCTTCTGCCAGGTCCGCCGACAGACGCCGCTGTCCCGGCATGGCCTCTATCGGCTGTTCGACGCCCCGGCCAGCCGCCACGAATATCGGATAGACGAGCATGTCCGCCGACAGGCGGCTCTCCCGCACGAGGCGGCGCACTGCTTGAGACCTGCGCAGCCGCCGGGGGCGAACCGGAAGATCGCGCTCCGTGGGGTCGCTATCTACTAGATTCCGTTCCAGCATTCGCATCTTTAGTCACCGGGGGTTTCGTACCCATCTGGCAATTCGCCGCGCCTGTTTTCCCATCATCAAAAGGCGAGACGTGGTCACCCTCGATTGTATTCGGTGAAAGAAGGGATGCGGCCATAACCTATTCGACTGGTCGTTTTGAGGATTGCGCGATCGTGCGCGCTAGGCCCTCGATAGTGTGCTCTTCGGAAACCGCGGTGACCCGCAGCCCCAGAGCTTCGGCGGTTGTCGCCGTCGTCGGCCCGATGCACGCAACTCTGGTCTTGGCGGAAATGTTGCCGGCCCCGCCAAGCGCCTCGATCAGTCGGGAGACGGACGACGAGCTTGTGAAGGCGATCCAGTCGACTCCGCCGGACTTCAGCGCCTCGACGCGTTTGGGATCGACCGGAACGGGAACATTGCGATACGAGGATGCGAGACTGACGTCGTGCCCCGCCGCGCCAAGCTCGCGCGCCAGCAGGTCGCGGCCGTCCAGCGCTCCGAATATCACGATCCGGGAACCCGGTTCGAGCTTCTTCAGCAAGGCCTTGGCAAGCGACTCGGACACGTAGCTTTCCGGAATCAAGTCGGGGACGATCCCCCTTTTCCGAAGCGCTGCTGCGGTGCCCCGCCCCATCACGGCAACCCGGCACGGCGCGAGAGTGCGAGCATCCCCGCCCTCCCGCTCGATGATTCCGAAGACGTGAACGACCGCGCTGGCGCTGGCGAATACGACCCAGTCGCAGCCATCGAAATTGGCGACCGCGCTGCGCAAACCGGACTCGTCTTCCAGCGGCAGAATCCGTATCGTCGGAGTGCCTAGGACGTGCGCGCCGAGCGATCTGAGGCGGGACGAAAGCGCGCCTCTCGAACCTTCGTAGCGCGTCACCATGACGCTGACCCCGTGGAGCGGACGCCGGCTGATCCAGTCGATGGAATCGGCGAGATCGACGACATTCCCCACGACCACGACCGCCGGCGAGCCGATTCCCGCCTCCGACGCTCTCTCGGCGATATCGGCGAGAGTGCCGCGAATCACCCGTTGATCGGGCAGCGTCCCTGACTCGACTACCGCCACGGGATGCGAGGCTTCAAGTCCGGCCTCCGCGAGCTCGCCGGCCACCCGGTCCAGCCTGCTAGCGCCCATAAGGACCACGATCGTGTCGCAGGCGCGCGTCAGCGAGGTCCAGTCGATGGGAGGCTTGTTCGGCCGCCGGTGCGCGGTGACGCAGGCGAACGACGCGGACGCGCGGCGGTCGGTAACCGGAATCCCGGCGTAGGCAGGCGCGGCGATGGCCGACGTGACGCCGGGCACAACCTCGAAGTCCACTCCCGCTCCCGCCAGATGCGCGGCCTCTTCGCCGCCGCGTCCGAACACGAAGGGATCGCCGCCCTTCAACCGGCAAACGCGCCCGCCTTCCGAGGCCAGATTCACGAGCAGACTATTGATCTCGTCCTGGTCGAGCGCCTGCGATCCTTTGCTTTTGCCGACGTAAATCCGCCGCCTCGTGGCCGCCAGCGCCAGTACCTCGTCGCTGACGAGCCGGTCGTACACGACGACCTCCGCCGTTCGCAGGATCTCGGCCCCGCGAACGGTAAGCAGTCCCGGATCGCCCGGGCCCGCCCCGACCAGGTAGACAAAGCCTGAGTCTGCCGCCGGATCAAGCGTCAATTCCAGCTCCGGCCAAGACTATCTCGGCGGCCCGCCGCCCTAAATCGGCGGCGGTGCCGGGCGTGTCCGTCACGGTTGTGGTGGTAGCTGTCTCGCCGTAGATGCCCGACTGAAGCTCCAATCGCCCGTTCGCAACCGTCGCCAGCGCTCCGGCCGGTTGTCGGCAGCCCCCGCCCAGGACTTCCAAGAAAGCGCGCTCGGCGTTGATGCAGGCCCGCAGATCGGAGTCGTCGAGCCGTTTCAGGAGCTCGGTAGCCTCCTGATCGGACTCGCGCGTCTCCACGGCCAGCGCCCCCTGTCCCGGCGCGGGCAGAAACGCCAGGCAGTTGAGCCTCTCGCCGATCCGGTCCTCCAGTTGGAGTCGAATCAGCCCGGCGCAGGCGAGGACCGCGGCATCGACCTCGCCGTCGTCGAGCTTGCGGACGCGCGTCTCAACGTTCCCGCGCAGCGGCTTTACGATCATGTCCTTTCGCACCAGTTTTATCTGGGCCGCGCGGCGCGGGCTGCCGGTGCCCACGCTTGCGCCCGCCGGAAGCTCCCGAAGGGTCAAGCCGTCTCGGGAAACAAGCGCGTCCCACGGGTCCTCCCTGGCTGGAACGGCGGCCAGCTCGATGCCCGGAGTTCCTCTTACCGGCAGGTCCTTGAGGCTGTGCACGGCAATGTCCACGACGCCGTCGAGCAACGCCTTCTGGATTCGGCTCGTGAACACTCCTACGCCCAGAGCGCCCGTGAGCGGAGCATCGGGCCGCTCGTCGCCGAGGCTGGACAACTCGACGATCTCAACGTTGATGTCGGGCTCATTTCGGCGCAGAAGGTCCGCCACCAGCCGCGTCTGCGCCAGGGCCAGCCGGCTCCGCCGCGTGCCGATTCGGAGCGTTCGAGCGCTCACGCCTTCAGCCTCGCAAGCGGAGACGCGCCAGGTCCCGCCCATCGCCAAACATGAAACCATCCCGCCATGTCGCGGCGACTGCCGCTCCGTAACTTCCTCTAGCGTCTTGAAGCCGCATTGGTTATTGTGTACTAAGCCCAGTGATTTACTTGGGATTGTTCCGATTAAATTCTGCGGAACCAGCACGCTCAAGATAAACTTGGCCTCTAGTTAATGGCAACGGTGAGATTTATCGCATCGACCGCTCAAGTCGGGTGAGGGAAACCGAAATGGCAATCGCTCAGCAGGAAGCGCCGGGACGCGTAATCCCGATCCTCGAATCCGAATTCTCCGACTTCGAGACGGAGGCCCTGGAGTTCCTCCGCGGAAACCGCGTGGAAGAGAACTTCATCGGTTTCCGGCTCAAGCAGGGCGTCTACGGGCAGCGCCAGCCCGCCAGGCAGATGATCCGCGTCAAGCTGCCGTTCGGCGGCGTGGCCGCCGACCAGCTCGACGTCTTCGCCGAAGTCGCCGAGCGCTTCGTGCCGCTACGCAAAGGGCACATCACCACGCGGGAGAACATCCAGTACCACCACGTTCCGCTCCCGCTGGCGACCGAAGCCCTGAAGCTCATGGCCGAAGTGGGCCTCTCCACCCGCGAAGCCTGCGGCAACACCGTGCGCAACGTCACCGGCGACCCATGGGCCGGGATTTGCGACGACGAGCCGTTCGACGTCACTCCCTACGCCGGCGCGTTCATCCGCTACTTCGTGCGGAATCCGCTGACTCAGCTGCTCCCGCGCAAGTTCAAGGTCGCCTTCACGTCGTCCGAAGCCGACCGCTCGATAACCGGCATTCACGACCTGGGCTTCATCCCCAAGCTGCGGCCGCTCAACGGAAAGTCGGAAAAGGGCTTTCAGATAGTCACCGGCGGCGGACTCTCGATCATGGCCAAGCACGCGATGGTCCTCTACGACTTTGTGCCGATGGACGAGTACCTGCGGGTTTCCGAGGCGGTCCTCCGCATCTTCGAGCGGTCGGATGAGTTGAGGCGAAACCGCTCAAAGGCCCGGATCAAGTTCCTCGTCCACAAGGTCGGAATCGACAAGTTCCGCTCCATGGTCGACGCCGAGCTCGAGGGCGAATGGGCGAGCAAGGAGATTCCGCTCGACGACCTGCTCTTCTTCGACGATGAGCAGGCCGACGCCCCCGATCCCGACCCGCGTCCGTCGGAGCCATCTACCGAAGACGCCGACGCGTTCGGCAAGTTCCTCGAAACCAACGTCACGCCCCAGGTCCAGGTGGGCTATTCGGCCATCGAGGTCAAGGTCTTTCGCGGCGACCTCAGTCCCGAGCAGTTCAGAGGCCTTGCCCAAATCCTGCGCGACTACGGCGCCGGACGGGCGCGCATGACTCCCGGACAGAACATCGTTTTGCGCTGGATCCCCACGCGGCAGGTCTACGATGTCTGGAAGGAGCTGCGAAAGCTCGACCTGGCCGGCAGCGGGGCGTTCGAGATCGAAGATGTCGTCACCTGCCCCGGCACGGACAGCTGCAAGCTCGGAATTACCAGCTCGATGGGACTCAACACCGCCATCAGCGAAAAGCTCGCCGAGATGAAGATCACGGACCCGCTCACGCGCAGCATCCTGATAAACGCGAGCGGCTGCCCCAACTCCTGTGGCCAGCACCACATAGCCGAGATCGGATTCCACGGGGCCGCCATGAAGTCCAGCGGCAAGCAGATTCCGGCCTACCACGTACTCCTGGCAGGCCATCGCCGCAACGGCAATCTGCGGCTCGGCACGCTCATAAGGTCGCGGCTGCCCGCCAAGCGGGTCCCGCAGGCCCTCGAGCGGATCATCCGCTTCTATGAGGAGCACCGCGAGGAAGGCGAGCACTTCAACGAGTTCTTCGACCGCACCGGCAAGCAGCGGTTCGAACAGGTCCTCAAAGACCTGACCCTGCCGCCGGAGTATTCGGAAGAGTCCGAGCCTACGTTTATCGACTGGGAGCGCGACCAGCACTACGTTCTCGAACGCGGCGAAGGAGAGTGCGCGGTCTAGCGCGCCGACCATATCGCTGTCGTCATTCCGGACTTGATCCGGAATCCAGAGGCCGGAATCCACCCCCTCTACCTTGACGGGAGAGGGTTGGGGTGAGGGTGTTGACTCGCGCGTCATGCCCGCGGACGCCGGAATCCACTCCCTCTCCCTTGAGGGGAGAGGGTTGGGGTGAGGGTGAAAAATGATCCCGCGCCCACCACAGCCCCAATCGTCATTCCCGCGAAAGAACGTCACCCCGTACCCCGATACGGGGCGGGAATCCACTCCGCACGGTAACTTAAGACGAGGCCGCCGGTTGATCCGGCCGCCGTCTATGCCGACTCCGATTTGAGGCGAACGCGATGCCAGAGCCGAGGATTTTCTTCCCCGTTGCGCTGAATTTCGCCAATTGGCCCTGCACCATAGTCGGCGGCGGCGACGAGGCGGAGTTCAAGACGCGCATCTTCAACCAGTTCGAAAAGGTCCCCACGGTCATCGCCGAAAGCTTCACTCCCGGACTCGAAGCCATCGCCGAGTCGGGCGGCGCGAAACTAGTTCGCAGCGCCTACTCTCCCGATCTGCTGGAAGGTGCCAAGATGGTCCTGGCGTGTACCGAGGACGACGAGCTCGACCTGGCCATCGGCAGGGACGCCCGCGCCAGGGGGATGCTCTTCAACATGGTCGACAACGCCGAGGTGTCCGATTTCATCGCGTCGTCGTTCGTGCGCAGGGGCAATATCACCGTCAACGTGATGACCGACGCGCTGAGTCCCGCGTTCGCGAACTCGGTCCGCGACAAGATCGCCGCGATGCTGGAGACCGGCTACCAGGACTACCTGGAGTTCTTCGTCGAGACCAAGCAGCGCATCAACAGCCTCACTGACGACCTGCGCGTCAAGAAGAAGGTCTGGCGGGAGCTCGTCGCGCTCGGCCTTCTGGAGACCATCGAGGCCGACGGCAGGGATGCGGCGGCTGAGCAGGTCGACCGCGTGCTAGCCCGCCACTTCGACCTTGACTCCTGATTCGCCGCACGCGGGCGAATGCCGCCGCTCCGATACCCATCTCATTCCGGCCCCTGTACAGTCATTCCGGCGAAACGCCTGCCCTGTACTCGATACGGGGCCGGAATCCAGAGGGGGTGGGGCGCCGGCGGCCCGACCCCCGGTAGCCAGACCCTGATCTCTTGCCGTCACCATCCGTCATTCCCGCGAAAGAACGTCACCCCGTACTCGATACGGGGCCGGAGTCCGCTCCCTCCCGTGCACCCTGAGCCTGTCGAAGGGCGCACGAGAAACCACCCTTACGATGGCCCCCACCGCGCGGAAACAAGTGACCCCGATTGACTGAGCAGCCTCGCCGCTATCCCATCTCCCTCAACCTCGAACGCCTCGAATGCGTCGTGGTCGGGGCAGGGAGGGTCGGCGAACGAAAAGCCCTCGGACTGGTCAAGGCGGGAGCGACGCCGCTGGTCGTCGGTCCACGGGCCGCGCCCGGAGTTCTAGAGCTTGCCAGCTCCGGCGAAATTCGCCTTCTCCAATTGGAGTACCGGCCCGAGCTGCTGCAAGACGCGTCGCTGGTATTCGCCGCCACCGACGATCCCGCCCTCAACGCGCGCGTCGCGGCGGACGCGCGGTCCGTCGGCGCGCTGGTGAACGTGGCGGACGATCCGGCCCGCTCCGACTTCGCGAACGTCGGCGAGATCGCGTCCGGCGGCGTTCGGATAACCGTCAGCACCGGCGGCAGAAGTCCGGCCTTCGCCAGGGCGCTGCGCAAGCGGCTGCAAGCCTCGCTGCCGGTCGATCTGGACGTTCAGCTTGAGCACTTCGAGCGCTGGCGGGCCGAAATCGAATCTCGCATCGAATCCCCCGAAGACCGCCGCCTAGTCTGGACCGAGCTCGAAAACCGCGACCTCCACGCAATCCTCGACCGCCACGGCCCCGCCGCCGCCAACCGCCTCGTCTCCAAATGCATCCACGCCGCGCTCGGCGAAAATGAGTAGCTTATGGCTGGAAGCTGAATGACACTATGGCCAGTCCTGCTCTCCGGATAGAACGATGAACTCGCAAGCCGGGCCTTGGGCGCGGCTGAGCTTGCGGTCGAGGGTCGCGAGCGGGCAATTGAGCGCCTCGGCGAGCGCCACGTACCACGCGTCGTAGATCGTCAGATTGCCGCGCAGCGCCCAGATCCGCTCGGCAAGGGGCTCGAACGGAAACAACTCGATCTCCAGGTTGAGCAGATCGTCGTAGGCGCTGTTGGCTTCCAGTCTCGATATCGCGCCCGCCAGTTCCAGCCGCCGCAGGACATTACCGGTCTCGGCCAGGACCAACTCCGGACCGGTCAGGTCGCCGTCGAAAAGCACGTCCTCGGCCCACGCACCTTTTGAACCCGAATCGACGAGCGCCGCTACCAGAACGGACGCGTCGACGACCGCCGTCACTTCCGGTCGGCGTCGCGCGCTTGCAAGATGCTGGATGTCGGGACGCGGGCGCCGGACGCCTGCTTGCGGTAGCGTACCCTGCCGAGCCACGCGTCGAGCGAGGGGCGCGAGGCGATGCGCTCAAGCTCGCCGCGCAGGAACTCCTGCATCGACTGGCCCCGGAGCGCGGCGCGCGCGGCAAGCTCGTCGCGGACTTCTTCGGTAACTCCCCGGATTGTGATTTGCACTGCCATGATGGCATTATGCCAGCAGAGACAGCATTTAGCAATCGACTGTACGGTCGGTTTGTGAATCGCCCTATCTACTAGTCGTACGTGATCGGGTGATGTTAGGTTGGCTAAATAGAGCGCGATATCGAGCTAGCTGGGTGGACCGGTTACACCACGATCTGGCCATCGTCAAACACCCGGATTTTCAAAGTTCACAGGGTGATTTTCAAAGACTTTCATTAAAGTCGCTCTTCCGTAACTCGTCCGATATCCGCGAATCAGCCGCATTTGCCGGGAGCGAAGTTCGCGAACCGCCCCAACGAAGTTGAAATGTGGACTCACGCTCTTGGTCCCCGTCACCCCTTCGGCAAGCTCAGGGCAGGCTCTAACCCTTTCCCGCGCAGGGGAGAGGGGATGATGCCCCGCCAAGCTAAAATCTCGACGCCGCAGTGACCGGGTAGGCCCGGTCGCCGGGCGTGCCGGATCGTCAATCGCGGGAGGCGTGATCTTGGAATACAGGAACTTCGGCAACTCGGACCTGGAAGTCTCCGTCATCGGGTTCGGGTGCTGGCCCATGGGCGGGACCCAGTACGGCGCGACCGACGACGACGAGGAAGTCGCGGCCGTCCACAAGGCGCTCGACGCCGGCATAACCTGCTTCGACACCGCCGCCGCGTACGGTCCGGGCCACTCCGAGGAGGTGCTTGGAAAGGCGCTGGGCGCGCGCCGCAAGGACGTGGTGGTGGTGACCAAGTGCGGCATCGCCTTCAATCCCGAAACCGAGACGTTCGGGCGCGACAGCTCGCGGGAAGCCATAATGGCCGGCATCGACAGGAGCCTGGGCCTGCTCGGCATGGATTACGTCGACCTGTACCTGATTCACTGGCCCGACCCGGACACGCCGATCGCCGAGTCGATGGGGGCGCTGCAAGAGTTGATCGACGCGGGCAAGATCCGCTACGCCGGTGTATCCAACTTCCAGCCGGACCTGCTGGCGGAGTGCAGAGAGACCCTGAACATCGTGGCCAACCAGGTCGGCTACCACATGTTCGACCGCCGCATCGAGCGGGAGCTGATACCCCATTGCGAGCGCGAGGGGATCGGAATAATGGCCTACGGCTCGCTGGCGCACGGCGTGCTGACCGGATCGATGTCGGCCGACACAACGTTTGAAGAGACCGACTGGAGAGCGACGGGCTATGCGTTCGGCCTGCCGCTCTTCCACGAGGACCACTGGGGCAAGAATCTCGAGACCGTCGACCGCCTGAGCCAGGTAGCCGACGGGCTTGGCGTCTCGCTCCCAACCCTGGCGAGCGCGTGGGTGCTGCGAGACCCGACCGTCACGGTCAGCCTGATCGGTTTCCGCAGGCCGGAGGAAATAGACGACGCTCTGAAGGTCGCCGAGCTGCAAATTCCAGACGACGTACTCGAAGAGATCGACGCCATCTCCAACGAGGCGTTCGAGCGCCTGAATGCCGACCGCGAGTTCGACCCTCAAGACAGTCCTCCGAACCCGGAGAATCCGAATCCGACCAGGCGGTGAACAACGCGGCCCCGACCGGCGGGGGTGTTAATCTTGGAATACAGGCCCCATTGAACCGCGCGCCGGACACATCTACGGAGACATAGAGGTTGCCGTATTACGAGATAGTCATCCCGTTCGATCCCAACATCACCGTCGGTCCGCTGACGCTGGCGTGGCATGCGCTGTTCTCGGCGCTCGGAATCGTGCTGGGCTACTGGATAGCGCGCGTCTACGCGCCCAAGGCCGGCGTGAAAGTCGAAGACGTCGACACGATAGCCGTGTGGTGCATCCTCGGCGGGCTCATCGGCGCCAGGGTGGTGTACGTGATCGACAACTGGAACCTGTTTTCGGGCAATCCGTTAAAGGTCTTCGAGGTCTGGTCCGGCGGCATGGCCGTTTGGGGCGGAATCCTGGGCGGCATATCGGGCGGCGTGATCTCCACGTTCATGGCGCGCCTGCCCCTGCCGGCGATGGCCGATCTCGGCGGCATGGGGCTGATCCTAGGGCAGGGAGTCGGGCGGATAGGCGACCTGATCAACGGCGAGCATCACGCCCTCGCCACCGACCTGCCGTGGGCGTTCCTGTACACGCATCCCAACACGCTGGCCACCCGCGACGCCACCGGCGCCACGTTCCCGGAGCATCCCGCCACGACCTACGAGCTGCTTTTCGACTTCATCATCATGGGCATCATGATGTACCTGATGCGCCGTTGGGGTGGCACCGGCAGGGTCTTCTGGGTCTATATGGGACTCTATTCGCTGGGGCGGTTCCTGGTGAGCTTCCTGCGCGTCGATCCGTTTATGGGGCCGTTGCAGCTAGCCCAGTGGCTGGGAATCATCGGCATGGTCCTCACGGTCTTGGTGCTGGTGCCCTCGTTCCGGAAGAAGGGGCTGGCCGGCCGCTAATCGAGGCTATGTGGCCTGCCGCAGGGTCGGCCGCACACCCGCCAGGAACGCCGCCGCGATCACAACAAGCGCCGACGAGAGGTAGAGCGAGTACGGTGCGCCCGTGAACTCGGCCAGCGGTCCGACGATGAACCCGCCGAGCGGCCCAAATCCGATGACGGCGATGGTGCTGAGGCTCATCACGCGGCCCATGTACTCTCTCGGCGCGCGTAGCTGCAAGATGGTGCGCGTGGCCGTTATCAGAACGGTTCCGAGAACCCCGAGCAGGAAGAGCAGCACCAGACTCAGGACGTAGGACTCGGAGCTTGCGAATCCGATCACCAGCAGCGCCATTACGACCGTTCCGCCAAGACTCAATACGCCGTTCGGCGGCAGCCTGATATTCATGCCGATCAGCACCGCGCCGACTATCGAACCGGCGCCCGGCGCGGAGTTCATCATGCCGAGTCCCTGGATCCCCACGTCGAGGATGTCCTTGGCGAAGACCGGCAGCAGCGCGTGATAGGAGCGCCCGAAGAGACTGGTCGCCAGCGAGAGGATCATGACCATGATGATCAGCTCGTTGCGGCCGACGAACCTGAACCCGTCGAGCGCCGTTCTCAGGACCGATCCCCTGGTTCTGGAGGGGTCGAGGGGTGGTATGCGCATGAACGCCACCGCCACGATCACCGCGCCGAACGTAGCCGCATTGATGAAGAACGCCCCCGCCAGCGGAAGGCCCGCCTGGGCGACCAGAAATCCCGCCAGCGCGGGTCCGATGAACGCCCCGCCGGTGAACACGGCGGAATTCAGGGCCACGGCGGGCCGCAGCTCGTCGCGCGGCACCAGGTCGGGAATGATGGCCTGGCGGGTGGGCTGGTCGAACGCGAGCGCGATCGCCGAAATGAAGCTGATCACAAATATGTGCCAGACCTGAATCAGCTCCGTGGCAACCAGGATGGCCATCGTGAGCGCCAACAGCGTCGCCGCGCTTTGCATTATCCAGATGACCTTGCGCCGGTCCAGCCGGTCGGCCAGCACGCCGCCGAAGAACGGCAAGACGATCATCGGAATGGCAAACGCGCCGAAGACGGTTCCGAGCGCGAGCGCCGAACCGGTCAACTCGTACACCAGCCAGGCCTGGACGGTCTGGGCCATCCACGTGCCAGTATTGGAAAACAGCAAGCTGAAGAAGAGCAACGCAAACCCGCGATGGCGCAGCACCGGCGGCGGGAATCCGCGCCTGCGGCTTGCGGAGTCCGGTTGCGCGACGGGTTCGGGACCGGCTATCCCGACCCCGGCTCGATCCGTCAATGCGCTAGAGCTAACGTGGAGGCGGCGCGCTCGCTATACGCACGCGCGGTCGGGCAGCGGTCACTCGGGAACATTGCCCCGTCCCTTGCGCTCAGGCCCGATCCAAACCTCGTCGCCCATGCCGAAGAACCGGTAGCGATAGCGCATCTCGTCGAGGAAATCGCCAACCAGCGGCGCGGTCAGCAGGCAGTATTTGAACCATATCCTCTGAATCACGCCCAGCTCCGCGACGAACGCCAACTCCTCCCGGACCATCAGACCGGGATACTGCGACCGCCGTTGTTCGACGGGTCTGTGGGACCCAGGCTTGGCGGCCAGTTCCTCGCTGTACCACTTGTTCAGGCGCTCGCCGAGCATCTTGTATTCGCGCGCCACGACGCGCCGCCAGACAAAATAGAAAAGCCGCTCGATGGGGCGACCGAGGAAGTCCGACTCGTATTCGGAGAACATATCCGGTCCGAGTAGCGACACGACCCGCCACCAGGTGGGAAGCTGCTCCGGCGCCAGACTTTCTTGCGACGAAATGACGGATACCCCCCAGCCACGTACCAGTTGGTGGATATCCTACGCCTAACTCGGTTTTTGTACGCGGCCTGACGGACCAAAATGGTGAACATTCGTCCCCAGGGCCGCGCGGCGGCTCCATCAACAGCCCTGATGGGAACCGCCGCTAGCCTTTCAGGACCGCAACGGGCCGGAGACGCCGGACCGGCGCTACCAGCTCGGACTGACTGCTCATCACCATGTCCACGTCCTTGTACGACCAGCCGGACTCCTCGACAAGCCCCGACTTGCTGGCCTTGTGGACTATGTTCAGTCGGTCCATCTCGCGGGCGACCTGCTGCGGCGTGAAGCTGCGCTTGCTCTGCCCGCGGCCCATCTTGCGGCCCGCGCCGTGGGCGCTGCTTCTGAAGCTCTCGGCGAGTCCCAGCCCGCGTCCCACGTAGCTCGCGGTCGCCATGCTGCCGGGCACCAGGACCGCGTCTCCCGTTTCGGCCCGCACCGCGCCCTTGCGGTGCACCCACACTTCCTTGCCGTAGTGGGTCTCTTTCTCGGCGTAGTTGTGATGGATGTCGATCCGCTCGCCTTCGTCAATCTTGCCCAGAACCTGCCGCGCGGCGCGCATAATTTCATTCATCATCAGCCGGCGGTTTTCGCGGGCGTAGTCCTGGCAAAAGCTCATCTCGGCCAGGTAGCTGTCACCGTCGGAACCATCGCCTAGCTCCAGCCACGACAGGTTGGCGTCGCGGAGGCGCTTGACCGAGCGGTCGCGCTTTCGGCGGCTCTTGGAGCGCCTGCTGTAGTGAGTGCACACGCGGAGGCCAACGTTTCGCGATCCCGAATGGATCATCACCCACATCCACCCCTCCTCGTCGGCCTGGAATTCGATGAAGTGGTTGCCCGACCCGAGCGTGCCTAGCTGGCGCTCCGCCCGGTCGCGGTTCGCCAGGACCACCGGCAGATTGGGCAGATTGGAAAACAACCGGCTCTTGAGCGGGCGCTTGCGGGTCTTGGGGCCGACCGGGACGCGCGACGAAACGTTATCGAGCAGCCTGCCGAGATCGCCCCGGCGCACGTCGCGGGCGTTCACGCCGAGGCTGCAAGTCGCCACGCCGCATCCGATGTCGTTGCCGACGGCGTAGGGAATCAGCGCATTTTCGATTGCCGCCACGCCGCCGACGGGGATTCCGTAGCCGACGTGCGCGTCGGGCATAAGAGCTACGTGGTGGAAGCTGACGGGCAGGTTGGCGACGTTCTCCGCCTGCGTTATGCATTCGGGCTGGATCGCGTCCATGGGAGCGAACACGTGAACGGGAATACGGGCCGTGTTTACGATTTCCGCCATAGTCGATAATCCACTAGTTTGGACGGACCAATAGTTCCGCACGCTGGATGCCGGCCCGAGCGGACCGGGCCGCCATTTTACGCGAGCGGTGCACACGCTGGAGTCGCAGTCGAATGTCTCAAAGAGGCGCATCGGGCCGGTTTGGCAGGTATTTCACTCTCGACGACGCCCTGACCATCCTTCCCGAGATTCGAGGCCGGCTTCTACAAATCAGCCGGAAGCGGGCCGAGTTAAGAGGACTCGCCGCCGAGCTGGAAACAACGGTGCGGGGAAATGGACAGTCGCAAGACGCGCAGCCGCAGTTCCTAAAGTTGGTCAGGGAGCTGGAGGGATTGGTCCATGAGGTGCAGGAGCGCGGCGTAATAGTCCGTGACCTGGACACGGGCCTTATCGACTTCCCTTCTATCCGCGAGGGCGAGGAGATATTCCTGTGCTACCGGCTTGGAGAGGAGACGATCGAGTTCTGGCACGGTCTGGAGGAGGGATTTCCGGGTCGGAAGCCCCTCTAGCGGCCTGCCGCCGCGAGGCTCATCAAGCCGGTCCGACTCAGACGGCCTGAATACCAGGCCGTACATTGCAAGTCGCTAGCCGCCGAGAGGCAGATCGAACGTAATTGTCGTTCCCTCGCCGACGGCGCTTTGCACCCGAATGGACCCGCCGTGGGCCTCGACCAACTGCTTCGCTATCGTGAGGCCGAGGCCCGCGCCGCCGGTGGACCGGCTGCGCGACGGATCTACCCGATAGAACCTCTCGAAGATGTGCGGGACGTCCTCGGCGGGCACTCCCTCGCCGGTATCGGCCACCGAGACCGTGGCGACGGCGGATCCGATGCCGGCTGATACGGTCACCGTGCCTCCGGCAGGCGTGTGGCGAATGGCATTGTCCAAAAGGTTACCGACCACCTGAGAGATCCTCGTCCAATCAAACTCCAAGCTCGGCGACTCCGGCGGAAGATCAATCACCAACGCCACGCCCTTGGACTCCGCCCTCGCCCGGACTCCTTCAACAGACGTTCTTACAACTTCGGATAGCGAACCGGGCTCGCGGTTCAGCCCAAGTTCGCCGGCCTCGGTCTCGGCGAGAAGGCGCAGGTCGTCGACTAGATCGTTCAGATACAAGACCTGCTGGTGGATGGTATCCAGGGTTTCCGGATCCGGTTTGAGCACGCCGTCGCGTACGGCTTCGACGTAGCCCCGGATGTTCGAAAGCGGGGTCCTGAGCTCGTGGGCCGCGTCGGCCACCATGTTGCGCCGTTGACGTTCGGCGCTTTCCAGACCGTCGGCCATGGCGTTGAAAGTCCTGGCCAGCTCTCCGATCTCATCCCGTCCTTCTGCAGTCACGCGCTGGGACAGGTCGCCCCGGCCCATGCGCCTGGCGGCGGACGTGAGCGTGCGGACGGACCTCAGCATCCGTCTCGACGTCAGAGATATGAGCAGCAGGCCGGCGGCCCCGGCGGCCCCACCCGCCCACAGGAGCGACCGGTGTGTCACCTCGGCGAACCGCGACCAGAGCGGCGCTTCAAGCTGACCGGCATCCACGACCACGGCCGAGACCCTCGGTCCTCCGAAACCTGGCGGCCGTGAGAATGCACCCTTGTCAAAAACATCGCGGCCGGCGTGTCTACGTTCCTTCTCGATGTAGAGGCTGCCGACCTGCCTACCGTCGACCACTATGGGCATGAAGTCGGATTTCCGCATTCTGTCGAATCTGAAAGTTTCGCTGGAGGTGGCGGCAACGGGCATTCCGTCCTCGCCCAGCAGGATTATGGTGCGCCCCAGGGCGAAACTCGTACGCTCCAGTACGGGCTGGAGGCCGCTCCAGTCTCCGTTGTGTGAATAGAAGCGCGCCAGAATCTCTTGAACTCGAAACGACTGCGCCCGGTCGGTCCGATCCTGAAGATGCTTGGCCTGCCTGTTGGCCTCCAGACCTATGTAGGCCCCAACGCCTCCCAGGACCAGCGCCAGCACCAGCGCAAAGCTTGCCACAAGCCTGAACTGGAGGCTGAACAGCCAGCTAGGCATCACCGAACCTGTAGCCGACGCCGTAGGCCGTGTGGATGTACTCCCGCGCTCCACGCTCGACGCCGAGCTTGCGCCTGAGATTGGCCACGTGCGCGTCGACCGTCCGGTCGAAGCCGTCGAAGTCGTATCCGAATGCTCCGTCGATGATCTGTTCCCGCGTGAAAGTGCGGCCCGGCTCGCGCACGAACATGGCGAGAATGCGGAATTCGGTAGGCGTCAACGAGACCGCCGCGCCGCGAACTCGTACCGCGTATTGCTTGAGGCCGACTGTCACGTCGCCGTAGCTGATCTCCTCCGGTCCGCTCTCGGTTGCCTCCCAAGCGGTGCGGCGCAGCACCGCCCTCACCCGCGCGGCGAGCTCCCTGGGACTGAATGGCTTGATTACGTAGTCGTCGGCGCCGAGATCCAGGCCGTCGAGCCGGTCTTTTTCATCAACCCGTGCCGTGAGCATCAGGATTGGCACGGCTGACTCCTTGCGGAGGCTGCGACAGATGTCCATGCCGTTCATGCCCGGAAGCATCAGATCGAGCACGATGAGGTCCGGAGTGGCCTTTCTCGCGAGCGCAAGCCCTTCGAGGCCGTTCGACGCCTCCAGGACCTTGTGACCGTCACGGGACAGATACAGGCCGACCAGCCGGCGAGTGTCGGAGTCGTCTTCGATTATCAGTACCGTGCGTGCCATTGGTCGATTGCGCCAGCCTGCTTGACTTTTCAGGTCGAAACGGCTCCGGATGCCCGATCAGTCGAGCGTCCGCCTCATTGACTCTAATGCAAGAATGTGAAGGATTCATGAAGGTAGGCACCTGGCAGGCCGCCGGCTTGTCCGACCGTGAGGAAGCCTTGCCCGCAGCCGACGGGCAAGGCTTCCTGATGAGGGAGGGGAGACGGGTGTCGGGAGGCGGGGTCAGACCCCCGTCACAGCCCCATAGTGGTTTAGGCCGCTTGACCGGAACTCACTGAACGGTCCCGGTGCTTTCACTCGGGGGCGCGTCATGGCCTCTGTCCCAGTGCCAGCCGCGATGATATCCACCGCCATGGTGGCCTCGCTTGCCGAACTTCTTGAACGCGCCGTCCGGCCTCGACTCGACCCAGGCCTTGTACTCGTCGGCCTGCTCCTGCGTTATGCGGCCGCTCTCGACCATCCGGTCCAGCTTTTCTTGCAGCCGCTCGCTGAACATCTCCTGGCGAGCCTGGTCCATGGCGTCCTGAACACGCGTCTCCTCTAACCCGAGTATCTCGGCTACTCTGCCTGCGAAGCTCTTCATCATTGAATCTTCGTCCGCCTCCTGCGCCAGTACGACGCCCCCCGCGATACCCAGGGCCATCAAAGCGGCCAGGACCGTGCCTATCAACCAACGCCTTCGGGTCATTCCGCGATCTCCTTTCGAGGACTGATTTTCAACATGCTTCACCCTATCGAGCGCATGTGAAGAAAATTCAAAGGAGTGGCAAATGTGCGATGGAGGGGGCTACCCCGAAAGAGAACCGGAACCCCGCCGGGCGGGTCTGGGCTATTTGGTTAACGCGGGAGCGGAGGTGCCCCCCGCTCCCTCAACAGCGCTATCCGGCCTGTCCGCAGGCGGCCAGGAACTCGGCGGAATCGGTTGTCGGGAACCACCGTTCGAGATCGGCTATGACCGTATTGGTGATGGTGAAATCCGAGACCGTGGCGCCAGTCTCGACCGCCGTCGTGCAGTCCCGCAGAAGCATCGGGAAGTAGCCCCGATGCCGCATGGCCTGAAGCCCGTAGTCCCGGTAGATGACGCAGATGTTCGTGGCGAAGCCCGCGTATATGAGATGCACCAGGCGATTGTGACGGAGCAGGCGGTGAAGCTGATCGCCCGTCGCGACCACGAAGTCCTCAGGCTCGGGAGCTATGGATGAGGCAATGTCCCTGATGTGCCACCAGTCGGGCAGCGATCCGGTGTAGCCATTCATCCTTTCATTGTCCGGGCGGCGTAGCGTGGCGTATTTGCCTTCGCGGCGTCTGTATTCAGGCGGAGGCCAGCCGTCGTCGGGGGTGTCGGGGCCGGGGTTGATCTGGGACTCTCCGGCATAACGGGTCCACTGCGGATAGACCTCCGCGACGTGGGGCGATGGGGCGTATACCACCGCGATCCCGCACGCGCGCGCGGCCTCTATGCACGGGCGGATCTTCTCGGACATTATTCGCCCGGTGCGCTCGTAGTGGCTTTTGATGTGGTGGCCTCCCCAAACGTCGACGAGAACCAGCGCGGTTTCGGCCGGGTTGAGGTCGAACGCCGCTTCGACGACCGCGATGTTCGCCTCGACGTTTTCGTCGGGACACGTGCTCTGCATGCATTGATAACGGACGTTCAGCTTCACCGGTCCTCCTCACCTCAGCTCACGTGCGGCTCCGGTTCCGGACAATAGGAATCCGGCGCTCGGCGTCTGAAGAGTCTATGCGCCTCCGGCTTTCCGCCAGATGCGGCGTCCGATCGAAAGTCCCAAGACGACGAACAGCGAGTCCATGAGCGGGAAGTAGACAATGTGCGAGGTGACGGCTTCGCCCGTCTCGCTCTCGGGATTCAGCGTCCAGAACCATTCCCAGAAGAACAGCATCGTGAGGACGATGGCTCCGTAGTACACAAGGCTGACGCGTGCTGCTTCGAGATCGCTGCCGCCGTCCCGGTCTCCGAGGGCGCGTTTGCGCAGGAAGCTAATCACCAGGATCGCCACGACGCCGACGGCCATGAACCAGTTCAATACGCTCCACACTGGGTAATCCGGCGAACCGTCGTGTGTCAGCGGCGTCACGATCAGCAGGACCGCCGCGGCAAGCGCCGTAAGTACAAGATAGACCGCCAGAATTCGACCAACTATCTGCATGACGACCGTGTCATCTCCTTCAGCTTGACCTCCAGGAGCCGGGAAAGCGGACGCTTCGTTTCGAAGTCATCGAGGACACTTTCCCCGCCGCCTGTTGGAGCTACAAACAACAACCCCCAAAGTTCGGTTCGCGGACTTTCTTACATATAGCCCCCATGCGCGCAAAGACGGTTGCCGGAATTGTACTCCCGGCCATCCGCTCCATCCGGGCGCGCCGGCTCGTTTGGATTTGACCGAGCGCTTCGAGTTGAAAGTGGCAGGTGACCGGATGCTCGAAGGCGGATGGGCCTTGAAGAGAGGAATCACGCCCGCCGCGTGGGCGCGCGACGGGCGTGGGGCAAGACTTTGGGAGTCCCGGAGACGGAGTCCGAGGATGGGGATTCCAAGCCCCCATCCTCAGGCTTTAGCTCACATCCATCACCGTGCCTCGCTGGGCTGCCTGTTCGGATTCAGGCTGTTGCTTTCGCCTCCTCAGCACCGCGAAGAGCAGTGCCAGGAGAACCAGCAACAATGCGAACAGCAAGCCGGCGATTAGCGCGAGCCAGTGGTCGTCGATGCACTGCGCTCCGGCGAGGACGGACAGAGCCGCCGGGTCGGGGGCCGGCGTGCCTGAGATCAGCGCCAGGTTCGACGACGGCGTTGCTCTCCGAGGCGCGGGGGCCAGCACATCGTCCACGCTGGCAATCATGGTCGACAGGTCGATCCGGCGCAGGGCGTTCACCGGGGGTGGGGATGCCGTGCTCCTCGTCGCCTGCTTGGGTTCCGACGCCGGGTCGTTGTGCGTGGGATCATCCGGCTTGGAGGCATCCGCTGGGGGGCTCTGCGGGTCGTCCGGCGGGTTGTTGCCGGGAGGGTTGCCACCGGGCGGGCTGCCGCCGGGCGGGTTGTCACCGGACGGGTTGTCACCGGGCGGGCTGCTGCCGGGCGGATTGTTGCCGGGCGGGCTGCTGCCGGGCGGGCTGCTGCCGGGCGGGTTGTCGCCGGTTGGGTTGTCGCCCGTGGGGATGATGCCCGGCGGGTTGTCGCCGGTTGGGTTGTCGCCTGGCGGATTGTTCGGCGCCGGGTTAATCGATGTGGGGACGTCCGGCGTGGGGTCGGTCGGACCGGGGGCCCGCGGGCCCTCAACCGGGACCACGTCGATGACCACGTTGATGTTGGCGTTTACGACCTGACCGCCGGTCGCTCCTGGCTCGGTGTAGATCGCCCGCACGCTCAAGTAGTAGCGATTGTCTATCGAGCTGTCCAATTGGGAGCCTTCGGCCAACCGGATCTGGCCGGTGTCGCCGTCAATGGTGAATTCGACGTATGGACCAGTCGATGCTTGGGCCGTCTCCCGCACTATCAAATAGGTGACCGCGTGGCTCTGCGAGCCGGGCGCCGTGACGGGGTCGCCTACCGAAGCGCCTGCCGGCGTATCCTCGGGCACTTCCCGGTTGGCGTTCAACGTGGCCGGCCCGGCTATGCCGATGCCGCTTTCCGACCAGGGGCTTTCACCCTCGTCGTTTCTGGCCAGCACCTGCACCTCATAGACCGTGCCAGGCTCGAGGTCGTAGATGACCGTCCCCGGCACGGGGCCGTCGAAGGGGTGTGATATCCAGTCAGCGTTCCCCTTGACCCTGTAGCGAACGTCGTAGTCGGTCGTGAAGGGCGTCCCAAATACGGCGATGTCGGTCCAAATCACGTCGAGCGAGGTCGCCGGGTCGGTCAAGGTCGCATTCGCAAACGGCGCGTCCGGACGGACTGGCGGCTCGGCCACGTCCAACACTTGTATGGTTACTTCCACCGTGTCGTCGATCGCGGAATCAGGGGTGCCAGCCGCGTTCTTGCCGTCCGTGACGCTCACCGTCACGGTGTACGACGACACGGACTCGTAGTCCAGAAACGCGCTGCCCGCAACCAGAATCTGGCCGCTGGCGGGGTCGATGACGAAGTTGATCGTATCCGACAGCGAGTAGACCAGCGAGTCGCCGTCGACGTCACTGGCGGTCACCGCGGCGCCCACGGGGGTCCCGGGCGGCGAGTTCTCAGCGACCTCGCGGACCAATGGGCCGCCGCCGCCTGGCCGGTCGATCTGGACGGGCGTGTTCGGTTCACGCGTGCGGCCTCTGCCGGCCTCAGACCAGGAACTTTCCCCTTCATCGCTCTCGGCCCGCACCCGCACCTCGTACTCGGTCCCGGAATCCAGCCCTGTGAGCGTCGTCCATGTACCCGTGCCGCTAAAGCTGCGCGACGACCATCCCGACGCGCCCACCTTGCGGTAGCGCACGTCGTAGTCGGTGATGGACGACCCTCTGTCAGCCGGGGCCGTCCAACGCACGTCCAAAACGCTCGTAGGCTGCGTGGACGCGGGCGTCACCGTTGGCGCGTTCGGCCGGCCGGGCGGCGGGATGTTCGTCACCTGGATGGCGAGGTTCGCGCTGGCAGCCTGGTCCTGCACGATCCAGTGCACCTGTCCGGTGTAGGAGCTCCTGGCCTCGTAGTCGATGGTTGCGCCTTGCTTGACGCTGATCTGGCCGGTACTCGAGTTGATTACGAATGCATCCGCGGCTTCGCCGGTCAGCGTGTAGGACAGAGCATCGTCGGTCTGATCGTCGCCGTCGTCGTAGGGAGTCCCGGTCACAGGGTTGCCCACCAGCCTGCCGGCGGGGGAGTTTTCGACGACGCTCCGGGTCTCGTTGGCGGAAACCGTGATCGTCAAGGTGCGGGAGACATACCCGCCGTACCCGTCATGCGCCCCGTAGGTGACCGGCGACGAACTCGGATTGAGGAGGTCCGTTTGCAGTTGGGACGTCTCGATGCCGACCCGCACCACGCCGGGATAGTCTGAAGAGACTGAGTAGCTCAGCGTGTCGCCGTCCGCGTCCTCGAAATACGTCCCGCCGTCGAAGTCAAAGCTGGCGGAGCCGATCTCTAAAGTCTGGTCCGCAAGGAACTCGCTGGTGGTGTTCGGCGGCCGGTTGGCGCGGGCCGAGCCGGAGGCCGACCACTCGCCTGGGCCGTCGTCGCCGATGGCGCGCACCTGGACCTCGTAGATCGCGCCTGCCTCCAAGTCCGGCAGGTTTAGGCTCGTGGTCTGCGCCGAGAGGGCGGCGCCGTGGTCGGTCCAGGCCGTGTCGTCCTGCTTGCGGTAGCGGACCTCGTAGCCGGTGAGCCCGGAGCCGTTATCGGAGGGGGCGGTCCAGGTCACGTCCAGGGCCGGGGGCGATTCGCCCTCGAACGGCGTGCGCGCAAGCGACGGCGCGGCAGGCTGGGCGGGGACGGGGACGTCAATGACCTCGATTGTGAGTTCGACGGTGGCCTGCCGGCCCTGCACGGTGTAGAGCACCTTGCCGGTGTAGGAGCTCTTGGTCTCGAAGTCGATTGATGCTCCTTGCTTGACGCTGATCTGGCCGGTGCTCGCATCGATAACGAATGCATCGGCCGCCTCGCCGGTCAGCGTGTAGGTCAGAGCATCGTCGGTCTGATCGTCGCCGTCGTCGTAGGGCGT
>JAPOWW010000007.1 GCA_026707405.1 Chloroflexota bacterium
GTCCACACCGGCCCCTCGGTGAACGTATACGGCCCCGCCACGGCCTCGAAATCCCAAGCCAAGTCGGCCTCCTCTGGTCAAACCTTACGTGTATGGATTCAATAGGATTGCACATCTAGGTGCCCCATCCATAGATAGACCTGCCGGCTCGCCATTTCGACCGCCTGCTCCGCGCAAGTCCGAAGATATCCAATCGCCACTTGATGCCGCACGGCGTCTGCCGTGGTTAAGCTGTAGCGGCGGGTGAGCGCGCACGAGCCGCGGCTCCGGGAGGCGAGAATGGCCGCATCGAGACCTCGAAAAAAAGCGTCGACCAAGAGGAAATCGTTTAAGGTCCGGCGCAGGCGGGAGAGTAAGGCCAGGCGCCGCGAACGCGCGAATGAGATCGTCGCCCGCCTGCACGACGAATACCCCGACGCCGACTGCGAACTGAATTACTCGACCCCGTGGGAGCTTCTCGTGGCGACCATCCTCTCCGCCCAGAGCACCGACGTGCGCGTCAACATGGAGACTCCCGCGCTATTCGCCCGATACCCGACCATCGAGTCGATGGCCCAAGCGCCGCAAGAAGACATGGAGGAGATGGTGCGGCGCACCGGCTTCTACCGAAACAAGGCGCGGGCGGTCAGGGAAGCCGCCGCCGCCATTGTCGAAAACTTCGGCGGCGAAATGCCCGCCAAAATGGACGATCTGCTCACCCTCCGCGGCGTCGCCCGCAAGACCGCCAACGTAGTCCTCGGTACCGCCTTCGGCATCGCCTCCGGAGTCACCGTCGACACCCACGTAAACCGCCTGAGTCACAGGCTCGACCTCAGCCGCCAGAAAGCCCCCGAAAAGATCGAGCAAGACTTGATGGACCTGCTCCCCCAGGAGGAGTGGATTTTCGCGGGACACTCCATCATCTGGCACGGGCGGCGCGTATGCGATGCCCGCAAACCCGCCTGCGACCGCTGCACTCTCAGCGACCTCTGCCCATCCTCGGCCGCGCCCTAGTCAGACCTCAAAGAAACACTGACGGGCGCCGTCGCCGGACTATTCGCGCGTCGCGGAAAACGCCCTCGTAAAGAACTCCTCCACCCGCCCCAGGTACTCCTCCCGATAAAGATGGAACGACTGGACGTGCTCGCAGTCGGGGACTATCCAGAGCGTCTTCGGCTCGCCCGCGGCCGCATACAGCGTATGAGCTTCCGCTACCCGAATCATCGCGTCGTCGGCGCCATGAATCAGCATCACCGGACGCGGCGCGATCCTTCCGATTGACGCAACTGGCCTGACTCGATCGAGCCGCGCGCCCGACACCGACTCGCTCATCATCACCACCGCGTCCTGAAACATTGTGGGAGAAAGTCCGGATACGCCCCGGAAGGCATACCCCACGAAGTCTCTCCCGGCCGCCGCAAACGCCCCGTCGGTCGCGACGGCCTGAATACGTTCATCACGCCCCGCCGCGATTATTGCTACAGCGCCGCCCATCGAGTTGCCAAGCACTCCCACCGGGCCGGGATCGCCCTGAGCGGCAAGATAATCGACCGCCGCAACGAGGTCGTCAGCCTCTCGTAGACCCAGGCTCGTATATCTTCCTCCGCTCTCGCCGCAGCCCTGACAATCGAACGTCATGACCGAAAAGCCGCGATTCCACAGCGCCTCCGCCCGCGACTCCATCTCGCGATGATTGGTCCACGCGCCATGACACAAGACAATCGTGCCCTTCGCCCGCTCGCGGATCCCGGTCCAGCCGGCGAGCCGCAGCCCGGCGCGGTTGTGAAAGGTCACCCGCTCGAAGGAGACCTCCGCCGGCTGGTATCCCTCCGGCTCATACTCTCGTTTCGGCGTTATCAGGTTGAAGGCGGAGCGGACGGTGATCGCTAGGTAACCGAGAACCGCCGCGCCTATCAGCGCTAGGGCGGTCTTCATTTCCCGCTGGCAGCCTCCACCATCGATTCGACGTACGAGCGCGCAGCGTCCAGGCGCTCGTCGTCGGACGCCTCCTCGATCAAGCGAACGAACCTGCCGCCGATGATCGCGCCGTTCGCTTTGCCCCGGAGCGACGCGATGTGGTCCGGGCGCGAGATTCCGAATCCAACTACCAGCGGAATCGACGTTTCGCGGCGAACTCGGGCCAGGAAATCGCCCACGCCCTGCCCAATCTGCTCTCCCCCGGTCGTGCCGGTAAGCGAAACGCAATACAGAAAACCGTCGGCATGACTCGCCACGGTCTTCAGTCGGCTTTCGTTGGTCGTCGGGGCGACTAGGTACACCATGCTCAGATTGGAGCCTTGCAAAGCCCGCTCGAACTCGCCCGCTTCGTCGGGAGGGAGGTCGGGAACTATCAGCCCGTCCACACCGGCTTCGGTCGCATCCCGCACCAGGTTTTCAAGACCGTAGGCCAGAAACGGGTTCGTATAGCCCATCAACAGCAGAGCCGCGTCGGACTTGCCCCGCACCGCCGCCGCCACCTCCAAGCAGTCCCGCATAGTCACGCCCTGCTGAAGCGCCTTGTATGACGACGCTTGTATGGTCGCCCCGTCCGCCAGGGGATCGGAGAACGGCACTCCCAGCTCGATGATCTCGGCCCCCGATTCAATGGCCGCGAGCGTAAGTTCCATCGATTCCGAAACGCTCGGATGGCCGACGGTCAGGAAGATGCTCACAATCAGCCGGTCTTCCTCGGCCGCGCGCTCGAAAATCTGCGAAAACCGGTTCAACCGCGCAGTCCCAGCTCGTCCACCACCGTCTCCATGTCCTTGTCACCGCGGCCGGAGAGATTGATCACTATGATCTCGTCCCTGCTCATCGATGGCGCGATGTCGATCACGTAAGCCAGTGCGTGCGCAGGCTCCAGCGCCGGGATGATCCCTTCCTCCCTCGCCAAGACTCCAAGCGCCCTGAGCGCGTCATCGTCATTTCGCGCGACGTAGCTGGCTCGTCCGGTGTCCATCAGGTAGCTGTGCTCGGGCCCCACGCCCGGATAGTCGAGACCCGCCGAGATACTGTGAGCTTCGTGCACCTGGCCGTTCTCGTCCTGTAACAGGTAGCTGCGCGCACCGTGAAGCACTCCCGGCCGCCCCGCCGTTAGGGTTGCCGCGTGCATTCCCGAGTTGATGCCTGTCCCCCCGGCCTCGACGCCCACCATTTTCACGTCGGTGTCGCGCACGAACTCGTAGAACAGCCCCATCGCATTGCTGCCGCCGCCGACGCAGGCAACCAGCAGGTCTGGCAACCGGCCCGTCAGCTCGATCATCTGTTCGCGCGCTTCCCGGCCTATAACCGCCTGGAAGTCCCGAACGATCATCGGATACGGATGCGGCCCGGCAACCGATCCGAAGATATAGAACGTATTGAGAACGTTCGTTACCCAGTCCCGGATAGCTTCGTTAATCGCGTCCTTCAGAGTCCGGCTTCCCGACGACACGGGAATAACTTCCGCGCCCAGAATCTTCATGCGGAAGACGTTCAGCTCCTGCCGGCGGATGTCCTCTTCGCCCATGTAGATCAGGCATTCCAAGTCGAGCATCGCACACACCGTCGCGACCGCCACTCCGTGCTGTCCCGCGCCGGTTTCGGCGATGATCCGGTCCTTGCCCATCGCCTTTGCCAGAAGCCCCTGCCCCATCGCGTTGTTGATCTTGTGCGCGCCCGTGTGAGCCAGGTCCTCACGCTTGAAATAGACCCGTGCGCCGCCAAGCTTGTCGGAAAGCCGCTCGGCAAAGTAAGTTGGGGTCGGTCTCCCCACGTAATGCTTCAGCAGCCGCTCCAGCTCGGCGTTGAATTCCGGGTCTTCCTTCACGCGCGAATAAGCGTCCGCCATCTCCTCCAGCGCCGGCATCAGCGTCTCCGGCACGAAGCGGCCCCCGAACGTCCCGAAGTGTCCCGTATCCGTCGGCAGGTTTTCCCAAACCGATGCGTCGAATGTGGCTTGCTGCGCGCCACTGGAAGTCATTGACGGCTACCTTTCGTCCGGACGACGCTTGCCACCGCAACGGCGCCCACATGGGCAATACCGGCGGATAGGCTATCCAATTCTGCTCACCAACCGGTCCAATAACGCGAACGGCCGCATTCGCGACTGAGAGTCCAGGAACAGCACCAACAGCGCGAAATTCACGTTTCCTTGCCTCCCGGTCATTATGTAAACCTGGGGGCGAATCGGCGGCCCCTCGAGTCCAAGATCAAACTCTCCCACCAGGATGAATTCCTCCTCTGCGATCCCGAACCCGGCGTCCTCCTGCAAGTTCCCCGTCGCGTCAGGGAAATTGCTTTGGACGAATTGATCCGAAAACGACCCTAGCAACGAAATCGCGAAGGACCGATACTCGCTCGAAAACGACGCCGCATCCGCTTCGGACTCGTGTACGAGGATTATCTCGCCAAAATACGTGGGGCGGCGCGTCTGCGCGGGGTCCCGCCAGTCGACGATTTGTCCCGCCTGCACGAAGTACGCGCTGCGAATCTTCGAGTCAAAGCCGTTTTGTATGAACTGTGCGGGCATGAATCGCGCGAGGTTGTTGGTTTCCAACGTTACCTCTAGCCCAGGGTCGAACTCGAAGGGCCGCACTGCCGTCCGTCCCGCGGTCAGGTCCTGAAGGATCTCTACTATCCAGGCTTGCATCTCCGGTGAAATCTCAACCCCCGGCGAGTCCTCTGCCTCTCCTGCGGGAGTTTCCTCGGCGGGCACGAGCGTGCGCTCCACCGTCGCAGTCGGAGTAGGCTCCGCCGGCTCCGGGGTGGGTGTCTCGGCCGCCGGAGTCTCCGTCGTCGGGGCCTCGGTCTCGGCAGCCTCTGTCGTGGGAGCGCTCGTCGGCGTGGCCTCCTCAGCCGGCGGCGATTCCTCAGCCTCGGCGGTCGGCGACTCCTCCACTTCTGGAGTTGGAGTTGATTCGACCTCCGGCGCGGCCTTTGTCCGAGGCGTTTTGAACGCCACTGCCGGTGTGGTGCCCGACTCACCACCGTCAGGCGATGACTCCACGGTGAAGCCCTGATCGCAGGCCGTCGCCGCCAGCAGCGCCGCGGCGGTCAAACCAGCCACCGCGAGCCGTGCCGGCCGCCCCTTGGCAATCGAGCGAAGGAAAACTCCTCCGCGGCTAGCTTGTCGGATTATCGCCTCTCTCAAATTGCTCATCTCTCTGACGGGCCTCGCCCTTCTATGACTTCGCCGCTTCCACGAACCGGTGGATCTTCCCGATGTCCTTATCGCCATCCGTTTCCACCCCGCTGCTCACGGCGACGCCCCACGGCGAAACCGCCTCTATCGCCCGCTTTACGTTGTCGGGATTGAGTCCGCCCGCCAGAACCAAGTCAAACTTTGTGGCCAGTTCCGCCGCGCGGCTCCAGTCCCATTCTATTCCCGCACCGCCCACTACATGCGGCGCGTCGACGTGTTTTATCGGGGTCGCGTATGCGAATGGATCGGGAACTACTCCCGCGTCCGTCACGCGAAAGCTCTTCATCGCCTCTACTTCGAGGCTGTCGCAAAACTCCGGCGATTCGTCCCCATTCAGTTGGGCCACTTCGATTCCGGCTATCTCGACAGCCGCCGCAATCTCTTCAAATCGCGGGTTCACGAAGATCCCAACCTTGCGCACGCCGGCCGGCGCTTCGCTCAATATCTCGGCGGCGAGCGGCAGCGGCACTCGACGGCGCGCCGGGCACAGCACCACCGCCACCATATCCGCGCCCGCCTCGACCGCAGCCCGCGCCTCCTCCGGTCGCCTAAACCCGCATATCTGGACTCTAATCCGCTTAGACACGCCCGGCCTCCACCAGCCTCGACACGGCTTCTCTCCGACACGCCGACCTCACTATCGACTCGCCCACCAGCACAGCGTCCACCCCCAGATCACGGAGCGCTCGAACGTCCTCCGCACCACGGATTCCACTCTCACTCACCACGGGGATTCCGGCGGGAATCTGCGGCACAAGCCCTTCGGTAACCGCAAGGTCGGTGTGGAAAGTCCTCAGATCGCGGTTGTTTATCCCTATTGCATCCGGTTCGGCGTCCAGGGCCCGCCCCAGTTCCGCCTCGGTATGGACCTCGATCAGAACGTCCATGCCTAGCGCATGCGCGGCCGCCGAGAAATCGCCCATGTCGTCGAGCACCGCCGCGATAAGCAATATCGCGTCCGCCCCCATGACGCGGCTCTCCGCTATCTGATACTCGTCGATCACGAAGTCCTTCCTGAGGACTGGCAGCGCGACTGCCCGCCTTGCGGAATCCAGGTCTTCCGCGCTCCCCTTGAAATAACGGGCGTCGGTCAGTACCGACAACGCCGCCGCTCCGCCCCCCTCGTACTCGCGGGCCGTGGTCGCCGGATCAAGCCCCGTTCCAAACGCCCCCGCTGAAGGCGAGGCCCGCTTGAACTCCGCTATCACCGAAACTCCAGGTGTTGAGAGCGCGCGGGCGAAACCTCGCGGACGCGGCAGACTCGCCGCCCGTTCCATCAACAGCGATTGAGGCGTCGCTTCGCTCGCCAGCGCGACCTCCGCGCCCTTGTGCACGACGATCTCATCGAGAATGGTCAGCGTTCGTGCCACCGGCTCAGACCTGATTGCTCAATTCGACCAGCGATTCCAGCGCCGCGCGCGCCTTGCCGCCGTCAATCGACTCTGCCGCCATGGCAACTCCGCTCGAAATATCAGGCGCCAAGCCTGCCGCGAAGATTCCGGCTCCGGCGTTGATCAACAGCACGTCGCGTCGCGGCCCCTCCTCGCCCTCCAATACCGTATTGATGATCGCCGCGTTGTGTTCGGGGTCTCCTCCCGCTATCGCCTCGATAGGCGCGGCATCCAGCCCGAAGTCGCCCGGCTCGATCTCATACCGGCTGACCTCTCCGCCGCGCGCATCGGCCACCAGCGTCGGTCCCGAAATCGACACCTCGTCCAGTCCTTCCTTGCCGTGGACCACCAGCGCGTGCTCGGCTCCCATGCGCACCAGCACGTCGGCCATCGCCCCAACCAGGTCTGCGCGGCCCACGCCCAGCACCTGGCGTTTCACGCCGGTCGGATTCGTCAGAGGCCCCAACACGTTGAATACCGTCCTGATGCCGATTTCGCGCCGCAGCGGCGCCGCGAACTTCATCGCCGGATGATAGGTCTGCGCGAACATGAACCCCACGCCCGCCCGGCGTATGCACTCGGCCACCGCCTCCGGCGGCAGATCGATCTTCACGCCCAGCGCTTCGAGCACGTCCGCGCTCCCGCTCATGCTCGTCGCCGCGCGATTGCCGTGCTTGGCGACCCTGCCGCCCGCGCCGGCCACTACGAACGCCGCCGCTGTCGAGATGTTGTAGGTGTTCTGCCCGTCCCCACCCGTGCCACACGTATCGACCAGACCGTCGCCGGCATCCACCTGGCGCGCTCGTGCGCGCATCACCGTCGCCATGCCCGCTATTTCTTCGGAAGTCTCGCCCCGCGTGCTCAGGGCCGCCACGAACGCCCCGAACTGGGCCGGCGTGGGGGAGCCGTCCATTATCTCGCCCATCACCCCCGCGGCGGTCTCGAACGACAACCTGCCTCCCGCAATGATCTCTTGCGTTGCCTCAACGATCATCAGCTTGTCTCCAGACCGCATAGCTCAAGGTAGTTGCGGAGCAGGTCCTTGCCCGCGGGCGTGAGGATCGACTCGGGATGAAACTGGACCCCGTACACAGGATATTCTTCGTGGCGCAGACCCATTATCAGACCGTCCTCCGTCTCCGCGCTTATTTCCAGCGCCTCAGGCAGCGTCTCCCGCTCGACGATCAGCGAGTGGTACCGCGTGGCCTCGAACGGCGTCGGCAGACCTTCGAAGATCGACTCCCCGTTGTGATGGATCTGCGACGTCTTCCCGTGCATCAGCTCCGGCGCGCGGATTACGTTGCCGCCAAACGCCTGGCCTATGCACTGATGGCCCAGACACACCCCCAGGATCGGCTTCGACGGCGCCAGACTCTCGATCAGCTCAAGCGAGATTCCCGCCTCGTTGGGAGTGCAGGGTCCCGGTGACAGCACTATGGCCGTCGGGTCCAGTTCGCCGATCTCGTCCATCGTGATCTTGTCGTTCCGTCGGACCTCCAGCGTTTGCTTCAGTTCCAGCAAGTACTGCACCAGGTTGTAGGTGAACGAATCGTAGTTATCGATTACGAGAACCATGTTCCGCCTCCTGTGCCAGGTTTATGGCTCTCATCACGGCCCGCGCCTTGCTCATACACTCCTCATATTCCATCTCCGGGTCCGAGTCGGCCACGATCCCGGCTCCCGCCTGAACGTAGCCGAGCCCGTCTTTCGCCACCATCGTCCTGATCGTTATGGCCGTATCGACATCCCCCGAAAAGCTGAAATAGCCGACCGCGCCCCCATACAGTCCCCTGCGTGTGGGCTCCATCTCGGCGATTATCTCCATCGCGCGGATTTTGGGAGCGCCGGATAGCGTTCCGGCCGGAAAGCACGCTCGCAGCGCGTCCAGGCCGGTCTTGCCGGACTCTAGGTCCCCCTCGACCTCCGACACGATGTGCATCACGTGCGAATATCTCTCCACGGCCATGAGCGTGCTCACGTGAACCGTGCCGCCCTCTGCCACTCGACCTACGTCGTTGCGGCCGAGATCCACAAGCATCACGTGTTCCGCCCGCTCCTTGTCGCTCGCCATCAGCTCGTCCGCCAGCGCCGAGTCTTCCTCGGCAGTCGCCCCCCTCGGTCTCGTTCCCGCCAACGGCCGGGTTTTGACCCGCCTTCCCTCCGCCTGCACCAGCATCTCCGGCGAAGCTCCCACGACCTGAAAACCGCCCATGTCGAGGAAGTACATGTACGGCGACGGGTTCACCCGCCGCAAATGCCGGTAGACCGAAAACGCGCTAACGTCCAGTTCCCTCACCAGCCGCAGCGATATAACCGCCTGGATGATGTCCCCCGCCGCGATGTATTCCTTGGTCCTCACGACCGCGTCCTCATATTCCCGTCGGGTCATGTTGGCGGGACCCTGGTCGGATGTTGTAGACCGGGACGCCGCGAACGGCAGCAGGGACCGAGCGTCGTTAGGCTCGGTAAGCGCGTCGTGCAAGTGGTCGATCCGCTCCACCGCCCGCTCGTAGTCCCCAGCGGGATCGCCCGTACTCACCGCCTGGGACACCAGCTTGATGGTGCGGTGCAGGTGATCGAAGACGATGAACGTGTCCACGAACATCAACATTGCGTCCGGCAGCCCAAGATCGTCCCGTCCCGGAGGCGGAAGCTCTTCGAAGTGCCTCACGACTTCATACCCCAGGAACCCGACCGCGCCTCCCTGAAAGCGGGGCAGCTCAGGAATCGACACGGCGTTGCGCCGCGCAAGCTCCGCCTCGATAACTCTCAACGGATCGTCGAAGGCACGGTGCTCTCCATCGGAGTCTGGACAGGTGCGTTGTAAGCCGTCTCTCATCCGGACTACCGAATACGGCTCGCCCCCGATGAACGAATACCGTCCCAGCCGGTCGCTCGACTCCACGCTTTCCAGCAGGAACGACGGGCCGCCGCCCGCAATCTTCAGAAAAGCCGACACCGGCGTCTCCAGGTCGGCCAGGATTTCTCGATACAGTGGAACGCTGCGCCCCTGGTCGAGCCACGCCAGGGCCGTGTTTCGATCAGGTCTTACCGCCGTCGCGCTCCCAAGTTCAACGCTCATGGTTGAACGCCTCCTTCGAGACCGCCGCGCCGTTTGGGCAAACAAAAAACCCCTCGCCTCGGGGACGAGAGGTTACGGTTCACCTTCGCGGTGCCACCCCGATTAGACGCGGCAACGTCTCACTCGCGCACGGAGTGCAAGTCCAAAGCCCGCCTCGATGCGTTTCCCTGATAACGGTGGGACATGCCGTCGGCGCCTACTCGACTAAGCCTTTCGGGCCGCAGCTCCCGGGTCCATTCGCTTCGGGGTTTCGCCGCCGGACTCTCACCAGCCGCCGGCTCTCTGGGGACGCTCTCCCGAAGTTACTAGTCCCGCTCAACGCCTTTATCCAGTTTCGAGCGTATGGGAGCAAGCCGCACCTGTCAAGGAGTTGCACTGGTTCAGGACTTGAATCGGTGCCGACATCGCCCCGGACCGAATCGTCATTCCCGCGAAAGCGGGAATCCATCCGCTTCCTGTTCGCCCTGCTTTTGGCAAACGGGGCGCTTACACCCCGCCCTATCCCAGGCCGAATCAGGGCCAGTCGCCCCTACCTAACCCCCTCCAGATACCCCTTCATCCGCCGGGGTACTGTCCTGCCAGCAGAGCCTTTCGCAATACTCGCTGCTGATTCCATCTAGTCTCAGGAGTGTTGAAACTAAGGGTTAGGTGGGAGAGTTTGAACTGAGTGGCTTGAAGATTCCGCTACGCTCACCTTCTTTTCTTGTAGCTTCAATTGTGTCGGCCATCGAAGTCTCGCCACCGGTCACTTTGTCCAGAAGAGTGGCAATCCAGTACTGACCTGCAAACAGGCCGTCTCCCATGTCCTTGAAGAACCCAGGCCGTGGGTCCAGGTCAGTTACAGAGTCAGTTTCACGGCTCTCGTGCCGAGTCATTGTGAGAGTCGGTAAAACACCGCTGTTATCGAGGACGATATCGTAACCGTAGCTGGATTCACCCCCCACGATCACGTATCTATGGTCACCTTGCTTCTCCCATATGACATTCCCATATCTCCCCTGGGTCTGCTCAATTAGGAGATACAGTGTTCCTGAGTCAATCATTTGTTTTCTCCTTACCGACATTCTTGTCGATCTGACCAGCAATCAGCCCTCAGATCCGTCTAGTGGGCAGAGGTTTCTCAGCGGTTGAATTAGCAAGACTAAATAGCTGACGCTAAACTACGGTCGACGGCCTGTGCATAAGGGCACGGCGGGATTCGAACCCGCGTCTCCCGGTTTGCTACCCCGGCGCGTAACCACTCCGCCACGTGCCCACGGTGCACAGGCTATGTTTATGTTAACAGAATCTCACCTCTTTGAAAACACCACCGTCCTTCAAGACCAATGCTCAACAAGCTTTAGCTTTTTGAGCAATTGTGTCATATCTAAGTGATTACTGTCAACCGCATCAACTAGCCATATTCTTGTTCTTTGTTTTCCCGCTCTACTGGTATTCGCTTGTGCATAACCCAATTTGGGTTTACGCTTATGCCGAGCATCAGCGGCTCTATAGGAGCTGAATCGTTACCACCACAGGCAAACCAGCTAAACGTCGTACACCGACTAGCACAGTGGGGCGCGGGCGGGCCGTGGAGTCAGTTGCCTCCTCCGAGGTGGCAAGTGCGTGGTCAGACGAGTTAGTTACTGTGCAATTGGGAGACAGTCTGAATCTGTATGGAGATTGGGACACCCCAACTGTAATCGTCTCCGACGGTGGCTACGGCGTCCTCGGGTTCGAAGGGGACACGTCTGATCACTTGGAATTACCTGACTGGTACAAACCGCACATCGCCGCGTGGTCGGAGCGTGCAACGCCGGCGACAACTTTGTGGTTTTGGAACTCAGAAATTGGCTGGGCGGCAGTTCATCCGATATTGGAAGCACATGGATGGCGGTACGTCAACGCCAATATCTGGAACAAAGGGAAAGGCCATATCGCAGGCAACGTAAACACTCGCCGCATACGGCGGTTTCCAGTCGTCTCGGAAATGTGCGTGCAGTACGTTTACGAGGCCAGAATAGACGGTCTCCCGTTGAAGAAGTGGCTCTTGCGGGAATGGAAACGCACGAATCTGCCGCTTCGTAGAGCAAACGAAGCGTGTGGTGTAGCAGATGCAGCCGTTCGAAAATACTTGGACCAAGGTCACTTATGGTATTTCCCCCCACCTGAAATGTTCCTCCGACTGCAAGAGTATGCGAATCGCCACGGCTACCCTTTTGGGCGACCATATTTCTCCATTGACGGTAAGCAGCCCGCAACAGCTGACCAATGGGCGGCGATGCGTGCCAAGTTCAAATGCCCACACGGTTTTACGAATGTCTGGGACCGTCCCGCTCTTCGGGGAGCGGAACGCTACCAACTGAATGGAAATTCGGGTAAGGCAATTCACCTAAACCAGAAGCCGCTCGACTTGACCAGTATGCTGATCAAGGCATCCTCTGACGAAGGTGACGTCGTGTGGGAACCATTCGGTGGTTTGTTTACGGCCTGCATAGCCGCACGTCTGAGTCGCAGGCGTAGTTTCGGTGGCGAAATCGACCCCACCTACTTCTATTACGGAGTCAAGCGCCTCAAGGAAACATTTATTCAGTCGTCGCTATTCTGACTGCTGATGAGAGCTTCAATTGCCTGCCGTCTTTGCGACGGGGAACTTCCGTAGAGCAGTCGGTTCCACTTTCTGATTGCATGACCATGTAAGACTTGATTCAGCACCCTTTGTTTGAAGTTCTCGATTTCACTATGCGCGATTCGATCCATCTTGGCGAAGTTGGTATCAAGTCGGTAGGAGAACTCCCGTTGCAATTCTCTTAGCAACGCTTGGTATTCGGCGGTTGTCTCGTAATTGGCGGACGCTAGGTCCCAACCATCTACGACACGCTGTGCCTCCTTTAGTTGCTCAGTTGTCCCTTGAAACTTGTAACCGTTCGTGTTGGTTTGTTGAAGATTCCGCGTACGGGCCGTCGTATCTTCGGGCTCAATGACAAGGTAGTCGGGGGGATTGTTGTAATGCCTGTCTCTAGCTTCAGCTATTGACCGGCCGGAAACGATGCAGACATCCACAATCCTAGGTTTTCCGAAAATGAGTTGTTCAGGCAACCAAGCAAGCATACAAACGTAAGTTTGGTCTTCTACGAAGTGATCTTGACTATCCTTGAATCGTGCTGTGATTTCCGTTGCAAGTGGCAACCACGCCTTTATCTCGAAGCCAGGAGTAGGTGAGACTGACCCACTAAATATGGTGTCGGGGAAGCCGGGGTCTTGACGTACCCACTCTCCAAATGACCGATACTCTGGCTGAGCGTTCAGAAACTCGATGGTGTTGAATTCAATCAGGTTGCCAACTAGAGGAGAGAGTTTAGATATAACCTTGGCAAGGTTGACGGCTTCGGCTGCCGTATCTGGCTTGGAGATCGTCAGAACGTCGAACACATGTCCAGTAAGGCTCTGGAGATGCACGGAAGCTGATTGGATGACTCCTAGCGTATTCACGATTCAGACTCCGGCACACAGTGTGACCTCGATGCAGCGAGTCCTTCGATCTCCCGGATAATGTCGCATGGGTCTACTTCCAAAGCACGACAGACAGTTACGAACTCTACGACGTCCAGCCGCCGTTCCCCGCGCTCATATTTTGATACGAAGGATTGGAGCCTATCGAGGCGGTTAGCCACATCTTGTTGTGTTAGTCCAGCCGCCTTGCGTGCTGAAACCAGCCGACTGAGGAATATCTCGTATTCCCCTGTAAAGACGCTCTTCAAACCAATCTCACCGCTGCCTAAATTGCCCGGTGAGCGTATAACCCGTTATCGAATAACCCAAAACGGGCTTAATCTCACGCCGAACTGCCTAGTTGCCTAGTGGAATGGCCCCAAACGAAGGGATAACTTCATGAAGTCGATGGAGCAATTCGGAAAGCCATTGGTCAAGTATGCGGGAGTGGCGAATTTCAAGGTCGAAGAACAAGACTATAAGGTGGAAGGCACTGGGAACTTTGAAGCAGCCCAGTTCCCTTCTGGCCGGATTGCTGCATCGGTTGTGCCAACGGACATCCCTCGTCCCGGTAAAGTCTCGCTCCAAGCTAATCCTGAGTGTGAGTTGTCATTCGAGGGCCAGGATTCACAGGGCTGGTCGCTCAAACCCGGCGGGGAGATGTTCTTTTCACGCGTCCATTGGTTGTTCGCACCTATGGCGCGACAACCTGATGAACTCAGTTTAGGTGCTCAATACATCGCGGCCAAGCGCAAAAACGCGTCCGAAGACGGATATAGCAAGACACGATTCTTGATCTCGAATTTGCTCTGGCATAGGAACGACCGGGAGCAACCAGAACCCATCAGGCTGACCGACCAGGGCTTTGAAATAGTTATCACTCCGATCGATGACTACTTGACAATTGCGCCGAGGCTTAGGGCCACAAGGGGAATAGAGCCGACGGCCCTTGTGTCTATCAAGACTTCTTCATGCGAACAGAAGCCCCTGGGTGAGTTTCAGGACTTTATCGACAACTTACTGTGTGTTTTTCGTCTGGCTACCGGCAATCTGATCAACTGGTACTACGGCGAGGCTATTGACGACCGCACGCAATCGGCCGTGGAAAGAGTCCACAGTTACACCACAACCAGCCCCTATTCCAACACCATTAGATTTCGTCCGCTGAAGAGCGGGTATGAAAGCTTGGTCCCTAAACTGAGCCTGGATGCGCTTACGACAGCGTTCTTCAACGATTCCGCGCAGTGTCTGGACAAAGCCACTCTGAATACCCTTATAGGCCACTTCACTAACGCTTGCGATCCATCGTTGTCCTTGGAAGCAACAGGCTTGTTGGCTTCCACCCTAGCCGAGTTGATAGCTGCCAAATACGCGAATGCAAAGGGCGAATCTGAGACCATCCTTCAGAAACACTTCAAAGTAGCAATACTCCCCGCTCTTAGAGCAGCCATCAAAGAAACTGCTCTGTCACAAGAAATCAAAGACCACGTGCTAGACCATCTGACGGGCGCATACCGCAGCACATTTCACGATAAGCTCAAGTCGTTGAACGATGACCGCAACCTCGGATTGAAGTGTTCAGATCTTCGTCGAATAGTTCGTCTCAGAAACTCGCTTGTCCATAGAGGAACGTACCCTTCAGCTTTCGATTGCGGGGGATGGTTGAACGACTATCAATTCTTGACTTGGACGAACTTCATCGCCCTATGCCGACTCCTAGGATATGAAGGTGAACTGCCAGAGTTTCTAGAAGGTCACCCCCTAGAGATCTAAGTGGCTCATTCGCGACCGTTCCCTCTTGACCTGAATCCCAAAAGTTGCTCCGCCAGCTACGTTAGTTTCACGAGCGCCGGTATAGGTTTAGCAGGCAGGGTAGTCAGCAGCAGCTCAAAACCCCTAGGAACTGTTTAGAAGGACCCAGTTGAACGACAGTCTTGTCTGGCAGGTGCGTTTCAAAGCTGTCGCCTGAGAAAATGACGCTGGCAACTGCCCCTACCCAAGCCCCTCGAGATACTCCTTCATCCGCCGGGCCGCCTCACGCAGGTTCTCCCTCGAATTCGCGAAGCTCAACCGGAACGAACCCTTGCCGTGAGGCCCGAAAGCCGTGCCTCCAAGCACCGCGACCCCGGCCTCATTCAGCAGGTCCGCAGCCAGCTCCTCCGCCGACTTGCTGAAACCTTCCACCTGCGGAAAGACATAGAACGCCCCTCCCGGACTCTGGCAGGAGACTCCTTCGATGTCGTTAAGATCGCCGACAAGCTGATCCCGCCGATGCCAGAATTCTTCTCCCATCGCCTTCACCGAGCCCTGCGGTCCCGTCAGAGCCTCGATCCCGGCCTGCTGTATGAACGACGCCGTGCAGCTTGTGCTGTTCGTCTGTAGCTGCGCCATCGCGTCGGTGAGCCACCGCGGCGCGACCGAATAGCCCAGTCGCCAGCCGGTCATCGCGTACGTCTTGGAAAACCCGTCCAGCAGAATCGTCTGGTCCGCCATCCCGTCGACCGACAAAATGCTGAAGTGCTTGTCTTCATAGAGGATCTTCTGGTAGACCTCGTCGGTGAGAACGAAGATCTTCCGCTCCCGGACCAGCTCCGCCATGCGTTCGATATCCGCCCGGGGAATGATCCCCCCCGTCGGATTGTTCGGCGAGTTGAGTATCAGCATCTTGGTCCTGTCGGACAGCAGCGACTCGAAGTGGTCGATATCTACGCTGAATCCGTTCTCCGGCAGCAGTGGGACCGAAACCGGCTTCGCTCCGACGTAGTTGACCATCGACTCGTAGATCGGAAATCCGGGATCAGGCACCAGCACCTCGTCGCCCGGATTGCACAGCGCCATGATCGAGAAGAAGATGATCGGCTTCGCGCCCGGAGTGACCAGCACGTCGGCGGGCGAGACTTCCACCCCTCGCGACTGCGACACGTCCGCGGCTATCGCCTCTCGAAGCTCGGGCAGTCCGTGGGACGGACCGTAGTGAGTCCAGCCCTCCCGCAGCGCGCGAATCCCCGCCTCGACGATATTCGGCGGCGTGTCGAAATCGGGCTCCCCTATTTCGAGGTGGATAATCGACTTGCCTTGCGCCTCCAGCTCCTTTGCGCGGGCCAGCACTACGAACGCCGTTTCAGTGCCTAGTCTGGACATTGCGGAAGCCAGTTGGGGCTCGATTAAAGTTGCCAATCCGTCACCTGTTCCCTTCAGACGCTCCAAGAATCTAAACCGTACACCGAATCGCCGCCCAGAACAGAAACTTCTCGGCCGAATACCGTCCCGCGCGCAGTCCCTCGATCGTCATTCCGGTGAAAACCGGGATCCAGAAATCCAGACGCAAACATCCGGGCGAGAACCAGGACGATCCGCAAATCGTCCTATACGCTGGCTATGTCGGACCCATAATCGGAGCCGTCCGGCGCTTGACCAGGAGAGTGAAATCAAACCGAAGCCGCAACCCTCTACACCCCGTTTCCGCCATCGTCAAACACCCCGATTTTCAAATCCCACAGGGTAATTTTCAAAGACTTTCATGAATATCGCTTTTCCTGCCCCCGCCCAAATGCCGCGAATCAGGTCCATTTGCCGCGAGCCAGGTTCGCAAGCCGTCTGCTCGCAATCGCCATCCAACCGTGCATCGCGAGCCTGGACTCCCCCGAGCTTGCCGAAGAGCCTTCCCTGAGCCTGTCGAGAGGGGGTCGAACCATCAACGGGCTGATCAATCGGCCGAGCGCCCTTCGACAGGCCCGGTTCTGATTGTCGAAAGTGCAAAGGACGAAGGGACCGCCGGCTACTCCCGCGACGCGATAACCAGCATCCGCTCGCCGTCGATTCTGTATTCAGAGCGGTCGTAATCCGAGTAGACACTCCGGACCGTCAGGCCCGCCGCGCGCAAAAGCGCCTCCATCTCGAAACGGTGGAAGAAGCGCAGATCCAAACCGCACTGCCAGCGCTTGACTGTGTTGTCTGGCCCAATCGAGTCATACATGTGCTCGACCGCCACCTGCTGCGCGTCGTAGTTCACCTGCCAGGACACGAAGTGTCTCACGTCCGCACCGTCCGGTCTCTCGAAGTCCGACTGAAGCATCACCACCCCGTCTCTAGCCGAGAGCATCTCAGGATTGGGATTCATCACATCGATCGCGAACACGCCACCCGGTTTGAGCGCTCTGAAAACACCCGCAAGACACGACTCCTGGTCCTCGATGGTCAGCATGTGCCCAAATGAATCGAGCGCGCAGACCACCAGGTCGAACCGGTCCACAAAATCCAGGCTTCGCATATCGAGCAGGCGAAGCTCCATCGGAAGTTGGTCTTGCCGCAGCTTGGCTTCCGCTATGTTCAGCATCGCTTCGGACGAATCCACCCCGACCACGCGCACGCCGCTCGCCGCCAGCCTCAGTCCAACTCTGCCCGTCCCGCATCCCAGGTCCAGGACGTCGGGTCCTGCAACACCGGCAAGGTCACGGTAGAACTCTACGTCTTCTAGAAGGCCGTCATGCTCCGCGTCGTAGTAGTCCGCGAGCGCGGCATAACGGTCCCGTCTGGGCGTGAACGCGTGGTCGGTGGTTATTCACTCCTCCTCATCGCGCGCCACGTCAGCGCGGCCTCCGCACCTACGATGCCCACTGCTATCAACAGGACTGCGGGCACCCCCAGCTTGCCCATCGGAGCCAAAAACAGGCTGATCATGATCCCGACAGACCCTAGAAGGGCCTGCCGCGTGCAGGGCCAGCAGTCCGCTGGATGAGCGCGGTATGGCTCCGCCAGCCGCCGGAGCACATAGCCACCCAGCCAAAGTCCAAAGAAGCTGCCGAACCCGGCCAGCGCGTAAAACGCCGCGAGATTGCCGCCCCAGGACGGATGCGTGAACAGCAGCAGATAGAGCATTCCGAGGACGCACAGCCCAAGCGCCACGCCCACCGCAAACACGAGACTCCGCCGCCAAACGTAGAAGGACTTGTTGACTCCCCGCGTTTTCCCGCGATATTCGGTTGTCCGCGAGTTCGGGATCGTCGAGGACGCCATGTCTCCCTACGCTCCCGCCGTCGTCTCGACCGGCGCGCGCCCGAACTCGGGCAAAGTCGACGACCTCACCGTCCCGTTGTCCAGCGAAACCTGGTAGTCGAACTGCCGCGGGTCCAGCGCCCCCGCTACCGCAAAGACGAACACTTGCCGGAATACGTCCCTTATCGTGCTCGCGGTCACGGCCTCGACGATTCGCCGCCGCCGAACCCGATCCGAGCCGGACGCCGGATCGTCCAGAAACAGAAATGCCGGAGTGCCCGCCGCCGCGGGCGTCAGAGCCGTGGTTGAACGCGCCAGCCGCAGCACCAGGCCCACCTGCTGACGAAGGCCCGCCGACGCACCGGCGATGGGCAGCCAGCACGAGCCGCGCTCGTCCCAGACCTCGACGCCCCCTGACGGCCTTACACGCAGATCGAAATATCTCTCGCCGACGAACGTGGGAAGCAGCTCCCGCCCCAGGTATTCCGCCCGGGCGGCCGCCTTGCGAACGAATGCGGCGTCGGCCTTGGCCGCGATTTGAGCGGCCTGTCTGCGAATGATGATCTCCCGTTCGAGACGCTCGACCTCGGCCCTTGACTGTCCAACATCGAGGTCCCGCCAGCTCAAACCGAGCGCCGTCTCTCGCGATGCGACGTCGGCCCGGTCTACCTCGATCCTCCCCTTCAGCGACGTGATATCGGCCTCGATCCTGCTCTCGTCCCGGCCCGACGCCCGCGTCAGATTGGGTAGCGCCGCCAGCAGAGACGATTCAACCTCACCTCCGACCAACGTGATTCCGGCGTCTTCGGCCAAAGACGACAGAACGCCAAGCGCCTCGTCATATTCGGCCTCGCGCTCTTCCAGCAGCGTCTCGACGCTGGCTATGCGGACGGATAGTTCGGCCATGCTTCGGGAAACCACAACTGGGTCCTCCGCTCCGGCGGCTTCCGTCGTGTCGTGAAGCGCGTCCAGTTCCCGCGTGTCGGGGAAGTCTCCGAGCACGGCGTCCGGCCAAAGCTCGCGCAAACGCTGCATACGCTGCGCCGCGTTGCTCCTGATCTCCTCACGCCGGGTTCGCACCCTTCGAAGTTCTGCCTCGAGCCGCTCGGTCTGCGATCCCGCGCTCTCCAACGTTTCTAGTCTTTCTTCGAGCCGCGTGATCTCGCGGTCGACGTCTTCCGCCCTCGCCGCCAGCCCTATCTGCTCCAGCAGTTCAGCGGCCCTGCGACGAGATTTCTTACGCTCCGCTATTGCCAGAGCGTGGCTGGCTCGCAGCGCTTGGATATCGGACTGCGCCAGCCGGTCCTCGATCCTGGCGATTTCCTCGTCGGTCCCGGCGAGCTGATGAGTGTCCATCGACGGACTGGACGCGATGTCCGCGCCTGTGCTCTCTGCCTCCACACCGGAGCCGTCGCTCTGGACCACCACTACGGCCGAGTAGGCCATAAGCCCTAGTGCCGCCGCGGCCAGCAACGCCGCCGGCGCGAGCGTCGTCAGACTCGATCTGTCGCCAACCGCGAGCAGAGCCGCAACGGCTACCAACGCAACAAAGGCGCCTCCGGTCGCCGCAATCGCGCTCGTCGGCCACCCATACCAGTACCGCTCGATTGCGGGGGGAAGCCCCAGGCTCATCGACATTCGCTGCCGGACCGACTGACCGGATGCCGAACGGAAATCTCGCCCGCTCGACCTCACGCCCGCTGCGTTCGAATCTCCAAAGGGGACGCCAAATCCCGGCGCCTCGATCATTCGCGACCGGCGCTCTACCAGACCCTTGAGCGTCGCGGCCAGGTTCTCCAGAGGTGCCTTGCGTTCGGCGATCTCTCTCGCTTCCGACTCGAATCGGCTCGCTTCCTCCAGACACCTTCGGGCCTCATTCAGCACGGCAAGCCTGCGGCGCATCGCGGCCCCGTCGTCAACGGAATCGCGCTGGGCGTCCATTTCCGTTTCAATTGAGACCAGACTTCCCGCGGCCTCCGCGTCGGCCTCCAGGGACCCGCGCAATGCCTCCACCAGCGTGCGCGTGGCCGCCAGCCGCTCGGCCTGCCGAAGCTCTTCCCGCAATGCGGCCCGGTCGTCTTCCAGTTCGGCGGCGGCTCGACGGACTGACTCTACGTCGGCCTCCGCCGAGCGAAGATTGACCAGCGCCTTGTGTATCCGCACCAGATCGAGCATGCGTTGCAGCGCCGCGACTTCATCCTCGGCCGATGCCAGCCTTCCGCCCGCTTGAACCAGGTCCAGCCGCTCCCGCGCTGCCTCTAAATCGTCTTCGAAATCCGAGACTTCTCCCAGGCTGTCCGCCACCCGGCGCAATTCGTAACGCCGCGGCGGACTCCATCCTCGACCGCCTGTCGACTGCCTGCTGCCCGGGGAGGTATACGTATCGTCGACGCCGACGAAGCAGGCCTCGTTGAGGTTCTCCGCGCTCAGTCCAAACGCGCGCTCTAGGCGGTCGGCGGCTTCGTCTTCCGATTCCGTCGTAGACCGGGCAAGCCCATCCCGCATCGCAACGCGGACCACATTCCGTTTCGATCTCGAAATGACCCGTTCCAGTTCGATGGAATGGCGGTCGCCCACAAGCTCGACGCACACGGTTGACTCTGAAGCCCCGGTCCGTACTAGCGATTCGGGCGTGCCCCCGGCAGGAGTCAGCCCCGTTACCGCAAACCGGACGGCGTCCAGCACACTGGACTTCCCGGCCTCGTTCGGACCTTCAACCAAGATACAGCCGGACGCTTGCATCCTCAGGTCGAGGTACGCCAGCCCCTTGAAATTGGTGCAGCGGATCGAGCGGATGACTAGCAATGCAAACTCCGCAAAACGTTACGACCCGAATTCGGCTCGAAGGGACTTTAGGAGCAACTCGGCTGCTTCCGTGAAAGTGCCGTTCCCCGCTCCGCCCGCGTCCGTAAGCGCCTCGGCAGTGTTATGCACCTCGTCGAACGGCGAGATGCTCTCCCCCGAGTTCACGCCGTTGCTGCCCGACTGGACTCGAAGCCCGCCGAGGTCTACCGTGAACCGCGCGCAGCGTTTCGACGCCCACCGCGAGAGCTCGGCCAGCCCGGATTCTCGGAACGACTCGATATCCAACCGCCCTGCTATTGACACTCGCACTTCCGCGCCCGTCGCTAGCTTGGGTTCGACCTCCCGCTTCAGCGCGGTCAATCCGCCTTCCGACAGCTTGCTCGCGGGAATCCGGATTTCGATGGGCTCGCGCGCCAGACCCTGTATGACCGCAACGTCTTCGATCCCCTTCGCCGAAACGTCCAGCCTTACGAAACCGCACTCGGACGGCGCGCCAAAGGGGCTCCCGGGCATCACAACGGCCGTATCGCCGATCATCGCGCTGCTCGTGGTGTGCGACCGTCCACATACCAGCACGTTCACGCCGATCAGCGCGCGAATCGCATCGATGTTGATGGCGGACTCCGTCGCACGCGCCCCGACCGCCCCCTCCATCGCCGCGTGGGTCATCAAGACGTGGATATCAGCCGGCTTACGTCGGTCCAGCCCGTCTAAAACTGGGCCATTAGACCCATTCTTAGCTGCGCGCGGAAGACATGAAATCGCGACCGTCAGCGGCCCCGCTCGCAGCGGGAAATGGTCGCTCACCGCAATCCTGTCGAGGTCGACAAGCAGTCCCAGCCGCGCGAACAAATCTACTGCGGAAGCCGTCCCCGCCGGTGGTAGATCGCCGTCTCCGCATATCGCGCCGACAAATACTCCCGCCTTTCTCAAGTCGGCAAACGCCCCCGCAACGAACAAGAGACAGTCGGGAGACGGCGCGGGTGAATCGAATAGGTTTCCGGCGATAAGCAGGGCATCCGCGGCAATGCCGGTGCAGTATTCCGAGACCATTCGGAGGGCCTCGCGGTCAATCGAATTTGCGGAGGAATCTCCGGTCCAACCGGCGCCAATGCGGTTGTTGGCGACTATAACGATTCGGGCGTGGTTGCTGTCGTTTCTAGGACTTGTCATGCCGGGAAGCAGCCGCCTTCAAGAAGCCTCCCAGCTTTTGCGCCTGAAAAATGTTATCAACGGTCGACCGCCTGCACAATAAGCGGCACGCGGGCGTTTGTGACTAGCCGAGGGTCGAAACTAGACTGAATGGGTAACCGCGCTCGAAACGTCTGATCGAAGGCCGCTCCAACCTGCTCTATCGTGGCTAACCGAACATGGTAACCATCCGCAAGAATGTCGCCGAAATGAGCGGCTACGTCCCGGGCGAGCAGCCCAGAAGCGGCGGCTGGATTAAGCTCAACACCAACGAGAACGTCGAGTGCTCGCCCGCCGCGCTCGAGGCGATCCACTCAATCGACCCGGCCGCGCTCCGCCTCTATCCCGATGCCTCGTCGAGCGCCCTGCGTAACGAGCTTGCCCGGCGGTTCAACGCCGAGCCGGACCAATTTGTAGTTGGAAATGGGTCCGACGACATCCTCAATCTGCTCATAAGAGTTACCTGCGAGCCCGGCGACAGCGTTGTTTACACCGTTCCCAGCTATTCGCTCTATCCGGTCCTGTCCCAGATCCAGGGCGCGCGAAATGTGGAGGTGCCGCTCGCAGACGATTTTTCACTGCCCGTCCGTAAGCTCTGCTCCACGCGCGGCGCGATCCTCTTCATCACCAATCCCAACAATCCCGCCGGCACGTGGTACCCCGTCGAACAGATCGCCGAGATATGCGAGTCCGGACAGAACCTGGTAGTGCTCGACGAAGCCTACGCCGACTTTTCCGGCGAAGGCTGCTCCGAGCTCGTCGGGCAATACCCCAACGTCTGCGTGGCCCGTTCCCTTTCCAAGGCATACGGTCTCGCCGGCCTGCGCGTGGGATACATGTTCGCGTCCAGGGAGCTGGCCTCCAACGTGATGAAAGTCAAGGATTCCTACAACGTAAGTAGCGCCGCTCAGATCGCCGCCGTCGCGGCGCTCGACGATGAGGCTTGGGCCGCTAAATCATGGGCCGACGCGGCCCGGCGTAGAGACCGTCTTTCTCAACGGCTCAGCAGCGAATTGGGGTTGAAAGTCTATCCGTCGCAGGCGAATTTCATTCTCGTCGACTTCGGCATCCATTCGGCCGTAGGCACCTTGGACTATCTCCGCGAACGCGGGATCCTTGTCAGGCACTTCTCGGACAATCCAATGGTCAGCAACGCCCTTCGAATATCCATAGGAAGCCAGGCAGAGTTGGACACACTCTTCGATGCCATTCAAGAGGCTCTGAAAGAGTCCTAACGGATCGCGTCCGAACGTCTTAGCTACCGGGCGGCCATTCAAGTAGACTATTGCGTTAATTTGCGTGATTGCCCGGCACCGTCTCATACCGCCAGCCTTTGCTTGAGGAGAACATGATCTGGATAGTTCCCGGTTCGATTTTGCTCGCCCTGCTGTTCGTCGCATACCTGACTTGGGACATGCTTCGGCGTGATCAAGGCAGCGAGCGGATGCGCGAGGTTGGCGGCTTCATCTACGAAGGAGCGGTCGCGTTCCTCAACCGTCAGTACCGAACTATCGCGATTCTGGCCGTGCTCGGAGCGCTTATCCTCGCGGCCATCGTGGGCATATTCGGAGCAGAAACGCCTCCGGGTGAGGACGTCGAGGAGATCAGCGGCTTCAACCTCGCCTGGCACACCGGCGTCGCCTTCATAATCGGCGCGTTCAGCTCCGGGCTGGCGGGAGTCATAGGAATGCTGGCTGCGGTCAAGGCCAACGTCCGCACCGCCCGCGCCGCCGAATCTTCGCTCGGCGACGCGCTGACCGTGGCGCTTCGCGGCGGCGCGATCTCGGGGATCCTTGTCGTCGCTCTGAGTCTGCTCGGGGTTTACGTGCTCTTCCTCCTCTTTGGCGGACTCGACAATCCCGCTCTCGCCCCGTTCCTCATCGTCGGCTACGGGTTCGGAGCCAGCTTCGTAGCCCTGTTCGCCCAGCTTGGCGGCGGAATCTACACCAAGGCCGCTGACGTCGGAGCCGACATCATCGGCAAGGTTGAGGCCGGCATTCCCGAAGACGACCCCCGCAACGCCGCGGTAGTCGCAGACCTCGTCGGTGACAACGTCGGCGACTGTGCCGGACGCGGTGCCGACCTCTTCGAATCGACCGCCGCCGAGAACATCGGCGCGATGATCCTCGGAGTCGCCCTCTACATAGCCACCGGAAGCCAGAACGAAGCCTGGATCCTCTTCCCGCTGGTCGTCCGCGGTCTCGGTCTCATCGCCTCGCTCGTCGGGCTGATCGCCATCCGCCCTTCGATGGTCAAGGACCCGCAGCGCGCGTTGGACATCGGGTACTGGATTACCGCCGGTCTCTCGACGCTCGGCATGTTGTTCGCCACCCTCGTAATGCTCGACAGCATCTGGTTCTTCCTCGCCGGGATGGTCGGAATCCTGACCAGCATCGCGTTCGTCTACATCACCCAGTACTACACCGCCGGCACCTGGCGGCCCGTCCGCGACATCGCCGAGGCTTCCAGAACCGGTCCCGCGACCAACATCATTTCCGGGATCGCCGTCGGATTCGAGACGACCGCGGCGCCCATCATCGTTATCGCCGTAGCGCTGGGAGCCTCCTTCATCTGCGGTCGTGAGGGTGTCGAAGCTCTCGGGCTAGTCACCGACAACCCGGTCGCCGGCGGCATCTTCGGCACTGCCGTCGCCACCATGGGCATGTTGATGAGCGCCGCTTATATCCTCGCGATGGACACCTTCGGCCCCATCACCGATAACGCCGGCGGAATAACCGAGTTCTCCGGCGCGGGCGAGGATGCTCGACGCATAACCGATGACCTCGACGCCGTCGGCAACACCACCAAGGCCCTCACCAAGGGCTACGCAGTCGGCTCCGCCGCGCTGGCCGCGTTCCTCCTCTTCAGCGCCTACCTCGAAAAGGCCGGACTCCACTCGGTGGACATCGCCAAGGTAGAAGTCTTCATCGGCGCCATGCTCGGCGCCATGTTGGTCTTCCTCTTCAGCGCTCTGGCCATACGGGCCGTCGGAATAGCTTCGAGTGCAATCATCCAGGAAGTGCGCCGTCAGTTTCGGGAGCATCCCGGGATCATGGACGGCTCCGAGAAGCCCGACTATCAGGCCGCCGTTGACATAGCCACCCGCTCCGCGCTCAAAAACATGATCGCTCCGGGTCTCCTGGTCGTGATCGCTCCGGTCGTCGTGGGAGTAATCCTGCGCGCCGAAGCCGAGGCTGCCTTGCTTATGGTGGGCACCATCGCCGGCGTGATCCTCGGAACCGTAATGAACAACGGCGGTGGAGCCTGGGACAATGCCAAGAAGTTCATCGAAGCAGGCGAAATGAAGGAAGCTGACGGCACGACCGTCCAGAAAGGCTCCGAGACTCACGCCGCCGCCGTAGTCGGCGACACGGTGGGCGATCCCTTCAAGGACACCGCTGGACCGTCGCTGCACGTACTCGTCAAGCTCCTGAGCACGATCACGTTGGTGCTGGCGCCGATCTTCATCTAGGACACGCCCCGTTCGCAGATCCGAAACGATGAAATCGCCGCTTGAGCGCAGCCCGCCGCCGCCTCGATAGGAGGAAAACCTGACCGTAAGCGACTGGCTGGCAGCGGTCCTTGCGGCAATCGTTCAGGGCATTACCGAGTTTCTCCCGATCAGCAGCTCGGGACATCTTGTAATCGTCCCATGGGGCGCAGGCATCGAGTCGCCGATCGTGACCGGACTCACCTTCGCGGTCGCGGTGCACCTGGGCACCGGATTGGCCGCGATATCGACGATGCGTCTCGAATGGCGCGACCTGCTCGTCTCCGCTCGATCATGCCCGTCGCAAATGCGGTCCGGCGCTAGGCGCAAGCTCGTCGCCATCGTCGCCGGTACGGTCGTGTTGTCTATCGCCGGCTTGGCACTTGAGTCCATCGTCGAAACGGTCCTGCGGGAGCCTTGGATCGTCGCCCTTGCCCTGATCGCCGGCGGCGCGGCACTTTACACCGCCGACCGCCTCGGCGGCGTAAAGACTGCCGACAGCCGGTCTCTGGCTGTCTGGACTTCCATAGCGGTGGTGCAGGTGGGTGCGCTGGTGCCCGGTGTATCCCGGTCCGGTCTGGCGATGACCGCGGGCAGGGCGTTGGGTGTGGGACGGCTCGAAGCAACGAAGTTCTCGTTTCTGCTCATGGCGCCAGCAATCTTGGGGGCCGCGGCGCTGAGAGGTTTTCGCTTGGCCCAATCCGGTGCCGCTCCCGACGAGCTAGCCATCCTCGGCCTCGGGTTGGTCCTCTCCGCCGTGTCCGGCTTCTTCGCGGCGCGATGGCTCCTCAGCTACGTCAGCAACAACGGATTCGGCGCCTTCGCCGTCTACCGGACCGCCCTCGGCATAGCCGTCCTCATACTCTTCGCAACCCGCGCCTAATCCGCGCGCGTTACCCTCCGGATGCCAGCATCCAGTCACCCCATCCGTCATTACCGCATCCCTCACTCCCCCAAACACATCCCCACTCAGACATGAAAAGAGGATTTCACAACCGCGACATAACCCCCTTACTCACCGCCAAACGACACCCATTCCCTTGAAAGTCCACAGGCCATTTCAAAATAAGGCCCTTTCAGTCTCAACAGGCCGCCTCTCCGCCTCGCCACACCGAATGGACCAGCCTTCTGCCACATTCACCCGTTACCCTCCCCACGACACTCGAATCCAGGCTCATCGCGAGACGATCGCCACATGTCGAGATACGGTTAAGAGGAATCCAAATGAGATGGCGGGCAAAGAAAGGAACGTTCGGCAAATCCCCATGAGAAGCTACTCAGGCCCATTGGCGATGAGGCAGTCGTACCCAAGCCTCCTAATCGACGTGGTACGCCCCTTCCTTCATTCCTGCACTCTGTCGTCATTTGGGTGGAAGCCGGAATCCAGGCTTCCAGACATAAGGCCGGCATCGAGCACGTCATCCCAAGCGAAGCGAGGAATCTTACGCTTCATAATTGCGACACGTTCACCCGTCCTTCCCACAAAAGGCTCATCCCGTATCGGGTTACGGGGCGATAATCAACAGCGAAGCGCAGCCGCCAACCACTCCATGCGCCTAAGGCCCGTCGACGGGGCCAGGACGTGCGAAGTATGTCCTCATCCCCCGCGAGTGAGCATCCATATCACGCTTCCCCCCACTCCCCTTATCCCATACACCAACTTGCCCACTGTCAAACACCCCAATTTTCAAAGTTCACAGGGTAATTTTCAAAGACTTTCATGAAAATGCGATTCTTCCGATCTGGACTGCCATTCTCCCCACCTTCTCGTCGAAGCACGTCCCCGAGACGTCACGCTTGCTCCTTACCCATGCCCAGGATCCCGTTCGCCACAAGACGACCGCTCACGCATCGAGATACCCTTAGTCGCGATTGCAGCCAATCCGCAAAAGCCCAAGCGACCACCGTAAAGGGAGCCGAAAATGCTGATCGCTGACGCGAAGACGTGGGCTGTTGCCAATCCCCCGCCGCACTACGGCGGCACGTTCTGGGTATTTCTCAAGCTGACCACCAACGACGGCATCTCCGGTTACGGCGAGGCTTACGGAGTCCCCTTTGCGCCCAGCAAGACTTGCATGCTCATCGAAGACGTGGCCGAGCGTTGCGCCTTCGGCCAAAGCCCTTTCGACATCGAGACCATCTGGCGGCGCATGTATTCCAGCGGCTATGCCCAGCACCCCGAGCTGACGATGGGCGGCGTCATGAGCGCCATCGAAATAGCGTGCTGGGATATCGTCGGCAAGGCGCTTGACCAGCCCGTCTACAACCTGCTCGGCGGCCAGGTCAACGAGAGGCTGCGCTCCTACACTTACCTGTACCCGTCCGTCGCGTCCGCCGGCCAACTCTCGGTAACCGAAATCCACGCCGACCCCGACGCTGCCCCCAGGCGGGCCGAGCACTACATCGAGCTCGGATTCACGGCGTTGGGCTACGACCCCGTCATGCCCATGGGAACGTTCGACCCCCGCCAGCTTTCGCTTGAGTCGCTCGACAACGCCGAGCTTGTGACGAAAAACATGCGCGAGGCCGCCGGAAGCGCCTGCGACTTGCTCATCAAGACTCACGGACAGATGACTACATCCAGCGCCATCCGCCTCGCCAGCCGGCTCGAAAAGTACGATCCCCTCTGGTTCGAAGAACCGACCCCGCCCGAAAACCGCGACGAGATGGCCCGCGTCGCCCGCTCGACCAGCATCCCGGTCGCCACCGGCGAGCGACTGGTGAGCAAGTACGAGTTCGCCGACGTGCTCTCGAAACAAGCCGCCGCGATACTTCAGCCCGCGCTGGCGAGAGTCGGCGGCATCCTCGAAGCCAAGAAGATCGCCGGCATGGCCGAAGCCCACTACGCCCAAATGGCCCCGCACCTCTACGCCGGCCCCATCGAAGCCGCTGCCAACATCCAGCTCGCCACGTGCTCGCCCAACTTCCTGATCCAGGAAAGCATCGAGACCTTCGGCGGCTTCTACGCCGAAATCCTCAAGGAGCCGATCGAATGGCAAGACGGCTACATCATTCCCTCGGCCAGACCCGGCATCGGCATCGAGCTCGACGAGTCAGTCGCCGAGGCGCACCCGTGCCTCGACGATGATGTGTTCCCCCCGCTCGACGAGCACCCGTTCGTCCACGAACTGGAAGGCCGCTAGGCCGACTAGATAACCAAAACCAGACCCAATCACTCACCGCCGCTTCCACCCCCTCTCCCTTGACGGGAGAGGGTCGGGGGTGAGGGTGTACTCCAATTCGTCATTACCGCTAAGGGTCGCAATCGTCATTCCGGCGGAAGCCGGAATCCAGAGGGGAGCGGGGACCGTGGCTCAAATAAGAGACGTGACTCCCCCGAATAGCCTGCCCCGCACTCGATACGGGGCGGGAATCCAGAGACCACCCGCCCAGCCCTAGTCCCCATTCGTGGTGAGGCTGTCGAACCATGAACGGGAGGCGAAACCAGCTGCGGCGCCCCGCGCCCTTATACGGTGCTATCGTGCCGTCAAGCACATTCCAAGTACATAGGGCCCTTCCAATACCAAACCCAGCCAAACTGCCGCAGTGGTCCCTCATCGAGAACGCGACCAGCGTCGTCGAGTCCGACCAGCGGGTCCTCTGCGCGTGGCTCGGCGGCAGCTTCGGCGAAGCTACAGCCGATAGATGGTCTGACGTCGACTTCCGGCTTGTCATCGGCGACGGCGATTTCCAAGACTTCGTCGACGCCGACCTGGGCCTGCTTGAACGAATATCCCCCGTCGTCGGCGCGCGAGCGCGGCGAACCGCGGGCGGTGAGACGCTCCGGGTCGTTCTCTTCGAGGGGGCCGCTAGAGCCGACTTCCTGTACATAACCGAGTCCGGCGCGACATCCCGCCCCGGGGAGCGGTCCCACCTCCTCCTCGACAGAGCGGGCATCCACCCCACCATCGCCCGCCTGCCCGCCGAGCGGCCCGCCTCTAGAAACGAGATACTCCGCCGATTGGAAAACGATATCCCGGCAGCTCTGGCCCGGCACCGCAATGCGATAGCCGTCGGATCGCTCATCGCCGCCTTCGAGGAGCATGTAGTTCTATTGGGATGCGTCGAAAGCCTGTTCGCGCTGCTTCGGGACCCCGCAAAGGCAGGCAGGCTCGGAAACAAGCACAAGGGGTCTGCCCTAACCGTGGACGACCAGGACAGGCTCCTGGCAACGCTCACACCCTGGAGCGACCCGGTTGCCGCGTGTTCTTCGCAAGCGCTCGATCCCCTCCTCTCGCTGCTGGGCGAGCTTGCCGAGCGCTGCGACTGGCTCGAACAGAGTCACACATTCCTCCCAGCCTCGCATGAACCAACCGCTCCCGGTCTCTTCGCCCCGCCGATCTGGACGTCCATCCCCGCCATCCTCAAGATGCTCGTTCACGCTCCCGTGCACGCCACCTATTTCAACCGGGGCCATTGGCAGGGAGTCCTCACCGGTGATCGCATTGCGCTCCGGGCCATCGTGAACCTGTCCTATGCAAGTGAAAACGACGATCTCGAAGGCCCCACCGAGTTCCCCGAGCTGCATCTGACCGGTGAATCCAGCAAGTCGTTAGTCGAGTGTCTGACCCCCCTCGGAGAATGCACGCCCCGGGCGCTCCTCGAATCGCAGAGCCGCATGTTCGAAGTCTTTGCCGCGGTGGGCCGCGCCGCGGCCCGTCGGCACTCGCACGCCTATCCGTTCCACCTCGAATCCGAGGTCTTCGACTACCTTGAACGCGAGGGAGCGCTCGTTCGCACGGACATCTGCAATCGCCACAGGCTCCCGGATGTCCCGCCCTGATACTCCGCAAAAGACCTGAGCAGTTTGGCCATCATCCTCTCAGACCAGGAAATCCGGTGGCTGCGCCTCCGCGCCCAGCGGCTTTACCCCAAGCCGGCTGGTCCGAGCCAATCGGTCGCCGAGGCAGTAGGCGCGCTCTGCGCCGTCCAGGCCCAGTACCCGCCTGCCGCCGCTCTGGCGCTGCGCCCGCGCGCGAGTGGTTTCGTAGCGGCAGACGTCGAGCGCGCTCGCCTGCGCGAACGCTCGGTCATGCGGACCTGGTGTATGCGCGGCACGCTTCATTTGCTTGCGACAGAGGACGTATCTTGGCTCCTCGCCTTGCATGGGCCTGTCTTCGCCGCGGCCGGCCGCCGGCGCCGCCGTCAAGTGGGACTGGACGACGAGTCCTCCGCGAAAGGCCTTGAAGCGCTCGGGGAAATCCTCTCGGGCGGCAAACCGAAAACGCGAGCCGAGATCGCCTGCCTGTTAAAGCGTCGCGACATACTCACCAAAGGCCAGGCCGTCTATCACCTCCTGCGACTTGCCGGCCTGGAGCGGGTGGTCTGCTTCGGCCCTGACCTGGACGGCGAACCTACCTATGTCCTGTTCGAAGATTGGGTACCGTCCGGCAGCCAGGCCCGTCCGGAACAGCCGCAGGCGGAGCTGGCGCGCCGATATCTGTCGGCTCACGGCCCCGCCGGACCGGACGATCTGGCCGCTTGGTCGGGACTTCGTAAGACGAGCGTTCGGACCGCCTGGAACCAGATCGAAGACGACTTGATCGAGGTGCGCACCGATACTTCCTCGTTTTCGATGCTTCAGTCGCAGCTCCCTTGGCTCAAGAAAACGCCCCCGGACGATCGCGTCGTCCACCTGCTGCCCGCCTACGACCCATATCTTCTCGGCTATCGCAAGCGGGAGCTCGCAGTCCCCGCCAGACACGCCAGGCGGATCCATCCTGGCGGCGGCCTGCTGCGTCCTGTGATGCTCGTCGACGGCGTCGCCCATGCCACCTGGAAGACACAACGGATGAAGGACGGCCTGGGCCTTGTCGTCGAGCCGTTCGAGAAGCTCACCGAGGCCGTCGAGCGCGCCCTGGAAGCTGAATTTGCGGATCTCGAACGGTACCTGGAGGTCCCCGATCAAGCCACGCCTCGCCGCCCCAGACTGAATCCGGTCTCGACGGTCCCGATGCGACCGTCCCGGACCACATCCCGACCTCGCCCGCAACCGCCGGAGCCTCTCGTCTCTTCCAGATGCCGGGCAGGTTCCGGTTGAAAGTCCCAATACGGTTACCCGTCGGCCGGCGGTTCCAATACCGTGTCCTGTTTGCCCGAGATGCCCAGGTTCTGAACGCGCAGGTCCGCCGCCGGAGGAGTTTCGGCAACATCGAACGGATTCTCGGCGAAGAAGTGCGCCAGGTACTCAGCCAGCGCATCCTGTTCCGTGCCCGGTTCGGTGAAACGCGCCAGGCCTGCGTTCGTCAAAGCCGCCTCGTCGATAACCCCGTTTCCGTTGGTATCGGGAAAATCCGGGTTGGGCGCATTGATCTGCCCGGCCTCGCCCGGTAGATCGACTCGGCCCGGGGCCGGGAGCGGGAACGGATAGCCATCGCCTCCGTTCGCCAGGAAGTTCAACGTGACCATCTTTATCTCGCGTCCGGAATCGCCGGCTAGATTCCCCGCCCGCACCACGACGTCAACCACCGCTCCGCCGTCATCAACGATCGCAAGCGAGCGTAATCGCTCACCCGGCGGCGCTGCGGGATCGAAGCTGAAGCGCATTCCGCCTATCTGCGGGAACCTGCCTACGGTCGCCTCGCCAACCCCATCGAAGCCGATTGCATGTTCCATGATCTCGCGAAGCTGCTGCGCGGTCAGCGGGACGATCACGAGTCCATTGTTGAAACGCAGGGCGCCCTCGATGTCGAACTGGGAAACGCCTCCTTCCGTCTTGTCGGCGCTGGGGTTCGCCTGCGGCGGCAAGAAATTCACGTCCTCTGGCTCCGTCGTGCCGGGCGGCTGGACGGTCATTCCGATCTGATCTCGGATCCCTCCACCATTCTTCAGCGCAACCGCCACGTCCGGGTCCACCTGCCGGGCCACCCAGAGAAAGGCGTCGGCTGTCAGATTACCCAGGTTCGTCTCCTGGGTGCGCACGTCTCGCCGCCTGCCTGCTAGGTAGACGCTCGTCCTCCCCACGACATTCCCGTCGCGGCTCCGCAGTACACTTCTCAATGAGTCGGCGATCCGGCTCACGTCCGGGATCGGTCGCGCCCCTAGCGCCTCCACCGCTTGCTCGTTCGCGGCATAGGCGCCGCTCGTGGCTGCGTCCACGCTCTCGGGGCTCACCACTCCCCGATCGTCGAAGCCGACCACCAGCCGCCCCAGGTATCGGTAATCGCCGTCGGTGTTGACCAGGAGCAGCGGCTCCGCCGAAGCCGACTCCAGCAGGAGCGGATACATGTCGGCGGCCTCGTCCCCGGAGCGCAAACGGTCGTTCTCGTCGGCGAGAAGTGTGTTCGAGCCGCCCCCCACCACGATATCCACGTCCACCAGCTTGGAGGCCAGCTCCTTTTCGAGCGCAAGTCGCTGCATGTGCGCCAGCAAGATGACTTTGTTGACGCCCTTGCCAACGACTTGGTCCACCGCCCGCTGCACGATTGACGCCAGCTCATCCATGTCCGTGCTGTCTGCGGGTGCAACGCTGATGCCGCCGACGCCCGTGAGTCTCGTCAGGTGCGGAGTGGTCACCCCGACCACTCCGATGCGCTCGCCGCCTACCGCGATAATCACGCTCGCCGCAAGGCTCCCGGGCGGCCGCGGTGCCTCCTGCGCATCTTCAACTACCAGTGGCTGTAAGTTCTCGTCGTCGGCGAATCCAAGATTGCTCGACAGGTAAGGGAAGGCGGCCCCCGGATAAGTCCCGCTGTCTCCCGACTCTGCGCCGATTGCGGCCGCGAATGCCCCGGTGCCGCGGTCCAGCTCGTGGTTGCCCAGTGCGGACGCCTGGAAGCCCATCGCGTTCAGTAAGGCGATATCCCCACGCCCATTACCCGAAACGCCCAGCACCGCGTCGTTGGCCTTGTCCCCCGCCGCATAGAACCGCGGACCTGGAACGAAGTTGTCCCCCGAGCTCAGTACGAGCGTATTGTCGGGAAATTGCTTCCGAAAGCCGTCCAGTAGGGCCGAGAAGTTCTCGACGTTTTCTAGCGCCCCCACCGCCCCGTCCATGTCCCCGGCGTGAAGCAGTTGCAGGGTAAAGGCCGGCTGGTCGGTCCTGTCGCCGCCGGTGGATCGCGCCCCATCCACCCACCACCTCACCGCGACCAGCGCCGCAACGGTCCCCAGCAGAACCACCGCCAGGCTGACAGTGACCGTCAGTCTCCTGGATCGGCGCATCCGGGTCGGCCCCCTGTTCATCTGCCCGGCAAACGGGCCCGGCTCGTCTTTTCCTTTAGGAGTCTAGGCAAAAAGGAACCCCCCGAAGCCCCCCGTGTTCACCACGCCTGCATCGCAATCTAAAAGTACGCGTATGCGCGTTGGAACGTTTTCTCCGCAGGCCCGCCATCGTGCGGAGTTTCTGACTACTTAGACGCCGCCAGCTTGCGCGCCCTGAGCAACACGACGGGGCAGATGACGGTCTTCCGCTTCAGCCCGAATACCGCGAGAAAAGCTCCTCCATGAAGCCGGTCCGAAGGGATTCCGCCCATTCGTTCGCCTTTGCAAGCCCCGACCGCTCGATCTCGTCCGCCACCGCCTCCACGTCATACGCGACGCGCCGATGTTCTAGATTCCAGTCCGCGCCGTCCCAGGTCGCAAGCGCGTATCCCGCGCGTGGGTCGCCGTCGACGGAAAAGCTCACCGGCGAAATCGTCGCGAATCCCTGCCGGTCGATCACGCCCCGTTGCTTGAAATGCACGTGACCGCCGACTATGAGATTCGCTCGCGCGCCGCCCAGCAAACGACGCGCCTCGGCAACCGGCGTCAATGGATTCTGATACAGCGGATTTCTCTCAAACAAAATGAGCGTTCCGATCTCCTGCGGCGTTGCGTGAACTATCAGCAGGTCGTCATTCGGTGACTCTCCTCCAGGAGGAGTGACGCGGTGCTCACGGGGCAGGCTGGCAAGGAAATGAATCCGCTCAGGACCGATCCGTTCGCGTATCTCGACTGCTTCTGGAGCATCGCTCGTAGCTGCCCAGATATCGGAGTTGCCCATGACGGCCGCGCACCCCAGTTCGCGAAGAAGATCGATGCATTCAGCTTCGTGAAGGCCGCGGACGACGATGTCCCCCGCGACGACTAGTTCGTCGTACGACTCTCCCTCGAGCTCTCCCAATACCGCCCTGAGAGCCTGGATGTTGCCGTGGATGTCCGACAGTATTGCGATGACGGGTGCCGCCCGGTTCACCCACCGCCTCCATATTCCGTGCACACGTAAAGGCCCCCGAACTCGTACCAAGGCCCTGGATCAGCCGCGCGGCCCTGTCAAACGCAGGCGCTGCGGCTTCGACCGTGGTATCCGCTCGATCAGCCCCCGCGCCTCCAAATCCAACTTTACCGTAGTCGTGTACCACCCCACGCTCGACTTCTCCCACATGCTGGCCGGCGTGCGCCGTTCGACCTCATCGCGCAAGTCCTTGAAGGCGAGCTCCCCCGCTTCCTCGATAGCTTGCAGGATCGCCTCTCGCACTGGCTCGTAAATACGGCGGAGGATTCGAGTGTCGTCCCGACCGGTGTTCGGATTCTTGACCGTTATCCGCTCGCCGCTCCCGGCCATGAATGCTCCTATATCGTCCATCTGCAATCAGGGGTTGCAATCATAATTTATCCACCCGCCGCGATCGGGCCTGCGACCAAAGCCGCGTGCGGCGGCATTTCGGGTTCCGTCATCCAAAGCCGCTCCGGTCGAGACCTGTTTCGCCTACGCTCGACTCATTGGCGCATCCCGTGGCGGTACCGGCCACCGGCCTGCGACCCGATAAGCCTCGTCCGGTCCCGGCCACGGCGGCATCGTGACGATCAGGATGCGCAGCGGACGGTCTCCTATCGCCCTGAACTGGAAGTGGGCGCCAACGGGGATCGACAGGCTCCCGCCCGGAGACACTTCCACGACCCGATCCTCGTCCCCCTGCCGCCTCCACACTTGTCCCGTGCCGTCGAGTACGTACCAGACCTCTTCGACCGTCCTGTGCGCGACCGCCACCGACACCTCTCCAGGATTCAGCGTGCAGTGCACCATGCTGCCGCGGCTCGTGGCCGAAAGTAGCCGAATCTCCGATCCGTCCGGCGCCAGCGTGTCAAAGTCCCTGGCAAGCCGTTTGTAGTCCAGGTCCTGACTCATACAGTCGACCCTATACCTCATCAGTGCAGAAAGCCTCACCGAACGAGACCCTTGAACAACGGCGGGCGCGCTGAAAGCAGCCTGCCCATCCCGTCCGGGATTTTCAACATAAAGCGTTCCCAGGTTCAATGCACGGCCTGAACGAGCTGCCGGTGATTGCATTGAGCCGCCCTATGCCCTGTTGCGCCTGCCGGTCGACGTGACCGGCAGGCGCGGGCTGCTACGGGCTGTAGCCGCTGGGCGTGGCCGGGGGAGCCTGCGCACTGGCGGTCTCAACCATGCGCCCGAGCAGGAAGGAGAAGTCGCGGTAGGCGTCCAATCCGCCCAAGCGGCTTCGGAGCGTTCCTAGAAGATCAGCCAGCTTGGACAGGTCTGCTAAAGCGTCGACGTCCTCGCCTTCATAGCCGTCAGGCAGAACGCTGTACCGGTCAGCCGCGAGCGCCACGATCGCGCCGAACTGAAGCAGCGGGTCTGCATCGAACCAAATAGGCCTGAGTGCCTGGTCAGCGCCGATCCGACCTATTACCTCGGCCTGTTGTCCTCGTGACTGCCCGGTGTCCGGCACCACCCAGCGCAGCTCGACCTTGCCCAGCTTGAAGTCTCCAGTCTCCAACACACCTTCGTGCAGTTCAAGCTCATAGAAGACCGTCGTGGCCGCGCCTGAGTGAATCTCCGCGAACTCCTTGCGGTCCTGGGCAAAGCTCTCGTCCGAGGTCACCCGGTTCTCGTAGCCGATTATGCGCCAGTACTTCACCGCTTCCGGGTCCCAGGTTACCTGGGCGCGCGTCTGGTCGGCGAACGGCGTCGACAGCACCAGCCAGTTGTCGCGGCTGAAGGTCGCCCGCGCCTGATCAGTGCTGTCTAGATAGCGGTACCAGCCGTTGCCGTGTTGGGCGAGTTGCTCCAGCAACACGTCGTTGTAGTTGCTAATCCCCACGCCTATGGTGATGAGCCGCAGCGGATTGCTCGCGTCCCGGTCGTAAGCCGACTCCAGGATCGCAAACGGGTTGGTCGCGTCCACGTTGGCTACGCCGTCCGACATCAGGATGAAGTAGTTGTACGCGTCCGGACGTTCGAGACGCGCCTCGTTTGCCAGACGCACTCCAAGATTGAGACCGGCTTGGACGTTCGTGCTCTCCCGCGGCCGGAGCTGCTCGATGGAGCTTCGCACCGCCGGGGCGTCAGGTTCACGGTGTGTGACGGTCAGATCGTGCACCACGTCCTGCGTGAACTGAACGACGGCAATGCGGTCTCCCGGTCGCAGGCTCTGTCTTACCGCCTCCGCAGCGGCCCGGGCGATAGCCACCCGGTTTCCCTCCTCCATCGAGCCCGATGCGTCCAGCACCAGCGTGACGTTTAGCGGCCGGTCGTCGACGACCCTGGCCGCCTGGAACCCGATGCGCGCCAGATTCTTTCGATTGTCCAGCGGGTGCGCCAGTACGTCGGTCGATATCGCGAATCCCCACCTGTCCGACGGCGGATCGTACTGGTAGTCGAAGGCGTTGACCCACTCTTCCGCCCTCACCGAATCCGGCTCGATATCGTGGCCCTGCCGCGCCCAGGCAAGCGCCAGTTGGTACGAGGTGCGATCGATATCCAGGCTGAAGGTCGAGACGGCGTCTTCTGACGTCGCAACCTGTGGCTGCCGCGGTTGATCCCGAAACCTCGTGTCGGCGGGCCGTGCGGCGGCGGTAGCTGCCGGTGCCGGCGTCGGCTCTGCTCTCGCCATCGCCTCCACCGTCTTTGTCACTACCTTTTCGACAACCTTCTCGACTACCCGCTCGACCTCGACCTCAACCGTCCGCTGCTTCATGGCAGGTTCTTCGGCCCGTCGAGCCGGAGTTGCCACCTTCTCGACTTCCACCTCTTGGATTACGACTTTTTCAACCGGGGCTTCCACTACCTTCTCGACCGGCGCTTGCGCCATCTGGGGTACGGCCTTCTCGACTGGGACTTCTTGCATAACCTCCGCGATCTGCTCGCCGCCGCCCCGCGAAGTCAGCAAGATCGCCAGGATGGCCACCACAGCCGCTCCAGACGCGCTCACCGTCAGCAAAGGCGTCCGTATGCGGCCGATCGCATCGATGAGCTTTCGCCAGCCCCGCGGCACGTCTGGATCCTCCAGGCGACCTTCCAGGGACTCCCAAAGGTTCACGGGAGCGCGAAGCTCGTTTGCTTCCGCCGCGAAGTGCTGCTTCAGGGCCCGTTCGATGTCCTGGTCTGACAAATAGTTAGTAGCCATCGCCGTCATCCTCTCCATCGGCGTCGGTCGTTAGCTCATCTCTTAGCTGGCCCAGCGCCCGGTGCAGCCTCGACTTGGCCGTCCCCAACGGCACGCCGATTGTTTCCGCCAGCTCCGGGACCGTCAGATCGGCGAAGTAGCGCAACACGATCACTTCCCGGTGGTCCGGCGTCAGCTTGGCCAGCGCCCGCCTGATCGTCTGGCGGTCGAACTGTGCCTCCACCGCCTCCTCCGGCTGCGGCAGCTCGTCCGAAGGGTCCTGATCTTCCAGGGATACCGTGGGATGTGACCGAGTTCTGCTCAGCGACACGATTTTGTTCACCAGGATGCGCACAACCCAGGGCTTGAACGGACGGCCCGGCTTGAATCCCTTGATTCCCCGCCATGCCGCGAGGAACGCTTCCTGCACCTGCTCCTCGGCCAGCGCCGGATTCCTCATCATCAGCAGCGCCGTGCCGTACAGGACGTCTTTGTACCGCTCTACGAGATGACGGAATGCTTCCCGCTCGCCGCCTTGGCAGCGCAGGATGGCTTGTTCATCCGTCATACGCTGCCCTCACGGCCGGTGTTATTCGGGGACTCTAATAACAACTACGCTCGTTCGAGCCAAATCGTTCCATCGCCCCAAGCAAAACCCCGAAACCGCTTGCGGAACGAATCACAGGCAAACCACCGTATTGCTAACAGGCTGAGCGATACAGGTTGTGGATTGGTTGGCTGTACCGAGCTTCCGAAGGCGTCTACCCGTCTCTCATGCGATTGACATCACGGGGCGCCGACCGGCGAACGGCCCTAACGGCTAACGGTCTGGCATCTCGCGGCAAGCAGCACTAGGCGGCTCGCTTCACTCCACCACGAAAAGACCGCGGTCGACGCCGCAGACCCGCTCGCCGCCGTTTTCCGTGACAATGATCGACTCGGATATCGCCGCGCCAAAATCGTCGAGCCAGATGCCTGATTGAAAGTGAAAGCACATGCCTGCTTGCAGGACGGTGTTGTCGCCGGGGCGAAGACTCGCCGTCCGCTCGCCCCAATCGGGCGGGAACCCCACACCGATGGGATATCCGACCCGGCTGTCCTTGCTGTAACCGTGGCGGTTGATCGTCTTCTGCCAGATTGCTTCGACCTCCGCACACGTCGCTCCAGGTCTGGCGGCCTCGATTGCCGTGTCGCCGCCCTCGACGATTGCCGCCGCGAGCTTCAACACTTCGGAAGGAGGAGCGCCGATATAGGCGGTTCTCACCAGGGGCGCGTGATAGTGCCGCCGCGCCGCCGCCAGTTCTATGACGACCAGCCCCTCGTCGGGCAACGGCTCATCGGTCCAAGTCAGGTGAGGCGTGCTCGTGCCCTCAGACACCTGGATCAGCGGACAAAGGCTCGTATAGTCACCATATCCATCGTCGAGTCCAATGATTTGCTCGTAATAGATGTCCGCCGCCATCTCATGCTGCCTGACGCCCGGCGCAAGCTTCGCAAGCGCGCGATTCATCACCCTGGTCGTTAGCTCACCCGCCTCTCGCATATAGGCCAGCTCGGCTTCCGACTTGACCAGGCGCGCCCAGTTCACAAGCTCTTTGCTGTCCGAAATGCTCGCGTCGGGGAGGCCGCTCGCAAGATGCTGATGTGCCCTGGCGGTGTAGTAAGGGGCGTCGAAGTCGACGCCAATCTGGGTAGCGCCCCAACCCCGTTGCGTGATCAGGTCGCTCAGCTCATCGTAAGGATGATCGACGGGATGATTAACTAGGGGTTCGGAATACGCGACGATGTTGGGTCCCGGAAGGCCGGTCGTGATGTGGGCCGACTTGGCATCCTGTGCGCGACCAAACCAGATCGGAGCCGTTTCCTCGACGTGAACGAGGACGGCCTGCGGCATGTAGAACGACCACCCGTCGAAACCCGTTAGCCAGTTCATGTTGGCCGGGTCCTGGCAGACGAGTAGCTCGAAGCCTGCGGCTTCCATGCGGCGCTTTACGTCCGACACGCGCCTTTCGTAGTCGGCTGCTTCGAATGGTTTCACATACGCCATGGGACCCAATCATAGATCGGTTCCCGCCCGTGGAGAGGCGGGGCATCGCCTCAAACTTGGGGGGCGGGCGCTGGATGGCTCGGATCACCATGGCGCGACTAGTCTCGTCGAGCACCAAAAGCTGCGGTGCCGCGGCTGACGCGCCGAACCGTCGGCGGACTGCCCGCCTGTAGTGGTCGGGGCGAGAGGATTTGAACCTCCGACCTCATCGACCCGAACGATGCGCTCTTCCGGACTGAGCTACGCCCCGATTGCTCTGATGATATCGACGATCCGCGATTTAGTCTCTATGAAAGCCCGCTGCGCGCCCTACACCAGCACCATGTTCGGATCGAACGCCCTGCGAAACTCCTCGAACCCCGGAATGCCCGACACGCCCCCGGCGCCGCAATCCGGCGGCCATTGCGACGCCTCGCCTCCGTTCCCCGTGATCAGTTCATCGAGCGCATCCAAATCGGATCCCAAGGCGATGCCCCAGCGCCCCAGCGGCAAGGCCAGCGCGGAGCAGACCGGCAGATCCCCCGCTATCCGAGTCAGAATCCGTGCGCACACCGCCGGACCCGCCGTCCACTTGACACCTTCCCGGTCCTCGTCGGCCAAGTCGGAATCGATACCCGCCAGCGTCCCAGTGCCCGCGTCCTCCCATTCGACGTCAAACTCCCAAAGACCATCCAACGCGGCATCGACATCCGCCTCGCGACCCGCGATCGAGACTTGCATAGTTGCTTGGCCATCTCCTTTGACAACTAGCAAAAGCGACTCGACGCCACGCGGCCTCCCCAATGCCTCGTCCAAGAGCCTCGAGTCAAGACTCCCAATCCCGGTCACCCACCTCTCGGGAATCGTCTCCACCCTCAACTGAAGCTCCACCGGAATCGCAAAAAACCCAAGCGCCCCCACCAGCGCGCGGGTGATGTCGTACCCGGCGGAGTTCTTGATCGTCTTCCCGCCCGAACCCAGAAACGTTCCATCCCCGAGCAACCACCGGCCCCCCAGAATCCAGTGACGCAGGTCGGGCAGTCCGGCGGACTGGACCTGGGATAGTCCCGTCACGACCGTCTCCGCAACGGACCTATGTCCGCACAGCGGTCCAACCGGCCATCGAAGACCCTCTCGCTCCAGTGCGGATGCGAGCGACGCGTGGCTCACCCCCGGTTCGACCCGCGCTACGCGATTGGGCGGGTCGATCTCGAGAATCCCGTTCATCCGCGCCAGCGACACGCCCGCAATCTCCGGAGATGGCGCCTCCCGCCCCAGCGCGTTCGCGGACGCCTCGATCAGGTGAAGCCTCTCCGCGTTCGCCGCACACGACGCGACCACCGCCCGCAGCTCTTCAGGAGTCGATGGCGCGACAACCAGACGGCCCGATCCGGTTCGGGACAAGCTGTCAGAGCCTACAATCGCGGATAGAAAGCCGTTTCCCATTAGTCCCTCGCGGAAGGCGGAGATGCCGCGCGAATGTCCCACCCACTTAATAGCAGAATCGGCGCCCCCACATAATGCGTGACCGGCTGGCAATAGCCTTGGGAAAGATCGCCGGAGGCCTGACGAGGGTCCTGCGGCTGGGCGGCGGGACCGCGATCCCCGGACTTGCGGCTCTCAAGCTAAGTCCCGGCATTCTGGAGCGGCTGCTCGAAGCGATTCCCCAGGGATTCGTATTTGTGACCGGAACCAACGGTAAGACGACGACTGCGGCCATGCTGAGCCGCATACTCTCGGCAGCGGGTAACGACGTTCTGACTAACCGGACTGGATCGAACCTCTCTAGGGGCCTTGTATCTCACCTGATTCAACGCACTAATTCTCTGGGTAGCTTGACAGTGCAGCCAAACAGCATCGGAGTGTTCGAGGTCGACGAAGCGGCGCTGATCGCAATTCTCCCTGACACGCGTCCGCGCGTGGTATTGCTGACAAATCTATTCCGCGATCAGCTCGACCGATACGGGGAGATCGATTCGATTTCAAAAGAGTGGGCGCGCGTAATCCACGCCTCCGGCAAAGGCTTGCACGTTGTCCTGAATGCCGACGATCCCGCGGTCGTTCACGCCGGCGCGCGGGGGCAAGGCGAGATTTCAACGTATCGCGTAGAAGTTGCACGCGATGCGCGCGCGCCGGACGAATGGGCCGATTCTGTTTCGTGTCCGTTGTGCAGCGCTCGGCTCGACTATCGTGGTTTGACCTATTCCCACCTCGGAGATTACGTGTGTCCAGACTGCGGCTTCGAACGTCCGGCCCTCGGCTTGGCCGCAACCGAGGTCCACGCCGTCGGCCTGAGTCCCGCGCGCTTCACCTTGAGCCACGGGGACTCGCTCGACCGCATCGATCTCGATCTCCCCGGCCTCTTCAACGTCTACAACGCCCTGGCGGCCGCTGCGGCGGCATTCGCCCTAGGCATTTCCGCGGACGACGTAAAAACAGGCCTCGAACGATTCAGGCCCGCTTTCGGTCGAGCCGAGCGCACGTTGGTCGATGGAGTCGAGCTGGTTTTTCTCCTGGTCAAGAATCCCGCCGGGGCCAACGAAGTCCTGCGATCGCTCCGGCAAGACCCCGAACCGGCAAACTATCTGATGGCGCTAAACGACCGGGCCGCCGACGGAGAAGACGTGTCGTGGATCTGGGACATTGACTTCGACGGGCTTCAAGCAACCAGCATCGTCGTGACCGGTGACCGCGCCGAAGACCTTGCGCTCCGGTTGAAATATGCCGGGCTCTCCGGAGCGCAATTGGTCACCGTCGACGCTGACCGTCAAAGTGCCCTCTCGCGCATACTCCGGGGCAAAGGCAAGGTCAACGTTCTCGCCACCTACACCGCTATGCTGGAGCTGCGGAAGCTGCTCGTTGAGCGTGGCGTTCTAACCCCTTATTGGACCGAATGAAACTTCGCCTCGGATATTTGTATCCCGATCTAATGAATATCTACGCCGACCGTGGCAACATCGACTGCCTTAGGAAGCGCTGCGAATGGCGCGGGATCGTGTTGGAGATCGAGCGCATCGGCCTGAACTACGAATTCAACCCAAACGAAACGGACCTGCTGTTCGTCGGCGGCGGGCAAGATCGGCAACAGCAAGCCGCTAGCAAGGACCTCACCGAGCGGACCGGGACGCTCGTCCGGGAGGCCGTAGATCAGGGGGCTGCGCTGCTCGCGGTTTGCGGCGGTTATCAGTTAATGGGCAATCGCTACGTCGCTGCCGACGGGTCCGAGCTGGCCGGAATCGGTCTCTTCGACGCCGAAACCCGGCATCCTGGACCTAACGTCCCGCGCTGTATCGGCAACGTGGCGGCTGAGTGGGAAGGCGGTTTGCTCGTCGGATTCGAGAATCATGGAGGGCGAACCTATCTAGGTCCCCAATCGGAGCCGCTCGCCCGAGTCGTTGCGGGAGTCGGAAACAACGGCGAGGATGGCACCGAGGGCGCGCGCAGCGGACTGGCCTTCGGGACTTACCTTCATGGTTCGCTGCTGCCCAAGAACCCCCATTTCGCCGACTTCCTCTTGCAGTCGGCTCTGCAGCGGAACTATTCGGGTGTCACATTGGAGCCACTCGACGACTCCGAGGAATGGGCCGCGCATCGAGCGGCGCTGGCGAAAGCAGGCGCAAAACCCCGATAACCCAACCTGTTTCGACCGGGTTGATCAGCTCAGTTCCTCGATAGATCGCTCGATCAGCGCGGCCACGCGTTCGGGGGCTTGTAGCTCGATCATGTGCCCGCACCGAGACAAAACGGTCACCGAAACATCTCCGCCAAGTCTGTCGGGGAAATTGCGGTCGAGCAGCCCGGCAAGCGGGTCTCTGCCGCCGACCACCACCCGGATGGGAACCTCAATCTCGCCAATTCCCGCCATTCCTTCCCCGTTTAGCAACGTGCCGATAGCGCGGTCCAAAGCCGCGACACGGCCCGGCGTCCGACCCTCCATGTAAATCGACTCCGCCACGCTCGCGGCGGCGCGCGAGCTTCCCGACAACCAGCGAATCAGAAGGCGGAGTAGCCGGCGGCTCGAGAGGACAGTCTCCAGCATCCGCACTCTGAGCGCCGGAGCCAGTGAGTCCCAATCGAACGGCAAATTCAATCCCAGCACCGGCGACAGCAGCACAATGAGCTTGAGTTTTGCCCCGCCAACCGACGCGGCATGCAGGGCCGCAGGGGCGCTAGCGGACGATGCGACCAGCACCACAGGCTCAGGGCAAGTCTCCTCGATGAACCTGGCCAGCACCCGACCTTGCGACTGGGGAGAATAGTCGAAGTCATGGGGCTTGCCGGAGAGGCCCGATCCGGGTAAGTCGACGGATGTCACACTCAGTTTCTCTGAAAGTGCGGTCGACACCGTCCGCCAGGTCTGGGTCGAGCCGAGAAGTCCATGTGCCAGCACTACCGGCGATCCCGCGCCCTCTTGCCGGTAGTGAACGTCTATCCCTTCTATCTGCAGGAGTCGGCCATCCGTGATCAGAGCGGCCTCCGGGATCGGTCTGCGATCCTGGCGAAGCCCCCGGAACAGCCACCTCACAGTCAGGGCGAGCAACACCCCGGCAAAGATTCGAAGCATGTATCTCATAAGATTGGAAATTACTTAACAGACTAGAGTTCCGCCGCCAGCTCGACCGGAAGCACAAAACTCGCCCCGCATCATATTCGGCTGAACAAACGCGGATATTGTAAAAATGCAATTCGCCTACGGTCGGAATTGCGACCGTAAGCATTGGGACTTTACAATCCTCGCTGGGTCACCCCACGAAATCCAGAAAAGAGGCTAATGGCAACGATTCAGGCAAGTCCCGATCTGGCCGCCGTCGACTTGCCTCGATTCACCGTCCAGCTTCCGGATATCGACTACTACCGATCCAACGTCGACTGCGCGGCTGCATGCCCCGTTCACACCGACGCGCGCGGCTATGTCACCGCCATCGAGCGCGGCGACTACGAAGAGGCGTGGTGGATAGCCAGGCAGCCGAACCCCTTCGCTTCTATATGCGGGTGGATCTGCGCGGCGCCGTGTGAGTCGGCCTGCCGGCGCGGCAGGATCGACGAGCCTATCGGCATAAGAGGGCTCAAGCGGTTCGCAAACCAAATGCACGGAGTGCTGCGGAACCCGCTCGACCTCGGAAACGACCTCAAGACCCCGCAAAACTCAAAGACTGCGGGATCTATCTCCGCGATCCTGGAATACGCCCGCAAGTTCGCCGACGAGCGAAAGACCGGCGCCAGCGTTGCCATTGTCGGAGCCGGTCCCGCGGGACTAACCGCCGCGCACGACCTCTCGCTCATGGGGCATCGCAGCACGATATTCGAAGCGTCGTCCGCGCCCGGCGGCGCAATGTATCTGGCCGTGCCGGAACATCGCGTCGACCGGCAAATTGTGGCCGCCGAATGTCAGGCAATTCTGGAGATGCCCGGTGTCGATATTCACTACAAAACCAGGATCGGCGAGGACATCGGGCTGTCCGAGTTGCGCGCCCGCTTCGACGCGGTGGTGCTGACCACCGGACTATGGAGGCTGGATCGACCGGCCATTCCGGGAGCGAATCTCGCTGGGGTGGTGGATACCACAAGCTTCGTCGCTGACGGCCTCATGGGAGAAAAACCGGCGGTCGGGGAACATGTCATCGTCATCGGTGACGACGATTCCGCTTTCGACGCCGCGCGCTCGGCTGTCCGCTTGCAGCTCGCGGCGGGCAAGACTATCGACGTAAAGCTATTCAGCGCCTCCACTACCAAGGCGACGCTCGGCGAGAACCAGCAGCGCGAAGCGGAGCTCGAAGGCATTTCGGTCTATACGGGCTGGGAGTTGGTGGAATGCCTCGGCAATGGCCACGCCCAATCCGTCAAGTGCAGACCGACGGTGCGCAACCCGGAAGGGATGGCTGACCTAGGTGTCGAGCGAGACCGAGTCCGCGGGACCTGGGAGGCCGAGCTGCCGGCCGATACCGTGATTCTCTCCAGCCTGCGAGGCGGAGATCTCGGCTACCTCGAAGGAATACCAGGCATCAAAGTGGATCAGGTCATCAAGGCTGACGCTTCGACCGGTAGAACCGGCGCAACCGGCCTTTACTCCGGTGGCGATGTCGTTTCCGGTCCGGCGACGATAATCGACGCCGTCCAGGCCGGTCACGTGATCGCCCGAAGCGTGGAAGAGGACTTTCAGGAACAAAAGCTCGTTGTCAGACGCAGCGGCCGGATGACCGTGATCCCTCCCAGCGACTATCTCGTCGACGGATATCTGGACATTCCGCGGCAGACTCCTGACAGCCTGGAAACCTTCGAGCGAACGAGCGACACGCCCGTTGAGCTCGCATATGACGAGCGACAGGCGCGCACCGAAGCGGCGCGCTGCCTCAAATGCAACGTCAACACAGTATTTAGCTCCGACATGTGCATACTCTGCAATCTGTGCGTCGACGTTTGTCCCTACGATTGCCTTCAGCTGGTCGGGCTGGACAGCCTCAAAGGTCACGGGCTGGACTCGGCAGTTAAGGGGCGCTATGGTCTCGGACTAGACTTCTTCCGTGCGAATTCCTACGACATGCAGGAAGTTGGAACCGCCCTCATGAAAGACGATGACGTTTGCACGAGATGCGGTCTTTGTGTGGAACGCTGTCCGACCGACGTAATAACGATGGAGTGGTTCTCGTTTGACGAAAGCCTTGAGCTTGCGGGTGCGGGCGCAATCTAGTGGCCGCGCGATCTAGGCGTATCTAATTGATCGCGTTGCGTAACAGACTGCTCAGATCAATCGGGAGACCCGACGATCCGGAAGACGTGACCGGCCAGGCGCGGGCCGCCGTTGGCAACTTCCTCCTGCAAATCCATTCGGTCAAGGTCAGCCGCAATAGCCTCACCTGGAAAAGCCCGTATGGGCTCGGGCTGATCGCCCTCTACATGTTCATAATCCATTTCGTTTCTGGTCTTGCTCTGACGTTCTATTACGTGCCCAGCGTCGAGCGGGCCTACTTGAGCATGATCGAACTGCAGTCGGAGGTCACCTTCGGCGCGTTCATCACGAGCCTGCACAGATGGTCGGCGCACGGAATGATCATCTTCCTAGTCCTCCACATGCTTAGAGTCTTCTATACCGGCGGTTACAAGCCTCCGCGGCAGCTTAGCTGGATTATTGGAGTGCTGTTGCTGATCGTGACCGGTAAGCTGGCGTTCTCAGGCTATTTGTTGCCCTGGGACCAGCAGGCGCTCTGGTCAGTGCAAGTCGCGAGTGAGGTCATCCGATCCGGACCCATCTTCGGAGAGCATGTGCAGCGGGTCGTCTTCGGCGGACCTGACATCGGTCAGGCGACGTTGACGCGCTTCTACACCATGCACATGACGGTGCTGCCGCTACTCTCGCTGGGACTCATAGGGGCCTATATTTGGAGCCTGCGTCAGCACGGAGGCTTCGCCGCCCCCGCTGACGAAAAGCTGAACGGAGCTCAGACGGCGACCAGCCGCTACCAGACCGGGGGCGGTCTCCAGGGCGAGGGCGCATTCCCGCGAAACTCCGACAAGACCTATGCGCTGGTGGGTTTGGTAAGAGGTTCGTCCGCCGCGGCCGGTTCCGGTCCGCGCGGCACGGTCATGGCCTGGCCTGCCGTATTCCTGCTTGAACTGGCGGTCCTGGCCGGCGTGGTACTCGTAATGGCCGCGATAAGCGCGTTCGCCCACGCGCCGCTCGGACCGCACGCCGACCCGGCGATTCCCCGGAATCCCGCCCTAATGCCGTGGTTCCTGTCAAGCATTCAGGAACTCACGCTCCACATGCATCCCGTCTTCGGCGGAATCATGATTCCCACCCTGTTTGTCACCGGACTGTTCGCAATCCCGTTTATCGACTGGGACCGTTCCGGCTCCGGAGAATGGTTCGGCGGCAGAAGGGGAGTCATAGCCGCATTCGGGTCCGCCCTGGCGGCCGGTTTTATCTGGATAGTCCTCGAGTGGCTGGACCTGGGACGTAACCTCGCCTTCCGGTTGAAAGAGGCCCTCGACCTGACCAAGCTCACCGGCGGAGAAACGCCCAAGTCATGGCCTGAGTCATTCGGTTTCTTCGGACTCTACGATCTGACCGAATGGTCCTCGTTCCTTTGGGCCGGACTGATCCCGTTTCTCATCGTCATGACCCTGCTGCTCGTCATTGGAGCCGCCGCAAAGTTCGTGTTCGGCGGCAATCGCCGCGAGGTCATGATCTCGATATTTACGGCCACGATCGTGTCGATAATGGTGCTGACGTTTATAGGGTCGGCGATGCGCGGGACCGACATGAATCTATATGCCCCTTGGGACCGGCCGAACATAATTGAACTTGACAGGCAGTAGTCACCGAAAAAGCAATGGGATTGGCCCTTTGAATAGTCGTTCTGGATCGGAGTTCGCCACGTGCTGAACGTCGAGCGGGCTGCTGGTACCGATCCCATCCAGCGGAACCTCTTCCGGCTCCTGTTCGTTTCGGTAGCCGGGGTGCTGGCTCCAGTTACGATCGCCGTTGCGGCAATCGCCTTCCTCTGGACGCCGCAGACGTCGGTAGGCAGCGTCAACGCCGGTCCGGTCGAGGACTACAACCTCCTCGATATGGTCCTGTTCGAGGAAGGCGAGTTTTACCTAACCCGGCTGCCCGACAGATTCCTAGCAATCAACCAGCGGTCCACGCACATGCGCTGCAAGGTCGCCTGGGATGCCCCATCCCGACAGTTCATAAGCCCTTGCGATGGGTCCGTATTCGACGACAAGGGAGAGGTCGTTCGCGGCCCTGCGCCCAGACCTCTCGGGACCCATGCGATCACCATCGAGAACGGCGAGCTGATTATCGAAGTCGGAGACGAAAACGTGCGCAAGCGTGACAAGTACGATCCTGGGCAGGGCGCTGAAATTGGTTAGGCTGAGTACATCCGAGTTTCTAATGGGAGCGGTGGCGATCCTCGGCGTCGCCGTTGTCGGGGTGGTGATCGCGGCGTGGACTATGGAGCCGTCCCGCATGGCCGGCGCCCAGACCGATTTTCAACCCGTCCGCCAGCAAATGATGCAGCGGATGGTGGCAGGAACCGGAGCCGTGGCCGAGGTCCCGCAGGCGACGCCTGCGCCGGTCGCCAGTACCGGCGAGTTCGCCGAAGCTCACGCGCTGTTCCGGTCCAAGGGTTGCATCGCCTGCCATATAGCCCCAGGAATCCCGGAAGCGGTCGGGACCATTGGGCCTGACCTGAATGGTCTCGCTTCGCGAGCGATGATCGCCGACGTAATGGAGCTCACCGAAGAAAACCTCGCCAAGTGGATCCACGATCCCGTGGGCATGAAGCCCGATACCGTGATGCTCAACGTCGGCCTCAGCGACCCCGAGGTCGAAACGCTCGTTACCTGGCTACTGTCGCTCAAATAGCTTCCAGACCCGCCGCGCAGCCACACTCACCAGCCGCGGTTCACCGCCGGCCCACTACCGTGCGTGGTGAGCTTGGCCTGCCCTGAGCCTGTCGAAGGGTCGAACCATGCACGGGAAATACAGTCGCCCCATCTATGCGGGACCCTGTAGGCGGACCTGAACGAGCCAACCAGACTCACCCGAAACACGAGGCCGGCTACCCGCTAGTCCAGAGTTTTCCCCAGCCTAAGCACCCGGAAACACCGCCAAAAGGTCGTCGTACGTCTCGCGCCGCCGAGACAGAGTTGCCTGCCCATCCTTAACGAAGACCACGGCCGGGCGCAAGGCCATGTTGTAGTTGCTGGACATAGCCAGGTTGTAAGCGCCCGATGTGGCGGCGGCGACTATATCCCCGTTCCTGAGTTCCGGTAGGGAAACATCCTTGAACAGTATGTCGCCCGATTCGCAATATCTGCCGGCGATTGTGACCGTCGAGCATTCCCCATCCGCCTCGCGGCTGGCTATATCGACCTTGTATTCCGACCCGTAGAGAGCGGGCCTGATGTTGTCCGCCATTCCCCCGTCCACCGCAACGTATTTCCGAATGCCGGGAATCTCTTTCAATGTCCCCACCGAGTAGAGAGCCACTCCCGCGTTCGCCACTATCGAGCGGCCCGGCTCCAGCGCCAGCTCCGGCTCGACACCGGCGGGCAAACCGTCCTTGAATGTGCGGCAAATCACCTTGACGAGCCGTTCGATCTCAAGACCGTCGTCCTCCTCGACGTATTGGACTCCGCATCCTCCACCGGGCGATAGGACCTCGGGACATACCCCGTACTTGTCGTGCATTTGCTCCGCAAAACCCAGCAGCACTTCGACCGTCTGTGCATACGGCTCCGTGTCGAAAATCTGGGAACCGATATGCGCGTGATAGCCGATCAGCGAGACTCCGCTCGATTCGAGCGCGAGCCTTACCGCCTCCTCAGCCTGACCGGTGCTGATGGGTAGGCCGAACTTGGAGTCCAGCGCGCCGGTGCGGATGTAGTCGTGCGTGTGCGCTGAGATGCCCGGCGTGAGCCGCAGCATGACGTTTGCCGTGGTCTGTCGGTCCGACGCGACCTGCGAAATCAGGCGAAGATCATCCAAGCCGTCGACCATGAATCGGCCTATCCCCGCCGACAGGCCAAGCTCGATCTCGTCGGGCAGCTTGTTATTGCCGTGGAAAATCACTCGCTCCATGGGAAACTCCGCGGCGACCGCGCACTGGATTTCCCCCCCGCTCACGGCGTCAAGGCCGAATCCCTCGTCGGCGACTATTCGCAGCACTGCCAGATCGATATATGCCTTCCCGGCATACGTGACGCTGAAGTTCGGATAATTCTCAGCCAGGACGTCGACGTACGACCGGCACATTGCGCGGATCGTCGCTTCGTCATAGACGTATAGTGGCGATCCAAATTCCTGAACAAGGTCGACCACGTCGCAGCCGCCGATCACCAGATGTCCAGCTTCATTTCTGTGTGTGTCTAACGGATATATCAATTCACTAGCTCGCTTGTTGAGGCCGTTTCACAATGGGCATCGCCAATAATACGATTCTTGCCCGTCCCGTAAGCACCGGCGCTTAGCCGCTCATGAGGCACATGGCATCCGCCATCCGTGCTCTTGTCTGCATACGGCTCCTGAGAGTCGCAGGCTTCACCCTCCACTTCCCACGTACGATGCTATGGTGCGGCCTCGAAGCTGCATCATGCAAACCGCGAGAAGACTATGAATCTCAATGGCGCGGGAGTGCTCGTTACCGGCGCGAGCTCGGGCATCGGACTGGCGACGGCAAGAGCTCTGTTCAGCAAGGGCGCGCGGCTGGCCGTGGCCGGCCGCGACCGCCAGCGTCTGGCAGATCTGGCTGCGGAGGTCGGCGGTACGGCCATAGTCGCGGATCTCACGGCTGACGAGTCAATAACGAGGTGCGTCGACGAAGCGGCGAACCATCTCGGAGCAATCGACATTCTGGTGAACAACGCCGGAGTTGGCTGGACAGGAGCCTTCGCGCACATGCCGGCGATAGATATCGACCATCTCATCCGACTCAACCTGCGTGCCGCGATACTGCTGGCCCGTGAGCTTACGCCTCCGATGATCGCCCGCGGCCGGGGGCACATAGTCAACGTGGCGTCGATTGCCGGCCACTTGGGTGTCGGCGGCGAAGCCGTCTATTCCGCCACCAAGGCGGCGCTCATCAACTTCAGCGAAGGCCTCCGGCAAGAAGTCGCGGACTCCGGCGTCGGGGTTGCGGTTGTCAGTCCGGGAGTGGTCGCCACAGAGTTCTTCAACCGGCACGGTTCCCCTTATTTGAGGTCATGGCCGCGCCCCATTACGCCCGAAGCGGTGGCCGATGTTATCGTCCGATCTATCGAAACCAACCGCCCGGAGGCCATAGTGCCGAAATGGCTCGGCCTCGTGGCAAGGCTCAAAGGTAGCTTGCCGGGCGTGTATCGAGCTTTGAACCGCCGGTTTGGCTAGCCGGCGATGCTCTCGAACATCGCTCTGACGGAGTGCCGAAGCGAGCTTGTCGTTTCCAGCACGGCCGTGGGTTCGTATCCGCAGTGAGCCATGCAGTTGTCGCAGCGGGGATCTCGCCCGCGACCGTATTTTTCCCAATCGGTCGTTTCGACCAGCTCCTGGTAAGTCTCGACATAGCCGTCAGCCATCAGGTAGCAGGGACGCTGCCAGCCGAAAATCGAGTAGCTGGGAATCCCCCACGCCGTGCACTGGAAGTCAATTTTCCCTTCGAGAAAATCGAGGAACAGCGGCGAGTGATTGAGCCTCCACTGGCGGCGCTTGCCGTCCGCGAACGCTTCGCTAAACAGCTTGCGCGCCTGCTCCACCGGTAGAAAGTGCTCCTGATCAGGCGCTTTCCAGTAAGCGTAGCCCGGAGAAATCATCATCGCGTCAACTTCAAGCTCATTGTTCAGGAAGTCCATCACCGCACGGACGTCTTTCACGGAGTCGTGCGTGAAGATGGTCGTGTTGGTGGTTACGCGGAATCCTTTTTCCTTCGCCATCTTGATCGCGTCCACCGCAACGTCGAATACTCCCTCCCTGTCCACCGACTGGTCGTGGCGCTCCCGGAGACCGTCAACGTGCACCGCCCACGCAAAGTAAGGCGACGGTTCGAACAGGTCTATCTTCCTCTTCATCAAGAGTGCGTTCGTGCACAGGTATACGAATTTCTTTCTCGCAATCAGCTCACGCGCTATCAGGTGGATCTCCGGGTGAATTAGCGGTTCCCCGCCTGCGATCGAAACCATGGGAGCGCCGCTCTCCTCGATCGCCGCCACGGCAGCCTCCACGGTCATCCGCTTCTTAAGGATTTCGACGGGATACTGGATCTTGCCGCAGCCCGTACATGCCAGATTGCAGGCGAACAAAGGCTCTAGCTCGACGATGAGCGGATATTTTTCGCGGCCTGCTAGCTTCTGTCTGAGCAGATAGGTAGCGAGCCTCGCTGTCTGCCTTAAAGGTACGCCCATTAACTTCCCTGCAACATCAAACCAGCGGTGACTGCTCACGCTCATAGTAATGATTCAGGGCCAAACAGTCGAACCTGCCGAACTTGCTTTGATGCTTCAAGCCCCGACCCGATCTCGCTGGTGCAATGCCCAATTCCTCAACGCCGGTCCTAAGCGTGTCAGTGTTCGAAGCCCCTTCACGCCGCCGCCTATTGTTTTGATAGGATCAAATAGTTCCCTGCCCGGCGTATCCACCACCACCCTCACTACGGCCAAGGGTCGACACCGTGCCGTCCGCGCAAGCCAGGCCGATTCCATGTCCACCGCCATCCCACCCGCGCGGTACAGCGTTTTGCGCTCGCCACCCCGCACCAGGTGCTCCGACGAAACGATTAGCCCCGACCTGACCCTGATTTCATCACCCCGCAGTGCCAATACTAGGGATTCCGATTCGAGCGTCAGACAAGAGCCGTCCGGCCCCCGCACTCCGCTCGCGACGACAAGATCACCCGGTTCTAGAGACGGATCCAGCGCCCCGCAAAACCCGGCAATTACGAGAACCTTTGGATCAATTCTATCGACCATTGACAGCGCTTCTATGGATTTCTCCCTGCCAAGTCCGGTCTTGAGCACGGTAACGCCGGGAAGTCCTCGTCGCATGGCCCACGCCTCGATGGCCAGCGGCGTGAGAACCAGAAGCCCCTCCGGAACCGAGCGGCTAACCATCAGCCGGCTTTCGTTGCGATTTCAGCCCTGAACGCTGACGAACCGGCCAAGGGCCATCAACGGAAATACGATTCGATAGAGGTGATATTTAACGTAGAAATCGCCGGGAAAGCCTGTTCCCGTGTACCACGGTTCATCCCACCCGCCGTCCGGTCGCTGGGTCTCGATCAGAAAGCGTGCGCCGCGAGCCACCGAATAGCCCCGCTCGCCAGCCGCCAGCAGTGCTACCAGCGCCCAGGCAGTCTGGGAAGCTGTGCTATCCCCTTTACCGACCCATGAACGATCTCGATACGAACGCAGGTCCTCGCCCCAACCGCCATCGGCGTTCTGATGCCGCTGCAGCCAGTGAACCGCGCGCCGGATCGCCGGATCCCTGGTCGGCACGTCAGCGGCCACCAAAGCCGTCACAACCGCTCCGGTGCCATAGACGTGATTGGACCCCCAGCGTCCAAACCAGGAACCGTCGGGTTCCTGCTCGCTCCTTAGCCACTCAATTCCATGTTGCGCCGCATACTCGTCCTGCCGCCCCACGGCGGCCAGCATTTCGATCGCGTGCGCGGTGACGTCGGCGCTTGGTGGGTCTACCACTGCTCCAAAATCGCAGAACGGCAGCTGGGCAGCCACGTCTCTATCGTTGTCGGCGTCGAATGCGGCCCAGCCTCCTTCGAGCGACTGCATGCCGATGGTCCATCTGATGCCCCGCTCAATTGCCGGTTCGATCCCAAGTACGGAATCGGCACTTACTTGCTTTAGAGCCAGCACTACTTCGGCGGTATCGTCCACGTCGGGATAGTTGACGTTTGCGAACTCGAATGCCCAGCCGCCCGGTTCGAGGTCTGGCCGTTTAATCTGCCAGTCGCCGGGCACGCGCACCTCGTTCTTCACCAGCCAGTCCGCCCCTCTGTGGATCGAGCTATGGCCGCCGTCGACACCAGCGTCGGAGAGAGCGATCATAGCCAGAGCCGTATCCCATACCGGCGATTGACACGCCTCGAGCCTCCTCGCGTCACCCTCCCAGATAGTGAAGCGGTCGATCCCTTCGAGACCCGCAGCCATAACTGGGTGGTCGAGGCCGTAGCCGCGAAGCGACAACGCGATCAACGAGTAAACCCACGGCGGCTGTATACCGCCCCACGACCCATCAGCCTCCTGCCGTCTGACTATCCATTGCTCGGCCCTCTCAAGCGCCAGTTGCCGCAACGGTCTGAGAGCACGGTTTTCGTAGAGCTGAAGACCTTGATCCAGGAGTTGAAACGCGCCGAGACCGGACGCCAAAGGCGGACGCGGCGGATCGGGCGCTCCCGAGCGAATCTCGTCCAGATCGAACTCGATGGGGCGGACCGGGCGGTACGCCGATACTACGCTCAAGGCCACGATGGTCTGTCTGGCCCAGCACGCGAAATCGTAGATATTCAGAGGCGCCCACTTCGGCAGGAAGATCTGCTCCGGGGGCAGCACGGGCACTCGTTCCCAGGACCAGAGGCCGAACAATGCCAGCCATATGCGCGTGAACACGCGAGTGCGTTCAACGCCGCCGGCATCCAGAATGTAAGCTGCCGCCTTCTTCATGTGGTCCGCGTCGGGACTATCGCCCGCGAGCTTCAGAGCCGTATAGGCCTCGGTCGTCGTCGAGTGCTCCGGAGGTCCGCCGTAGAAGTTCGCCCACGTTCCGTCAACTCGCTGCTTCGCGCGAATCCAGTTGGCCGTCGCCTGAGTCTCACGGCGACCGCGGATACCCAGGAACTCGCGAAGCAGCAAGTCCTCCGCCTCGATCGAGACGTTGGTTTCCAGCTCGCCCTTCCAGTAGCCGTCCGAATGCTGAAGTCCCAGGAGGTAGTCGCGAGCCCTCTCCATCGCTTCGGCGGCGGTCTGAATCAGGTTAGGGGTTGATTTGGTAATCATCCGGAACGTAAGTGGTCATGCATATATCGGCGTATCTCGGCTCGGAAGATTGAGACTCCTCAGCGCTTCACGAGCTGCGGAGAGTCCGCTCCGTACCGCCCCTTCCATGGTTGCCGGCCAGCCGGTGTCGGTCCAGGCTCCGGCCAAGAACAGACCGGGCATTCGAGTGACAGGACCCGGCCTCAGAGCGGCGCTTCCCGGCGATTGCAGAAACGTAGCGGCGTACTCCCGAGTCACGAAGAAAGATTCTACAGAAGCCCCGCGTGCTTTTGGAAACACCGAGGCCAGCGCATCCAGGAACTTCCTCTTCAGCGCTGAATTGCTCTCGCCCACGTATTCGTCGGCGGCAGAGAGCGAAACGGCGAGATATTGTCCGCGCTCACATCCCGCGATATTTGTCCTGTCGAACACCCACTGCACGGGTCCGTCGATACCTGCCGCGTGTGGCCAGTCCATGACCTTCCTGTCGTAAATCACGTGTAGATTCACGATAGGAGAAGTTCCCAGACGCTGAAATTGCGGCGGATCGCCGACCGCTTCCCGCGGCACGATCTGCGCGGCCGATTCGTGTGGAACGGCAACCACGACCGCGTCCGCGCTAAAGGAATCCCCGCCATGAACGGCGACTTGAAAACCGCCCGAACTGGCGCCTATCGATCTGACCCGCACGCCCTTTAGCACCCGCGAGCCGCGCTTGTGTAGCAGTTCTTCTGCCGGATCGGCGTGGAGTTCCGACAGCGGCACTGCTGAGTAGCCCAGGTCCGCGGCGCTCCCGTCTTCGAGCAGTCCTGTCTGAAAGACCTTGGCCGCGAGCGTCAGCGAGGCGCGTGAGCTGGGTACGTTCAGGGTTGGAAGGACGATCAGGTCCCAAAACGAGTCTATCGAACGCTCGGACTGCCCATGCTGCCGCAGCCAGTCGTGAAAGGAATGCTCGTCCTGCTCCGAGTCCGAGAGATCGACCGCGGCGAGCTTTCTCGCTGCAAAGGCGACGCGAAGACGCTCGACGAGTTTCAGGAACTTGAATCGCGCTAGCGATGGTCCGAGCTGGAGGGGGGCCGGTAATCGACTGCTCTTCAACCAGGCAGTCTCCCCCGTGGGACCCACCACTGGGATTTCCAATCTCGACTGGAGCGTCACCTTGTCGGCAACTCCCACCCGTTCCAGGAACCACATATACGCTTCACAGCAGCGCAGGAACACGTGCTGCCCGTTGTCGACCATCAGCCCGTCGCGCTCGAACGAGTACGTAGCGCCGCCCAAATGCCGCTTGCCTTCCAGCAGAGTCACCCGTGCTCCTCCGTCGACGCACGCGATGGCCGCGGTCAGTCCGGCAAGTCCTCCACCCGCAACGACCACATGGGGCCGGCTCATGCCATCCCGCCGGCAATCGACCGGACGGCTACCCAGGCTTTCTCCCAAACCGGCAAAGATATCCGTCGGTGCAACACCTGTTCCGGATTCTTCGCTATTCGGCGAAGTATTCGGCTGTAGATACCCGCCATCGCAGCGGCGCACGCGTAACTGCGCCCCTCCAGCAACGGCAAGAGACTCAGCCCACGCGCAAACCACTCCCTGGCGCGCTCCGCCTCGAACGCGATGGCGTCGACCAGCCCGTCGTGGTTCGCCTTATCAAGATCTACCTCGGTTCCAAACATGTCTAGGTCTTCAGCCGGAATATAGACCCGGCCCCGCTCGTAGTCCTCCCTAACGTCTCGCAGAATGTTCGTAATCTGCAAAGCCACTCCCAGGGCCTCAGCTCTCGACCCGGCAAGCTCGGGATACGTCGAACCGAAAATCGCGAGCGACAGCCGTCCGATCGAGCCGGCGACCCTCTTGCAGTACAAGTGCAGATCATTAAAGGTCTGGTACGTCACCTCGCGCACATCCATTTCCACGCCATCGACTAGGTCGTGAAAAGCGCTGATCTGTATCGGGAACCGGCTCGACGTATCGGTCAGGGCCACGGTGATTGGATCGTCCGTGATTAAGCTCATCCGGTCCAGGCGTTCACGCACGTCATCCAAACCCGATAGCTTTTCGCTCGCGGGCAGATCCCCGTCGCCTATGTCATCCACGCGGCGCGCAAGCGCATAGACCGCGCTGAGCGCGCGGCGCTTTTCCAGGGGCAGCAGGCGGATCCCGTAGAAGAAGTTGGCGGCCTCCCGCCGCGTCACGTCCTGGCAGTAGTCATACGCGAGATCGACTTGCATAAGACTATTGCCCGCGAAGCCCCCAAAGTGTCCGCCGTAACTCCAGCAGATAGCTCGCTTTGGATGGCCGGGGCGAACGCGAGAGAACGTCGAAGTCGGCCTTTTGGATGGCGTCTAGAGCCGCCCGCCCGCCGGCCACAAATGCCGCGATCGCCAGCCGCTGACGTCCCCGCAAGGTGTTGGCGAGCGGCGCTCCGGCGGTCAGCATTTCGTGAGCGCGCTGGACTTCAAAGTCCATCAGGCGGCGGAACTCCGCGCTCGCCTGTCCGCCGCCCAACTCCTTCTCCGAGACGGCGAACCGCTCCATGTCATCGCCCGGCAAATAGATCCGACCGGCCGCGTAGTCTTCCGCAACGTCCTGCCAGTGCTCCACGAGCTGCAATCCTGTGCACACGGCGTCGGATAGCTCAAACCGATCTTCCGTAGGCGCGGAGAATACGTACAAGACCAGCCGGCCCACCGGATTTGCCGAATACGAGCAGTATTCGATTAACCCCTCGACAGTCGCATACCTTTTGATCGATTGGTCCCGCCGGTTGGCTTCGATCAGATCGAGGAACGGTTGCCGCGGAATCGCAAACTCGCCAACCGTCACGACCAGCCTCCGCATCAGCGGATGATGCGGAGAGCCGCTATACGTACGGTCAACCTCGCTTTCCAGCCAGTTCAGGTGCGCCAATCGGTCGCCCTCGACCTCATCCCCCAAGTCGTCGACGAGACGGGCGAATCCATAGATATTGAGCAAGTGTCGTCGGATCTTCCCCGGAAGAAAGAACGCGGCTACCGGAAAATTCTCGCTCCCGGCCTGCGCCATGACCTCGGCTTGACCTGGGACGGCGCCCCCGGCGTCTTTAACCGCAGTCATAGGCGCCGCATGTGGGGAATCGTGGTTGCGCGTTCAATATTCCAAGGTTCCAACTGGGAGAGGGCGCATGTCAACAGGAACACGCCGAATTTCGACAGCCCGGCAGGGATCGGAATCCCCAAAACGAGCCTAGGGTATCACGCGCTCCCACCCCCAAATTCGGCACGGGCCGGGCCTATGACTTGACCACGTGAGTCACGGTAACGAACTATGCGTGGCGCGCTCCGGGCCCCGGCCCCATATACAAAGGTGACGGCAGGAACGCCAACCGTAAATTAGTCCATACTGTCTCAAGCATCTGAGTCCAGACAACTACGGAAGACCGAGGAGCGCTTGCACAATGAAACTCGATGGCCGGGTGGCTGGAATAACAGGCGGAGGCGCCGGATTTGGGCGGGCGATGGCTCAGGCTTTCTCCCGAAACGGCGCCGACGTCGCGATTTGCGACCTGAACCTCGACGACGCGGAGGAGACCGCCCGGATGGTCGCCGCGAATGGCCGCCGCGCTCTGGCGCGCAAGCTCGACGTGACCGATACGCCGCGTCTACGGTCGTTCATCGACGAGATCGTTCACGAGTTCGGCAAGATCGACATCTGGGTGGGCAACGCCGGCATGGTCGGCGGTCTGCTCGCCGAGGACGAAGACGAAGGATTCTGGCGGCAGTTGCTGGACCTCAACCTCAGCGCCGTGTTTCTTGGCGCGCAGGCCGCTGGCCGCCACATGCTTCGGCAAGGCTCCGGCTCGATTATCAATATCGCATCTATGTACGGCACGCGCGCTTCCGCCGGAAGAGTCGCCTATTGCACCGCCAAGGCCGGCGTCATCATGCTCAGTCAGGTACTCGCGGTCGAGTGGGGTGCGCGCGGCGTCCGGGTCAACTCCATCGGACCGGGTTACTCCGATACTCAGCTCTTCCGCAAGGGCAGGTCGGCTCATTCGCCAGGGGTGGACGAGCTTTTGGAGCGGGTGCCGATGGAGCGGTTCGTCACCGTCGACGAAGTTGCCGCCGCCGCAACATTCCTGGCTTCCGATGACGCGTCGTTCGTCAACGGACACTGCCTGCTAGTCGACGGTGGATGGAGTCCCAGAGGAGCTTAGGGAACGCTCACCACCCGGCAAACCGACGCCCCAAAAGACTTAATCGAACCGCCGGCTAGCCCGATCCGACTATCGTGAGCGCACTCCTAGCCGACCACGCCCGACGCTACCTCATACTTGCCCTGAACACCCTTGAAGTCGTGCGCATGCCTCCCACTTCTAACAGAGCCCCCTCTGCCGAAGTAGATCGAGCCGAACTCGCTGCGAAGCCGCTCGGCCTCCTCCGGATGCTCGAGAATCAGGTTGTTTCGCTCGGTCGGATCGGCTTTCAAATCGTACAGCTCGTCCTGCTCACCCTCCGGACGGGCCACCAGGCTCCATTTACTGTCGCGGATGCAGCGGTCCAGGCCCTCGTAATAGCCGACGATCACCGACTCGCGGGCGGTGTCTGAGTCTCCCTCGATGACGCCTCGAAGCGTATACCCGTGCATGTCGTGTACCACGTTCGTAAAGCCCATGTAGTCGAATACGGTCGGCAGGAGATCGTGGAACTGGGCGACGGCCTCGTTATGCGCTCCGGCGCCTTTCAGGTCGGGCATGCGCAGCATGCACGGCACCTTGAGAAGCTCGTTGTACATGCGGTCCGGTCCCTTCAAAAACTTGCCATGGTCGGCAAGCGGGTGACCGTGGTCCGCGATCAGAAGAATCATGGAGTCTTCGTAGTAACCAAGCTCCTCGAGCACCTCCAAAAGCTCGCCTAAAGCATGATCGACCGCCGCGACTTCGCCGGCGTATAGACCCCGGACGTGGTCGACCTCATTGGCGCTTGCCCACGATTCGGCCGGACCGCCCATCGGCATAACCAACCTCGCACCCGAGTAGTTGGGATCGGTATAGGTGTCGAACTGTTCTGGCGGGTCCCAAGGCTCGTGTGGATCGAAGCTGTCTATCCACAGGAAGATCTTCTCGTAATTCCGGTTACGCCTGAGCCAATCGGCGGCGGTGCGGAACACCTGCGGCGCAAACCAGTCGTCGGCCTTCTTGAAGCCGTCAGTGTTGGCCAGAAACTGGCCTACCAGCGCCCGCCACCGTTCGGGAAATGCCTCGTTTACGTAATCGTCGAGACTCCGCTCGACCGGCGACGAAACGTAAGGATCGTATTCCTGGCCTCTTATCCAGTGATAGGACTGAAAGCCGCGATGGAAATTCATGCCCGGAGCGCGATAGTGATACGTGTCCGAGACCAGCCCGCAAACGTAGCCCTCCGCGCTCAGTATCTCCGCCATGGTGACGTCCGATTCGTGGAGCGGCTGCCACGGGCGATTAGGCAGGGTCCGCTGACCGGTCATCAAAGCCGTTCTCACGGGAATGGTCGGCAGAGCTTCGGGATATACGTTGTCGAAGACTATGGATTCCCTGGCTAGCTTGTCCATGTTGGGCGTCTCGCAGGCGCGAATGCCCTCGTACAGCGGTACGCCTCGGTTGTAAGCGCCTACGTGGTCCTGACGCAGGCTGTCCATCATGATGACAATCAGATTCATCGAAGCTCGTGTCCTTCTTGCAAGACGCTGCCGCCCATCAAGCTCGGGCTACAGCCGCCCAATGCTCAAACTGAGTCCGCCGCGCGGACTTAGTTGCCGGCGTATTCCAGTCCGCGGGGGCCGCCGTAGCGTTCCGTGTCAAAGGTGTCCACCTCGACCGGATTGATCACGGGACCGTCGTCGACGTAGTCGGCCGAGCGCATGATCACTTCCAGGATCACAAGCTCGTCCTCGCCGATGTTCTCGATGTAGTGATAACCGCCGATCGGCGCGTCGACTATGTCCCCCGGACCTACCTCTTCCTGCCGCTCGCCCATTTGCGACCCGATGTCGGCTCGGCCTGTGCCGCTCATGATGTACCAGATCGCGTGGTCCTTGTGGTGCTGGTGAAGCGCGACGCCGCCGCCGCCCGGACCCACGGAAACGTGATGCCAGTTCATTCCGACTATCGGGCGGGTTGGGGTGATGATCCCAATAGGCTCGTTCCACACAATCGTCGTGTAACCGTCGGGCGCCCGTTTCTGCCTCTCGCCTACGTGCAGAATCTGGCTATCCTGACCGTCGCCCGGGCTGTCCGCGAGCTTTCCAGTCGCTTCCATTCGTTCTACCGCCATTCCGGCCTCCCGTGGAGAATCGGATCCCAATCACCATAAGTATGAACCCCACCGGGTTCCTCGCCAAACGCCGCAGGAAAGCGATGGGAATCGAAGCGGAAAATGCCGAAGATCGTGCTCACCAACGAGAACCGAGCCTTTACGACGGCTATGTACTTGAAGCTAAACAGGCGCGGCGCAAAATGCGCCGCGCCTGTGGGAGGGGAATTAACGATCGGGCGTGGACGAACCCTGCCCGCGCCGCCGAGAATGCCTAGTTATGGACCTTCACGTCGATCACCCTGGACTTCCTCGACTCCTCCTTGGGCAAGGTGATCGTGAGCACGCCGTTGCGGTACTCACTCTCCGCCCCGTCCGGGTCGACGCCCTTGGGCAGCCGGACCGACCGGGCGAAGGATCCGGATCGCCGCTCACGCAAGAGGTAACCCGAGTTCCCCGACTCGTTGTCCTCGTTCGAGCCGCCCGCGATCGTCAAGATCCCGTCCTCGACCGTTACCTTGATGTCCTCCGGCGAAACGCCGGGAATCGACGCGCTGACGACCAGGCTGTCATCGTTGCCCACCACGTCCAGCGGCAGCGTCCACCGCCCGGCGGCGTGACCAAAATGCCTCGGCCCAAAGCCTCTGAAAAAGACCCTTGGCGTGCTGGCGATCTGCCGGAGCTCCTGAAACGGGTCCCATCGCTGTATCTGCATCGTCTATCTCCTCGCATTCTGAGCCATACAGGCTCCGATTACTTATACGATCAGAAATATATCAGTTGAGTGTGTACATGTCAAGTCTTATGAAGACGGATCGTTAGGTCGTTCGCTGGGTGGGACTTCAGCCACAATCGACCACGCGAGATGCCCAAATCGTTGCTCTTGAGTGCACGCTGCTGTTACCAGAGGTCTGCGGTGTTATGGATTATGAGCGGGAGTCGCTCAACTAAGACGAAGCTGATTCTTCCAGCAGTGCGCTCAGTAATTCGTGCTTTGCGCGTACAAACTCGCCTTCTACGATCATTTCGCGAGTACGCGGCCGGGGCAGGTCGATCTTGGATTCGAGCTTTACGGTCCCCGGCCTTCTGGTCATTACATAGACCCGGTCCGACAGGAACACGGCCTCTTCTACGTCGTGGGTGATGAAGACGATGGTCTTTCTGAACCGCCCCCAGATGGAAAGCAGCCATTCCTGCATTTCTAGGCGGGTGAGCGCGTCGAGCGCCCCAAACGGTTCGTCGAGCAGCATTACGTCGTGACCGGTGAGTATGGTCCGCAACAGGGCCGCCCGCTGTCTCATCCCCCCCGAAAGCTCCGCGGGATAGCGGCTCTCGAACCCCTCCAGACCGAACTGGGGAAACAGCTCCAACGCTTCGGCCCTGGCGGCGTGCTTGTCGCCGCCCCGAAGTTCGACCCCCAGCACGACGTTGTTCAAGATTGTCCGCCACGGCAGCAACAGGTCACGCTGCGGCATGTACCCCACGACCCCGGTCTGACCCGCCAGCCGTTCGCCCCGCAGAAGCACTTCCCCCCCATTCGCCATCTCGAGGCCGGAAACTACGTTGAAGATTGTGCTCTTGCCGCATCCGCTCGGACCGATGATGGTCACGAACTCACCGTCGAACGCTTTCATCGACAAGGACTCCAGCGCGCTTACGGCGCCGGGACCTTCGCCGAAGACTTTGCACACGCCCCGCATCTCCAGCACGCAGCCGGACGGGGCGGGCGGGCTGTCTACGATTCGCTCAGCCCGGTTACCGCTTGGGGAGGAAGTCATTGGAAAAAGCGGACTCCCAATCGAGCAGCTCCTCGACAAGCTCGTTATCGACCATCCACTCGGACATTTGCTGCCAGATTCCGGGGTCCTGGTATCCCCATTGAGACGCTTCGGCCTGGTATTGCGGACTCAGCCAATCCTGTGACGGGCCCACCAGTTCGGCATCGGTCTCCGGCGCTGCCGCGACAAGTATCTCGGCCGCATCGGCTGGATTCTCGATGGCGAATTCATAGCCTCGCGCAATCGCTGCGACCGTCCCGGCTACGACGTCGGGATTATTCTCAATCAGCGACTCGTTGGTCATCAGCAATGGCGTGTAGTAGTCCGGGACTCCCCAGTCGCGCAGAAACACTGTGTTTATCTCGATCCCTTCGAGGCCGGCCTTGACTCCCTGCCACGCAAAGAAAATCCAGTAAAGATCAACGTCTCGCTGAATGATGGTTAGGAAGTCAGCGGCTCCGGCGTCCACGGTCTTTAGAGATTCGTGGTCAGCCCCGTCAGCCTCCATCATGGTTCTGAGGAAGGCCAGCTCCAGCGGCGACCCGAATCCCCCATAAGTTTTGCCCTCGAAGTCTCGCGGACGGGTGATGCCTCTATCGGCGTGACTGGCGAATCCGGAAGTGTTGTGCTGGATGATGGCCGCGATGGAAACGACCGGAATGCCCTCCAGCCTTGCCGGAGTCATGAACTCCTGGAACCCGATGCCGAACTCCACTTTGCCCGCGCCCACGACCTGCGGGCCGCCGCCCTCGGCAGGCTCGATGATTTCGAAATCGAGGTTCTCATCCTCGAAAAAGCCGTTCTCCCGCGCCACGTACAGGCCTGTGTGATTGGTGTTGGGCACCCAATCGAGCATCAGCTTGGCCGAAGTCCGCTTGGCGACGGAGCGTCCTCCAGACTCCTCGCAACCCGCAAGAGCGGCCAGCGCCGCACCCGCTCCCATTAGGGCAAGAAAACGTCGTCTTGTCATCATCCCATCTCCTTTCGACTGTAATGCCACGGCATCGACCAGCGAGCCAGTAGATCGATCAAAACGAAAAGCCCGATCGCTAGCGCCGAAACGAGCACGATTACCACGAACGCCCGGTCGGCCCTGAACGAGTTCTGCGATCTGATCAGGAAGACGCCAAGCCCCCGGCTCGCTCCCAGCCACTCGACGATCACGGCCCCGATTACGCTGTAAGTCGCGGCAATCTTCGCGCCCGCTGCCAGCGAGGGCAGCGCCGCGGGCAAGCGTCCGATTCGAAACATCTGCCACTTGCTCGCGCCCATCGCCTTAAGCAGACTCAGAATCTCGCTATCGGCGGCACGTAATCCGTCGAGGAACGAAATACAAATAGGAAAAAAGCAAACGAGCACTATCAGCGCGATCTTGGGCGTGATTCCGAATCCGAACCAGATCACCAGCAGCGGCGCCAGTACTATCACCGGAACCGACTGGGATATCACCAGAAGCGGATATATCGTCCGCCAGATTATCGAGAACATATGGCTCGCCACCGCCGTGGCGATACCCAATACGAGCGCGATGCCGAAGCCGGAAGCAACTTCTATCAGCGTGATGTCCGCGTGATGCCAGATGAGGTCTGCGGACTCGACAAAAGCCTTGACGATGTCGGCCGGTGACGGCAATAGCCAGCGGGGTGTCTCCCGCCACTCCACGACGATCTGCCAAGTTGCGATAAGCGACAGCAACAAGATCCCAGGCAGCAGAGTCGCACCCAGCGCGGGCTGGCGGCGACCCGTATTCGCGGGTTTATCCAAAGTTCGTCCTCAAGCGGCAGGATTGTTGCCTGTGCGCCTCAGGCAGACCGGAACGGGGCCGTCTTTTCGCCCATCGTCATAACGCCGGTCTGACTTTCCAGCAGCCGGATGTTCGACTGCACGGCGCCGGAAGTCGCCAGCGCGGCGCGGTGAGCGGCGACCGCCACTTCGACAAGCCGATCGAGATCGTCGCCTTCAAGCGCCGTCTCCATCGGCCCCACTTCGTGGACGACTCCGCTCTCCTTTATCGCCGCAATCGCCGCGTTGACCGCCTCGAGCGGTTCGTCCGACTGCAGAGGCATCACCTGAATCGCCAGACTTGCTTTTGGCATCTCTTCCCCCAAACAAAAAAACCGCAGGCTTTGTCCTGAACCTGCGGTTGTCAGCTAAATGACTATCCCTACGCTGGCATTACCCAGATCAGGTTCCAAGGGTCGGCGGCGTCACGACCGCCATCTCAGCCGGGCACATCCCAGCTCCCCTCTGTGATTAAGTCGATCCCTAGATAGGCGCTCCGTTGTTTTTCCGTCTACCAGATCGCTTGCGTATTGATATTACATTCCGTGGAGCAGTTTTTCGAAATCGATTCACGTGGTCATACGCGGATCACTCCGCTAGCAGCGGTTCGACGAGTGCCGCGATTCGCTCATCGTCCAGCGGACCGATCCAGCGGCGCACCAGGACGTTCTTGCGATCCACTACGAACGTCTCCGGCAGACCCGTAACCCCATACTCCACGGCGACCGAGCTTACGCCCTGCAAACCATTTGGATAGGAGACGTTCATTGCTTTCACGAAGTCGATTGCGTCGTCTGGCTCGTCCCACACGTCTAGCCCGAACACAACCAGGCCGCGTTCTCGATATTTTTGCCAAGCCCTCTCCAGCACAGGCGCCTCAGCCCGGCACGGCGGGCACCAGGAGGCCCAGAAATTCAGCAGGACGACCTTGCCCCGGTGACGTGAGAGTTGAAACGTCGCCCCGTCAAACTGCTCGACCAAGAAGTCGGGCGCCGGACGGCTGCGGACAAAACCCTCACCGCCGGTCGCATTGACGCCAAAACCACCAAAATCCTCGCCGCGCGACAGTCTGACTCCGACTAGAGCAAGGAAGGCTCCCGCAAGCCCTAGCGCTCCCACCGAAACCGCGGCGCGGCGTGAAAGATAGCGGCGCACGAAGCGCTGCGGTTTTGAAATCCGCGGGGATTCGGCGGGAGGGATCAGACCAATTGACTCCAATTCGCCATGGCGATCCAGAGTTTAGCCGTCGGAAACACGCACCGACGCATTCGGTTCCAAGACAGACCACCTCATCGCGGCTATCCGGTAATACGCGTCCGTCCTAGTCTCAACGAGTTCAAGACAACCGATAGCGAACTGAGCGCCATAGCGCCGGCGGCCAGCGCCGGCGTCAGTTGAATCTCGAACACCGGAAAGAGCACTCCGGCAGCGACAGGTATTAAGGCTACGTTGTACCCGAAAGCCCAAAAGAGATTCTGCCGGATCGTTCTCAGCGTCGACCTGCTTAGCTGAATAGCGTCGGCAACACCATGCAGGTCGCTGCGGATTAGGGTCACGTCGGACGTCTCGATGGCGATATCGGTCCCGCTGCCCATTGCGATTCCAACGTCGGCCTTGGCGAGCGCCGGCGCGTCGTTTATGCCGTCTCCAGCCATTGCGACCCGCAGCCCCTCTTTCTGCAACTCCTCGACAATTTGCGACTTCCCTTCAGGGGCAACCTCGGACCGCACCGCGTCGACCCCTACTTGATCGGCAATCATCCTGGCGGTACCGGCCCTGTCGCCGGTCACCAATTCCACGTGCAATCCCATGCTGCGCAGACGGCTGACGGCATCGCGAGCCTCGGGCCTGGGAACATCCGCTACCGCCAGAACGCCGGAAACCCTGCCATCGATTGCGGCGAACACGGGAGTCTTACCCTCTTCCTCGAATCGGCCGGCTATGGCTGCGGAACCGTCAAGCACCGCGTTCCGCTGAGCCAGGAGACGCTCGGTCCCTATAAGTACATTCTCTCCATCGACCCTTGCCTCCACCCCCATGCCGGTTAACGAACGAAAACTCGAGGCGTCACGAAGTTCGATTCCTCGCTGGCGCGCCGCCTCCACGATTGCCTGGCCTAGCGGATGCTCGGAATCCCCCTCGGCGGCGGCCACCACCCCCAGCAGATCGGATTCGGTAAGACCATTCAGCGGCGTGATATCCGTCAATTCAGGTGTCCCCCGGGTAATCGTGCCCGTCTTGTCGAGGATCACCGCGTCGATCTTTCCAGCCGCCTCCAACGCTTCGCCGCCTCGCATCAAGATTCCCGACTCCGCCCCCTTGCCGGCTCCAACCATGATCGCGGTCGGAGTCGCCAGTCCCAGGGCGCATGGGCAGGCGACCACGAGCACGGCCACGGCGCTCATCAGAGCGTGGGTCACTGCCGGGTACGGACCAACCGCAAGCCAAACTCCCAAAGTAACCAGCGCTATGAGCAGGACCGCCGGTACGAAGCGCGCGGCAACCCGGTCAGCGAGCCGCTGAACGGGAGCCTTGCTCGACTGGGCTTGCTCCACAAGGCCGATCATCCGTGAAAGAAACGTATCTCGACCGACGCTTACCGTGCCCACCCGAAGGCTGCCGGTCGTATTCACGGTCGCGCCGACAACCCGGTCGCCGACGCCTTTGTCGACCGGAATGCTCTCACCCGTAATCATCGACTCGTCCACCGAAGACTCGCCTTCAAGCACTTCGCCGTCGACGGGGATCCTCTCGCCCGGACGCACCGCGACCACGTCCCCGACGATCACGTCGGCAGTTGGAATGGTCGTCTCGGTCCCATCGCGGATCACGCGCGCCGTGTCGGGACGCAGTCCTATGAGACGCTTGATCGCAAGCGAAGTCCGTCCCTTCGCTCGCGCCTCGAGAAACCGGCCCAGCAAGATCAGGCCAATGATTATCGCCGCGGTGTCGTAGTAGTAGGCGACGTCCGCTGCCGAGCCTGTCAGGACCTGCGGCCACAAGGTCAGGACGACGCTGTAGAAATACGCTGCGCTAGTGCCAATGGAGATCAGCGTGTTCATGTCCGCGCTCAATCCGCGCGCCGCCTTCCATGCTCCTTTATGGAAACGCCACCCGGCCCAAAACTGAACCGGCGTCACGATTGCGAGCAGGAAAAACGGCTCCCCCAGCAGTCCTGGTGCCGGAATAAACTCCATCGATCCCCACAAGGCCACCAGCCCCACCGCTAGGGCAATCACCGACTTGACTGGCAGGTCGCGAAAATCGCCACCACGCGCGGCGACCATCCGCCCGTTCGCCTCGTCTGATTCAGCCGGACGGTCTTCCGACGGATCGTCGACAAGCTCATATCCGGCCTGCCCGATCACGTTTTTCAGATCGGTTCTTGAGGCGGTTCCCCGTATCAGCCGCACGTTTGCTCGTTCCGTGGCAAGATTCACAGCCGCTTCGACCACGCCCGGAACACTGGCGACCGCCCGCTCGACCGTCCCAACGCATGACGCGCAGCTCATGCCCGCCACTTGTAGATGGATCGACTCGATAGGAACGTCGTAGCCGGCTTCCTCGACCCGTTCGACGACCTCAGGCAATGTCACCGAATCAACGTCGAACCGAACGCTAAGAGTCCCTTGGACGAGGTTGACGGTCGCCTCGCTCACGCCCTCGGCCGACAGGGCGCTCCGCTCAACACGGTTCACGCACGAAGCGCAGTGCATCCCCGTTACCGGCAGCGTAAGCGTCTGTGAGTGGGCCGCGCGGTCTGTTTTCGCCTGCATCAGGAATCCCTACTCGAACTACCGGCGGCGGCAGGACCCAGCATCGAGCTTGCGACCTGCTCGATTACCTCACCCGTCGAAGCCACCCGGCGAAGATGGCCTGTGCCCTTGAATACATCCATCAATTCACCGATCACCCGCTGTCGCTCCATCGCATCCGTTCCCCGAATGGCGGTGGTCACGCAACTGTGCAGATGCTTCTCCAAGATGGCCGCATTTACTCGCTCGATAGCCCCCTGGATCGCAAGCGTCTGCTTGAGTATGTCGACGCAATACCTGTCGTCTGCGATCATCCTCTCGACCGCCGAGGCGTGGCCTTCGATCGATTTCCACCGGTTGAGAATCTTCTTGGTCTCATCGTCCAACTTGATCAAATCTCCACTATGGAACTTGCCGGCACCCCACCTGGGGTGGGGTATGACTCTCACAATACCTTATACCTTCTGTCAATCCATTGGAGATAGTTGCCCGAACGGCGGTGGGAATGCGTGGATCACCGAGCGCCTACTCTCCTTGAACGGGTCTCGGCAATCTGCAGACCACTCCGTGATACTGTTGCACGATAAACGGACCTATCGTCAGGACGCCAAACGTTTGCGGGGTAGATCGGTTCGCTACTACTTGGGGTGCAGAGGAGGTAGGGATGCCGAGAACTGAATATGAGAATCAACTACAGAGTATTCAAGACGAGCTCCTGCAAATCGGCGCCCTGGTGGAATCCAGCATCACCAAGGCCCTTGATGCTCTAAAAAACCGCGACCTTGAAGTATCGCGCCAGGTCGTCAAGGATGACGACGTGATCGACTTCAGGCATCAGGCGCTTGAGGAGCAATGCATCGACGTGCTGGCTCTTCAGCAACCAATGGGTGGCGATCTGCGGACTCTCGTGAGCGTGCTCCTGATTGCCTCCGAGCTCGAGAGGATGGGGGACTACGCTGAGGGTATAGCCAAAATTAGCCTCCGCATGGGCGACGATCCACTGCTCAAACCGCTGATCGACATCCCCCGGATGGGCGAGATAGCTATACAAATGCTCCGCAACAGTCTGCGCGCGTTCGTGAATCACGACAACGAAGCCGCTATGCAGGTCGCGGCAGACGACGATGAGGTTGACGCTCTATACGAACAGGTGTTCAGAGAGCTGCTTGTCTACATGATCGAGAATCCCGGGACCATTCGCCGCGCGACCTATCTGATCTGGGTGGCCCACGATCTGGAACGAATTGCCGACCGCGCGACCAACATCGCCGAACGGGTTATTTACGTGACCACTGGCGTGCTCCCAAGATCGGTCTGAGCCGGCACACAAGTCTGGCCGCCTCGCTTACACTCGCCGCGGAACGCCTGTGCTAGTGGTGATTTGACTCCGAGTAGTGGTCCGAGAGCAGGTCTTCGCCCCAGTCGTGCTCGAAGTCCCGCCAAACGGCGTGAATGTGATTCCCATCGTTCTGGGTGTTGTCGTACTCGATCATGAAATGTGGACCGACCACCGAGTAGTAGTGCTTCTTGCCTTTTTCCTCAGGACCCGCCCACGCGAATGTGGTGGTTTCCAGTCCTGCCGACTCGATCTTCCTCCACTCGTTGCGGGCTACTTCTTGTGCCGCTCGGTCCACGTAGTACCGAATCAGCTCGACCATGCGGTCCCGCTGAACGCCCGACATTTTCGAAAACGCCAAGCCCCGTAGAGGCATTTCCGGTGACACCGTCCGGTAGTTCTTCGTGAGAATGTCGTCCGGCGCGACCGGATCGACAATCGCCTGTTTCTTCAGGCCATAGTCCAGACTGCCAAGGACCGCCCTCGCCAGGTCCTCTTCCTGCGACAGAATTCTCTTGCCCTTCTCCGGTCCGTGTCTGACTTCAGCGGGGTTGGCTCCCAGGAAAAACGGAAGCGGCGAGACGACTTCCCGGTCGATCACCGCAAAGTGCAGGCCTATGTGATGACCACCGGCCCGCCACGCCCACGGCTCGGGTCCCGCCGGATCGCCGAAGACGCTGTAGTAGTAAAGCTCGGGGTCCCGCCTCCAGTGCGTCGCGACGTTCTGCATCCTCTCCCAAACGTTCAGAATGCTCTCCAGGTCGATTATTTGTCTCGCCTGGTCCGCGCTCCTGACGCTCAAGCCGCTCGCCATCAACTCGAATGCGAGGACTCGCTGCGACGCGTCCATGTCCTTCAATCGCAGCCCCTTGCGACCCACCGGAACGTAGTTCCACTCATAGCGCTCATCGCCCTCGAAGTCGAACGTTGCCGCGCCGCGCTGCTCGTCGGTAAGCGAATCGAGAAACCGGAGTGCCGCCTCCCGCATTCTCCGCGCCGTCACCGGCGCGTGATGGGCCGTCCTTAGCTCGGTCGTCACCTCTCCCCCTCCAGTCCCCGAGAGCTCCTCAGGAAACTCCGGAAAGCTCCTCCACGTCCGCGTCCTCTTCCAAAAGCTCGATCTCGTACCCGTCGGGGTCGTCTATGAAACCCATCTTCGTTCCGGAGACGAATTCCTCTCGCCACTCGTCCGGCCAGATTTCTATTCCCCGTCCCTCGAGTTCGGCGCAAAACGAGGTCAGATCCGGCACGCCTATCGCCATGTGCATCAGGTCTTCCGGCACGTTCAGGTCGTAATCGTCCGAATACGTAAGCTCCAGCGTGTGCTTGTTTCCAGGCAGCTCCAGATGCGCGATCTCGTTGCCCTGCGGCGACTTCTCGCTGCGGCTCATTACGCGGAAACCGAGATTGTCGCAGTAGAAATTGATCGACGCGTCGAGATCGCTGACGCGGATCCGTGTGTGCAAGAAAACTGCCATATCGTCTACCTCTCCCGTGAGCTCGGCTTCGCTTCGCCCTGCATCTGCCGTGCATGTTCTGCAGTGGCTAGATTGATTGTTTGAAAGCCTACCGACTATTGCCCCAGGCCGCATCCCCGCCATATCTGTCTAGGTGTCCCACCACAGGGCGATTAAGGTTAGAAAGTTACTCCGACCGGGAGGTTCCTAAATGAAGAAAGTCTGTGTAGCGGGTGCGATTGTCCTCATCGTCTCCGTTGTCGCGCTTGGCTGCAGTCCCAACGGCTCCGGGATTTCCCCGGCAATGGAAAAGAGAGCTTCTGATCACATGGTGGCGGAAGCCCTGCTGACCGCCCACTTCATCGCGGCGGCACAGAAAGCCGGAATGAGCGATGCGGAAATAAACGCCGTTTTGAATCAGGTCGCGGACGTAACGATCATCTCAGAGTTCTGGATCAGTGACGACCAGGGCAAAGTTGTCTTTACCAACATACCCGGTACAGGCTTTGCCTTTCCTACGTCCACCGACGCCGAAGGACAGGCCGCGCCCTTTGCGGCCTTGCTGACCGGGGAAAGGGACGTTGTAGTCCAGGAAGTGACGCCCCGGGTCCTGGACGACGTGGATTTCAAATACGTCGGCGTTTCCGGAGTAGACCAAAAGCGCATCGTCCAGGTCGGCATATCCGGCGCCACGCTCAAGGACTCTAGCCGCTAGCCGCGGGCGGATCACCCGACTCTCATATCCCGGCGAATCGCTAAACATAAACTCGACGGATCGCCCAACCGAGCGACACAAGGGACCTGAGCTAAGCCGCAAACGCCGAGCCTACACTGCAGGCTCTTATAGATATCTCCCCGGTCTGTTAGTTACCCTTGAGATAGTCACGGGACGTTCGGGTCTGAAAGTGAAAGGCGTTGCCAGATGTTCCGGTTCCTGCGTATCAGACCGCTGATCCTGGCTTTGGGCGGGCTGCTGGCATTCACCGTGCTGGCCTGCGACAGAGAAGTCGCGCAAGAATCGCAGCCCACGGCACAGCCGGCAATCGAGGTTACCGCCGAACCAACAGTCGAGCCGGTGGCCGCGGCCGGACCGCCGATCTATCAGATGGGCATATTCGCCGAACCCATTTCCAGGAACTTCTGGAACTACTACGGAGGGCCCGCCGGCTCCGTGTGGACCGGATATGTACTGGCCGGCTGGAGCACGTCCCTCTACGGCTACTCAGACCAACGCTTCGAATGGGTTCCAGTAGCCGCGGCCGACTTCCCGACAGACCTCAAGAAGGAGACCGTCGGAGGCACGGAATTCTGGACTACCGAAGTAACGATCAAAACAGGACTCGTGTGGAGCGACGGCGAGGAGATCACAGCCGAAGACTTCGTCTTTACCGTCAACACCGTGATGGATCTGGAGCTTGGTTCCAACTGGGCAAGCGCCGTCGATCCGGCTTTCGTCGATCGCGTGGAAGCTATCGATAGTCACGTGTTAAAGATCTTCTTTAAGGCCACCGACGATGAGGGCAATCCCCAAACACCCGGCCTAAGCGTCTGGCAGTTCGGACTCGGCTTCATGCCGATTTTGCCGGAGCACTATTGGGCCCCTGTCGTCGAAGAGGCCAAGCAAGCCGGAGACGGCGCGCAGCAGATCGAGGCCCTCTTCGCACACGTTCCCGAGGGCGAACCGACCGCCGGCGGCTTTACTTTCAGCAAGTGGGAACCGGGCGCATTCTTCGAAAACAAGACTTCGCCCGACTTCTTCGATAAGGGCACAATCGTCACCCTCTACGAAAACGGCGCCATTACCGAATCCAACGAACGGCACGGATACGCGGCCGGCTACTACGGCGAGCCGCAGGGTGACACGGTGCTCGAGTACGAGGTCGGCCCTCACGTCGACTCCGAGATATTCAGCATCTACGGCAACCAGGACGCCGCGGTACTTGCGCTCACCAACGGCGACATAGATTTTGTGTTCAATCCGTTGGGGCTGGAAAAGGGCTTTCAAGACCGCATCATGGCCGCGGACGATGTGCAGATCATCACCAATCCCGACAACGGCATGTTTTATATGGGATTCAACGTCCGCAAGCCGCCTATGAGCATTCCGGAATTCAGACAGGCGGTGGCGACGGTTATCGACAAGGAATTCGTCGCGCAGACCATTCTGCAGGGCGCGGCGATTCCCATGTACTCTCTGGTACCCGAGGGCAACACCGCATGGCACAACCCCAATGTCAGTAAGTTTGGTCAGGGGTTGTCTAGAGGCGAAAGGGTCCAGCAGGCCGTCGAGCTGCTGAAGAGCGCGGGATTCACCTACGAGCAGGAACCGCAAGTAGGCGAAGACGGCAGCTTCGTTGCCATGCCGGGCCAGGGTCTCAAGATGCCCGACGGCTCGGATGTGCCGCCGCTCGAGTTGATCGCCCCCAGCGCGGGCTACGATCCGCTCAGGGCGACGTTCGCCATTTGGATCGAGCGCTGGCTGAACGACCTCGGTATCCCCATCCGAGCCAATCTCCTCGGCTTCAACTTGATAGTCGACAAGCTTTTCAGCGACACAGTCGCCCGGGACCTGGACCTCTGGATACTGGGCTGGAGCCTGAACCTCTTCCCCGACTATCTGGAAGCCTTTTTTCACAGCCGCAACGCGCCCGAGAACCAGGAGGGCGGAAACAACTGGGGCGGCTACGCCAACCCCGCATACGACGACCTCTCCTTCAAGCTGTTGTCCGAGACGACCATCGAAGGAGCGAAGGAAACAGTGTTCCGCCTGCAGGAATTCCTGGCCGACGATCTGCCATACGTCCCGCTGTTCACGATTCCCAAGCTCGACTCCTACAGGCCCTCTCGAGTCGAGTTCCCCTACACTTCCGTGCTCGGTGGACTGGAAGGGCAAAGCGGTATGCAGCAAGTAGTGCTCGTCAAATAGTGGCGTCCATGCTCCCGATCACTATCGGGTCGAGCATCGGGAAGCAGGCTTTTCTGGTACCAGTCTGAGCCGGATGCGGTTTTGCATGGCCTCAATGCGTCACGCCCTTTTCTTGGCGCGTGGTATTTCAGGTAGTTCTGAATGGCTCGCTATCTAATAAAACGAACACTTCAGATACTGCTCACCCTCTTCATATTCCTCTCGATTGTCTTCTTTCTCGTAAACGCCCAGCCGGGTGATATCAGCCATGTCTACAGCCTCAATCCCGACCTTCCTCCGGAGACCAGAGCGAAACTCCAGGACCTCTTTGGCGTCAATGAACCCCTTTGGAAACAGTACCTGGTTTATGTCAAGAACACCCTGACCGGCAACTTCGGCGTTTCGTTCAGTCTCTATCCAAGAACCGTCGCCGACGTCATTGGCGAGCGCCTTCCCAGGACTCTCGTGCTCTTCCTGACCGCCACCGTGCTCTCGTTCTATCTCGGATTCGCCCTCGGCAAGATAGTCGCCTGGCGCAGGGGAGGGTGGGTCGAATACGGCTCCACGATCGGTAGCGTAACGCTCTACACCGTGTTCACCCCCTGGTTTGCGCTCATGATGATCTGGCTATTTGCGTTCAGGGCTGGCTGGCTGCCAATAGGCAAATTCCTGGATCCAGTTGAATGGAGAGAAGCCCCCACCAGCGCGAATGCCGTGTTCAATCAGATGATCATTACCATGATCGTGCTGTCCGTAGCGATATTTGCCGTCTTTTTATTCACGACCCGAAAACGTGTGGCGGGGGCGCGGTTGATCCAGGCGGGAAGCATCGTGCTGACCGCGGCCGTCGTGGCCGGCGTTTGGATTGCTTCCGGCGTCGCCCATCTCGCCTGGGACATCGTTGAACACATGATCCTGCCCGTAGGCACCCTGACGCTCATCAGTTTCGGGGGCGCCATGCTGCTCACCCGAAACAGCATGTTGGAGACCATGCGCGAAGACTACGTGACCGCCGCCCGCGCCAAGGGACTTCCGGAAAAGCAGGTGCGCGACCGGCATGTCGCTCGCAACGCCCTTCTCCCCGTAGTAACCAGTTTCGTATTCAGCTTGGCGTTCGCCGTTGACGGCGGAATTATCATCGAATCCGTCTTCTCATGGCCCGGCATGGGACAAACGCTCATCTCGGCGGCAACTACGGAAGACCTGCCCCTCGCCGTCGGCGCATTCGTCTTTGTCGGAATCTTCGTTCTGGTGGCCCATCTTGCCGCCGACGTTCTATACGTTTACCTCGACCCCAGGATCCGCTACTGATGGCTGTTTCCGACTCGCCTCCGACAGCACCCCGATCACTATGGGCGGTGCGCGCCGCGTTGGCTGCGCGGAGTTTCAAACAAAGCTGGTCGATGTTTCGCGGTACGCGCATCGGGATAATCGGTCTCGCAATCATCCTCTTTTACCTGTTGCTTGCTGCGGCTCATCCCATTCTGATGAACACCGTCTGGGACGAGAAGATCTACGATCCGGTAGTCGGATACGCATTCGACGAGACTCGACAGCCCGCCCCGCCAAGCTGGAGTCACCCACTCGGCACCGATCCTTTGGGACGGGACGTTTTGAGTCAGCTCATGTACAGCGCTAGGTCCGAGTTCATGCTCGGGCTGTTGGCAGCCCTCATAACGGTGTCCATCGGGACGACGGTAGGCGCCGTCGCCGCCTATTTCGGCGGGGTGGTCGATACCGTGCTGATGAGGCTGGCCGACATCATGATCATGCTGCCAGGGATAAGCGTGCTTATCGTGCTCAGCGCGCTCATCGGAGTCGAACACTTCGAGCTTGCCCTGATTATCGGAATACTCTCGGGGTTCGGCGGCACCGGCGTCGTGCTTAAATCCCAAGCGCTCTCCGTCGTCGTCAAGCCATACATCGAGGCGGCAAGGGCGGCCGGTGGTGGACCGGTTCATATCATCTTCGTCCACATCGTCCCGAACCTCCTGCCCCTCTCATTCCTCTACATGATGTTCACCGTCACCGGCGCCATATTCTCCGAAGCGGTCCTTAGTTTTCTCGGACTCCTCAACGTTCGCATGAGTTGGGGGCTGATGATCCACACCACCGAATCGGCCGGCTACCTGCTGCAGGTCGGTGAGTACTGGTGGCTCATTTTCCCAGCCAGTCTGTCCATAACGTTGCTGTGTTCGTCCTTCTATCTCGTCGGAAGGTCGCTTGACGAGGTAGTCAACCCGAGGCTGCGGCGCTCGTGAGCGAACGCCCGGTTCTGGCCGTCGAAGACCTCACGATGCATTACTCGATTAAGGCTGGGGCCGTGCGAGCCGTCGACGGCGTTACTTTCTCGATAGAACGAGGTCAGGCGCTCGGACTGGTGGGCGAGTCGGGCTCGGGAAAGTCTTCCATCGCAATGACGTTGCTGCGGCTCCTGCCGGACAACGCGCAAATCCTTCGCGGCAAGATCCTGCTGGATGGCGTCGATATCGTCCCTCTCTCCGAAGAAAGGATGCGGGAATACCGCTGGAACCGCATATCCATGATCTTCCAGGCCGCCATGAACTCCCTCAACCCTGTTTACAAGGTCGGCGAACAGATAATCGAGGCTCTGGAAGCACACCTCGAGTCCGCCCGCGAGGAGTCTATCGAGCGCGTCCGTCGCCTCTACGACGTGGTGAACCTAGATCCCGGCCTGATCGTGCGTTATCCGCACGAATACAGCGGGGGAATGCGACAGCGGGCCATCATCGCCATGGCCTTGGCCTGCGAACCCGATCTGATCATCGCCGACGAGCCGACCACGGCCCTCGACGTTATCGTCCAGGACCACATTCTCAGAGAGATGCGCAGTATCCAGGCCGAGCTCGACATGAGCATGATCTACATCTCGCACGACATGGCGGTCATAGCCGAAGTCAGCGACGTAGTCGGGGTGATGTACGCCGGCAAAATCGTCGAGTTGGGCGGTACCGCCGACGTATTTCATAGTCCTATCCATCCCTATACGCGGTCGCTGATGTCCGCCTTCCCGAGTGTTACCGGCAAGAAACGCGAACTCGGGACTCTCACTGGTGAGCCGCCGAACCTGCTTGACCCGCCCGAAGGCTGCCGCTTCCATCCCCGCTGCCCATACGCCACAGACGTGTGCAGCAATCAAGAGCCTCCCAAGGTTCGCCGTGGTAACCACTGGGCGGCCTGCTGGAATCCTCAGGGAGAGTAGTGTGACGCTCGATATCGCTAAGCTCGTACCTTCCTTGGACAGCCGCATCCTCCTCAAGGTGGAAGGGCTGCGCAAGTACTATCGGGCGACCGCTAACCGCTTTCGGCGCAACCGCGGACTCATTCACGCTGTCGACGGTATCGACTTCGAAGTGGCGAAAGACGAAAGCCTTGGACTGGTGGGAGAATCCGGATGCGGCAAGACGACCACCGGCAAGCTGCTTGTTCGCCTCATTGATCCGACCGCCGGTCGCATCCTCCTCAATCCGGGCCAGCAACAACCAACCGACATTGCGACCCTAAAAGGAAAGCCGCTCAAGGCCTTCCGAAGGAAGGTCCAGATAATCTTCCAGGACCCGTACGAGTCGATGAATCCCCGTCGGACCATATTCGATACGGTCGCGGAGCCTCTGAAAGTTCAGAAGATGGGCGGGACTCTCGAACATCTCGACCGGGTATCTCACATGCTTGAGCTCGTTGGGCTAACGCCGCCCTCTACCTTCCTCTTCAGATATCCCCACGAGTTGTCGGGCGGGCAGCGCCAGCGTGTGGCCATCGCTAGAGCTCTGATAGTAGAACCGGCGTTCGTCGTCGCCGACGAACCCACTTCCATGCTCGACGTATCGATCAGGACCGGCGTCATGCGTCTCATGGAGGAACTTGCCGCGCGCCTGGGGATAGGCTACCTGTACATCACGCACGACCTGGCCGTTGCGCGTTACGTGTGCGATCGCATCGCCGTCATGTACCTCGGAAAAATAGTGGAGGTCGGTGAGACCGAAGAGCTGCTCCAGCGCCCGAAACACCCCTATACGCAGGCGCTCCTGTCGGCGGTGCCGGTACCGGACCCCACATTTACTCGCCCGCCGGTCAGGATTAAGGGAGGCGTATCGGTCCCCGTGGATCCTCCCGACCAGTGCCGATTCTATTCACGCTGTCCCCTCGCGGACGATTTCTGCCGCGACAACCCGCATCCGCCGCTGGAGGACAAAGGCGCGGGACAGCTCGCGGCCTGCTACAAGGCATAGGTCGGCCGCCGCCGGGACGTTTCTAAGATCGGTGCTGCTCGCTGTTGCGCTCCTGCGGCGCCCATTACGACGATGAAGCAGCGCCCCTCATTCTTGCGGACCGCCTTGCGCCAAGCTCCCTCAATCGGGGCGCTTGGCCTCGCCTTTGGAATTTCGCTCGGCCATCCGCTCGACGCCGACCTTTGGATTCATCTGAATACGGGTCGATACCTCGCCGACTACGGTCGGCTCCCCATACCTGATCCGTTTACGTTCGGCGCGGAAGGAGCATCCTGGATTCCCCACGAATGGCTGTCCGAATGGATCATCTATCAGCTTGTAAACGCGGTCGGCGTGGGAACCACGCAGGTGGCTTTCGCGCTTCTTTTCGCAGCTACCTGGTTCACCGTCGCTCGCACGCTCGCCGCTTGTGGCGCTCGAATCTGGGTCCAGGCGGCCACGGTCGTCGTCGGAGCGGTGGCCGCGGGAGCTTTCAGCGGAATCCGGCCGATGCAGTTCGGCCTGTTCTTTCTCGCGTTGACCGTCTGCATCCTGATACGTCACCGGCGTTCCGGCACGCGGGCAGTCTGGCTGTTGCCGGTCGCCTTCCTCGTTTGGGCCAACGTCCATGGTTCGTTCCCTATTGGGTTCGGAGCCGCCCTGGCGGTTGTCGCCGACTCGATATGGAACAGAGTTGGTCTGCCATCATTCGGTGGTGAATCCCGTGCAAGCCTGCGGGCGCTCGTCTCGTCACTCGTCCTGAGCGCTGCGGCCATAGCACTCAACCCCTCTGGTCCGGCCCTATGGGCGCATCCGTTCTGGCAGCTTGTCACCCCGGCGAGGCAGTTCAACTCCGACTGGAATCCGCCCGAGCCGTTTTCGCAATCCTGGTGGGGACTCGCGATCCTGATCGCCGCCGCCATCACGGCGGCAGCTTGGGGACGTTTCCGAATCACGCCGGTAATGGCAGCGGCCGTAATTGTGCTGCTCGCGCTCTCGGCCACCGCACGCAAGACGATGGCATTCAGCTCGGTCGTGGTCCCCGCATTGCTGGAAGGCCCCCTCGCCGCTATCGGACAGCCCCGCTGGCAGCCCCCAGTCTCGGCGGGACGTACCGCCGCGATGCTGCTATTCGTCGTATCCATTGCCCTAGGCACTTGGCTGTCACCCCGGTCCCTGGACGGCCCTTACGTCACGCCCATGCCCAACGCCGCGCGCGATTACCTCGAAGCTAGGTCACCCGCCCGCGTCTGGAACACCTATCACTGGGGCGGCTTTCTCACGTGGACCCTTTGGCCGGAATCGCACGTGTTTATCGACGGCCGCTACGACCCGTTCGCCGACCGGGCCTTGCCCGACTACGTTCAGATCGTCGGGCTCGGCCCTGAATGGCGCGAACTGTTGGCTGAAGGCGCCCTCGACGCAATCGTCATCCGGTCGGACTCGGCTCTGGCACGCGCCCTCACGTCGGAGCCGGGCTGGACTGTCGGCTACCACGATGCCGTGGCGACGGTCTTTCTGCCGTCAACTAGATAAGTCAATCTGGAGACCAATATTTCGCCGCATGTACCGCCAAACCGATAAACTTCAATGTCGACGGATGCGGTTTCGATGTCGAATCCTGGACCGGAAGGCCGTCGAAAAGGGGGTTGTGACTAATGGATCCGAGTTGCCTTCAATACAGACTTACCCAGGACGAGCGCGAAATCTTCGAGCGGGACGGCTATCTGATTATCGAAGGCGCGCTCGATCTGGACACGAACAACGCTCTCGTCGAGGTCGTTGACCGTCTCACCGGTGAAGACAAGCTCTCGGCCCGCGGCGACGTAGGCATCGCGCAGCGGACTAACACGCTGAATTTCATGGGCATGGACCCGAAATTCGTCGACATGGTCGACTACCCTACGACTTTACCCAAAGTGTGGGGCGTTCTGGGCTGGAACATCTCTCTGTACCACTCGCACATGGCCGTCTCGTTCCCAACCGACAGCACCTACAATCCCGACGGCCCCACCTTCCGCTGGCACCAGGACTCCGGACGCCTGAACCGCGAGATGGAGACCGACCCCGCGCCGCGACTTTCAGTCAAGGTGGCCTACTTCCTGACCGACGTATCCGAGGCGGGACGTGGCAATTTCTGGGTGCTTCCGGGGAGCCATCTCAAGAAGCACGTTGATATGCCCGCGAGCGGCATGGGCCAGCCCGAGGGCGCCACGCCCGTCATGGTCGCGCCGGGAACCGCCGTCATCTTCGACCGCCGCATCTGGCACACGGCCACGCCCAACTGCTCGTCGATCACCCGCAAGGTGCTGTTCTATGGCTACGGCTACCGCTGGATTCGCACCCGTGACGAGATGACGATTCCCGAAGACCTCTACGAGGCCGCCGACCCTATTCGCAAGCAGATCTTCGGCCACGCGCCCAACGGCGAGTTCGGACGCTCCTCGCCGACCGACGAAGACGTGCCCCTGAGAGTCTGGCTCCGCGACCACGACCCCACCGCCGCGGTCGACTAGCGACCTACGCCAACCCTCTTCCCCTATCAGTTAGAGAGAGGGCTAGGCTGAGGGGATCTGCCAGCACCACGCCGGTGCTTTGTCATCGTAGGCTCTCCACTTAGATAAGCCCCATCTCCTAGTTGACGACACTTCTGCCAAGATCTCGTCAGCGCCCCGTAGATACAGGGGGACTCCACACTATGTTGCCGCTCTCGTCGAAAAAGGCCACTCGCGGCTTGCCATTCGGGTCCACGCCGATGTCAACCTGCAATTGCCCCGACTCGTCCGAAAATCCCAGCCCGGCAACGCCGTCAGGTCTCACGACTAACACGCTTCGGGCCAGCCCGGACTCGTCGAATAGAGTCAGCGACGCGATGTCCTCCGCCACCCGCAGCCTCCCCCGCATATAGCCTTCGGCATCCTCCAGGCGAAACTCCTGGGCCGTAACGACCGGTGAGTCGATCTGCCCGCTGTCGGCCGGACGGCCTATGTCGCCCGTCGCGCCGAAGTAGATAGCCGCCCCAAAAACCACCATCGCCGCGATCCCATAGGCCCACATTCGCCGGATCTGACCTTCGAGCTTTTGAATCCGCAGATTCACCGACTCGAACTCTTGCGCCGACTCAACCTCCACCATCGTGCACGTCTCCCGCTATCCCAAGTTAACGCTTGCATCCTACCGGTCGATAACATTGAGCGACCGTCAGTGAAACGCCTCAATAGACATCAACTCGCCGGAGTCCGCAAATGCCCAACACTTACGACCTGATCTTCAAGAATGCAACCGTCATCGACGGTAGCGGCGGACTTAGAAGGCGCGCCAGCGTAGCCGTATCCGGTGGCCGCATCGCCTCGATCGGGCAGATCCCCGACCAGGCCGCCGCGGCGATCCTCGATATCTCGGGTAAGGTGCTCGCGCCGGGATTCATCGACCCGCACGGACACTCCGACCTGACGCTGCTCACGGAGCCTTCCGGCATGAGCAAGACGATGCAAGGCGTCACCACCGAAGTCTTTGGAAATTGCGGTCAGGCCGCCGCGCCGGTTACGGAGTTGAATCGCCGGGAGACGGGCCTGAAGCGCGTATTGCTAAGCGGAGGCGACGATCTCAGCCTTACTTGGTCGTCGATGGGCGAATACACGGAGCGGCTAGGGGCTGCGGGTCTTGGCCTCAACGTGCTGCCGCTCGCCGGGCACAGCGAGATCAGGTCCGGCGCGATGGGGTACGAGGAACGCGCCCCGTCGCCCGACGAGCTGGAGCGCATGCGCAACCTGCTGCGGGAAGCCCTCGACGCCGGAGCGTTGGGCATGTCCACCGGTCTCATCTTCCCCCCAAGCGCCTACGCCGACACCGACGAGATCGTCGAGTTGGCCAAGGTCCTGGCGGAACACGGCGCGATGTACTTCAGCCACATCCGCGGAGAAGACGACCGCCTTCTGACAGCGATTGAAGAGGCTATCGCGATTGGCGAGCGCTCCGGCGCGCCGGTCCAGATTGCCCATTTCAAGGCGTTCCAGAGCCCCAATTGGGGATCGGTCCGCGATGGTCTGAGGCTCGTAGACGACGCCGTCGAGCGCGGAGTGAACGTCGCCGTGGACGTATACCCGTACGTCGCGGGCATGGGCACCCTCACTCAACCCGTCCCCGATTGGGCCCAAGAGGGCGGTAAGGAAGATATGGTCAAGCGGATGAAAGATTCCGCGACGCGCCGCCGGATCGAATCCGAGCTAAGAGACGCGCGCTGGGAGTGGGACCGCTCCATCATCGCCCGCATGGTCACCCGCGACGAGGGTGGCGAGTTCGGGATGTCGATCGCCGAGGTCGCCGCCGAACGTGGTGTCGAGCCGGAGGCCGCTGCGGTCGACCTGCTGATCCGCGAGGGCGGCCAGGTCTCGATCGTCTGCTACGGAATGGATGAAGCCGACGTCCGCTACACCCTGCAACATCCCGCGTCGATGGTCTGCTCGGACGCCCTCGCCGTCACGCCCGACCATCCTCTCGGCTCCGGACTCTCGCATCCTCGTTTCTATGGCACGTTCCCGCGCGTGCTGGGCCACTACGCCCGGGACGAAGGACTGTTCTCCATGGAAGAGGCCGTCCATCGCATGACCGGCAAGACCGCCGACCGGCTCGGACTCGCCCGCAAGGGCAAGATCGAGTCCGGCCGCGACGCCGACCTCGTCGTCTTCGATGAAAGCGAAATCATCGACCGGTCCACCTTTGAGGAACCCCACCGGTACCCGGCGGGAATAGAGCACGTAATGGTCGGCGGACGCTTCGTCGTTCGGAACGGCCAGCCCACGCACCAGCTACCCGGCCAGGTCCTTCAAAGACCTAAGGACATCCCCACCGGCCGCCTAACCTAACGTGGGCTGCCCCCCTGTTCGTCCTGAGCCAGCCTGCCCTGAGATTGCCGAAGGGTCGAAGGGCGAACGGACTACCCGGCCCCCACTTTCTGCTTCTTCAACACCTCATTGAGCGAACCTGACCGGAACCCTTCCAGGTCCAGCGTCACGTACTTGTAGCCCACGCTCTTGATATTCGCCGCTATGCGTTCGGCCCGGCCCTCCGCGAAGAAGTCCTGAAGCTGGCCCGTCGGGATCTCCACGCGCGCCACGTCCCCGTGGTGCCGCACGCGAAACTCCTTGAACCCTTCCAGACGCACGTAAATCTCTGCCTGCTCGATCTGCGAGAGCTTTTCGACCGTCACGCGCTCGCCGTAGGCGACCCGCGACGCGAGGCAGGGAGCGGCCGGTTTATCCCAGCTAGCGAGACCTAGCTCGCGCGACAGCACCCGCACGTCGTCCTTGCTAAACCCGGCTTCGACCAGCGGCGCCTTCGCGCCCGCCTTCTTGGCGGCAACCATCCCAGGGCGGAAGTCCGACAGGTCGTTCGTTACCGGACCGTAGGCCACGTGGGCGAAACCGGGGTGGGCTTTCCTGAAATCGTCAATCTTGAAGAAAAGCTCTTCCTTGCAGAAATAGCATCGACTGGAATTGTTCTCGGCGTAGGATTCGTTTTCGACTTCTTGGGTGTTCAGAAACTCGTGCCTGATCCCGATCGATTTGGCGAACCGGATAGCGTCATCCCTGTCCGCCGCCGAGTAGCTCGGCGAGATGGCCGTAAGCGCCAGTGTCTTGTCGTCCAGCACGTCGTAGGCGACCTTGGCCAGCAGCGTGCTGTCTACGCCGCCCGAATAAGCGACTATCACGCTTCCGTAGCCCGCCAGGATTTCTCTCAGGCGCTGGTGCTTGGCCTCGACCAGTGGAGCGGCTACCGCCAATTCGATTCGCCTTTTCCGGTTCTGTCTCGACTGATTCTAACCGCTGCCGCTTTCTTTTTTGTCAATGATCTCCACTGACTCCTCCTCTATCGTCCCGTCCTCGACGAAGAAGCTGCGCAGCCGCGTCATGTCTTCTCTCAGCGTGACGATCACCAGCCGCGCCCGGCCTAGCACCACCCTGCGCACGTCTGTCGCCGAAGGGTACGGCTCCGAAGCCGGATGTGAATGGTAGTACGCCAGGTCGTCCAGGTCCTGATCGAATATCTCGTTCATGATCCGAAGCTGGTCCCGCGGGTTCATGAAATACTCCACGGGGCTGTGCAGGGTGTTCTCCGCCTCATGGACGCCCGTCACGGTGTCGTCCTTCCCGGCAAGAATGCCGCACGCCTCCTCGGGCGCGACCGCGCGGGCGTGATCGAAAATCCGTTCCACGGCTTCTCTCGGAATGCGCAGCAAGCCGTACCTAGCTCCTGAACCTCGGAAGGAGCGAATCCAATCTCTCAATCCGCCCAATTATTAGCACTCGATGCCCTCGACTGCTAATATGTCCCGTCAGATTTGTGCTGGTTTTTTGGGTCATAGGCAGATTGCCCATAGGAGTTGTAGAAGTCCGAAGCCGGTAACGATTATGACACCGAACGCGGCCCACGCGGCGGCGGTGAGGTGCGGATGAGATGCCGTAGGTCGGACATTAGGAAGTTAGGGATAAAAGCGAAAGGCGAGGAGTGTAGATGGCCAAGCAGATTGTGATGGACGTGGAAGCCCGGAACCACTTGGTCGAGGGAATCGACATAGTGGCGAACTCGGTCCGTACCACTTTGGGGCCCAAGGGTCGAAACGTCGCTCTCGGCAAGAAGTACGGCGGGCCGACCGTCACCCACGACGGCGTAACGGTCGCCAAGGAAATCGAGCTTGAAGAGCCGTTCGCCAACATGGGCGCCCAGCTAATCAAGGAAGCCGCCAGCAAGACCAACGACATCGCCGGAGACGGCACCACCACCGCAACTGTCCTTGCTCAGACGATCCTGAAGGAAGGACTCAGAAACGTCGCCGCGGGCGCCAATCCCATGATTATCAAGCGCGGGATCCAGAAAGGCGTCGGCGCGCTCGTCGAGAGCCTCAAGGACCAGGCGCTCCAGATCAAGGGCAAGCAGGAGATCGCCAACATCGCTGCCATCTCCGCCGCCGACCAGGAAATCGGCGACCTCATTGCCGACGTAATGGACAAGGTCGGCAAGGACGGCGCCATCACCGTCGAGGAGTCGAAGGGACTCGAGTTCGAGATCGAGTACGTCGAGGGGATGAAGTTCGACCGCGGCTACATCTCGCCCTACTTCGTGACCAACCAGGAGCAGATGGAAGCCAACATCGAGGAGCCTTACATCCTCATTACCGACAAGAAGATCTCCGCGGTTTCCGATATCCTCCCGACCCTCGAAAAGGTCACCCAGGCCGGCACCAAGGAGTTCATCGTCCTCGCCGAAGACATAGAGGGCGAAGCGCTCGCCACTCTGGTCGTCAACAAGCTTCGCGGCGTGTTGAACTGCCTGGCCCTCAAGGCCCCCGGCTACGGCGACCGGCGCAAGGAAATGCTCCAGGACATCGCCATCATCACCGGCGGCACGGTCGTCTCCGAGGACATGGGACGTCGGCTCGACGGCGTGATTTTGGAGGACCTCGGGCGCGCCCGCCGCGTAATCTCCGACAAGGACAACACTACCGTTGTCGAAGGTCAGGGAACCGAGGCCGCCGTTCAGGGCCGCATCCAGCAGCTCAAGGCGCAGATGGAAGAAGCTTCTTCCGACTACGACCGCGAAAAGCTGCAAGAGCGTCTCGCCAAGCTCTCCGGCGGGGTAGCGGTCATGCGAGTAGGCGCTGCCACCGAGACCGAGCAGAAGGAAAAGCAGCACCGCGTTGAAGACGCTCTCTCCGCCACCCGCGCCGCCATCGAAGAAGGCATCGTCGCCGGTGGCGGCGTCGCCCTCGTCAACGCCGTTCCGGCGCTCGACGGCGTGGAAGTCGAAAACGAGGACGAGGGAGCCGGTATACGAGCCCTGCGCAAGGCGCTCGAGTCGCCGCTGCGCTACATCGCCGAGAACGCTGGCCACGACGGCTCCGTTGTCGTCGAGGAAGTCCGCCGCCGCCACAACGGCGAGGCCAGCCAGTACATCGGCTTCGACGTAATCGCCGAGGACTACGGCGACATGGTCGAAAAGGGAATCATCGACCCGCTCAAGGTCACGCGCTCCGCCCTGGAGAACGCGGCCTCCATAGCTTCGATGATCCTCACCACCGAAGCCCTCATAGCCGACATTCCCGAGCCTCCCGCGCCCGCGCCTCCCGGCGGCATGGGAGGAATGGACTACTAGTCCAATTCCCCGCGACCCAAAGCGGCCCGGCGCAATCGCCGGGCCGCTTTCATTTACGGGGTCGAGCCACCCCTAGACCACTTCGCGATCACGCTTTATAGACAATCAGGCTGATCCCCTCCGAACTGGCGCTATCCTATGGCCGTCCTTTAGCGAATAATCGCAACGTCTAGGACTAAGAGATGCGCGAACTAGTCTTGGCGGCCCTCACGGCCGGACTCCTCTCCTTAATGGCCGTCGCCATAGCCACCGCCCACGACGAAGACCACAGCGCCGGTCAATGGCCGACCACGTGCGTCGATCTCAACGACATCGTCGAGGAGCACCTGGGACGTTTGGGTAACGTCGGCATCTACCAGAGGACATTCGGTGATCAGGCCGAAGCTGCCTGCCGGAACGATCACCGCAACGACGTCATAGCCGTTTTTGGCTGGGCGATAGCGACCGACGCCGGTCAAGCGGAATCCGCCGACTTGGAGCTTGACTGGCCTACGTCCTGCGTCGAATTGAACGACATCGTCGAGGAATATCTAGGTCGCACAGGCAACGTCGGCATCTATCAAAACACGTTCGGCGATCAGGCCGAGGCCGCCTGCCAAAACGACCACCGCAACGACGTGCGCTCCGTCTTCGGCTGGGCCATCGGAACTACCGGCGCAGCTCCGCCGCCAACACCCGCACCCGCCGCTCTGCCGGCGGGAACACCCGTGCCCGCCGGTTCGCCGGCGCGCTTCGCGTTCGGGTCGAATCGGGACGGGGATCACGAGATCTACGTCATGAACGCCGACGGGACGGGCGTCGTGCAGTTGACCCACAATACCGCCCTGGACGCTGCCCCCGCCTGGTCGCCGGACGGGCGCCGCATAGCGTTCAGGTCGAATCGGGATGGAAATCCCGAAATCTACGTCATGAATGCCGACGGAACAGGTGTCGTGCAGTTGACTCACAATGCCGCCCTGGATGCTGCCCCCGCCTGGTCGCCGGACGGACGCCGCATAGCGTTCACGTCGGATCGGGACGGGGATTTCGAGATCTTCGTCATGAATGCCGACGGAACGGACGTCGTGCAGTTGACTCAGAATACCGCCCTGGATGCCGCCCCCGCCTGGTCGCCGGACGGGCGCCGCATAGCGTTCAGGTCGAATCGGGACGGGAATCCCGAAATCTACGTCATGAACGCTAACGGGACGGGCGTGGCGCGCTTGACGAGCCATGGCGGTACGCACATATCCCGCCCCGCCTGGTCGCCGGACGGGCGCCGCATAGCGTTCGCGTCGAATCGGGACGGGGATCCTAATATCTTCGTCATGAATGCCAACGGAACGGGCTCGGCGCGCTTGACGAGTCATACCGCGGACGATTGGGTACCCGCCTGGTCACCGGACGGGCTCCGCGTCGCGTTCACATCGGATCGGGACGGGAATCCCGAGATCTACGTCGTGAACACCGACGGATCCGGCGTGGCGCGCTTGACGAGCCATGACGCTACGCACATATCCCGCCCCGCCTGGTCGCCCGGCGGCGCGAGCAATGACTCCGACGCGACCGTTGCAACCGACTAGACAGTGGCGTCTCCGACATTGACCCGCTGCTTCATGAAGCGGCCTGGATAGCTCTGCGCATTCCGCCCTCGTAGGGGCGGTTCGCAAACCGCCCCTGCGTCCCCGGCCCAACCGTTACCCATGTGGCCCGGCCGTCAGAATCGGTTTTTGCCCCCTCATCCAACGCAAGCTCAAAGAGTTCGAAACAGCGGTATCCTAGAGCGGTTCAAGAGACCGTATATCGCAACGGGAGGAATGCGAAATGCGTAAGCTCATATTGGCGGCGGTAGCCGCCGGGATTCTGTCCATTGTGGCCATCGCCATCGCCGCGGCCCACGACGACCATAGCACCGGTGAATGGCCTACCTCGTGCGTCGATCTCAACGACATCGTCGAGGAGCATCTGGGCCGTTTAGGCAACGTCGGTATCTACCAGCGGACATTCGGCGATCAGGCAGAGGCCGCCTGCCAGAACGACCACCGCAACGACGTGCGCTCCGTCTTCGCGTGGGCGATCCACGCACCTAGCCCCGAGCCGGTAGTGGTATCAGGGCAAGGCAACGCTGTTTCCGACCAATTCACGCTGTCGAAAGCGCGATACGTGGTCACGGCCTCGTGGTCCAACAACTCTCACGACTCTGGCATCGGCGACAACTTCATATCGAAGCTGATTGCGGTCAACGGAGAGATTCAGGAGAGCTTCTTTTGCTCCGACAAAGCAACTCTCACGAACGTGATTCAGGGTGAAGGTTCGGTTCAAGTAACAATCGACGTTTGCACGGATGTAGCCACTCTCTACACTCAGGTAGAAAACGCTCGTCCGAACGTCCAGTGGACGTTCACGATCACCCGGGTTGGCTAGCCCAAGACACCCCCGGGCATTCAAGCGGGGAGAGGGGCCATCCCCCCTCCCCGCTCGCTTTATCGCGCGGTCACACCCCGCCAGTTGCGGGTCTAGACAGGCGCCTCCATCTGACGGGCGCGCCAACCTAACCCATCACCCCAAATACCAGCACCAGCATCCCGAACAGCGCCGCCAGGATTAACACCGCCACCGCCGATCCCGCCTTCACGTAATCGCCAAAGCGGTAGTTCCCCGGCCCCATCACCAAAATATTCCCCGGATGCGAATACGGCGACACGAACCCCGTGGCCGCCGCCAGCGCGATTGAGAGCGCGAACATCCGCGGATCGGCATCCATCCGGATCGCCGCGTCGATGGCGATGGGAGTCATCAGGACCGCCGTCACGTGGTTGCCCAGGACGTGCGTGAACACGAACGTAAGCAGCATCACCCCGGCCACTACCAGCCACGGGCCGAAAACGTCCAGGTTCGACGCCAGACCGGAAGCCGCCAGGCTCGCCGCGCCCGTCTCGCGCATAGCCTCCGCCAGCGCCAGCATCGCGCCGATCAGCACAACCGCCCGCCATTCCACGCTCGACCGCGCTTCCGTGATGTTCACGCAGCCCGTCGCCACCATCGCGATCGCCGCCGTCACCGCGACGATAGGCACCGAAGCCCATCCCGCCACCAGCGCCACCACGAACCCCAGCAATATCGCCACCGCCACCGGCGCCCGCTCCCGGCGGAACGGCCGGCCGCTCTGCTCCGTCAGGACGACGAAATCCGGTGATTCCCGCAACCCCTCGATGCGGGCGTGCGGTCCGTGCACGAGCAGCGCGTCGCCCTGCTCCAGTGGGATATTTTGCAGGTGCGTCCTGCGCGGCACGCCGTCGCGCCAGATTCCAAGCACGTTCAGACCGTAGCGGTCGCGGAAGCCCGTCTCGTTCAGCGTCCGTCCATTCAGACCGCTTCGCGGCGTCAGCGCCGCCTCGACGATCTCGACTGACTCCGTCTGAAGAGCGCTCGTCCCGTTCTCCATCTCGCTGCGAACGACCAGCGAATGCGCCGCCGCGGCGGCGTCCAGGTCTTCGGGTCTCGCGCTGACGATCAGAACGTCGCCTGCGATCACCGCCGTCGACGGCATCAGCGAGACTATTGTCTTCCCTCGCCTGCTGATCGCCACCACCCACACCCCGAACGACTCGCCCATTGCGGTGTCGCTGAGCGTCCTTCCCGTCAGATCGCTCGCGGGCGGCACGTAAAGCTCGAACAGTCGGTCTTCGAGTTTGTATTGGGGATGCTCCCGCCTCCCCGCCGGCAGCATCGCCGCGATCCCGGCTCCAGTCGCCCTAACCGGAAGCAACCGACTCCCGCCCAGCGTCATCACCGCCATACCCGCCGCCAGCGCCACGAGCCCGAACGGCGTAAACTCGAACAGGCTGAACCCCGTGTACCCCTCGTCGATCAGCATGCTGTGAACAAGCAGGTTCGCGGGGGTCCCGACGAGCGTTAGCAGGCTCCCCATCAGCGTCGCGTACGACAGCGGGATCAGTACCCTTGAGATCGGAGTGTTCATCTCCCGCGCGGCCGCCACGACCGCCGGTAGCAAAACAGCCGCCGCGGCAATCGCGTTCATGAACCCCGAAAGACCCGCCGCGACCAGCATCGTTATAGCCAGCAGCCGGCGTTCGCTTCCCCCGGACACACGCCGGATTAGCCGCCCGATCTCGTATGCCACGCCCGTCCGCGCCAGGCCACTGCTCATCACGTACACCGCGCCGATAGTCACCACCGCCGGATTCGCAAATCCGCCGATGGCTTGGCCGGCGTCCAGCACCCCCGCCAGCGCGACGACAACCAGAACACCAAGAGCTATGAGATCGGGCGGAAATCGCCCCGTCGCGAAAAGCGCCATCGCCACGGCAAGCACCGCCAGCACCAACGCGGTCTCGAAAGTCACGAAGGCCAGGTCTCACTCAAGGGCGCTATCGCTCGCCCGTCCCGCGGTGCGCCTGTCGGGATGATGTCCTGAACTCCAAACAAGCGATGCCCAAATATATGCCCGGCTGCCCCTCCGGTAGCCCGTCTAATTCTCGGCTGCGCCACGTTAACGGCGGCTCCTTCTACACGCACCGGACGACACGTGCGCAACACGAGGACTCCACTGTTCAATCCGTTTGGGTGCCGATCTCCGTCAACCTTCCGGTCCTCACGCCGGTCAGAGTGCCTTGCTCTTTCAGACGTTCGACCACGAACTCGCGTAATCGCACCCCCAAGGCGGCGGGATCCACCGCGTCGAGCATCCAGCGAAAACCCGCGTTCCCCCCGGCCAGGAACTCCGAAGTCGCCACTGTGTACACGCGATTGGGATCGATTCGCTTGCCGCCAACAGTCGCGTTCACCACTCGCTTTCCCTTCGGTTGCCGGTAGTCCACCTTCAGTCTGGCTCCCGAAAACGCCAAGTTGTTATACGACCGCTCAAACCCGTATTCGAGCACTGCTCTCAAGTGTCGGCCCCGCAGGCCGACCACCCAAATCTCCTCGTCATAGACGATCATTTCGTCGACGTCCGACTCGCGTATCGGCCCCGGCCCAAAAACGTGCTGAATCCCCCATGCCTTCTGTATGGCTAAGTCGGCCTTCGCGTACGACCGCATGGAATCGACCAGCCAGTTGCCGAGCGGGGTATTCGGCCGTAGATTCACGTTGTTGCCGTTTATGTCTAGCCAATACTGATGCGGGCGGAAGTCGGTCAGCGACTCGGCGATTACTTCCGACGCGCCTCCGTTCTTCGCGTCCGTGTCCAGCGCCTTGTCCACGTCGTCGGCCGTCAGCGAGTAGCTCTCCGACGGATGAATCAGTCCCGACCACGAGTCCAGCCAGATACCTCGCAGGCAGACCTCCAGTCTGCCGACCGAACGAATGTTGCTGTGGGCCTGACCGACGATCGTGCCCGCTATTTCGCCGTAACCGGCGGTCAGATGTTCGTGACCGCTCAAGACAGCGTCGATTTCCGGAAACCTGTGTACGAGCCGGTCCCTCTCCGGCAGCCATCCGTGAAATAGCACTATCACCACGTCGGCGCTCGACCTGGCCTTCGGTATCCACTTCCGCGCCGTTTCGATCGGGTCCGAAACGACCACCGCCGGGTCGTACTTCTTGCTCAGCATAAAGCCCTCGTCCCGCATCACCAGTCCCAGGACCGCCACTTTCAGTCCGGAGCTGCGGATTATGCGGTACGGCCGACACCACCTCGGCCGCCGGGTCATCGAACGGCCGGGGACCTTCAACTCTAAGTTCGCGCAGACGAACGGCAGCGCGCCGCTGGCGCGCCGTACCGCCTTTAACCCCTCCACCGTCAGGTCTTCGTTGCCGAGCGCCACCGCGTCGTAATCGACGAGCTTCATCAAATCGAAGAACTGAAAGCCGTCACCCGCGTCGAGAGTGATCGGTCGGCCCGTTCCGCCGGACCGCAACGCCCGTATCAGCGCCGTAAGGCGGGAAAAGTCTCTGGCGGGCGCGTCTTGGATGTCGTTTGTGTGAAAGACTACAAGTTTTTTGAACGCCATCAGCGACAGCGCGAAGAACTCGCGGCGTTAGACCTCCTTAGCTCGCCCCCCAAATACATCGCAGCCGGCTTCAGGTCATTTCCTAAGCCGCACCAGTTGCCCGAAGCCGCACAACAGGCTCGCGATCCGCAGACTCAGTTGCTGCAAACGATATGTGCCAACTAGTCACGAGATCAGCAGTTGGGTTTGCTCCAGGGATGCTGTCCTGCTCGCGCTCCCGCGCGACCTGCCTCGAAATCCGGCTTTGTGACTTCCCTTGGACGATTGATCCATGCACGACCCACTCATGCCGTCGCACAATCGCTCGGCGGCGAATTATAACCAGTGGTCCTCTAGCTGAGACACCGTTTCAATCCCGCGAAACCGGCCGCTTATCGGACCGCCAAGCGTTGGACCCCCGCCTCGTTCAAGTCGACTCCGAAGCCCGGCTTGTCACTGAGCTCCATCACTCCATCCCTTGGCAGCACGACCTCGCCGTACAGGTCCGCGACATCGTCCAATGGACCCGAAAACTCGATTGAGAATTCGTGCGGGCGGGTGGCGTTCTGCACTGTCGCGTAGACGTGTAACGACGCTAGCGAGTTTATGCCCGCCTGCGGACTGTGCGGCATTACCGGTTTGTTTAAAGTGGTCGCCAACTCGTAGATGCGCTTGACTTCGCTGGGACCGCCCGCGTTCAAGATGTCCGGTTGCAGGATGTCCGGGTTTCCGAGCAGGACCAGGTGTTGAAACCACCAGCGGAACGCGTCCTGCTCTCCCGCCGACACCGCCACGTCCAAAGCGTCGCTCACCTCCTTTAGGCCCGGCAGATCGTAGTGAGGAATCGGTTCTTCGAAGTGGTCGATGCCCAGCTCCTCGAAGCGCCTGCCTTGCTGAATCGCCGTCGATACCGAATAGCCGTTATTGGCGTCGAAGCCAAGGTACTCGCCCCCTGACAGGTACTCCCGCGCCAGCTTGAACAGCTGGAAGTCCTTCTCTGGATCAACGTCCTGGCGCCAGCCACGCCAATCCATGCGAATCTTGAACGCGCGAAAACCTCGCTCCCAGCCGTCCTTCACCAGAGCGAGCATCTCCTCCGGTTGCATGCGCCATCCCAAGCCGGTGCTCCAATACAGCGGTATCGTGGTCCGCCGTGCGCCGCCCATTAGCGTATGCACTGGCAACCCGGTCTCCTTGCCCAGCAGGTCCCAAAGCGCAACGTCGACAACGCCGACGACCCATCCCGGAAGCCGGTAGACCTGCTCCCCGCGGCCGAGGGCGAGGGTCTCCCAATGCCGGTCGATAAGGCGCGGGTCCTCGCCGATCAGGGCAGGTTTGATCGAGCCTTCGAGATAGGCGTCGAACACCGCGTTGTTTCGTCCCGGGACTTCCGCCCAGCCCTCGACGCCCGCATCGGTCTCAACGCGCAACAGGTCCTTTCCTATCGTGAGCGGGGTGCTTGTTATGTCGATGATCTTCATGGCGGCGACTTTAGCTCGAATCCCGTCAAAGGGCTCTTGTCAGTTGTCGAGATGCGCTATATCCGCGCGAACCGCGCCACGGGAAGAACGAAGAGCATCGTCGACACGGCCGGACCCTCCGAATCGGGCTGCTCTGCCTTCGGGGCCTTTTCTCGAATGATCTCTATAACCTCGTCCACCTGATCCGCTGGGACACCCACCAGCAAAGTGACGTTCCCCTTGCGAAAGAAACCGCCAGCCGTGTTAATTCGGGTCACCCGGAACTTGTCTTCGACTAGTGCACTCTGAACGTTTCCCGCGTGGGCGTTTTCCACTATCGCCAGCACTAGTCTCTCGGCGCTCCGGCTGTCGTCCAAGTAAGGCTCCTCTACCAAGGGGATCGCGCTCCAAACCGTATCATCGCAAAAAACGGCCGGTCAACACGGGCCCCCCGATTGGGCGTTCCTAGGCCAAACTAGCTCTCAAGTTAATTCCCAAATACCCGTAAAGATACAATTGCGCGGACGTGCACCAATACAGGATCGACTCGTTGCACCTCAACCAAGAAACAACGTTGGACCGGCGTCCGACCGGTTTGAGTCTCGATTGGTATCAGCGGGGCGCGGGACACCCTTGGGAGCGCTGCGAAAGATAATGCCTTGACGTTTTGGATGAACCGGGCCAAGAGCCTCGGCTCTCCTCAAAGCCTGCTAACCCTCGCAACCGGTCTCGGCATTCTTGCTGCCTGGCGGATCGGCGACTCGATTGCGGATTCCAGGGATTGGGTCCAATGGCTGACGTTGGGCCTGGCCTTGCTCGGCGGCGCTCCTATCTTCCTGGGTGCCGCCAAGGGCCTGCTCAAAGGCCGGTCAAACGTTGACGAGCTCGTGAGCATTGCGATCATCGCAGCGCTGGTCGGCGGCGAGTATCTGGCCGCCGCCGTAGTCGCCTTCATGATGAATTTCGGCAAGATGCTCGAGGACTTCGTCGAAGAAGTCTCCGGCGACGCGATAACCCGTCTTCTCGAGCTCGCCCCTCAGGTAGCTCGCGTTAAGGTCGACGATGGCTATCGCGAAGTACCCGCCCGCAGTGTCGCCAGGGGTGACATTGTGCTCGTCCGCGAAGGTGATCGCATCCCCGTCGACGGTGCGGTCCACACCGGCTCGATGACTGTCGACGTTTCGAGCATCACCGGCGAATCCGTTCCCATGTTCAAATCCCTCGGCGAGGACGTCTTCGCTGGGACGGTCAACGTGGAAGGCGTTGCCGAAATCCGGTCCACCGGGTCGGGACAGGAGACTGTCTTGAACCGAATCGTCCAAATGGTAGAAACCGCCAAGGCCCGCAAGGCGCCCGTCGAGCGGCTGGCCGAACGCTACGCCCGGTACTTTACGCCCATGATCCTCGCAATCTCCCTGCTGGTATTCCTGCTAACTCGCGATTGGCACCGGGCCATTGCCGTTTTGATCGTCGCTTGTCCGTGCAGTCTTGTCCTTGCAACACCAACCGCTGTCGTCGCGGGAATCGCCCGGTCTGCCTTCAGCGGAATCCTGGCCCGGGGCGGAGACGTTATGGAAGCCGTCGGCCGGGTCACGACCGTCGCCCTCGACAAGACCGGCACCGTGACCACCGGACGATCGACCGTCGAAACGGTCGTCGCCCTCGGCAACGTTTCCGAAACCGAAATTATCCGCCTCGCGGCAAGCGCCGAAACCGTCTCCTCTCACCCTCTCGGAGCGGCGCTGATCGAACACGCCCGCGGCCTCAAGCTCCATCTCGCCACTCCGGAGTCGTTCCGCACGCTGCCGGGTAGGGGAGTCGTCGCGAAAGTAGACGGCCGGACCGTCTCCGTCGGCAGCCACTATCTGTTGGAGGATCCAACCATTCCGGCTTCCGCCCGGCCGCTGGTTAAGGACTTGCGGGCCGAAGGGTTCACCTGCCTTACCGTTGGCATCGACGGAAGTCCCGCCGGACTGCTCGCAATGAGGGACTCCGCCCGGCCTGAGATCAGAGATGTCGTCGCTCGATTGAAGAAGCTGGGCGTTGCGCGAATTACGCTGCTCACCGGCGACAATCGGCAGGTGGCCCAGGCTATCGCCGCCCAAGCCGGTATCGACGATGTCCGCGCCGGGCTGTTTCCGGCGGACAAGCTTCGGTACGTCGAGAAATGGCAAAAGGACGGCGAGCGGGTTCTTATGGTCGGCGACGGGGTAAACGACGCTCCCGCGCTGGCTCAAGCAGACGTCGGCGTGGCGATGGGCATCAACGGGACCGACGTAGCGGTCGAAAGCGCCGACGTGACGCTCTTGGGCGACGATCTCCGCAAGCTCGTTGACATTGTTCGAATGGGCAAGAGGACCTTGTCCGTTATCAGGTTCAACCTCGTCTTCTCAGTCTTGTTGAACGTCGCGGCGTTTGTCGCGGCGGGTCTCGGCGATCTGTCGCCCGTCGGCGCGGCCATTTTGCATAACGCCGGCTCAGTATTCGTAATGGTGAACGCCGGGATTATGGCGGTTAGAAAGCTCTAGAGCATCTCAGGCGCTGCTTGCCATATCGCCGTATTGCTCGGCTAGCCGTTCGACTTGCTCAACGCCGCCTGTGCCTGCATGAGAGGCCACAAGCTCCGTCAGGTGCGCGGCCGTGCGCGGCGCGGGGACGTCCTTCGACAGCGCTCCCAGTTCGCGCAGCCGCATATAGGCGCTTGGCACTATAGATTGCGCCAGGTGACCGTCACGCAGGTTCTGTTCCTCACTGAACACGATTTCAGGCGAGCCTTCGACGATCAGAACCCCTTGGCACATCAGGGAAACATGGTCGGCCCACGACAGCGCCAGCTCCCCGTCATGAGTAGAGATGATCACGCTATGCCTGGCGTCGTGTAGGCGGTCCGACAGTTCGAGCAGCCTCACGCTCGTATAGGAATCCTCGCCCACCGGGGACGCCATCTGCCCCCACCCGTCATTGCGAGCGAAGCGGGGAATCCCTTGCTGTCGCCACGCGTCTAGCTCGGAATTAGCGCCCCGTCAGGCTGAAAGGTGGGAAGCTCGGGCAGCGCGAGCAAATCCACGTATTTCAGAGCGTTGCCGGTATTCAGCATCACGACTCGGTCAGCGCCGCCGATCCACCCGTCGGCGCGCAGACGCTCGATTGCAGCAATCGACGCCGCGCCCTCCGGACAGACATACAGCCCCTCCAGACGCGCAAGCCGGGTCATGGAAGACTTGATTTCCTCTTCCGAAACACCCACCGCCGTCCCGTCGGTTTCACGTAGGATGCGCAGGACCAGCCGATCAGCAAATGGCTTGGGAACGCGAAGACCCGAGGCGCTTGTGCTGGCGTTCTCCCAAAGCTCGCAGCGCTCGGCGTTTTCCTCGTACGCACGGACCACCGGTGCGCAGCCCTCGGCCTGCACCGACACCAGCCGTGGACGCCGCGGTCCGATCCATCCAAGCGCTTCCAGCTCGTTGAAGGCCTTCCACAATCCGATAAGACCCACCCCGCCCCCCGTCGGGTACAGAATTACGTCCGGCAGGTCCCAGTCGAACTGCTCCGCTATCTCGAATCCCATCGTCTTCTTGCCTTCGACCCGGTAAGGCTCCTTTAGAGTCGAAACGTCATACCAGCCATAACGCGCGCAGGCGTCGGCAATCAGACGCCCCGCGTCTGAGATGAGACCGTCCACCAGGTAGATCTTCGCCCCGTAGGCGACGCATTCGGCGATGTTCGCCCCCGGAGTATCCGCCGGCATTGCCACGTGCAGGTCAGCCCCCGCTCTGGCCGCATACGCCGCCCACGCGCTCCCGGCGTTCCCGGCGGTCGGCATCGCCCATTCCTTCAAGCCAAGCTCGCGCGCCTTGGAAGCCCCGGTAGCTGCGCCGCGCGCCTTGAATGTCCCCGTCGGATTGGCGCCCTCGTCCTTCAGCCAAAGGCCGTCGAGGCCAAACTCAGCCCCAAGCCCGCGCAGACGAAGCTCCAGAGTTCCGCCCTCACCTAGGTCGATCTCGTTCTCTCGACGCGATATCGGCAAAAGCTCCCGGTACCGCCACAGCCCCGCCGGACGGCGGCTCCATGTCTCTTTCGTTAACGATTCGCGGGCGGCTTCCAGGTCATACACCGCCAGCAGCGTCGAACCGCATTCGATGCAGGTATTGGCAACCTCAGCCGGATCCGCCCGCGCGCCGCACTCGGCACACTCCAGCGCAATTAGGAAATTCATGTCCTGGCAGATTCCTCCCCTATGGGTTAGTCACTATTCCAGTGCTGAAATACGAGATGCGCAATCACGCCTCTGGCGTCTACCGGCGAAACTTCGGCAAGCAGCGATGCGCTACGAATGCTACTTGATTCTCGGACGGTGTGGTTCCGTCAAACTCGTCGCCGGGAACGCCAAACCGTCGGCGGCGCGGAATCGTATCTACAATAGAAAGGGAAAGCTCGACTGCGGGGTCGCCACCAATCGGAAATTCTCGGCGAGAGAACCGCAAACCAGAGTTCGGCGAGGGAGAGCGATGATTGATCAGGCGCGGCTAAGAAAACAACCGGCAACCGCCTCCGAAGCTCGTGGAGCCGGAGTCGTAGTGCACGCGCTCGTGTTCGTTCTCGGATTCACGTTGGTGTTTTCGTTCATCGGCGCTTCCGTGGGACTCGTCGGTTATGTGGTGCAGGACGCGCGCAGATGGATAAACCTTGTCGCCGGGGTGCTACTGGTGCTGTTCGGAATCCACGTCACCGGCGTGCTGCGCATCACTACCTTCTGGCTGCTCCAGCTCGATCAGGGCGGCCGGTTGCCCCCGCCTATCCAGCCGGTGTCCAAGGCGATGTTCCGGCTCATGGAGATCCTCTATTCCGAGAAGCGCGTCGACTACAGGCCGACCCGCCGCGGCATAGGATCATCGTTCGGCGTGGGCATGGCCTTTGCTCTTGGCTGGACCCCTTGCGTTGGATTTATTCTCGGCGGAATCCTCTCGGCAGCATTCAACGCCTCAGAGGCCACCACCGCGATGTTCCTCCTCATGGCTTATTCGCTCGGTCTCGGCATTCCGTTCATCCTCGCGGCAGCGTTTCTCGACCGCGCCCGCGGCATGATTCGCGCCGTGCAGCGCCATTCCACGACGGTCAACCTCATAAGCGGAGTGGGGCTCATTGCGTTCGGCCTGCTCATCGCCTTCGATCTGGCGTCTAGGATGGGCTCGGTGCTCGGTGCCGTGCCGGTCTTCGACGACGCCTTCCTGACCTCCGATCTGGGACGCACTATCGGCGCCGGTTGGGTCATCCCCGCGTTTGTGGCCGGCGTGCTCTCGTTCCTGTCGCCCTGCGTACTCCCCCTGGTTCCCGTTTACCTAGCGCACCTCGCCGGGGCCGCTTCAACCGCAGGCGTCAAGACCCGCTGACCTAGCGTCAACTAAACATCAGGCGGCTTTGGACGCCCGCGCGCGCCCTGTGAAAAAATAGCCCGCAACCGAAACGCCGGAACCCGCGAGGGGGCCAAGCTCGCCCATGAACGATCCGATTCAAGAAATCGAACGACTGCGCCGGGAAGTCGACCGACTCGACGTCCGCATTCTCCGAGCCATCAACGAACGCGCCACGGTAGTAACCGAGATCGGGAAGGTTAAAGGTCTCACCAACATACCCGTGTACCAGCCCACCCGCGAAGCCGAGGTCATCGACAACATGATTACGGCGAATACCGGTCCCATGCCCGATTCGGCCATCGCGGCAATCTTCGCTCAAATCATGGCCTCCGGACGCCCGCTTGAGCATCCCATACGGGTCGCCTTTCTTGGACCGGAGCACACTCACACTCATCGCGCTGCCGAAAAGGAGTTCGGCACTGGTGCCGAGTACGAGGCTGTCGCGTCAATACCTCAAGTCTTCTCGCAGGTCGAGGGCGGCGGCTCGGACTACGGCGTGGTACCGATTGAAAACAGCACCGCCGGGACGGTCGGCGAGACCATCGATATGTTCGTCGAGACTGCCGCCCGCATAGTCGGCGAAACGACTTTGTCCATAACGCATCATCTGCTTTCCAAGAGTCCGATGGCCGCAATCAAGGTCATCTACTCTCATCCCCAAGCTCTCGACCAATGCCGCGGGTGGCTGGCCGAGAATTTGCCGCTCGCGGAGCGGGTAGAAGTAGCCAGCACCGCTGCTGCGGCCAGCCGCGCCGCGTCCGAAACCGGGGCCGCGGCCTTGGGTCCAAAGGAGGGCGCGGAAGCCTACGGTTTGGCTGCGGTGCGAAGCGACATCCAGGACTTCGCCGACAACACAACCAGGTTCTTCGTGCTCGGCCGCGCATCCAATCCGTCCACTGGCGATGACAGAACTGCGTTGATAATCGCCGTCGTCGACCGCGTCGGCGCTCTGCACGACGTCCTCGGAGTCCTGCGTAGTCACGACCTTAATCTCTCGAACATCCAGACCCGTCCAGCCCGGCGGCAAGCGCAGCAGGAATCGGGCGACTACGTGTTCTTCATTGAGTTCGGCGGGCACCCGGACGACTCCAACGTCCAAGGGGCCGTCGACGGAATCCGCAGCTTGTGCAGGCTGATCAAGGTGCTCGGTGCCTGGCCGGCCAGGAATTATGAACACTAGTCAGGACGCGGCCGGCACACGAGTCTCCCAGATCTCCCCATCGGCCCGACTTCAGCAGTCCCAAGACACCGCCAACGAGGAATCACGTTTTCGAAGGCGCATCCTCGCTTCGGTCGGATTCATCACCTTCAACGCCCTCGGCGCTACCATCGCGTATCAGATAGTCGAAGGCTCGTCCCTGCTCGACTCCCTGTCCATGGTCGCAATCACCCTGACCACGGTTGGCTTCGGCGAGGTCTATCCACTCAGCCTTGCGGGCCGCATACTAACCTTAGGGCTAGTAGTATTCGGTGTGGGCGGAGCTATCTACGCTCTCGCCGCGATCGCGGAATATGTGGCGGAAGGGCAATTCGCCGCGGGCATTCGGAGACGCCGGTTACGCAGAGTGATTTCAAAACTGAGCGGGCACAACATAGTCTGCGGATTCGGCCGCATGGGCCGGCTTGTCGCCGTCGGCTCCCCCCGCGATCTGGACAACTTCGCCGGTGCCCAACCTGAGACGGCAAATTGAACCCTCCCGCGACGGCTAGCCTGGACTAAGCCGTGAAAGTCCTATTGATCGCCAGCATTGTCGTCGCCGCCCTCTTCATCTTGCAGTCCGCCTTCCGCCGGCGGCTGTTGTGGTCCATCAAGGTAACTCTGGGAATCTACGCCGTGTTCTTCACTCTCCGGATGGTCATCTGGCCGTTCATCGATTTCGAGCCACGGATATTTCTGGTTCTCGCCAGCCTGGGGATGGCCTGCGTAGTCATCTGGATGATCGCAAACTGGCTCACCGACCGCTACGTGCGGTCACGGCCAAAGCAGACCGCCCCCCGGAGCGAAATCGCGCGAGCCTGGCGGGCGCTACTCACCAAACGCCGCTGACCCCCTCGGCCTCCGCTAATGACGAGCATCCACCCCTGAACCAGTCCCGATCTGAGGGTCACTCCATCGGACGCCCTGCCACCGTCATATTCGACTTCGGCTGGACGCTCGCCGAGCCTGCCGGTAGCAGCTATTCGGCCTGGGCCGAAACCGTCCGCGCCGCCCTAGCGCGTTTGCGCGGCAACCTCGACAACGTTGCCGCGAGAGGCCGCGCCACCGACTACGAGCTGGCCGTGCTCATCGAGGTCGAAGCCGCGCTGACCAGCGAAAAACCGCTCGAAATCGACGGCCTCTGGTCGAAGATCTCGCGGGAAAACGGACCATATTCCGCCAACGCCAGATCCCGCCCCATCGAAGACTTCGGCCTGGAGCTGACCACCGGCGATTGGCGGCTATACCGCGAAGCGTTCCCCGTTCTCGACCTCCTCAGCCGCCGCCGGACCGCCATGGGGCTCGTCTCCGACATTTCGAGTCCCACCATGCATTGGGCCGCGCTCGCCGGGCGCCTCGGACTCGATCACTACATTCCGGCGATGGCTTTCTCAGAGGAGCTCGGCGCTATAAAGCCCGACCCGCGAGGCATCCTCTCCGTTGTCGAGCAACTGCAAGCCGACCCCGCCAACACTCTCTACGTGGGCGACACCCCCGCCAAAGACGTCGACTCCGCCGTAGCCGCGAGCGTCATCCCGATATGGCTTCGCCGGCGACCCGAAGCCCAGCCCGGCCGCCACCAACCCGCTTACACAATCAATTCCCTCCGCGACCTCCTCACTATCCTCTAACCACCCCACCCCATGACCCGCGCGCAGCAGTCAGACGCTACTCAGAACCCCGCTTTGAGATCGACGACGTTCAGTAGACGTTCGCCCGCCTGATAGCGGCGCAGGTTCTCCACGAACAGCTCGATCATGCGCTCGATCCGCCGTGGACTCATGCCCCCGACGTGCGGCGTTATCAGCACGTCGTCGCGACTCCAGATCGGATGGTCCGCCTCCAGCGGCTCGCCTTCGATCACGTCCAGACCGACCCCGAAGAACTTCCCTGAGTCGATAGCGTCGATCAGAGCTTCGGTATCCACCGGTCCCCCGCGCGAGACGTTTAGGAAAATCGATCCATCCTTCATCTGTGCGAACCGCTGGGCGTTCATCATGTGGTGGCTCTTCGGCGTATCCGGAGCCGTCATGCACACCACGTCCGAGCTTGTTAGCAGCCAGCCAAGCTCGTCGATCCCCCGCAGCTCATCCACGCAATCCGGCTTCGACGCCGGGTTTACATCCACCCCTATGACCCGCATTCCGAGTCCGTGGGCGCGTTCCGCGAAGGCCCGTCCGATGCCCCCCATCGCGATAACCCCGACCGTCTTTTCGAACAGCTCGAAGATCTCCGGCGGCCTCACCCACTCTCCCTTGACCCGGTTGCGGGTCGTCGAGTCAACGCGTCTCGCCACCCCCGACAAGAGCGCGATCGCCGTCTCGGCCACCGGGATGGCGTGGATCCCCGCCGCATTCGTTACCGTGCAGCCCCTCCTCGCAAGCGCCTCTTTCGGCATCCATTCGACGCCCGCCGAAGACACCTGCACCCACTTGAGCCGCTCGGCGGCGTCCACCAGGTCCTCACCGAAGTGACCGGGGAAAAGCACTTCCGCGTCACCGACCTCACCAAGCAACGCGTTATCGTCCGGCGCCTCGACTATCTCCGCCTCTGGCGCCGCTTCCTGCACCGAATCCAAATAGCCTTCGACATGCGTCGTCAACGCGACTATCTTCATACTCCGGTCCCCTAATGTGTGCGATTCAATCTTGCTCGGGAATGAGCAAAGTCTAACTCAGCACCCGAGACATAAAGTCCGCTCCACAGATCGATTCGGACATCCAATATCGCCCCCAATCCGTAACGGGCCAAGGTCTCAACCGTTCCTATCAACGACACCGCCGGAAGACCCCCAGGTCAGCCAGCAATGAGCGCCAAAGCCCCGTATCGTTTGGCTGCAGTTGGCTTACCGGCCTCGCCTTTGCGGCTTTGGAGGCATTCGTCATAGCCTTCAAGGGATTCACGGAGCTTCCTGGCGGCGACAGGTTCGACAAGCTACAAAAACAAACTACGCCCTCAGATCCCGGGTTCGGAAAATGCACGAGGAAACAACACCAATAGTCGCAGTGCAAGACAGGAGCAACCCATTGAACTCCACTCTCGCGCGACACGAACTCGAACGGTATCTCGCCCCATGACTGACACGGCGCAATCCGCTGAACGCCACCGCACCGACGAGCCGGGTTTGACGATTCTCGTAACCGGCGCCGCCGGTTTCATCGGCTCCAACTTCGTCCGAGCCGTTCGGCGCGACCGCCCCGAATGGCAGGTGCGCGTGCTCGACTGTCTCACCTACGCCGGTGACCGGCGGCGCTTGGCCGGAGTCGACGTGGACTTCATCGAAGGGGATATCGCCGACCCCGAAGCCGCCCGCGGAGCGGTCGACGGCGCAAGCTTGGTCGTCAACTTCGCCGCCGAATCGCACGTGGACCGGTCCCTGCTCGACGCCTCCGACTTCATGCGCACCAACGTCGCCGGCGCCTACACCATCATGCGGGCCGCCGTTGACGCCGGCGTGGAGAAGTTCGTGCAGGTGAGCACCGACGAGGTCTACGGCGAGTCACGGGGCCGCGCCTTCACCGAGCGTGACCTGCTCAACCCGCGTAGCCCCTATTCGGCCAGCAAAGCTGGCGGCGAGATGCAGGCGTTCGCCGTCGGCGTCAGCTTCGGTCTCCCGGTATGCGTCACCCGTGGCGTCAACACCGTAGGCCCGTGGCAGCACCCCGAAAAGGCCGTCCCGCTGTTCACGATCAACGCCCTTCGCGACCGCCCCCTGCCCGTCTACGGACGCGGTGAGCAGCGGCGCGACCGCCTCCACGTCCAGGACCACTGCTCCGCCATCTTCACCGTCCTGGAACGCGGCCAACCCGGAGAGGTGTACAACATTTCCGCCGGCAACAATCGCGACAATCTCACCGTCGCCCGCGCCATCTGCGCCCGCCTCGGCAAGCCCGAGTCGCTCATCCAGTTCGTCCAGGACCGCCCCGGCCACGACTGGGACTACATTCTCGACTCGACCAGGCTGCGCGAGCTCGGTTGGGCGCCCCGATACGACTTCCAGACCACTCTCGACTCAACCGTCGACTGGTACGCCGCCAACGAGGGCTGGTGGGGACCGCTGGTCGAGGGCGAGTTCAGGGAGTACTACGCAACCCAGTACGGCGACCGCCTGCGCAAGTCTCCGCCCTAGTCCTCAAAGGGCCGGGGCCATTCACGGACCGCTTCTGACCGCCCTTTCGGCGGCCCGTCTTACATCCCGAATATCAGGTCCAGCGCGTGCGAAGTCGCCCTGATCCCCTCGTCCGGGTCGCCCGGCAGCGGCGAAAGTTCACAAGTGATCCATCCGTCGTAGCCGATCTCCCGAAACGCGTCCATCACCTGCGCCCAGGGCACGTCGCCGTGAAGCAGGTGCGTAAATCCCTGAATGTTCCCTATGCCCGTCTTGAAGTCCTTTACGTGGACCCTGTAGATGCGGTCGCCCAGAATCCGTATCCAGTGCTGCGGATACGTCCATACCAGCACGTTGCCGACGTCGAAATACGCGCGCACGAACTCGTTGTCGAAAGAGTCGATGAAGTCCCGCAGGCCCAGCGGTTCGATGAACGATCCCCCGAACTTGGGCCACACCGGCTCTATGCACAAACGCACGCCCGTCCGCTCCGCGATCGGCAGGATTTCCGTCACCACGCTCCGCGCGATGTCGATCGCCTGGTCATGGCGGATCTCTTCCGTAACGTGCCCCAGCACCATCAGCACCGCGTCGCTGCCAAGCTCGCTGACCGCGTTAAGAAACCACTCGACCGTTTCGATAGCCTTCGAGCGCACGCCCGAGTCGGCGCTGCTCAGGTCGGTCCCCGTACCGCCGCCCCGCCCCGCCGAAATGGTCAGTCCGTGCGACTCTACCAGGTTCCGCAGCTTGGCGATATCCGACGAACTGCTACCCACGGGCAGCGTGCCGTCGCCGATATTCATCTCGATACCGGTAAATCCCGCCCCAGCCAGCGCCGCCAAACGGCGCTCCAGCGCCCAGTCAGCCGGAAACAGACCTTCGTCGCTAGATTTCTTCATGCTCCACCTCGAGCTTCCTTTTCGGATTCAGAACGTTCACAGTAGCACCTATCCCACTGTCCCGACGAATCGCACAGAGCGCCATCATGTGGCGGCACTTCGTATAAGCGGACACCCGGCCAAGACAGCTGGCGCTGCCTTGGCCTGCGGCGTTTATCGAGAAGCCGGTTCCAAGGCGACCAGACTGATTGGGCAGCTCGGCAATATACCGAGAGCAAGCCCCCCTACAGCCGCTCGAAACGCTCCACGTCGAAGACGAACACCGTCGCGCCGCCCACCTGGACTTCAACCGGATACGGCATGTAGAACTCCCCCGGCTCCATGATCGGCGGAAGCGGATTCACGTACTGCGTTCGTGTAACGCAGTTTCTGCGGATGATCGAGAGCAGCTGCCCCAGTCGGTCCTCTTCGACGCCGAGCAGAAACGATACGTTGCCCTGCCTCAAAAGCCCTCCCGCCGTATTGATACGGGTAAGCCGGTACTTCTCCGCGATGAGCGATTCCGAAAGCACGTCCGCGTCTTCGTCCTGCACGATCGCGATAACCAGCTTGATCGCGGTGTCCTCGCCGTTACCGGCGGTCATGGGGCAGTCCGTGGTTCGACGCGCATAACCTTCCGTTCAGATAAGCCTTCCTGTGCTTGCGCTCGTGGGGACTATGGACCTCGCCTCAAGCTCTTTAGTTACCCGGCGCGAGATTTCATCCCCGATTTCGTCCGCGCAGCCCGTTCCGTCGATTACCAGCCAACGATCCGGAGACTCGCTAGCCATCTGCCGAAACTGCTCGCGTGCCCGCTCCTGGTACTCCACGCCGCGAAGCTCCATCTTATTCGTTTCGGATCCTCCGGCGCCGCCGAGCCCTAGTTTTCTGCACAGCCCCTCGGAGGGATCGATATCCAGCAGTATCACGAGGTCAGCGTCGAGACCGTCGGTCGAAAACTTGTTGAGCCCATTGAGGTCCCCGACGTTCAATCCGGAGCCGCCACCCTGATAGGCGACCGTCGAGTATTTGAACCGGTCGCAAACTACCACGCAGCCCGCCTCCAAGGCTGGCCGAATCACCTTCTCAACATGCTGACTCCGGGCGGCCGAAAGCAGCAGCGCTTCGACACGCGGAGATATCTCGTGAGTCGTATCGTGAAGCACGACCTCTCTTATCAAATCGGCCAATGCGGTTCCGCCAGGCTCGCGCGTCCATTTGGCTTCGTAATTCAACTTCTCCAGGTGCGCGAACAGCCGGCCACTTTGCGTCGTCTTCCCCCCGCCGTCCGGCCCTTCGAACACCACGAAGAATCCGGGCTGTGAATTAGCCCCCGGCTTCAAGACCGTCTCCGCCAGGGTAAGCGCTTGGAAAGATGCACTCTGCGCTTCGGGCCGCTCCCAAAGCTCCTTGAGTTCAGGTTATAGCGCTCGGCGATCTGATGCTGCAAACGGCGCGTAAACGAGTCCGCGGGCCATAGCTCGGCCGTCTCGGATGTCTCCAGCACTTGCCGCGCCGCCGCCTCGGCCTCGGCTATTGGATCGCTCGGCGCCACCGCTGCGTGCATCTCGAAGACGCTCGCCAGGCAAGTCTCCAATTGAGCCACCGAGTTGTTGCGCAAAACGTACACCGGCACGTTGCGCTCCTCGGCCTCGCGAAGCTGCGAGGGGCGCTTGCGGTAGTAGCTGCGTAGCGTGAGCATCACGTCTACGTTGTCCAGCCCGTCGACTATCTCGGCATCGAGCCGCAAAGACTTTAGAGCCTGTAACAGGCGTTTGCGGTTGATTCCAAAGGGATATATCCGCATTGGACCTGAGCGCACGTCCGGCGGCGTGGACGGACCGAGCGAGGTGAGCGTTTCCGGCTCCTCGACGTCCGAATACTCCAGCTCCACCTGTATCTTTCCGTCCTTGTGGGTCCTTACCTCCGTCAGAACGCTTTCACGTCTGAGCAGCGAGTCCACCGAAGCCGCAACGTCCTGATGCACAACGATTCGGTCGCGGTCCTTGATTTCAACCAGAACGTCGAACGTCGGCGCCGCTCGGCGCTCGAGAATCGACTTCTGCGTACCCCTGCGCCTGGCCTCGTCGTCGCCCAGAGTCACCGATTCGACACCCCCGACCAGATCGCACAGAGTCGGATTCGAGAGCAGGTTGTCCAGAGTATTCCCGTGTGCGGTACCCACGAGCTGGACGCCGCGCTCGGCGATGGTGCGAGCCGCCGCTGCCTCCAGCTCCGTGCCGATTTCGTCGATGATTACCGTCTCCGGCATGTGGTTTTCCACCGCCTCGATCATCACGCAGTGCTGAAGATGCGGCGACGCGACTTGCATTCGCCGCGACCGGCCAATGCCTTGGTGCGGAATGTCGCCGTCGCCCGCGATTTCGTTGGACGTATCGACAACGATGACCCGCTTGCTCAGGTCTTCCGCAACCACCCGCGCAACCTCGCGAAGCATTGTCGTCTTGCCGATGCCGGGCCTTCCCAGAAGCAGGATGCTCTTCTCCGACTCGACCAGGTCGCGAATAATCTCGACGCGGCCATAGATCGCCCGCCCCCGGCGGCAGGTGAGACCGACCACGTTCCCCGATCTGTTGCGAATAGCCGAGATACGGTGGAGCGTGCGGGCAATGCCGGCGCGGTTGTCGTCGCTGAACTCCCCAACCGCCTCCACGACCATGTCGAGCGTTTGATAGTCGACCTCCCACATCCCCAGTTCGATCTCGCCCGAGGGGAACCGGGCCACGGGACGACGCCCCAAATCGAGCACGATCTCGATCAGGTCTTCGCTGTCAGGCTGTCCTCGGATTGACTCGGCGACCGCGTCGGGCAGGACTCCCAGCAGCGCGTCGAGCTCGGCTGCGTCGGTCTCGGCGACGTGGTGGGTTGATTCGATGGGAGCGGCTTTCAGAGACGGCCTACCTGGCGCTCAATTCGGAACCCGCCGCCGTCCCAACGCCGGGGCCTTTACCTTGTCCGCAAAGCGAATCCCCAGGTTTCGGACCATTAAGATTCTCGCGTATATGGCTTTGAAGCCGCTTTGCTCCAGCGCGGCGATGGCGCCGCTTTCATAATCCCGCACAGAGGTTACTACGGCCTTGCCGGGATAGTCGCTTAGACAATTCAGCGCGAAGTCCACAAGCCGTGGGACCACGTCTTGTTTCCCCGGCTGCACCATCAGCGAGAAGCGATACGGCTCGTCATGCCCCCGATCGATTCGCAGCCAGCCAATGATTCCGTGCTTGTCCTCCATAACGAAGCTGTCCGATTCGGGGTCTCCCCGGACACCGGCAAATCGACGGCGCGGCTGCTCCCACGTCCTGCTCGTCAGGTTTTCCGCGGTCTGCACCGAAGCCGGAGTACAAGCCCGGTAAAGCTGCTGCACGCTCCACGCATCCGGTCCCACCTGGCGGCGAAGATTCGCAAGCCTGTCCGGCTTGGGAGCGTCCGCCGAAGGCCGCGTGTACGTGTGTTCGCGTACGATGATCGTGAACCCCAAATTATGAAAAACCTCGAGATGTGCGCACTCTTCGGGAATTCGAGCGAACACGCTCACCATCCCGGACTCAACAGCGTCCCGGCATATAACCTGGACCAGGTCCGACACGATTCGCGTTTCGTCTTCAGGTCGCGGAACCTGGCCGTTCAAGCTCGAGCCGTTGCGCGCCCGAACCAGCAACCATGCCAGATCGAGCTGGTCCGATTCGCGGCGAGGCCGCGCCAGGGCGAGCCCCAGTCTGTCGCTGTCCGCGGCGATGTAAGGCTGATACCTCGCCGATACCACCGGCAGCGCCGATGCCGCCGCGATCAAACCGGGCATCAGACTTCCGGACGGAGGCACGATCCCGACGACGCTGTTGCGCGAGAGCACGAACGATCTGATTACGCTCGGAACATCCCAAATTCGCGACTTTCTAGCCATGTGACCCGTTGCGAGCGGCGACCGGCATCAACCGATCTTGTCCACGAAATACTCGTGAAAACGGGGATCGTCGGTCAGTTCCGGGTGAAAGGCGGTAGCCAGCAGATTATCCTGTTCCGCCGCTACGATTCGCCCATCCTTCAGCTTGGACAGTACGTCCACGCTCGCTCCGACGCTCTCGATTACCGGGGCGCGTATGAACACGGCGTGAAACAGCCCGTCGTCAAACACGCTTATCGGCAAATCGGTCTCGAAACTGTCGAGCTGCGCGCCGAACGCGTTGCGCTCCACAGTTATATCCATCAATTGCAGCATTGACTGGCGGTGCGCGCCCAGGTCTTTCGCCATGAAAATCATGCCCGCGCACGTGCCCCACAGAGGCATCCCCGCGAGAGTTCGCTCGCGAATCGCTTCGGTAAGCCCGAATCGATCGGAAAGCTTGCCGATAGTGGTGCTTTCACCGCCCGGAATGATTAGAGCGTCAACTTTCCCCAAGTCTTCCGGAAGGCGGACCTCGCGACACGGTTGGCCGAGCCGGCGCAATACGTGAACGTGCTCGGTAAAGTCTCCCTGAACCGCGAGAACGCCCGTTGAACCCATAGAGACTACGACCGCTCCTTGAGGACCGGCGGAGTTACCAACCTCGCTTTGCCAGCAGCTCCTCCGCGGCCATCTGCTCGACGGCGATTCCCCGCATTGGCTCCCCCAGCCCGCGTGAAATCTGCGCCAGCATGTCGTCGTTCTGATAGTGAGTGACGGCTTCGACGATGGCCTTGCCTCGTATCTCCGGATCGTCCGATTTGAATATCCCCGATCCTACGAAAACGCCCTCCGCTCCCAAGTGCATCATCAGGGCCGCGTCCGCGGGCGTCGCCACGCCTCCCGCTGCGAAGTTGACGACCGGCAGCCTGCCCAGCCGGTGCACCTCCTTGAGCAGCTCGTATGGCGCCTGTAGCTGCTTGGCTTCGGCCATGATCTCGTCGTCCGACAACGCCGTCACCCTCCGTATTTGCGACATGATCTTCCGCATGTGGGTGACCGCTTCGACGATGTCGCCCGTGCCGGCCTCGCCTTTCGTTCGAATCATCGCAGCGCCTTCGCCAATGCGGCGAAGCGCCTCGCCCAGATCGCGCGCCCCGCAAACGAACGGGATCTTGAACTCATGCTTGTTGACGTGATTTGCTACGTCCGCCGGCGTCAGTACTTCTGACTCGTCGATGTAGTCGAGACTCAGCGCCTGAATGATGCGCGCCTCGACGAAATGGCCGATGCGGCACTTGGCCATCACCGGGATGGTGACCGCTTCCTTGATCTCGACCAGCTTTTCGACGGCCGACATTCGCGCCACGCCGCCGTCCTTCCGAATATCGGCCGGAACGCGCTCCAGCGCCATCACCGAGCAGGCGCCCGCATCCTCGGCGATCTTGGCCTGTTCGGCGTTGACCACGTCCATTATGACGCCGCCCTTGAGCATCTGGGCGAGGCCGGCTTTATGCGTGAATGAATACGTGCCGTTTTCCATAGCAGTCATGACCCTGCGCGAAATGTTGTACCAGGCTGTTCCATTCTACTTCAGCTACGGCGTTACGGCAGACCCTGGCGGCGGGTTGTGTCTAGTCATTGGCCCGCGGCCCTCCGCGGATCAGTGTTACAACGCGCCGGACCAAGTCGTCCATCTCGAACGGCTTGGTCAGGAAATCGTCCACACCCTCGCGGATCACGTCGGCGGCCTCCTCAAAGTTATACGCCGTCGCCACCAGCACCGGCGTATCCTCCCAGCCTGGCGTGTGGCGCAGAACCCGCATCACCCGGTATCCCGACACCTCCGGCAGACCCAGATCGAGAATCACGGCATCCGGTGGGGCGTGATCGAGCCGGGCCAGCGCCGAGACGCCGTCCCGGATTACCTCCACTTCCAGCCCCGCCGACTCCAGGTTCAGGCTCAGCACTTCGGCCATGCCCTCTTCGTCCTCGATCAGAAGGACGGTGTTTCTTCGATGACAAGAGACGGAACCGGTCATTTATCCAGGCGTCCGCCGCGTTCCACGCGAAATGCACGGCTCACAAGTCCCTCAACTCACCGTCACGGCGTGGAAGCGTGAACCGAATCTCCGTCCCGGCGCCCGAATCTTCGTTAAGTCCGATATTTCCGCCGTGGGCCTCCACCACCTTCTGACAGATATAAAGACCCAGCCCCGATCCCGGCGCGCTGACGCTCTCCGGCCCCCTGTAGAACTTCTCGAAGATCCGCTCTCGAAGCTCGCTCGGTATACCTATTCCCCGATCCCGGACTGCAATGACAATTTCATTCTTGCGCGCACCTACGGTTATCCGAATCGGCAGGCTCTCGTCGTCCCCGGCGTATTTGATGGCGTTTCCCACTAGATTGTTCAGAACGAGTGCTATCTGCTCACCATCTGCGACGATTTCGAAGTTCTTGCCGGTGCAGCGAAATTGGAGCCGCCCGTGAGCGCTCTCCTCAAGCTCCGATACAACCCGCTCGACAACGGGTCTTATATCGATTTCCTTCAGATGCGGCCTGAATAGACCCGATTCGATTCTCGACGCGCTCAGAAAGTTATTGACGATCAGCGTCAGGCGGTCCGCCGCCTCGTTGATCCCTTCACGAAACCGACGCTCCGTACTCGCGTCGAGTTTGACTTCGGGCTTGAGAAGCGTCGCGATATATCCCTTGATAAGCGCCAGCGGCGTGCGCAACTCGTGCGACACGAGCGAGACGAAGTCGGACTTTACACCCCCGGCCCCCTTGATTGCGCCGATATCGCGCACGATCGCGGCCGCAAACGGCGGCCCGCCTCCCGGTGACGGCACCAACGAGCAGCTCGCCCCAGCGTCGATCTTCCTCCCATCGCGATCTAGCAACACCGTCTCCGAGTAAGGGGCGGACTGCCCGTTCTTCATTACGTCTCTGAACGGAACCGCCCCCTCGCTCCCACCGCCGGGACGCAGCGCCGGAGCGCGAATGACCTCGTCGCAGTCCTTGCCCACCGCCTCTCCCCGCAGCCATCCGGTGATCTTCTCCATGGCCGGGTTGAAGACGACAATCCTCCCCCGAGAATCAACGATCACAATGCCGTCGCTCGCCCCACTGACGAAGTTTTCGAGCGAGACGGCCCGTTCAGCCACCCGCGTTTCGACGCCCGGTCTAGGCATGATTGGTCCCAATTGCCGCACCATGCACGCTACCGGCTCTCCCTGGCATCAGCCCAGCCGCCTTCTCGGAGAACCCGAACCCGCTTGCGCTTGACCCGACCCCGTTACCTTACTTTCACAGGGAGGTTCGTGCGCGCCGACTCATAGGCCGCCTCTGCCATCGCCACCGACTGCCGTCCATCCCAGCCGGTCACTTCCGGGTCCACGTCCTCCAGCACCCATTTCGCGAAGCTCTGTGCCTGCGAGCGCAGACCGGCCCTGTGATCATCGGGAAACTCGACCGGCGTCGGCTCGTCATCGTCGAACTTCTGGTAGCGCAGCGCGCGTGCGTCTGCTTCGTCGAATCCCCACCGGTATGTCACGCTCCCTTCGCTGCAAAAGAAAGTCCCAGTGGTTCTGCCGAACGCGCTGGCGCTCGACCCGTACAGCGTTGCCGACTGTCCCCGTTCAAAGTCCGCCAGCACCAGGTTCGTGTCCTCGTAGTCGTGATTCGGGTTAGCGACGTTCACACTCTTGGCATACACCTGCGTCGGTTCCCCAAAGACCGATCGCAGCAGATCCAGTTCATGGGCGTTAATCTCGTACAGTAGGCCCCCGGTCTTTTCCTTGCTCATCCGCCAGGTATCGGTCTTGGCGAAAGTGAAGAGCCACGCTCCGCTGATACGCTCGATGTTCGCCGACCGCGGCTCCCCGATTTCGCCCGAGGCGATCAGCTCGCGCATCTCCACGAAAGGATGCATCAGCCGCAGCACCTGACCGGCCATCAGCTTCCTGCCCAGCCTCTGCGCCGTGCTCCACATTGCGTCGCAGTCTTCGACCGTAAGCGCCATCGGCTTTTCGCACAGAACGTCCTTACCCGCTTGGAGCGCCGCGATAGTCACCTCCGCGTGCAGAAAATTGGGAGTCGCCACCACAACCCCCTGAACGTCGGGATCTGCGAGCAGCGCGTTGTAGTCGTCGAACTGTGCCGCGCCGCCGTCCACCATCGCCGCGGCCTCGGCCACGTTTGCCTGCACCGGATCGGAAAGCGCCGCGATTGAAATCGAGTCGATTTCTCTCATTGTTGAGATGTGGCTCTGGCCCATGTTCCCGCAGCCGATGATCCCCATCTTCAAGGTTTCCAAGTCATCGTCCTCCGTTATCGCCCAAAATCGCCAGTCTAAATTGCCCGGCAGCCGCCGGTTTATCGACCCGTGCACACGCATGCCCAACGAAAAAGTCTAACCCGCCCCCAAATAGTTATTCCGAGCGAAGCCGAGGAATCTACATCTCCGACGCCCCTTCCCCGTTCGACCCTGCCCGCGCGCGGGTGATAGCATGATCGCCGTTCACGAACGGTTCACCCCCGGCGTTTCTCCCTTCACCTGAACACGGGAGGCGGGTGCATGAAACAGGAACTAAAAGAAATCTTCCTCAAGCTGGCAGCGGTGCCCGGCGTGTCGGGACATGAAGGGCCGATTGCGGAAGCCCTGAAAGCCATGTTCGAGCCGAGGGTGGACGACGTGCGGATCGATCCAATGGGTAACGTCATCGCGCGCAAGGACGGCTCCGCTCCAGGCCCCAAGCTAATGCTCGGGTGTCACCTGGACACCATCGGCTGCATAGTGCGCAGCATCGACCAAAACGGCTTCCTGCGAATGTTCCGCATGGGAGGCGCGGTCGACGTGCTCCTCATCGGCCGCAAGGTCTGGGTCAACGACGTGCCTGGAGTGGTAGGAGTTCGCCCCGGACACATCCAGCGGCCGGAAGAGTCGCGGGTAGTAACCCCACTCGCCGATTTATACGTGGATGTCGGAGCCGGCTCGGCCCAAGAGGTCGCCGATCTGGGAATCGAGATCGGCAGTCCCGTGCGCTATCACAGTCCAGTCGAGGAAATGTCCGACCCGGACCTGCTATGCGGAGCCTACATCGACAATCGAATCGGCTGTGCGATTCTGGTCTATCTGATGCGAGAGCTGGAGCCCGACTTCGCCGGGTCCATCTATGCGGTAGGGACGACTCACGAGGAGACGGGCTGGCGCGGCGGTCAGATGACGGCCTTTACCGTCGATCCCGATCTCGCCGTTGCAGTCGACACCACCCCGGCGGGTGGCACTCCCGACGTCGACTTCGACAAGGAGCTGCCGATCAAGATCGGCCTCGGCCCTGTCCTTCAGGTAGCCTCCCAGGGCCCCGGCGCGGGCTTTACCGGCCACCCGGCGGTGATGCGCTGGCTTAGATCGGCCGCCGATGGCGCCAACTTGCCCTACCAGCTCGCCGCCCTGCAAAACGCTAACACCGACGCCGTGCTGATTCACATGGCCCGCGGCGGAATCCCTACCGCGGCGCTTACGATCCCGCGGCGCTATTCACATTCGCCGGTAGAGCTATTCAACATCAACGACGCCGTGACCACTATCCAAATACTCCAAAACGCCATTCCCGCGCTCGGGGCGTTGAAGATTGAGTTCTCGGAGAATGCTTAGCCGCGAAGATCGGGTCTGAGCAGATCTACTCCCTGCCCAAATCGTCCAAATCGAGCTGGTTGATGAAATCTCGAAAAGGCTTCAGCTTCTCCTCGGTCACGACTTCGATTTCTTCCGATGTCTCCGTCTCGCCATCCTCGTCCGGCTCGATACCGGCGGCGTCCAGCACTTCCTCGGCAACGAGTATCGGCACTTCCGCCCGTAATGCCAGCGCAATGGCATCACTCGGCCGGGAGTCGATGTCGAGCTCGGCGCCGTTGCGCTGAATCACGATCTTTGCGTAGTAGACCTGATCGACCAGCTCGCTAACAGTAATTCGCACAACTTTGGCGCCCATGTTTTCGATGACGTTCTTGATGAGATCGTGCGTCTGCGGGCGGGGCGACTCGCGGTCCTGAAGCTTGATAACGATTGCGTCGGCCTCGGGCGGGGCTATCAGAATTGCCAGATAGCGCTCCCGCCCCTTTTCTCTCAGCACCACTACGCGGCTGGGGTTGACGAGATTGACCCGCACGCTCTCGACCACCATCTCAACCATTTGACCGTTCCCTCTGGTGGCCGCCGGCCGAGAGTTGCGTGCCACTCGCCGCCGGCTGCATCTGCGTCAACCGCCCGACAATCGTTACAGGCTCTGCTACCTACACCCTAATCCGAACGACTCGTGCAGGACGTGGACAGCGTCCTCAAGGCGATTCTCATCTATCAAACAGGTTATACGAATTTCGCTGGTCGTGATACTCGTTATGTTGATGCCCGCCGATGCCAGCGCACCGAACATCTGCGCCGCCACGCCCGGAGTGCTCTGCATCCCCGTGCCCACGATGCTGATGGTGCCCAGGTCGCTTGACGAGCTCACGCCGCCCGCCCCCACCTCTTCCGCGACGGGAGTGACGAAGCCAAGGGCCTTCTCCAGGTCGGTCCGCTCCACCGAGAAGGAAATGTCAGTATTCCCGCCGTGCGCCAGATTCTGGACTATTACGTCTACGTTTACAGCGGCGTCAGCCAGAGGCTGGAAGATGGCCTGCGCCAGACCCGGCCGGTCGGGCACTCCAAGGACCGTTATTCTTGCTACGTTGGCGTTGTGAACTACCGCTCGTACCTTCGCGCCGATCTCTATGTCTATTTCGTTGCTAGCCAAAATTTCAGTCCCCGGATTCCTGTTAAAACTAGATCGTACAACGATACGAAGATTATGCCGTTCCGCAACCTCGATCGACCGAGGATGCATCACCTTGGCCCCCAACGTCGCCATCTCAAGAGTTTCTTCGTAGGTGACCTTGTCGAGCTTTCGGGCGTTCGGTTCGATCCTGGGATCGGCGCTGAATATCCCGTCCACGTCTGTGTTTATCTCGCAATGGTGTGCGCCCAGCGCCACCGCCAGGGAGACCGCCGTGGTGTCCGACGCTCCGCGTCCCAGCGTCGTGACCTCTCCAGACTCGGAGATGCCCTGGAAACCGGCTACAACCGGAATTACCCCCTCGTCGACCAGCCCCCGTAGGTACCCGGGATTTATCGTCTTGATCCGCGCCCTGCCGTAGCGTCCGTCGGTCACGATTCCCGCCGCCGGTCCGGTCACCGCAACCGCGGGAGATCCCATCGAGTTGAGCAGAATCGAAAGCAGCGCCGAGGACACGACCTCACCGGTCGAAAGCAACAGGTCCAGGTCCCGTTCCCCGGGGCGGGCGGTCAGGTCGAAAGCCATATCGAGAAGGTCGTCGGTGGTGCTGCCCATCGCCGAAGCCGCCACCACCGGCCGGCGACCGCCTTGTTTTGTCGAAAGCACCAGCTCCGCCGCATTGCGGATTCGGTCGCTGGTCGCCAGCGACGTACCTCCGAACTTCTGGACCACAATTGGTTCGGACTCAGCCATGGATCAACCTCGAGTGATGCGCCGTGCTGCTTATCGACTATCGACCTACGATGGTAACAGCGGCATCGCTAACCGGCTCAAATTCTCATGTCCACCGGCGTCCAGCGCCGCTCCACTCCGGACTGCGCAACCGCGTCGATCACGCATTGCGCCCGGTGTCCATCTTCGAAACTCGCAAACTTCGCGTCTCCGAGCAAACCGCGCACGGCTTGCCGCATGTGATGCGCCGGAAAGTCCGAATAGCCCACCTGACGGTAGGCCGGTATTTCAACCTTGCCGAACTCGTTATCGCCCGGTCGGGCCACGGCGATTGTCACTTCCTGGCCCCGCTCGTGAAACAGGCGTACCGCCCCTCTGCTGCCGACCAGCTTCACGTTGATCTGATTGGTGTGCCCCCACGCCAGCTTCGTCAGGTGAAACGTGAACAGGCGACCGCCGCCCAGGTCGCATACGAAAGCGGCATTGTCGCTCGCGGTCGGCGCGGTGCTCGCCCCGCCCTTGTCGGGACGCGGCCCCGAAACTATCGAATCGGCGCCCGCGACCTGCTCGATATCGCCCCCGTACCACAGCAGCAGATCGATCACGTGCGAACCCAGGTCTCCAAGCGCGCCCCCGGCCGAATGCGCCGCGCTCATCCGCCAGTCAAGCGGTGTCGAAGGATCGGCCCAGTTCGACTGGCTGTAATCGAAGTTCCCCGATATCAGCTCGCCGATCTCCCCGGAATCGATCATCTCCTTAGCCAGAGCGAACGCGGGCATCGACCTGTACGTGAAGTTGACCGCCGTGCCTATCCCAAGCTCCGCCGCCCGCCGCGCCAGCCGTTTCGTTTCGACCGAGTTCATTCCCAGCGGTTTCTCGCTCAGCACCGCCCGGCCCGACCTAAGCGCGGCCTCGGCCATCTGCGCGTGCAAAAAGTCGGGAGTGCACACCGCCACCGCGTCCAGCCCTTCGAGCTTCAGCATCTCCTCGTAGCTCTCGAACCGCTTGGGTATCTGATGCTCGCGGGCCGTATCGGCCACGCGCTCCGGTGTCCGTCCGTACAGCGCCACTACTCTCGCGACCCCGCTCGCGTTCAGACCCGGAATGATCACGCGGGACGCGAACGACCCTGTTCCGGCAACGGCGAATTTCAGCAAGTGTTTCCTCTGCCTGAATCAGCACTCCGACCGTTGCCATTCTAAATCGGTTGGCAGGCGCAATAGGGAAACGGACGCCCTGCGACCGCCAAGCATTTAACTCTAACTGTCGCAGGGCATCCGCCCCGTCTTTCACTACTCCAACGCGAGCGCCGCGGCTTCCAATCCTGTAGTCAGACCGAGCCTAGCTCGCGCCGTTGCCCGGCGTGCCCATGTAGGACGATCCGGCCACCGACTCGGGGTATCCCCACATGCCGTGCTCGGAGATGTCGAGTCCGTCGACTTCGTGCATCCGGTCCACCCTCAAGCCAATCGTGTACTTGATTCCGTAGAACACGATCAGGCAGGTTGCTCCGACCCAAGCCACCGTGCTGAGCGATCCGAGCGCCTGTACGCCCAGTTGGTTCAGCCCGCCGCCGTAGAAGAGGCCCGCGCTGCCTAGACCCTCGGTCAGCTCGGCCGTGCCGAAAAGACCGATCGCAAGCGTGCCCCAGATGCCGCAGACCGCGTGCACCGACACCGCTCCCACGGGGTCGTCGACTCTCAGCCGGTCGATTCCGACTACCGACAGAACCACGATCATCCCCGCGATGAAGCCGATGACCGCCGCCGCCCACGAGTCCACGAAAGCGCAGCCGGCCGTGATCGCCACCAGTCCCGCCAGTCCACCGTTGCCCAGCATTCCGACGTCGGGCTTTCGATAGACGATCCGCGAGATCACCAGCGCGCCTACCACGCCCGCCGCCGCCGCCAGGTTGGTCGTAAGCACGATCGAGGCGAAGTCCACGCCCGCGGCCTTCAGCGTGCTCCCGGCGTTGAATCCCAGCCATCCGAACCACAGCACCAAGACCCCGGCGATAGCCAGCGGCATGCTGTGCCCGGGAATGACTCTGATCCTGCCGTTCGTGTACTTGCCCACTCTGGGACCCACGACTATCGCGCCCACCAGCGCGGCCACCCCGCCTACCGTGTGGACAACGGTCGATCCCGCAAAGTCAAGGAATCCGAGGTCCGCCAGCCAGCCGCCGCCCCACACCCAGTGGCCGACCACCGGATAAATAAAGGCGGTCAGCACGACCACGTACACGAGATACCCTGTGAATCTGGTCCTCTCCGCCACCGCGCCCGAGACTATCGTCGCCGCCGTCGCGGCGAAAACGACCTGGAAGAACCACTTTGTCGATATGCTCACCCCGGCCCAGTCGAGCGACGAAAACGAGCTCGCCGCATCCGCGTCGGTCACCGACAGGAACCATCCGCTGTGGCCCAAAAACGGGTTACCGTCCCCGAACATGAACGGAAACCCGACCGCCCAGTAGGCGATCATGCCTACGGCGATGTTCATCATGTTCTTGGCGCAGATGTTCGCCGCGTTCTTCATCCGCGTAAACCCGGCCTCCAGCATCGTGAAGCCCAGGTGCATCAGGAACACGAGCGCCCCCGCGACCACTACCCACAGGGTGTCCACGGCCTGCTCTATGTCGGTCAGCGTCAACTCGCTCGCGCCCGCCGCCGCCGGCACCAGCAGCCCCGCGATCACCGCGCCCGCCAGCGCGGCCAGCCACCGTTTCGGCGCGATCCGCGGCACGGCCGATAGTCTCATTAGCGGACTCAGGTTGAATCCGGTCGTTTTCAAAGTGCGTCCTGTCCTTTTTGCTGAGTTCGAATTCGTACTGCGTCTTCGACGGGGATGACGAATATCTTTCCGTCGCCCACCTCGCCAGTTACGGCGTTTTCACAGATCACGGAGATGACTTTCTCCACGCTCGCGTCATCTACCACGAGCTCCATCTTGACCTTCGGCCGAAACATGATCGCCGCTCTCACGCCCCGGTAGCTCTCGGTGTAGCCCCGTTGCGTGCCCGCGCCTCTCACTTCGCTGATCGTCAGTCCGTGGAACCCCGCCTTGTCCAGCGCGTCCCGAACTCGCTCCAGCATCTCGCGCCTGATAATGGCCTCCACTTTTTTCATCTACCCGGCAAAATCCTTTCTCCATTTGGCGCGCCGATACACGTCCCGAAATAGCTGAGTGCGCACCAACATTGAGGGTCTGCTCCGCTGCGGTTGGCTTTGTCGGGCCTGCGAGGCCCGTGTTTCCCCTTCCCGGGGTCTGGGAGGGCCGGCGTTGGCCCATGTGAATGCGTCAAAGACGCGTGTGGCGCTGGATATTGCGCGCGGCCCGAAGGCCTCCCGGCGGTTTGGAAACTACGCAGTTCCAGTGCCGGCCGCGCTCACAACGAGGCGTCATAGCTTTCCAGCGACGGCGAAGTCTAGTTCACCCCAAGCCCAACGTCAAAAAGCTTGGCAATCGTTTACCTGACACACCAAGGGGTGATTGAAAACGGTGGGACGGGTCGGAGAGGTGGGAAGATTAGATTAGGTCAGGCAGGTTAGAAACGGTGAGACAGCAGGAAAAACGATCCTTGCTGAGCGGTTGCAGGCCGATGGGCCGAGTTTAGCTTGGTCAATTTGGTTTTTAGACTAGCTCCGGAAGTCGTCCCCAATCCAATTTCACGGTAGCAACTCTAAACTCAAAAAATCCAACCAACTCGGTGAAAAGGTCAACCCCCTCAGGCTTAGCGAACTCATGGTGAAGCCGTTGTCATCACCGCGCTGAATTGTACTTTCGAGAGCCGCGGCCATAGCTTCAATTGAGATCTGTCGTGGTGCTGCAAGCTTATTTTCGATTCCATTTGTTGCCGTGATTGCAGCAAGAGCCTCTTCAGCAGGTTCTATGGTGATAGGCTCCGGTGATTGTGGGCGATGGCGTAGAGTGTGAGACAATGCGTGTATGGGAAACGAGTTGCTTGTTATCTCAATCCTTGGGCCAATAGCTATCCTCTTTGGCACTCTCTACACATTGCTCCGTAAAGACATCGGCAAGATTGGTGAGAGGGTTGGCGAGGTAGAGAAGGATATCGCGCGAGTGCAGGGTGCTAAAGATCAGGAAAAATTGCAGATTGACCGAGAAACCCGAGACGCCCTTAGGGAATCGCGTGGGATATTCAGGCGGCCAGCTTAGGTTATGTTAGACAAAGAGCTAATACAAGACCAAGAATTGCGCGAGCGGATTACGAAGTATTTTAATGAAGCAGAGCCGCGAGCGTTTTTCCTCGGCTTTATCCTCGCGAGGCTTGTAGACAGCACTCATATAGAAGCTCTCAAGAGTGACTTGAGAACGCTTGAGAGGCTGAGTCACAACTGGGCCGAAGGGGGGGAAGCTGTACACGCTATTCATACTCTCGGAACGATACTTCACTTACGCTTGCCATCAGAAAATTCTGACCAAACCCCACCACCAAAGCCTGTGAAACAAGGGTAGTTCGCGTAGTAGGTGCGGATGACACTGCGTGTCGCGGTGACTTATTACGTGCGTCACCCATCGCGACGCGGTGTATATCTGAAGCATGAATGAGACGAGTACTGCCCCAAGAGTCGCAAGACTAGAGGGCGTGATGCAAGTGCTTCTCGACAATCACTTGCCACACATTACCCGCGACATCACATAGATTAAGTACACCGTCATATCTACCCTGCCTTGCTTGCCGTTATCGGTGGTCTGGCAACGATTGTCTATCACTTGAGTTAATCAAAGGCAATTAGCGTATTAGGTGCCGGATTGTCGCCTTTTTCATTTTTCGTAACCATCAATAGGGTCTTACGGTTATAGCTTCGCCGCGCAAAAAACCCGATCTACCGCACCGATCAATGCGACTCAATTACGGCGTATCAGTTTGAGGGACGATCTGACCGCTGGTTAGTGGCGATCCGCTGTTGCCGCCGTATTTTCCACCACTAGTGCATTGACGTGGCGGCCGTCCAGCAAATACACGTCAGCCAGCAGCCGCCCGAAGCTATCCCGCCCATTTGCCTTGTCGGTGATCTCTAACCGGACCGTCTGTCCTTCCACCAGGGAGGCGTTGTAGGCCGTGGCTTCCACCCCGCCTTCTTCGTCCCGCTCTGGCGCCCACACGTCCAGATAGCGGACCTTCTCACGATGCCCGCGATAGGTGACCTCGACGGTATCTCCGTCTATGACGCGTGTGACCGGCACGACGTTGCGCTCGTCTTGGACCGCCTGTAGCTCCGACTCGATTGCGTCCAAGCGGGCATGGAATCGAGCTTCTGAGTTTCGGAGTTCCTGCTCAAGTTCGGCAGCGGTGCAGGCGGTCGCGACAATAAGCAGGATCGCGACTGCCAGAACTGGTAGCCTGATCGGTTTCCCAAGCGCGTTCAAACAGTGACGCCGCACATCCGCGCAGCCCTTCTTACTGGATGCTCGCTATCCACGTACGGCGCAAGATGGAAGTCGGCAGACAGGCCGTGCTCCGGCAAGTTTACGGTCAGTCCCGAAGCGAGCATGAAGGTCTGCGCGTACAGCGTAGCCTTGTGGGTGTCGAGAGGATTGATTATCACGGCTACGACAGTCTCGCCACGGAATGGTGTCTCACCGCCGAACCACGAGTCGGTGACCAGATCGGCGTGACCGTGGTAACGGAAACGGACCTCCGTAGCTCTGAATTCGCCCAAAGAGAGTTGAGGCACGTCTGCGCCAGTCCACAACACACCGATAAGGAGCTCACCGTCTGAGCAGAGAACTGCTAAGAATGCTGATCCATCTGGTCTGCTTGACTCAACGATAGTGCCGGTATCGTCCTCAATCCACGACTTCGCGTTCGCAGGCTGAACCGGCGTCGAACTGGTCGTATCGAGCGCCCACGCGAAAGCGCCGCGCACGTCGTTGCGGTGGTCGTTGCGACAGGCTTCTTCTGCTTCCGGCCCATATCCGAACACCCGCTGGTAAATGCCGACATTGTGGTCGTTACCGAGCCAGCTTTCGAACGCGTCGTTCGCCCCGACGCACGTAGTAGGCCACTGTGCCTGTACTACTGTGACAGTAGCTGCGGTGACTAATCCAACGACTAGCCCAGCTAAAGCAAGACGCTTGATCTGTGACAACAAGGCGACCCTCCCAACGGCGAGGAAATCTCGTTGCCACACAAGACCATGCAAGCCACGGGAGGGTCATATAGCCCCGCCAGATGGCTTGCACACCTTGAATTGATGGCGGTCTTGTGTGGCGAACCCAGTCTATCACCGGTTGGGAGCGCCTCCGGTTGCCAAGCATCAAATTCAGTTCGGTTGACGTTCGGTAATATAATGACCACGGTACCCAAATCGTGTTTTAATTATGTTAATTGGCCTTAAGGCGGAGGGGATAAGGTCGTGGCGAATGCTAATGATGTTGCGGCGTACATAGTCGAGAATTGCAAATATGACTTAACCGGAGTGAAGCTCCAGAAACTCGTGTACTACAGCTACGCATGGCATCTTGTTTGGGATGAAGAACGCCTGTTCATGGAGCCGATTGAAGCATGGGCTTTAGGCCCTGTTGTACGTGCGGTTTATCGGAATCACCGCCAAGAGTCTGACGAAATAGAGGGTTGGCCGCACGGCGATTCCATGAGGTTGACGGAGAACGAACGGGACAGCATTGACGAAGTGCTCGAAGAATACAGTGAACTAGGGCCTTTCGAGTTAAGCGACATATCTCACGAAGAACCACCTTGGATAAACGCCAGAGGCAATACGCCTGCAGGTAGACCCTCCAACGCGCGAATCGCCGACAGAGAGATACAGGATTACTACAGCGGTGTCTATGACGTAGAGGCCCATGACGCCGCTCTAGCACGAGCAAATGAGGAGAGTCTGAAGACAGGACTGGTCGGTAGGCAGGCAGTAGTGGATACTCTCAATTGCTTGGATGGAAGTTAAGTTCACGAGCGGCTTTCAAAGTGATCTCAAGAAGCTCCGTGAACCAGACATCGCCAATAGCGTGCATGGCGTTATTCAGAGAATTGAATCAGCGCCAACGAGGCGAGAAATGCCTCGCTTCAAAAAGCTAAAGGGCACAGACAATGCCTATCGAATTAGAGTGAGTGGGTTTCGGCTGGTTTTTGATCTGACGGATGAAGTAGTCACGTTAACGGCGTTTCGTCCGCGCGACCATGTGTATAGCTGAACATTTCTAGGGATGGAAACAGTGAAAAAGTTTGCATATCGTGTCGAAGGTGCATCGGGCTGGTTTCATGTCACTGCGGATAGAGTGGAAAACTACTCAGCCAACGTCAACACTATTGCCCTGCGGTTCTATCGTGACGATAGAGTAGTTGAAGAAGCTGTGGGCGTAATAGTATGGCGCGAGGTGGACAACTAACCTTCTCCCCTATCTGACTCTACTTTTCAACCTCACCTACCTAAAACCGCCCCCTTTCATCCCTTCTTCTCTAACCTCTAGGGTCTGCTAAGAGCATTATTGCCAAAACGTCGATTCCCCCACCCCATCAAACACCCCAGTCCAACTCCCGCTATCCTTGACCGGCTCCCGAATTCCTACGCTTCGTGACATCCGGATCCGCCGGATTGACCGGAGCGGCCAGACAACGGACATCGCCGCTAATGCCCGACCCACGCCCCAACATCATCCTCATAATCACCGACCAGCAGCGCTACGACACCATAGGCGCGCTCGGCTTCCCCCACGTCGACACGCCCAACCTCGACCGGCTCGTTCGGGAAGGCGTCAGCTTCAGCCATTGCTTCATTAACGCCCCCTCGTGCGGACCGGCCCGCGCCAGTCTCTTCACCGGGTATTCGCCCCACAACCACGGAGCCCAGCGCAACAACGATCCCTGGCCCCGCACCTGGGTAGAGTCCTTGCGCGATTCCGGCTATCACTGCGTCAACATCGGCAAGATGCACGCCGACCCCTACGGCGGCAGGCACGGATTCCACGAGCGCCAAGTCGTCGAGAACAAGCAGCGCCGCGCCGCCGAGGTCCAGTGGGCCGGCAACCGCCACGTATTCAACGACGAGCTCGACAAGGCCCTCTGGGCGAGAGGGCACACCCGCCTCGAAAAAGACTATTTCCGCACCCTGCCCGAGTTCGAGACCAGTCTCGGCGCCTACGACTGGCACCTCGAAGACGATCTGCATCCCGATTTCTTCGTCGGCGATCTCGCGCTGCGCTGGCTCGCCCAGGCCCCGCCGATGGACGACGAGCCGCTATTCCTCCAGATCGGATTCCCCGGCCCGCACCCTCCTTACGATCCCATCAGGCGGTACGTCGAGCCGTATATGGACCGCGATCTGCCGGTACTGCCGGTCACTCAGGAGGAGATGGACGCCCAGCCCGAGGCCGTCAAGGCACTCCGCGACACGCACGTGCGGCGCGACGCCGACTCCGTCGCCTTCCGTCCGGACGCCCCCATGAGCCGCCGCCATCGCCAGCGCGCCTACTACCTCGCCAACATGACGATGATCGACGAAAAGGTCGGCCAGATTCTCGACGCGCTCGAAGACCGGGGACAGTTGCATAACTCAGTCGTGATCTTCACTTCCGACCACGGCGACTGCCTCGGCGACCACGGCCTCAGCCAGAAATGGAACATGTACGACGCCTCGGTCCGCGTGCCGCTCATCTTCTGGTCGCCGGGCCGGTTCGAGGGCGGACGCACCATCGACAGCCTGCAGCAGCTATTCGACGCCGGCCCCACCATTCTCGAGCTGGCCGGCATCGAGCCCCCCGAGGGCTTCGAAGCCGTGTCGCTGCTCCCCGATTTGGAAGGCCGCGAAAACCCGTCCCCACGGGAGTACGTCTACTCCGAGCACGCCCGCGACACCGTCAACGAAGGCGTCGAGTTCGAGATGATGATTCGTAGTAAGGAATGGAAGCTCGTCGAGTTCTTCGACCCCTCGGGCGGTCAGCTCTTCGATCTCGTCAACGACCCCGACGAGCTGAACGACCTCTGGAACGACCCCGCGCACGACGCAATCAGGCAGCAGCTTCGCGAAATCATGCATACCTGGTTCGTGACCAGCGCCACCAGGGCCGCCGGCTGGCGCAACGAACCCCGCTACGGCTGACATCCTACTGCTCCGCCGCCCGGACCGTCCCTCGGTGCGACCGGCCTGAAACACAGCCCGACCTGTCGAAAATCAAGCCCTCGGACGCCGCCTCGCGGTCTGGGCGCTAGACGGTTTGCGGAGGCTCGCTTTCCGGCCGTTCGGTTTCCCGAATTCTCGACTCCTCACGAATGCGCGGTCGCTCGAGGATCGCGGACGCATGAGCGTCGTGGCGGCTGACCACCGTCGCCTCTAGCAGCAGCGCAACTTCGTCTTCCACGATCTGAGCCTCTACGGGCGTCAGATCGTGCGTCATTACCTGGATCCTTGCGCGCTTGGAGTTTCGGTAGATCGTCACTTTGACTGGGGCGAGCGTGCTACCGCGAATCGGAGACTCGAATGGAATCGTCCCGTCCCATTGGCGAACCGCGCTCGACTCGGCGGTCCGTTGCAAATCGGGCATCCGGGTCTTGAGCTTTTCTTCCATGCGGTCCAGCAACGCGGGAACTATCGTCGTCGCCGCCACCGCAATCGCCGCAATGCAGAAGATGCAGGGCATCAGACCAGCCTCGGTGAGCGCGCCGCGAACGCGCTCTCGAAGTCGTTCGGCCCCACGACCACCTCCCGGCCTTGCGGCGTCCGCATCAGCGCCTGGATCGCCGCCTCCTGGCAAAGCGCCCTGATGTCGGCTCCGCTCAACCCCTCTGTTTCGTCGGTCAATGTCACGGGATCGAACCCCTCCCTAAGCGGCATCTTCGAAGAAAACATCTCCAGTAGCGCTGCGCGATTGCCCGCGTCCGGCAGGCCGACTTCGATCTGCCGCCCCAGCCGGCCGCCGCGAAGCAAAGCCTCATCGATCATGTGCCTGCGGTTGGTCGCTCCCAAAACGAAGATCCCCGGACCGCTCCCTAGTCCATCGATCTCCTGCAGCAGTTGGTTGACCACTTGATCCATACTTGAGCCAAAGGCGCTCATTCCGCCCCTGCTCGGCGCTATCGCGTCGATTTCGTCCAGAAAGATTATCGACGGCCGGTGCTCCCGGGCGCGCGAGAATAGCCGCTCGACGTTTCGTTGCGACTGCCCCAGCCACTTCGAGACGATATCCGAACCCGTAACCGGATAGAAGCTGCACTTGGCCTCCGCTGCCAGCACGCGCGCGATCATGGTTTTTCCCGTTCCTGGGGGACCGTAGAGCAACGCCCCGCTCGGCGGTGCGATTCCAAGTTGACGAGCGCGCTCGCTGTCCTCGATGAGCTTTTGAAGCTCCTGGAGTTCCCGCTTCGTGTGTTCCGGGAGAATCAGGCTGTCCCAACTCCACGATTCAGAGCTTGGACGGTCCTTGCCGCCCCGCCCCCTGGTGGTCGCTTCAAGCAGCTCTTGCGTTATCTCGCTCGTCTCGCTCCCCGCCCGCAAGTCGGCCAGCACGTTCAGCGCCGAGGTGTTCACGATGTCCGCTATCGCCGCCGCCGACAGCCCTTCCGCGAGTCTCGCCAGCTCGTCCACGTCGATATCTTCCGCCGTGGGCCGGCCCGATAGCTGCGCCTCGAAAATGGATGCCCGCGCCGCGCTGTCTGGCATATCGACCCTGATTCGCCTGTCGAATCTACCCGGTCGTATGACCGCGGGATCGAGCTGGTCGAAGTGGTTAGTCGCCGCGACGACGATAACCTCCGGACTGTCCCGCACGCCTTCAAGGCTCCGCAGCAGTTGCGTCAGCGATCGAAGATCGTCGCTCGACCCGGGCGTGTCGTCCCGGCGAGTCCCTATGGCGTCGAACTCGTCGAAGAACATGATGACCGGGACGTTAGCTCTGGCTATGTCGAAAGCGCGTGCGATCTTCTTGGCTGACTCACCGCGAAAGGAGCTTGTGAGCTCAACGCTGCCCAGCGACAGGAAGTTGCAGCCGTACTCTCCCGCCGCGGCCTTGGCCAGGAACGTCTTCCCCGTGCCCGGCGGCCCGAACAGCAGGATGCCGTTGAATGCCACCTTGAGCTCCAGCGCCTCGCCCGGAAAGGCCAGGACAAGACCCACGGTATCCCGAAGCTGCTGCTTGACCGATTCCATCCCTCCAACGTCGTCGAGCGTCGGACACTCGAAGGGCGGGACGACTTTGAAGTCTTCGTCAGCGCTGGCCGCGACGGTCGGAGCAGCCATCGTCGGAGCGCCCCCCGTCCGCGCTGGCGCTTGAGTTACGGGCGGGCTGGGCGGCGGCGCGGTTGGGACACTCGATGCGCGGGGCGGCGGCTCCAACCCAATCGCGGGCTTGGGCGCGCCCGCCGTCGCCGGTTCCGCCGCTGGTGGCATTATCGACGCTGCCGGCTCTGCCCCGTCCTCGATTTGCGTGAGCCGCGCGCCGCTGGGACGCAGCAGCCGCCATCCGTACAACCACGCCAGCGCCGAACCGCCGCCAATGATCATGAGTGCGGCAAATGACGCCGAATCGCCCCCGCCAGCGGCGGCCCCTAAAACGACGAAAAGGCCGATAACCGCAAGATATGCGGCAATACATCGATACGTCCAGAGCCACCGTTGGTGGCGATTCCATCCCGGCGCGACCCATATCAACACGCTTCCGATCACGGTTGCGCAGGCGACGCTGACAATCGGTCTGGCCGCGAAGACAGCTTTTACGCCTCCGCGCGGTTCGCGTCGCGCCAGTTTGCCGCGCACCTGACTACTCGGTGCCCATCGCATCACCGCCAAGAGGATTCCCAGCAGCGCGAAGAAGCCCGTCGCCCAGTCCTCGAACGCCTTTACAAATCCGATATGAGGCCAGGCACCTAACGGCTTGATCCGGTCGGTATCTCTAACCATCCTGAGCGATTGGCCGTCGAGGACTAATACGCCCACAACCATCTCGGAGTCAGTCAATGAATACAGCACCCAAACGGGTCCCCCGACGGCGTCTTGCACGTCCACCCCCGCCAAAGTCCGCGACTTGTAGGACGGCCTCGCTTCCCAGACCGCGTCCAGGACTCTCTGGGGTATCGCGTCGTCTTTCAAGTTCGCGTGCGCGAGATCGCCGGGACCTTCCGATGGGAAACCCGGATTGCGCAGAAAATAGACTGCGGCGGCCACGTAGGCCGCAAGCACCACGAGCCCCAACAGCATGTAGCCGCGCTTCAGGCGGCTATGCCGTTCGACCGGGTTCAGGCTCTCGTCCCCGGCTAGAAGGTTACGAACGGGGAACGATGTCCCGCTGAAACTCTGGCTCTCCGTTTCCATGTCCCGCAACCATGTCTACGCCGAAAACATACGGCTATAGGTTAGAGCAACCCGCTGCCCTGCGCCGTTCTCACTTATTCATCGTGAACTTGCCGAAAACCGCTCATCCTGAGCTTGTCGAAGGGTCGAACGATGAACAGCGCCCAGGTCAGGCGTCTACCGAATCCGACGGAATCCGCCTCGCTCGGCAAGCGCCGTCATTTCGCCTGAAAAGTCAACCTCAGTCGATAACCGCCAGCGCCTCGATTTCCACCAGCAGCGAGGGTAGCACCAGCTCCGCCCTCAGGGTCGAGCGGGCCGGTGGGGCGTCGCTGAAGAACTCGTTGTAGACGGCGTTCATGCCCTTGTAGAGGCTCATGTCCGAGATGAACACCGTTGTCTTGATCACGTCCTGCATCGAAGCACCGGCGGCTTCCAGCGCCGTCTTGATGTTCTTCAGCACCGCGCGCGTCTGAGCTTCGATATCACCCTCTCCCACCACGTTGCCCTCGGTATCCAGCGCCACCACCCCGGCGGTGGCCACCATCGAGCCTTTCTTTACCACCTGGCTGTAGGCGGCGAGCGGCGTGGGCAGTCCGGGCGGGTTGATTCGTTCTGCGTCCAATTGGGACCTCCGTCGTGTGCGGGCGGATTTCGTCATCGCCAACCATGCTTGCGGCCCCTAGATTATCCAAGCCGCGCCGCGACTGGAAAAAGCAGCCCCACCGGAAACAGATCAGCCAAACCCCGCAGTCAAACACCAGCCCGCCTTCGAAAGACCGACTCCCGCGAACCGCCCCTCGGCATCGTCAGCCGCCGATTCGCAGCAGTCCCGTCGCGCATTTATCATCTTGACGAGCAAGTCCCCGCTATATCCGGCCGGGAACGCAGCCAGGTTCCGGGCCACTTCGGGAGGATGTCTAACAATGCGCAGCGCTCGGCAAGTATTCGACGATCATTGGGACGCGATTCTCTCCGGCGACATGGACCGCATCCTCGCGGACTACGCGCCGGATGCCGTTTTCGTTCAGCCCCGCGCGGTCGCCCGCGGACACGCCGGAATACAGGCGGTCTTCGAGGGAATTGGCGAAAACGTCGGCGAGATGGCCGTTAGTCAGGACTCGGTTACAGTCGGCGACTCGATGGTCCTGTTGGAATGGAGGGGCCAGGGCGCCGGCGGGCGGAGCGCCGGCGGCGTCGACTCGTTCTACGTCGAAGACGGGTTCATTCGCTATCAAACGTTGAGCTACTCGGTCAACGAAGGCTGAGCGGCGGGGACCACTCCCGCACACCTGACCAAGCGTAAGGAGGATTCGATAATGGCGGAGTTTGAAGGCAAGGTAGCCATAGTTACCGGGGCGGCGATGGGCATAGGCCGGGGAATAGCCGAGGCGTTCCTGGCCGAAGGCGCCTGCACGGTACTCGCCGATATCGACGGCGCGGCGGCCCATGCGACCGCCGGCGAGATTGGGGCCGATGAAGGCAAGCTTCTGGTCGTCGAATGTGACGTCGCTAAGACTGACGACGTGAAGCGGCTCATCGACGCCACAACCGCAAAATTCGGCGGGCTCGACATCGTCGTCAACAACGCGGGCATTCAGCCGCCCAGTTCCTACCTGAAAGTCGAGGACATGCCCGAGGAAGCCTGGGACCGCATCATCGACGTCAATCTCAAGGCCCACTACCTCACTTCGCGATTCGGGATTCCGGAAATCAGAAAACGCGGCGGTGGCAGCATCATCAACATCGCCAGCGTCCAGGGTCTCCAGTCCATGTCGCGCGTCTCGGCGTACGCCGCCAGCAAGGGCGGTGTGCTGTCGTTGACCCGGCAGCTTGCCCTCGACTACGCCGGCGAGGGCATTCGGGTAACGGCGATCTGTCCAGGGACCATCGATACGCCGCTGGTTGGGCAAGCGGCCGAGGGAACCGGCGCCGGCCTCGACGAATTGAAAAAGGTCTGGGGGTCCGTGCATCCCATCGGGCGCATAGGCCAGCCGTCCGAAATCGCCAGCGCCGTGCTTTTCCTCGCCAGCGACCGGGCGTCGTTCATAACCGGCGAATACCTCTGTGTTGACGGAGGCATGATGGCCCTCGGAGCGTGGGCTGGCTCCCCCGCGGACTTTTAGACCGATTGGGGCAGGCGTGATCACCCTCGCCCCAGGCGCTCGGCCATGAGCCGCGCGCCGCGTCTCCGCCAACCGGATCCACCGTCAGCAGCCTCGGAAGCACGGCCCTGACCATGAGGTGCCCACGCTGCAACGGACTCATCGACCGCGGCGATCGATTTTGCCCGCGCTGCGGAGAACCGCTCGCCGGCGGCCTGTCCGCGCGAGACACGATCGCCAATCCCTTCATGATCCTGAAGACACGATGGGTTATTCCCTGGGCCGTGCTCGGGTTCATACTTGCCGTGGTCGTTCTTGTGATTGCCTCCGTGGACTCGGACGACCAACCAACCGATCCGGCTCTCTTCCTGATAGTCCTCAACGTCTTGTTTGGCGTCGTCGCGGTCTGGATGTTCCGGAGCTTCCGCAGCAAGGGAATCGACGTCCGCCGGCTGATCGGGCGGCTGCCGCAAAACTACAACTGGTTTCCGGTGATTGGGATATTGCTGGTCAACATGGTGTTCTCGCTGGGATCCGTGATAGTCGTAGGCGCCTTGATCGCCTCGGCTTCCGAACCGGTCGCAAGGTCCCTGGAGACCGAACCGATCATCCCCAACACTCCCAACCCCGCATTGCTGATCCTGTCGATAACCACGGTTGCAGTGCTGGCGCCGGTGTTCGAGGAGTTGTTTTTCAGGGGGGTTCTTATCAACCGCTGGGCCGTCAAATGGCGGCTCGACATAGCAATTGTTGCTTCAGCTCTGCTGTTCGGAATTCTGCATCTCATCGCCATTGGCGGAGCGTTCATGTTCGGGACCATCGCCGCGCTTCTCTATATACGGACCCGCACGCTGCTGGTTCCCACGGCCATGCACGTCGTCAACAACTCGCTGGTTACTTTGGCCGTACTCGCCAGACCCACCGAAAACGGACAGACGACCGCTAGCACCGCCAGCGCGGTCGAGATGCCGACAATGATCTTAGGCTTGGTGCTGCTGGCTCTAACAGCCCCAATCCTCGTCTGGTACCTCCGCAAGAACTGGCCTCGCCGCGATGAGCCGCCCCCCTATGAAGCGTCCGGCGCCGAACCATCGCCGGTACAAGCCGCTAGCCTCTGACGATGAGTCACTCGACGGCGAGCTCGGACGGGCGCGGCACACTTGTAGACCGTCCCGGACCGGCGCGACCGTCCGTATCGCACAATCTCTGGGGATCGACCGCAGTTCTGAGCTTGCCTGATCGCGGCGACGCCCCCAGGCGCTTCAAGGACATCGGCTAGGTGATCAACTGCGCTAGCTGCGGCAATCTGGTCGCCCTCGACGACCGGTACTGCCGGCACTGCGGAGAGCCGCTCACCCGCGGCCCGTCCGCAGGAGAGAAAGTCGGTAATCCCTTCCTTATCCTCAAGTCGCGTTGGGGCGTTTTCTTGGCCATGCTTGGATTCACACTCGCATGGGGCCTTCTGCGGTTGGGCTTGGAGGACCCGGACGTTCGACGATCCGATCCCGCTCTCTTCCTGGCTGCCGTCATCGTTCTCTCTGGTCCTATCGCCCTCTGGATTTATTGGAGCTTCCGCAGCAAGCGAATCGACGTGCGCAGATTGATCGGGCGGCTGCCGGAGAACTACAACTGGTGTCCGGCGATCGGGATACTGCTGGTCAACATGGTGTTCTCGCTCGGCGCCGCGATCGTCGTATTTTCCGCGATCGGTTTGGTAGTCGAACCGGCCGCAAGGCCCTTGGACACCGAATCGATCACTTCCAATTCTCCCAACCCAGTTTTGCTGAATGTGTCAGCAGCCACGGTTGCAGTGCTGGCGCCGGTCTTCGAAGAGTTGTTTTTCAGGGGGGTCCTCATCAACCGCTGGGCCGTCAAATGGCGGCTTGGGATCGCAATTTTCGCTTCGGCTCTGCTGTTCGGAATCATGCATTTCATCATCGCTGGAGGAGCATTCACTGGAGCGTTCACATTCGGGGCGATCACCGCGGTTCTCTATATAAGAACCCGCACACTCCTGGTTCCGATGGCCTTGCACATCGCCAACAACTCGCTGGTGGTGACACTGCTCATACTCACCTCAACCACGGGAATTGCGCGGACTGCCGCGAGCACCGTCGTCGACGCCACCATGTCGACAATGATCTTCGGACTCGCGCTGCTGGCTCTAACAGCCCCAATTCTCATCTGGTACCTCCGCAAGAACTGGCCGCGCCGCGATGAACTGCTCCCCTACGAAGCCTCTGGTGACGGACCATTGCCGACAAACACCATGGGCGATTAAGGCTAGACCGAACTAGAGTAAAGGGCGGCGCACCGGCAAGCCGCCAGGTCGATCCGGACCTATGCAGACGCCCGCATAGCGTGGCTACGGACGACGAGCCGCAGTCCCGGTCTCGCCGGACTTTCGTAAATGGAGCTGCTCTCGGAGCACATGGACTATTTGATGCACTGCCCGAACTGCAACAGCCCGGTCACTCTGGGCGACCGGTACTGCCAAAACTGTGGCGCGTCGCTCGACGACACCCCGCCTCCGGCAGCCCCTTCCCCCAACCCCTTCCGGAATCTGAAGGTTCGATGGGTGATTGTCTGGGCTGCGTTCTGCTTTGCTATGACGATAGTGGTGGTCGCGCTGGGCTCTCTGTACTTAGATGCTGACCCATCCGATCCTATGGCTCGTCTCATAGCCATCAATTTGCTTTACGGTTCAATGCTCGGCTGGATCATTTGGCAGTTTCGGCGGAAGGGCATCGACATCTGGCAATTGGTGGGAAGGCTCCCGCCGAGATTCAGCTGGTTTCCAGTGATCGGACTACTTCTGGTCGGCTATGCATTTTCAACGGGCGCCTTGGAAGTTGTCGGGTCTCTCATTTCTGTCACCATGCCTGAGTTCCTGCAATCCAACACGATCATGTCAGACAGCCCTGAGTCCAGTGCGACCTACTTCATAGTGGGGATAGCAACCGCCGCTATCGTGGGCCCACTCTGGGAAGAGGTGTTCATCAGAGGAGTGCTAATCAACCGGTGGGGGATCAAGTGGGGAATCCGGAACGCGATCATTGCGTCGGCAGCGCTTTTCGGCATCACACATGGCTACGACCTTTTTGGAGCCTTCATGCACGGCATGGTCGCTGCCGTTCTCTACATACGGACCCGGACGTTACTCGCCCCGATCGCGTTGCACGCGGCCCATAACACGTTGGCCACGCTCCTCAACTTCGCCTCACTCGCGGCAGGTGAGCCTGACACCGGGAGCATCGCTGGAGACATCGAGTCCTTGGTGCTCGGTCTGGCGTTGCTGACACCCACGCTACCCATCTTGGTCTGGTACATCTGCAAGAACTGGCCCAGCCACTACGAGCCGCTCCCTTACCAAGCCTCAGGCGTTGGATCCTTCCCGGCAGACAGAGCAGCCGACGCCGAAGACTAGCCCCCCGCCGGCAACAACGATGCTACGAGCGCGTCCGCCCGGCCTGTTCGCGCAGCTCGGTAGACGAGATATCGACCCGATAGCGGCTCTCCAGTATCGACTCGAACATGTGCCGGTACTCCGCCGGAATCTCCACGTCGCCTAGGCTCGTAAAGACGCCCGGTCCCTGGGACCGGCCCGCAACCAGAAACCTGCATCCCGCGCGCGACAGCTCATCCAGCGCCGCAAGCATCTCCTGCTGGCTTCCTCCGTAGTATTTGCGGTCGACGACCCGCGGCGCAGTATCTGCCCCTATTACAAAGGCTCGTTCCGGCAGAATCCGCGCCTTCTCCACGAACGTCGGCGCGCTCGTCACCAGCACCTCGCCCACTCCCGTGAACTGCGAGAGTCGCCGCTCGAGTTCGTCCAGGTCGATCACGGGCTTGTCGACGTTGCTCACCGACAGCTCGAACGCGACTTCCGTATCAAGAATGTCAGCCGCCACCCGCACCAGCTCAATGTGCCCCCTGTGCAGCGGATCGAACGAACCGGGCAGCATTGCCCCGGCTGACACTGGCCTATCGCTAAGCCGGCCCCGCTCGTCCCGCCGAAACGAAGACGCTCTGGAGTCAACCAGCCGCTCATACCAGTAGGCCGCTCCTAGGTCGAAGTCTTCGACACGTTCGCCAGGCAACAGACCAAGCTCCGTCCGCTCAGTCACCCCGAACGCCTCGGCAATGCAGTTGAGCACGAGCTTGTCCACCAATTCTTCCTCATCGATCCGGCTCCGCGCGCCCTTGCGCATATCGATCCAGCGATTTATGTCAACCGATGCACTAGTGATCGACACGAAGCACCTGTTCCGCCCCCGCCTCGGCCGGTCAGTCGTCAAGGCCGCCGTTACTCCCACGCCTATCAACGTCGCGGCCTGGTCAGTAATTCGGGACATCCCCATGTCCCGCGCCCGCCGGGCCATGTCGGCCGCAGTCTCTTTCGAGCAGAGGGATCGCGGTTCGTAACCGAGGTATGCCCGCATCGACTCCTTCGAGTACGGGACCACGGCGTGCAGCAACGTCCGCGAAGCTCCCGGCACGCGGGCCAGCGCCGCGATGGCGCCCGTCCCGCCTCCCGCGGCCGCGATCACGAGCTCACCGGAAGAGCTATGAATGGATTCGATCAACCCGTCCACTCAGACCTGATCCCGTTGCCTCCCTCGCCACAGAAATCTCCCTACGCACGAAGCGGCTCGACTCCGTAAAATCTAAGGTTGCTTAAGGCTTGGTTCACCGGTTGCGGTTCATTCTCTCATTTGATCGCGGTTACTGGTGTTACCCTTGTTTGAGTCACAGGCCGAGGCGCCGGGAGAGCGTCTATTTATCGGCATGTTCGAGACCGAAAGGCGGATGAATGAGTTTGGACGGCAATGCCCTCGCGGCGGGCGAGTTGAGTTCGATTGGGATACAGAATTCGAAATCCGTTTACTGGAACTCCTCCATAGCGGTGCTCTACGAGGAAGCCGTCAAACGGGGCGAGGGAATTGTGGCCGATCAGGGCCCGCTCGTCGTTGAGACGGGCAAGCACACCGGGCGCTCCCCGAATGCGAAGTTCGTCGTGCGTGAGCCGGGTAGCCAGGACTCCATCTGGTGGGGCAACGTAAACAGGCCGTTCGACTCGACGGACTTCGACCGCCTTCAGGATGAGGTCGGCGCCTACCTCGGCGACCGCGACCTCTTCGTGCAGGACCTCCACGCCGGTGCCGATCCCGAAAACCGCATCGGCGTGCGCGTCATAACCGAGCGCGCCTGGAACGCCATGTTCGTCAGGCACCTTTTTCTTGACCAGTACGGAAACGGCGCCGACGTAGACGTCTTCGACAACTTCACCGTCATTCACGCGCCAGGATTCAAAGCCGAGCCCGAGCGCCACAACACGAACTCCGACGCGTTCGTTCTGCTCCACTTCGGCAAGCGCATCGTGCTGATCGGCGGAACCGGCTACGCCGGCGAAACCAAGAAGTCGATCTTCACCGTCATGAACTACATTCTGCCCGCGCGCGGCGTGCTCTCCATGCACTGCTCCGCCAATTACGGGCCCGCCAACGACGTGGCACTCTTCTTCGGACTCTCCGGCACCGGCAAGACAACCCTCTCCGCCGACACCTCGCGCACGCTCATCGGTGACGACGAGCACGGCTGGAGCGATAACGGGATATTCAACGTCGAGGGCGGCTGCTACGCCAAGATGATCGCCCTTTCGCCCGAAGCCGAGCCGGAGATATTCGCCACGTCGCGGATGTTCGGAACGGTGCTCGAAAACGTCGTCTACGACGAGAACCTGCGGGCGCTGGACCTCGACGACGACAGCATCACCGAGAACACCCGCGGTGCCTATCCCGTCAGCTACATACCGAATTCCGATCCCCACGGCGTCGCCGGACACCCGGAGAACATCCTGCTGCTCACCGCCGATGCGTTCGGCGTGATGCCACCCATAGCGCGGCTCTCGCACGAGCAGGCGATGTACTACTTCGTGTCCGGATACACCTCCAAGCTGGCCGGTACAGAAGTGGGAATAATTGAGCCGGAAGCCACGTTCAGCCCTTGCTTCGGCGCTCCGTTCCTGCCTCGCCCGCCCGCGGAATATGCCGATCTGCTCGGCGAGCGGCTGCGCAAGCACCAGCCTGACGTCTGGCTCATAAACACGGGCTGGACCGGCGGGCCCTACGGAACCGGAAGCCGTATGCCGATTAAGGACACTCGCGCAATGGTCAAGGCCGCGCTCGACGGGCGGCTCAGCCAGGTCGAGTTCGAAGAGGACCCGGTTTTCGGGCTTCAGATCCCTAAGACGTGCCCCGACATCGACCAGAGCCTGCTCAGGCCTCGCTCGACTTGGGACGACACCGACGCCTACGACCGCACCGCCGCCGAGCTGGCACGGTCCTTCGCCGACAATTTCAAGCAGTACGCGTCCGGCGCAGCTGCGGGGCTGGAAGCGGTAGGTCCTAGACCTTCCTAAGCGATCTGGAACACTTCGGCGGCAGTCTCTGTTAGAGACTGCCGCCCTCGGTTTTTCGTGGCGCATAGGTCATTGCAAGAGCCACTGAAGCGAAGGAATCTCGCATCCTGTCGCCATCGCCATTCGTCATCCAGACGAAAAGCCGGCCTCGGCCTACCCCGTAGCCGATACGGGGCAGGAATCCAGACCATCATTCGGACATCGTAGGAGCGGTTCGCAAACCGCCCGTCTAGGCTATCCATGGCGAGCAGAGCCGTGGTGGTGAGCCGCCGCCGTTCGTGGTGAGCCCGTCGAACCATGAACGGATCCCAGGCCCTCAGCCCGCCTGTCCTCAGTTCGTCGAAGGGACGAGCGCGACAGACGAATCGCGTCCGGTAAAGCTCTGCGGCTGACTTGCCCCGGTTGAGGCAGGCGACCTCTTTCCGCTACGTCGGCGAAATCAGCGTCCCTGGCGGCGTTGGCCGGGGCGTGTCGCGCCCCGGCTTCAGCACGTCCTCTATCGGTATCATCTCGCCCCGCATCCTCGTGAACGCGTGCTTGGCAAGCTCGCCCTCCGGCAGCGGCGGATCGTCATCATCGACGACGTCCGCTAGGTAGTCCAAAAGCAAGCGTATAGACCGCTTCGTGTTCATCCGCCCGAACCAGAGACTCCTGCCCCTGAGAACCAGCAGGGTCACGTTCGAAGGCGTGCACAGACCCAGACAGCCATCACCCGAGTCGTCGGTGATGGTCAAGTCTATTTTTTCATCTATCCCGCGGTCTTCCAGACCGGTTTCGTAATCCTCGACGAGGATTGGCGGGCGAAACAGAGTTGCGCCCGAGCCGCATCAGCAACCGTTGCAGACGAACAGTTGCCCGCGCACCTCCTCGATCGTCAGCCGTCGGCCCTCCGGCGTTCGCCACTGGTAGTAACCTGCCAATTTGCCTCCTGGTGATCCGCGCGCTGGCGGTCAACTGCCGTACGTCAAACATACCGGCCCGCTCGGACGTTTAGCAAACCCCTCATCGCCGAGACGGTTCGGTCGCGGTTAATTTGCGAAGCTGGACAATCCGGAAGCCACCACACACCCTCCCCCGTTCGTCCTGAGCCTGTCGAAGGGCGAATGGGGGAAGCCCCTCGTCGCGCTGTCATGCCTCCTCCTTCACCACGCCGCCGGTCGCGCGATTTCGACGAGTCGTCTAGTCTCTGATTGATCCGAAATCGTGCTTGACAGGCAGGCAGTGCGCGACCCGCAGCAACTAACCGGCCCGGATTTCAAAAGCGAGGAAGCTATGCTCAGCGAAACCACGATCACCAGCGTCGAGATCTTCGAGTTCATCGTCCGGCTCAAGGAGATGGGTACCGACTACAACGGCTTCAACTTCGTCTACTGTCCCGGCGAAACGCTTGAGTTGAAACGTCACGCGCTGGCGATCACCACCCACGGTGGGCTGCGCGGCGAATGCATCGCCGGAAGTGCGTCGTCATACGCGCAGATCGCCGGTTTCACGCATTACCTGCTCGGCAAGGACGCGCTCCAGCGGGAGAAAATCTACAACGACGTCAAGCGCGCCCTCCGTCAGAGCGACAGGACAGGCCTGGGACCTGTGGACATCGCCCTGTGGGACATCGCGGGCAAGTATTACGACACACCCATCTACAAGCTCCTCGGCGGAAGCGACAAGCCGCTACCCTGCTACGCCAGCACCTACCACGGCGACCGCAACGGCGGTCTCGACAGTCCCGAGGCGTTCGCCGATTTCGCCGTCCAATGTCAGGACATGGGCTATCCCGCATTTAAGTGCCATCCTTGGGGCGACCCCATCACCAAGCAGGAGATAGAGAACGTACTCGCCATTCGCAAGGCAGTCGGCGACGACATGGATCTCATGCTGGACCCCGCCTGCGAGTACGAGACGTTCGGTCAGGCTCTCAAGGTGGGACGCGCTGTCGACGAGGCCAACTACTTCTGGTACGAGGACCCCTATAAGGACGGCGGAGTGTCGGCGTTCGCGCATCGAAAGCTGCGCGAAACCCTCAAGACGCCCCTGCTCATGACTGAGCATATCCGTGGATTGGAAGAGCACGTCGATTTCATCGTCAACGGCGGCACCGACTTCGTCCGCGTCGACGCTTATATCGACGGTGGGTTGACCGGCGCGCTCAAGATCGCGCACGCCGCCGAAGGCTTTGGACTCGACGGCGAGACCCACGGCCCCGGCCCGGTCCACCGGCACCTGATGGCGTCGATCCGCAACACCAACTACTACGAGCTGGGGCTGGTGCATCCCAAGGCTCCCGCTCACAGCGGCGACATCTACCTCGACTATTCCGACAACCTGGATTCGGTCGACGAGAACGGCTGCGTCTACGTCCCCCAGGGACCCGGCCTCGGCGCACAGATCAACTGGGACTTCGTCAAGAAAAACCAGGTCGACGGAGCCGTATTCGACTAGCCGCTCCCCGTCATACCCCTCTTCCTTGAGGGAGGGGCCCGTAAGGGTAGAAGCTCCCCAGCGCCTACGTGCGTATATCCTCCATTGCCACTCCCAGCATCCCCATTCTCTCTAACTCTACCCACCATGACCTTGCCGAAGGGTCGAGGGATGAGCGGAGCATCTACAACGTACTAGAGACATAGCCGCGCGAATCGACGATAATCGACAACGGGCCTGCGCCCGCTATACACATCAATCAGGAACCTTAACTAAAACCGTGGAATCAACTTCGGCGGAGCAGACCGCCTCATCTTCCCGGCGCGGGGGAGCCGCGCTATCCGCAGACCACTCGCCCGAGGTATCGGTCGTGGTCGACAACATGACCAAGCATTACGGCAAGCTTCGGGCGCTCGACGGCGTGAGCCTTGAGATACGCCGAGGCACGGTACTCGCCCTGCTAGGCCCCAATGGAGCGGGCAAGACCACGCTCGTGCGGATCCTCGCCGGCCTAATCCGTCCGGACTCCGGATTCGGCTCCGTGGCAGGCTTCGATGTCGTCAGAAACAGGACCGGCCTGCGCAACGCCATCGGACTCGCAGGACAGTTCGCGGCCGTCGATCAATTGCTTACCGGTCGCGAGAATCTGGAGCTTGTCGGGCGTCTCTACCATCTCGGCCGCAAAGTCTCTCGCGAGCGGGCGTCGGCTCTTCTCCAACGCTTCGATTTGTCGGAAGCCGCCGACCGCATGGTCAAGACTTTTTCGGGAGGGATGCGCCGCCGGCTTGACCTGGCCGCCAGCCTGATCGCCAACCCCAGGGTGCTCTTTCTCGACGAGCCGACCACCGGGCTGGATCCGGCAAGCAGAAAAGACCTCTGGGACATGATTCGGAGCCTGGTCGAGGACGGAACCACTGTCCTTCTAACCACCCAGTACATGGAGGAGGCCGACCAGCTCGCCGACGACATCGTCGTCCTGGATAGAGGCCAAGTCATCGCCCAGGGATCGGCCGCCGAGCTGAAGGCCCGCATAGGCGGCCAGTTCTTGTCTGTCCGGCTGAACGACCGCGGCGCTTTGAACCAGGCGGCCGAAGCCTTGTCAAGCTACGTGGATGAAACGCCACACGTTGACGAGGCTTCCGTGGAAATATCTGTTGCGATTACCAACGGTGGCCGGCGGCTGGCCGGAATAATCCGGGACTTCGACGAGGCCGGTATCGAGATCTCCGAGATCGGCATCCGCCAGCCCACGCTGGATGAAGTCTTCTTGAGCCTCACCGGCCAAACGGCCGAAAGTGCCGCGTCCCCCAACGGGACCGGCGAGGGAGTCTGAATCGTGGCTAGCAACACACTCGTGCAGTCAAGGCTTCCGAACTTCGTAAAGGGAGAGCTGCGGTGGTTCATCCCGGACGTTGCCGCGATGACCATGCGAAACGTCCTTAGATACCGCAGGTCGCCCGACTTGCTCGTGTTCGCGACCATCCAGCCGGTTATCTTCGTGCTCCTGTTCACCTTCGTGTTCGGCGGTGCCATACAGACTGTCACCGACAACTACATCGACTACCTGCTTCCCGGAATTCTCGTGCAGACATCCTTGTTCGGAGCGACCAACACGGGTTTCGGACTCGCCCAGGACATAACTAGCGGACTGGTCGACCGCTACCGCTCCCTTCCCATGGCGCGCTCAGCGGTGATCGCCGGCCGCATCCTGGCCGACACCCTGCGAAACTTGTTCGTCATAACGTTGATGATCGGCGTCGGCTACGCGCTGGGATTTCGATTTCACACCGGCATCGGATACGCGATCGGCGTCGTCGCCACCCTCGCACTCTTCAGCCACGCGTTTTCCTGGATTTCGGCTTTCATCGGCATTTCTCTGAACGACGCCGAGACGGTGCAGGTGGCGGGATTCGTTTGGCTCTTCCCGCTCACGTTTATGAGCTCGGCCTTCGTGCCTGTGGCTACGATGCCCGATTGGCTTCAGGTGGTGGCGCAGGTCAACCCCGTCACCGTAACCGTCGACGCGTTGCGGGCCATGTCCCTCGGCTTCGGCGAAATATGGGGAAACCTTTGGCAGACCTTTGCGTGGGCGGTAGGAATCATCGTCGTCTTCGCCAGCCTGGCAATCACTCGCTACCGCCGCCTGACGTAGACTGCGCCCGGTCCCGATCACGCCCCACCTGCCTGCTTGGACCTGCGCGAGTGCCGAATTACAGATCCGCCGGTCGCTGGGACCGCTAGATGCCGGACAGCTCTATTTGCTCCTCGAGCACCTCGAGGCCGGGCTCGGCAGCCGGTGACTCGGAAATCTGAATACGGTCCCCGTCATGACGGCTTACCAGCTTGACGGGCAGCAGTTCGATGACGTGATCCTCGATCGTTCTCACAGCCTTCTTATCGAGACCTCTCCCCACCACCTGAATACGCATCCGTCCGGCGTACTTGTAGAGCGTGATGATCACCGGTTCCACCTGACTTCCGCCGCCCCCCTGGAACGCGAACCGCCCCTGCCACAACGCCACTGAATCCGAGTCGAGCGCGCGGGCCAGTCCGAACGAATTGAACTTCAGTTTCTGCTCGATCTCCTCGACCAGCCCTGCGGAAACCTCGCCATCGCCCTCGATCTTGACCAGGCTAAACACGCTCACCGCGCACCCCTCCGCTGATTCCGCACCACCGCCGCTTCAAAGTCGGCGTTGCGGACCTGCGGCTCCTCGTGGTCGGCGGACCGAATCATCGCCTGAATCGCCGCTCGCTGACATAGCTCGGTAACGTCGCCTCCGCTCAATCCCTCCGTCCGCAGCGCGAGCCTGTTCGTGTCAACGTCGTCGGCCAGCGGCATGTCGCGTGTCTGGAGATCGAACAGCAGCTTGCGAAGCTCGGCCGTCGGAAGTCCGATCTCTATCTTCCTACCCAGCCGCCCTCCTCTCAGCAGCGCCGCATCGAGGATGTCCAGGCGGTTGGTCGCTCCCAGCACGAAAACGCCCGGCAGCGACTCCATCCCGTCGATCTCTTGCAAGAGCTGATTGACGACCCTGTTCATCGCTGGGTTGCTCATACCCGAGTCGCGGCTGGGCGCTATCGCGTCGATCTCATCCAGAAACACGATCGACGGTCTGTTCTCGCGGGCACGCGCAAACAGCTGCGCGATATTCTGTTCGGACTCGCCGACCCACTTCGAAATAACGTCCGATCCTTTTATAGGATAGAAACTCGCGTTGGCTTCAGCCGCCAGCACCTTGGCGAGCATCGTTTTGCCGGTGCCCGGCGGCCCGTAGAGGACCGCACCGGCGGGCGCTCTGATCCCAAACGCCCTGGCGCGCTCGGGGTCTTCGATGAGCCTCGTTATCTCTTGCAGCTCCTGCTTCGTTTCCGCCGGCAGGATCACGTCGTCCCACGACCAGTCGCGCACGCTCGGCCGGTCTTGTCCACCGCTCGACTTGATCGCCCTCTCCAGCGCCGCCTGGGTTATCAGTCCGTGGTCGAAATACTCGCTCCCAGGCATCAGGGTTTCGAGTGCGCAGCGGTTCACCAATCCGGAAATGCCGCTGGCCGACATACCCTCCGAACGTCTCCCTAGTTCATCGAAATCGACCGCTGGACCAAGTCGTCTGCCCTTGAGTTGAGTGCGGAAAATCGCCGCGCGGGCGTCCTCGTCGGGAAAGTTGACTCGGATCAAAAGGTCGAAATGACGCGCCCGCACCACCGCCGGGTCAAGCTGGCTCAGGTCATCAGTCGCCGCCATCACTATCACGTCGTGGTCGTCGTTGACGTTTTCCAGCCCGCTCAGCAAGTGCGAAAGGAATCGGCGGGCATTCTGCCCGCGTGACGGGTTGTCGGACGGACCCGCGACCTGATCGAACTCATCGAACAGCAGCAACATCGGCGCGTTCCGCCGGGCGTAATCGAACACCTCGGCAAAAAACCGGACTGGATTCGTGAGGGAAATCAGATCGGCGCAGTCGACCTGGAGGAAGCTGGCTCCAAACTCGCCCGCGGTGGCCTGCGCTAGGAACGTCTTGCCGCTTCCGCGCGGGCCATGCAGAAGCACGCCGTTGAAGACAATCCGGCGGGCGTGAGCCTCGTCGATGAACGCCAGCAGCATTCCAACGGCGTCCCTGATCTTCTGCTTCTCGTCGGCCATTCCGCCGACGCCTGCAAACGTCGGACAGTCCCACGGCGGAGTGGCGACCGGAGTGGGCCGGGCAGGCTCTTTGGGAGCCGCAGACCTCTCTTTGTTTCGGGGCGACCTCACTCTTTCACGGTCGTCCTTTGACCTTCCGACGCGGGATCTTGACGAGGACTCATGCGTCGGACGCGCGGCGGTTGGCGGCGGACGATCCAATCTGGAGTCGGCAGCCTGACCCTTACCCTTACGCTTCCGCGATCGCAACCAGCCCGCCAACATTCACCCCCCTGATCACGAACATGGCTCCGCGGGCGGCTAAGCGCCGTAATGCAACCCCGGCGATTACGCGCAAACGCCTTTAAACAGAATAAACCAGACACATCATAGGCAAGCGGTCAGAGGAACTTCCGCCACTTCCTCGCTCATCAAGCTCCGACACAATCTGCCGCCTTCCTCTAGATTGGTGCCTGATTTGACTGAAACATATTGACAGAAAACAGCCCACTCCCTCACGTATACTGGCTCAGCGGAATGCCTCGACCGGCCTCGTCTGTTCTCTACTGGGCCGGAGTTTGGGCATACGGCGGATAGAGCGAAGAACCCGATGACCTACCTTCACGCTTTAACGACGATATTCGTCCTGCATTTTCGGGGCAACGCGAATCTGTGGATCGTCTTTGGCGTTTCCCTCAGCATTGTGCCCCTTATCGCTGTCATCACCTGGATAACCACGCAGAGCCCGGATTCGCAGCCGATAGCGTACATATCGGTCGGCGTGATTCTCATGGCGATGTGGCAGACCTGCGTCTTTTTTTCAGGCCGGTCGTTGGCGTCGGAATTCTATGAGGGAACGGTCGACTACACGATGGTTTCGCGCATTCCGCTAAGGGTCGTGATGCTGGTCAAATCGGTAGCGACTCTGGCCATAGCTATTCCCAGTTCTCTAATCGCCTTTGCCACGGTCCAGATTGTTTCCAGGGAGCTGATCGACGTGGAGCGGCCGCTGTTCCTGCTAGTCTCGATGTTGGTCGCCGCCTGGAGCATCACCGTGGTCGGCTACTTGTTCGCCCCGCTATTCGTGCTGGTGCAGGGGCGCGGAGGTTTCTTCAATGCCTTCCAACCCCTTGGTATCGTCCTGAGCGGATTCCTCTATCCAATTTCGCAGCTCTCTGATGAAGTTCAGATCGTCGCGCGCTTGCTGCCTACTTCTTGGGCGATGGACAGTGTTACCCGTTCGATAGAGCCTGGAGAATCTCTCGTCAGGATTTACGCCGACTGGGGAGCGGCGCTGGGAGTGTCTGTCGTGATGCTGGCGGCAACGCTGTTCATGTTCAGCAAGGTTGAAAACACGCTGCGGCGGAATGGAAACGTCGGTAGGTTCTGAAGTGGCGGCGGCTCTACACAACATCGCCCTGCAGGCCTACTACTCGTACAAAGGCCTGTTCCTGTGGCTGAACTGGACGGCATACATCTCCAACGTCTTCATCGCCCCTGTTGTGTTCGTCGTAATTGTCACTCTGACCGGCAGGTTCGCGGGGCAGTCGGACTCGGCAAATGCCTACATCATCGGAATGGCCGCATATGCGATACCCGCGATTCTCTCCGGGGGCATTCTGCAGTCCTTCTGCTACGAGCGGACATTCGGGACCCTCTCGCTCATATACGCCTCTCGGTCGAACCGGTGGGTCACCTACTGGAGTAAGGGGCTCTTGCACTATCCCAACGGTCTGCTCGCCGCCGCAACGTCGCTGCTCTTCGGGTGGTTGCTGCTCGATCTGGACTTTTCCAGGCTCAACTGGCCCGCTCTTGTCGTCCTGCTCCTGGTGATCTCCTTTTCCTGCCTGTGTCTCTGCCTGTTCGTGGGCAATTTTTCGATCGCCTTGCGCGAGTGGATCATCCCGGTCGGCATCACCAACGGACTTCTGCTTATCACGTCAGGCGTGGTGGTCCCCGTCGACCAGTTGCCGGGGTTTCTCGGAGAGATAGGTCGAGTCGTGCCCCTGACGCATGGACTTTCCGCGCTTCGGGAAGCCTTCGAGGGAGCCAGTTTGGGAGACTTGGTTGACGACATCGTCTACGAGCTGGTGGTTGGCCTCTGCTATCTACTCGCTGGCGGATTTCTGTTTAGCCTGCTAGAGGCCAACGCGAAGCGGACAGGGACCTACGAAAGCGCGATCTAGGATGACTTGCTCTCGGCCATGAGAGAAGATTTGCTTTGAACAGAGACTTCGCTATCGAATGTGAACGCCTCAGCCGCATCTATCGGTCGGGGTCGATACCTGGAAGAGGTCGGGAAACCCCGGCCTTGACCGACTTGACCATGCAAGTGCCTAAAGCCGTGGTATTCGGGCTCCTTGGTCCCAACGGCGCCGGCAAGACCACGACGATCAGGATTCTCTCCACCCTCCTGGCCCCGACCAGCGGCAGCGCCCGCGTGCTCGGATACGACGTCGTCAAGCAGGCGAAGCAGGTCAGAGAGCGAATCGGATTCATCCTCGGCGGCGACCGTGGTCTCTATGGCAGGCTGACCGGCAAGCAGAACGTCCGATACTTCGGCGCGCTCAACCGCCTCAACCCCAAGACTGCCAAGCGCCGGGGCGACGAGCTTCTGGAGCGGGTCGGACTAGCCGCGGCCGCCGACACATTGGTCGAAGAGTATTCCAGGGGTATGAAGCAGCGGCTGCATATCGCGCGTGGGCTTCTGACCGATCCCGAGGTGATATTCATGGACGAGCCGACAATCGGTCTCGATCCGATGGGAGCCCAAGAGCTCCGCCAATATATTCCCGAGCTTGTCGGTCAAGGCAAGACAATCCTGCTGACAACGCATTACATGCTCGAAGCCGACATGCTGTGCGACGAGATTGCCCTCATCGACCATGGCAGACTGGTCGCGTTGGGTACGCCCGACGAAATCAAACGAAACTTCAGCCGGCTGACTATATTCGAGATCGTGGTCAATCAGACTTCGGAGACACTGACCGCAGAGCTGTCGAACATCGACGGAGTTCAGCACGTCGAGACCTCCGCCGAAGGGATCTTCCAAAAGATCACAATCGCGGTGGAAGCAGGAGTCGACGCGAGAGATCAAATCCAGGCCACGATCGGCGCCGAGAGGGTGGAAAGTCTCGTCGTCCGCGACCCAACCCTAGAAGAAGCCTACGTCAGCATTCTGACTTGACCAGTCTCCGCTGCGTCTGGCGAAACCGGCGGCTCCACGACCGCCTGGTCACGTCGGTCCTATGAGGTTGGCAATCCGCCACTAAGTGCCGCGCTCGGGGTCGACGTACGGCGACACCCAACCGCGAGGCATAGGCATGCGGCCCGCCAGCCCCCCGTCGACCAGCAAGGTCTGACCGCATATATAGCCCGCCTCCTCGCTGGCCAAGAAGAGCGTCGCCGAGGCTATGTCGTCCGCGTTGCCCCAACGCCGGATCGGCGTGATCTGGTCGAACCTGCCCCAGGTTTCGGGCGTGTCGCCGGGGCGGATCGGTATCGCGCCCGGCGCGACACCGTTGACGCGTATTCCTTGGGGACCGAGTTCCGCTCCCAGGCACGTCGTCAGGCATTCGAGCCCCCGCTTCAGCGAGTCGTAGACGTTCCGGTCAGGATGCACCGCCGTCGCGCCTACCGTCGAAATGAATATCACGCTCCCGTGCGCGCCGTTCTCGACCATCCAGCGGACCGCGCGCTGGGTCATCACGTATGGCGATTTGAACATCACGTTGAACTGAAAATCGACATCCTCCACGGATACCTCAAGAAAAGGCGAGGGAGTGCTACCGCCGGCGTTGTTCACCAGGATGTCCACTCCGCCCAGATCGTCGATCGCCCAGTCTATGAACTCCACCGCTTCGTCGACGTTCGACAAGTCCGCCGCGAGTCCCGCCGCCCTGCCGCCGCCTTCCCGAATGTCACACACAGCCTGTTCGACATCCCGTTTCCTCCGTCCCGTTACCGCCACGGACGCGCCTTCACCGGCGAATCGCTCCGCCATAATCCGTCCCAGTCCTCGCGTCGCCCCCGTCACAATCACCCGCTTGCCGTCAAACCTGTTCATCTATCCCTCCACATTGGAAGAAGCGCTTGCCCTCAAAAGCGTCACCCTGAAAACTAGTACGCCGGCGACCGTAAGGGCTGCGGCGATTATGAAGAACTCCCTGTATCCCAGGATAGTTATCAGATACCCGCCGCCGAACGCGGCCAAGGCGAAGCTGACGGTCGTTCCCAATAGTGAAGCGCCCGTCGCCGAAGAAAGCCATTCGCTCGAAGCGATCTCCGTCAGATACACGTTGAGCGCCGGAGCCAGTATCGCCCCGCACGCGAGGATTCCCACGTAGCCCAGCCCCGCCGCGGCGAAATGAGGTATCAACGCAACCGGCAGCAGACTCAAGGCGATTCCAAACGCCGCCGTCGCCGCCGCCCGGCCCGTTCCCAGCCTCGAAGCCACGGCGGGCATCGTCAGCGCCACGGGCACTCCCAGGAACTGCGCGGCGGCCACCGTCAATCCGATCTGCGAGGTCGTAGCCCTCAGAATCGTATCGGCGTACGCGTTGAAGAAAACCCACGCCGCGGCCTCTGCCGGAGTGAGCATGAGGCTTACCAGGCCGACGAGAATCAGTAGCCTCCACGGTGTTGGGCCTGCCGAGCCCGACCTACCTCCGTCGGTCTCGGCGCTCACCTCGCGGCCGCGCAGCAAAAACAAGACGGCGGCAAGGCTCAATACCGCCCCAAAGAGCAGTGAATAGCGGTACGGGCCGGGACCCGACAGAGACTCCCCGACCAGAAACGCGAATGCGCCGGGGAGAACCCCGCCGATCATGCTGCCTAAGCCTGATCCGAGCCATTGCAGCGAAAACCGCACCGAGAACGCGGCGCTCCGCTCTCTGGGGGCGGTCACTACTCCGAGATACGGCGTCAGGTTGACGTAGAACAGCATCCCGCCGCTAAAGGCCACCGAGTTCGCGACCACGAGCCAGCCTGGAATCAGGTCTTCAGGCAGCAGGTCGGCGAACGGCAGGAGCAGACCTCCGACTGCCCCAATGCCGAGACCGGTCAGCATGGTTCTGCGCGCGCCCCAACGCCGTCCCAAGCCGCCCGCTACCGGCGAGGCTCCCGCCGCCGCGACGATGGCCAGTCCGTTCAGCAACCCGATGAATGCGGGACCATAACCAAGCCGAATCACGTAGAGGTTCAAAAGAACGCCCAGGATCCCCATGCTCGTCACGGATCGAACGGTCGACGCCGCGATCAGATAGCGGGCGTCGACTCCCAGTTCCGTGAAAGCGCGTAGGTAGCGCACGCCGTCCGTCCTGTCGGTTAAGTGGCGATTCGACGCCGGCGCGGACGCCGGAACTCGTTCAGCGAGCGCCGGACCGAAGTTTGTTGGCAGTACCGAAAGGGAGTGACGATAGCCCTACGCCTCCCGCCGCCTATGCGCTCAAGAAGCGGAGTCTATCTAGCCATCTGCCTGAATTCGTTGAATCACGCCGCAAGCCTCCCGGCCACCCGCCCCGGCGTCTTGGCCGTACGTGTCAGGCTTGGCATGGATGATGATGGCGGAGCCGTCGGAGTCGAAGAGAGAATTGTGAGCGCCCTCCGCCAGAGTCACACTGGCGGTGAAAAAGTCTGCCCTGGCCGCGCCATTCTCCCCCGCGTGGATGTTGGGCAGGTCGCCCGCATGGAAGCCATCGACGTTATTGAATCCGTGACCCTTTCCCAAAGGACTGAAGTGATCGCCGGCAGCACCAAAGTCAGGTTCACAAGCGCCGACCGTATGGATATGGAAGCCATGACCGCCTGGAGTCAGACCTGAAACATCTGCCGCAACCAGAACGCCGTGGGACATCTGCGTCAGCGTCACTACTCCTGCCGGTGAGCCGTCGGTTCCGACCATGGCGGCCCTGGCCGTTGCTCCCACGTCCGCGCTATCCCATGTGCGCACAGCAATGGAGCCAAGCTGGGCCAGCTCGCTGCGATGCTCGTCCAAGCACGCCTGCTCCGCCCGGTCGCCGTGTACGCGTTCATAGATGCCAATGTTCTTGTATTTCCCCCGACTGTGCTCGAACACGTCGTTAAACTCCACGCAGGTCGCAGGCCATTCATGGCGAGTATCCGCGCGCGCCACTACCCCCAAGGCAGCCGCTCCAATCAGTGCTATCAGAACCGGGCGCAGGAATTTCATGACGAGCCGCCTCGTGGAAAAGCTAAGGACTAGGAAGTCTATCGAAAAACCCAGCGTCGGGGTTCAGGCCGTCTTTAGGGCCGCCCAACTCGAAAAACCGGTGCCGATGAGACCGGCGCCCTCCCCGGCCATCCACCAGCCATCGATTCCCTTTCTAGGCTAATTCAAATTCCACCTTTGAATTAGCCTAGTTTTGGGATAGGCTCTATTTCACTATGATTGATCGCGACATCACGCCGAAGCTACTCGACGCGGCGCAATCGTTGCCTTCGATCACACTGACCGGTCCAAGACAAAGCGGCAAGACGACCCTATGCCGGGCCATATTTCCGACTCATCCATATGCGACCCTTGAGGCTGCCGACACGCGCGCTTTCGCCACGGAAGACCCCCGCGCTTTTCTGGCTCAATTTCCACATGGCGCCATTGTCGACGAGGTGCAACGTGCGCCGGACCTTCTGTCCTATCTCCAAGGCGTCATCGACACGGATCCCGCCCCCGGGCGGTGGATTCTTACAGGATCGCAAAACCTCTCACTGCTTGAGTCGGTCAGCCAATCGCTGGCGGGACGCACGGCGGTACACCACCTGCTCCCGCTGACTCGCGGCGAGACATTGCGCTTCGAGCGGCATCCCGCGAGTCTCGAAGAAACCCTTTTCACCGGCGGCTATCCACGCATCTTTGATCGAGCGCTCGACCCGGCGGACTGGCTCGGTTCGTACGTCGCCACCTATGTCGAGCGCGATGTGCGCACGGTAAGCAACGTAGGCGATCTCTCGACCTTCCAAAGGTTCGTCGAGCTATGCGCGGGCCGCACTTCGCAGTTGCTCAATTACGCGTCGCTGGCCGGCGACTGCGGCATATCACAGCCGACTGCCAAGGCCTGGATCAGCATATTGGAGGCCAGCTTTGTGGCTTTTCGTCTTCGGGCGTTTCACGGAAACCTGCGCAAGCGGTTGGTGAAGATGCCAAAACTGCACTTCTACGACACCGGCCTGGTCTGCTGGCTCCTTGGGATCCGCAAGCCTGAGGAGCTGCACACGCATCCGCTGCGCGGTCCAATCTTCGAGACATGGGTCATTTCAGAGATCGCGAAACACCGGATCAACCGGGGGGAGACACGCGGGCTGGCCTTCTATCGCGACAGCAACGGAGCCGAGGTCGACCTGGTTATCGAGCGCCCGTCTGTCCTCACGCTCGTCGAAGCCAAATCTTCCAAGACCGCATCGTCAAGCCTGTTCGATGGAGCGCGGCGCGTCAGGCGGCATTTCGCAAAATCGTCCCGTCCGTGTGACGTCGTCGTATCCTACGGTGGCGACCAACCGCAACGGCGAACCGAAGGAACGCTACTACCCTGGGATGCGCTGCACGAAGCAGGTATTTGGGAATAGCAAGCGGACTGTCCGCTAGCCGAGAACATTCTCCCCGCCGTCGTCGAGTTCCTGTGGCCTCAGCCAGTAGTTGAACTGCGGCGTCCAGTCATCCTCGCTATAGCCGGCCAGCGCCAGAATGTGCCAGACCGAGCAGAAAATGTCGCCAGGTCCAAAGAAGACGGAGTTCTTACGCACGATTTTGCCGTCCTTCCGTTCGTATAGGACGGCTCCAGGCATGTTTTCGTAGTAAGGAGTTGCGATCTGCTCGCGCATGTAATCCCCGCCCGCGTGAGAGGCGAGTCGGAACCGCCAGCCGCGAGAATTCGCGAATAGTCGCTGGGTCTCCGGATCATCCTTCGACACGAGCACAACCGCCATCGCCGACTCCAGGTGCGGCACGAAGCCGTTGAACCCGTCGGCCCACAACGTGCAAGACCGGCAGCCCTGGCCCATATTGTGGATGACGAAAAGCTTGTCCCGGCCCGCGAATAGATCGCTCAGACGCGTCTCCCCGTCCTGAGTCTGGAACGTGTAGTCGGGTACTTCACAACCGGAAGCCGCCCGCCGCATCGCGTTGAGCCTCTCGGTCAGAACGCCTATATGAAGCTCCAATTCCTCGATGGTGGCGTTGGAGTCGATTGAAGACACTTCGGAGTCAGACATCAGTGCTCCTCTTTCCTGACTGTTGAGTGAGGCTCCCTTAGCAACAAGGGACGGTTCAACCGCTGCTAAGCGGACACCTCATACTGTAAGACTTGGCTCCTCGGGCAGGACTTGAACCTGCAACCATACGGTTAACAGCCGTCCGCTCTACCAATTGAGCTACCGAGGACTGTACTGCCAACATTATCGGGTATCGGGCGGGCATCTCAATAGTTTGCTAAGGGTTAACGCGGGCGATTTTGCGGACGGCGACAATCATGCTCTCGACCCGCTCCTATTGACTGAGCCTGCCTAGAGTGTTGTGGTAACAACAACAAGGAGACGTTTTCAAGGGCGGACCGGTATAGTCCGTGCCGCTCGTTGATGAGAGCTCAGATTGACGCCGGTCTTACGTAGGCGTCTCGATCAGGATGTCACGCACGACGCGTTCGGCTTTCGCTGCTTTTTTTGGGTCGTTAGAGCGATGCTCCCGCAGATGTAGCAGCGCCTTCCACAGCCCCCAGCCTCGCCCGCGAACCCACGTGCCTTCATCGGCTGCCAGCTCGGAGCGGAAGACCTCCCGGCTGTGCCCGGAGAAAAGCGTCCACGCGATGGTCACGTCGCACGAAGGGTCGCCCGCGGCCAACTGCCCGAAATCGATCACCCCGCAAAGCCGCCCGTCCTTTACCAAGAGGTTTCCAGCCGCGACGTCCCCGTGGACCCAAACCGGTTCTCGATCAGACCTCTCTTCCACCGCCGCTTCCCAGATCGAAGTGGCAGCGTCTGGGTTGATAGCGTCCTGCAGCAGCTCTATGCACTCGCGAGTTTCGGAGTCATACACTGCCAGCTTCCCTCCGCGAAAGAAGTTGTGCCGTCCCGGCCTCGGCCCGCCGGTCGCGTCGATCGATTGCAGCGCGTTCAGGAAGCTCGCGAGGTCCTTGGCAAATTCGACGATATCGGCGATGCGATCCATCGACGCAGTCTCGCCTTCAATCCACCGATTCGCCGACCACGGCCAGGGATAGTCCAAACTCGGCGCGCCCTTTCCGAGGGGCACTGGTATGGGGAGTGGGAGATGCGGCTCTAGCTTCGGGAGCCACTCGTGCTCGATCACCACGTGCGCGGCGTAGGCCTTCCGACTAGGCAACCGGGCACTCATCTCGCCACCAAGATGGAACGTCTTGTTGTCGTGACCGCCAGGCAAAACCGGCTCTATGGGTAAATCGGCCCACATTGGGAATTGCCTGGTTACCAGTCTTTTGACAAGTGATGCATCAATCCTGACAGGATCGACCAGGCGCTCCTCGACCATATCCTTCGACGTGTTCCTACTGTCTACAGAGCTCGGTTTGAGTCACAATAACCGGGTGTCCTTGGAGGAATCTACGTGCGCCCGCAGGCCTTCTTCACGTCCGCCTTGGCCCCGGACCGAGTCCGCAATGGCTATTGTGGCCCAGGCGACGACGCAGCAGCGGAGTCTCCTATACTCGAATACAGGTTGAATTCCCTAGAAGACGGCCCCTTTTTCGAGGGAGCGAGGTGGCGCCTGGATGACTGAGATCACGACATTTCTGAGCGTCGAGCAGGCCGCTGAGCGCATTCTGTCGGTCTTCGAGCCGCTGGATGCCATTGAGGTACCGCTCGACCGATCCCTCGGGATGGTTCTTGCCGCCGACGTCATCGCGCCTCATGACGTTCCTCTCAACGACAACTCCGCCTTCGACGGCTACGCCCTGCACGCGGCCGATATCGCAAATGCCTCGGAGCAGTCGCCCGTCCGCCTGCAGGTCGTATACGACTTGCAGGCCGGCTTTGTGGGGGACGAGCCTGTAGGCCCCGGTCAGGCCGTAAGGATCATGACGGGCGCGCCCGTACCCGAGGGAGCCGACACGGTCGTCGGTTTCGAATCGACCGACCGGGAGGACTGGGGCAAATTCGGCACCGATCCTCGTGGCGATTCCGGGCAGGACCGGTCGTTCGTCACGGTGCTTGAGATCGAGGAAAAGGGCGAAAACATCCGCCTGGCCGGCGAGGACATCGCACAAGGCCAGGTGGCGCTCTCCAAAGGCACCGAGCTGAAGCCGGGCGCCATAGGCGTTTTGGCTTCGCTCGGTTACAGCCGCGTTCCGGTGCACCGCCGGCCCGTGGTCGCCGTGATACCGACCGGCGATGAGATCATTGAGGTTACCGACCCCATTTCGCCCGGCAAGGTACGCAACAGCCACGCCTGGGGGCTGGAGTCGCTCGTGCGTCATCACGGGGGAGCACCCCGTCGCTGGAACATAGTCCCCGACGACATCGATGCCGTGCGGGAAAACCTGCGCGCCGCCGCCGAAGTGTCCGATCTGATGCTCACCATCGGCGGCGTTTCGATGGGCGATTACGACCTCGTCAAAAACGTCGTCGGCACACACGGCAACGTGGACTTCTGGCAGATAGCCATGCGCCCGGGCAAGCCGCTCGTGTTTGGCGAGATCGACGGCACCCCGATTATGGGACTGCCAGGCAATCCGGTCTCCGGTCTGGTCGTGTTCGAGCAGTTCGGCCGCCCGGCGGTCCGCAAAATGCTCGGATTCACCAAGCTCCGCAAGCCCACGGTCGAAGCCGTTCTCAAGCAAGGCGTCTACGGCAAACGCGGACGCCGCATCTACGCGCGAGTGAAAGTGGAGCGCGTCGACGGCGGCTACGAGTGCTGGCCGACCGGCGAGCAAGGATCCGGGATCATGTCCTCGATGGCCAAGGCCGACGGACTGGCGATTATCTCCGAGCACGGTGGTAGCGTTCCGGCGGGACAGACCGTGGCAGTCCAGATGCTCGACTGGCCTGACGTGGAATAGCGAGACTCTCCCGACCAGTCGTTCGGCGGCGCGCCGGTCGATATACTCGAAGACTCGATTAGGGCGTGTAGCTCAGCTGGTCAGAGCGCACGGTTCACATCCGTGAGGCCACAGGTTCGAGTCCTGTCACGCCCACCAATCTGGATAAAATCAAGAATCTTTGTACTAACTTCCAATAATGCCGTTCGCCAATGGCAGACAGACCGCGCCTACCAGGCGGAGACGTTCTAGGCTTGCAATCGTCGATGCACATCGGAAAACAGTGTCCTGGTAGATCCACACGCGAACCACGCTGGATAGACGCGTTGAGGTGAAGCGTGTCCGTACCCGACGAAAAGCAATTCCGCCTGTCCCGTTTGAGCCTGCGCCGCAAGGCGAACCAGATAAATCTGTTGATGCTGCTGGTCATCGCTATGGCCATTCTGGTCACCGTCTTGAGCCAGTGCTCCCTCGGCGATCTTCAGGACACGCTGGCGAACGATCTGAGCAGTCTGCGTCAATCCGGGGAAACCGCCGCCGTAGTGAACGACGCTATGGACCGCACCGGGCAGGCGATCTCGGCGGTGCAAACCCTGTTGCTGGTCTTGGGAATTCTCGCGGTCGTCTTCGCGGTGTTGACGGCTGTCCGGTCGATAACCGTCGGATTGCGGGCTGTGGCTTTGGAAGTCTGGATACGCCGCATGGGTGCGGGCGACCTGGACTACAAGGTCGAAATGACGGGCAAGGACGAGATCGTCAAACTTGCCATCGCGCTCGAGGAGCTCAGGCAGCGCTCCATAAAGGCCATGCAGTTGAACCTCGTCGAAAGGCTGTCAAAAGGACTTCAGGAGAAGAACGAGGAGCTGGAGCGGGTAGTGCAAGAGCTTCGGCAGACGCAGGACCAGGTCATCACGCGTCAGAAGCTGGTCGAGCTAGGAGAGCTGACCGCGGGAGTGGCGCACGAGATCAGGAATCCGCTGAATTTCATAACGAACTTCTCCGAAGCTTCGGAGGAACTGCTTGACGAGCTTAAGCAAGCCCTCGTCGACGGCGCCGACCAACTCGACGAGGATACGAAAGATCTGATCGCCGAGATTTCTCAAGACCTGGCCGACAACATGCAGCGAATCCACTCGCACGGCGACCGCGCCAACCGCATCGTTCGCGACATGCTCGCGATCGGCCGCGGAGGCGGGAAGTTGCAGCCGACGGACATTAACGACCTCGTTAGAGATCATGCGATGCTGGCGTTCCACGGCGCGCGTGCGCTCGACGAGGACTTTCAGTTGGACATCCGAAACCACTTCGACCCGAACGCCGGCGAGATTCCCGTAATTCCCGACGACATGGGCCGCGTGTTCCTCAACCTGGTGGGGAACGCATGTTATGCCACCGACGAGAAACGTCGAATGTTTGATGGCGATGGCGATTCTTATACGCCGACGCTCTGGTTGTGCACGGAACGAACGGACGACGCGGTCGAGATACGGATACGGGATAACGGCACCGGCATCCCGTTGGACGTCATAGACAGGATATTCAACCCGTTCTTTACGACGAAGCCGACGGACAAAGGGACCGGATTGGGACTGAGCCTTTCGAACGACATAGTCAGGCAACACGGCGGCTCAATCACGCCCGCGTCAAAAGCGGGAGAGTACACCGAGATGACAGTGTCCATTCCGATCTCAGGCAGTCGAAGTCCGGCCAAGTGATGGAGGGACGCACGTTTGACCTAAGCCGGATCGTCAGGGCCGCTAACTACTCGTACAAAGGACTGCGAAATGCCGTCGTCAGGGAAGCCGCGTTCAGGCAAGAGCTGATTCTCGCTGTAATTCTGGCCCCAGTGGCCGTCTGGCTCGGAGACAGCGGAGTCGAACGCGCATTGATGATTGGCGTACTGCTTATCGTGCTGATCGTCGAGCTATTGAACTCGGCGATTGAGACGACGGTCGATCGGATCGGTGCCGAGTTTCACGAGCTGTCCGGGATCGCCAAAGACCTCGGCTCGGCCGCCGTGTTCATCTCGCTTATCGCGGTGCCCATCGTGTGGACGTTGGTGATGCTCGATTGAAGCGCGTACGCTCTACGGCAGAGACCGAAGGCTAGAGTTTCCACCGTTCCGCGTTCGATTCAGCTTCCGATGTCGGCCGCCGCATCCTCACCGGCGAACTACAGAGCAGACACCGCCCAGCGTTTACTCCAAGTGCAGCCCGATCCCGGGGAGAGCGTGCGAGGCTTTAGAACAGAAGCTCTTTGACCGTTAACGAGAAGTCTGATCCGCTCCGGCCCGTGTCCGCTAGTCCGATCCGCTGCGCAAGAGACGGCGGCCGGCAGCGCACGCGACCAGCACGTACAGCGGATCAATGAAGGCCCACAGGATCAGACGCGTGTCCGACTGACCGGCGTCCCCAGCCACAAGGTCGTCGAACCAGTTCCAAAAGAACCATATGGATAGAAACGCCGCAAGATATAGCAGCACATTGGCTTCCAGATACGCCCGGCTAACGCCGTCCCCGCCGCTTCCCTCCGTCACGCGTTTGAGGTGGTAGCCGACCATCAGCGAAACAATCACCCCAATGGCCATGAACACGTCGAGGATGCTCCAGATTTGATCGACGTCCACGGCGTCCTCATAGAAGGCGCTGAATATGAAGTGCAACGCAACCGCCAGCGCGCTCGCGCCCACCACCAAGCCAACGAGCTTCCGTACCATCGCCATAGTCATCGCCCCCTTCCAACGACCGAGCCGCCGAGCGCACACTCCTCGACTGCCGCGACTGCTACCACTACAGTCCGAGTTTAGTTAACTCGATCGGCAAGGCGACAAACGATAATCAGCAACGATGGTCGAACACGCCCCGTAGTTGATCACTACTGATGGGAAAGACTACTTCGCTGGGTTTCGGCGATTCGGTTCAAATACGCTACACCGGCTTTGCGCCAGTTGTCTCCATCCGCGGTCCCGGGGCGGGTGGTTCAGACTCGCCGCCTCCGCTGGGCGGGCGTAGGAGATCCAATACAAACTGGATTGCGAAGGAGATACCTATTGCGAGCGCAAGCGGAGCCACGGCGTAGATAACCACCGCGACCGGTCCGAGCAGACCGCCAACGAGAGTTCCCATCAAGGAAAAAGGGAACGCCACAATGTAGGCGACGATGGGGATCAGACGGCTCCTTCGGAAGCGTCGCAACGTCCAGATCAGCGGCAGGAATGAGACTGTCCCCGCCACCCACACGAGGAGCAGGTTCATCACCAGCACTCCCACAGTCGGCAGGTCCATCCGAACTCCCTCGGCTAGGAGCAACCGCCCCACGGCGAAGATGACAAACACTACGACGTAGCCCGCCCCCAGGATCAGGGCGGTTCGATAGCGGGGTCTTGCGGTTTTGCTCATGATCTAACGGACCTTTAAGAGAGGCTGAGTATCTACCTGATCGATGCTACTACCTAGAATTCGATCCCGTCGAAGTCATCATCGTAGACGGCCGCTAGTTCGGATATACGTACACGAGAACGGTGTTTCCGGAACCGTCGCCAAGCGTTAGGGTCTCGCCGGCGTTATTCCATATCGGCGTCTCGGATTTCCAATAGAAGACTCCACCCCGCGCCACCCCCGAACCGGTCCGCAAGGTGAGGCGCGTCCCCGTTCGCCACTCGTATTTGCCAAAGCGGTAGACGTTGTCCGAGGCATCGCTGACCGTCCAACCCTCGATTTGCAGGTCCGGTCCCAGGTTGATCAAGGTCAGATACTCGTCATTCAGGTTGTTCCTGTCGTCACCCGCGGCGTTGTAATTCATCTTCTCCACGACGATTCTTTCCGATGGCGTTGGAGTGGGAGTAGCCAGCGATTTCAAGCGCCTGGCCTCGGCGAGCAGTTCGGGGTCCCATAGGCAGCCTATCCCGTTTGCCTTGGCCGTCCGGGCGGCTTCGGCAATTTCGTCGGAGTGGGTTACGTTCGGAAATATCTTGAGCGGGCGTGCCAGTCCAAATTCGACGAGCTTCAGCTCAACGAGTTCGCCATCCAAATAGACATATCGCAGAAGACGGTCGTAGATGTCCCGGTTCTCCATGTCGCGAACGAGCATCACTCGCTGGCCTGACACTATCCGCCGGTTGGCCTCTGTCGCCTCCGCGGCGCACCGCTGACCGATTTCCGGTGTATCGATGCCGATGTATCTGACGGTTTCTGTGGCGCCGTCGATCGCAACCTCGATCGTGTCGCCGTCGATCACGTCGACGACGTTCGCGAAGACCTGGGACGGCGGGGCCTCGGCCTCGCTGTCCCCACCCAAGTCTTCATCTCCGCAAGCCGCTGCCAGCCACGCAAGTGCGGCGACCGCAGCGACACGCCATCCCGACCGCCGGCACTTCAGAGCCGTCAAACGCCAGCGTAGGCCCAAGAATTTCATATTCCTCACAAGGGCTGGATGCGCTGCATCGCATGATGAGAATAACGTTGCGCCGCTCGTGTCCTCCCGTAGTGCGCGTTCGTTACCTATCAGGCTGCGGCGCACCTCAGGCGCGAGCCGGAACTAGCGAATCAGGGGCCTAGAACGTCGTCCACGAAGTCTTTGAGCCGTCCCAGCAGCGCGAGATTTTCGGCCAGCGAGCGGCCATCGACTTTGACCTCGTTCCGACCCGAGAAGCCGTCGACCGCTCCGACGCGAACAAGATTGCGGACGCGAGCCGACTCGATTTCGAGATCGGGCAGTAGGTCGCGGCCTCGATAGATCGACAGGTAAGCGACGATGCCGAATGCCCCCCAGTTGGAAACGCTCGCCGCGACAAGCTCGTCGGTGGCGCAATTGCTGGGATTCTTGATTATTCCCTCGCGCGCCAGCTCTTCGGCGTACTTGCCCATCCCCGCCTCGTTGCCGCCATCCCCGACCGCAAACGACGGGATGCCCGAATCGAGAAGGTAGTCAGTCCTGGCACAGTGGCGGGATATATCAACTCCATGCATATTCAGGTAGCGGTCGCCGTCGGCGAACCCCGGCCTCTCGACATAGCCGATGACCGACGGCTTGTGTGTTTCAAGTAGTCCTGCCGCCAGCTCCCTACTTTCGTCGTGGGAGCGCGTCGGAAATTCCACGCATTCGGCGCGCCTTGGAGCGATTGTCTGGAGCGCCTTGTAGGAAACGGCATCTGTTACTAGAACGACGTCGAAGTTCATGAGCAGCAAAGCATCGGCAAGCGCGACCGCGCCGGTCGGGCCGTCGGTTTCCGGCGCTCCGTTTACGTAGAAGCCGGTAACGAGCATCGCCCGCGGCCGGTTGCCCACGATCAGGTCTGCCGCTCGTTTGCAAAAGTCCGCAGGCATGTGCGGAACCAGGCGGGCAATGCCTCTCACGTCGTCACTAAGGATGATCTTCTCGATCCGGCCTTCTATGCTCTTCAATCGATCGATCCCGCCAACTCACTCACCCACTCGTCCGTAAGGCCCCGCCCGGAAGCCACGTCGGAAAGCCGATTGAGGACCGCTGAAGGCATCTGAATACCCTCGCGTAGGCCACGCTCGCGGGACTCGCCGGACCGCTCGCCGGGCAAGTAAATCCGCTCTACTCCCTCAGCGCGTTCCGATGCCCTTATCGCGCGAATCTGCCGATCAACGCCGTCCTTAAACTCACGCAACGGTAAGAAGGACTTGATTTCGAGCGCGAGGAAGAAATGGTTAGCCCAGCCCCCCTCGACGGCCGGGCGCCCCGCCGACACGACGCTCGCGTCCGACCCGCCCAGAACTCCCGCAAGCACGTCGCAAATAACGTTTATCGCGTAGCCTTTCGGCCCTCCAAAGGGAAGGATCGCTTCGACAGAGTCCGGATCGCTGGTGGCTTTGCCCAGAGCGTCTATCGCCCAGCTCTTGGGAATATGCTCGCCGAGCGCCTTTGCCAGCGATATCTTGCCGTCCGCGACCGTACCGGTCCCCATGTCGATAACGATATCGGCCTCGTCGCCCGCCGGAATCGCCCAAGAGAATGCCGCGTTCACCAAAGCCCCCCGGCTTCCTCCGTGTATCGCAACCGTCGCAGTAGCGTCGTTGGACGTCGTAAAGCCGATCATGTCGGTATCCGCGGCCATTTGCGCCCAATAGGCTCCCGCGCCGTAATGCGAGGATCGGCGCAGGTTGACCACTCCGATAGTGGTTTCCCGCGCAATCTCTATCGCTGTCTCCATCGCGAGCTTGGACGCAACCTGCCCCAACGCCAGTCCGCCGTCGATGGTCGCGAAACCGGCTCCGCGACTCGTTATCGTGATTTCACTGTCCGCCCTAACGTCGCCGCGGTCGAGCGACTCCAGGTATCCGGGAATCTGGTTAACGCCGTGAGAAAAGTGACCGCGCAGGTCCGCATCCACGAGCGTGCCGGAGACGAACCGGGCGTCAGCGGGGTCGACTTTCGCCGACTGAAGCAGATCCGCCCCAATTTGCGTAAGTCGTTCGGCTGAGATTCTGGTGGTCGCAACCATCGCTGATTTTAGTCGGCCTGGGATTCGTCAGACTCTCAGCGTGGGCAACGGTTCACAGGCAGCGTCCGCCGTCCACCACAACCACCTGACCGGTCACGAAGCTGTTATCCAGCAGAAGCGGCACTACTGCATCCGCGATGTTGTCCGGTCCCGCCGCGAAACCAAGCGGCGTCTCGGCGGCGGCTCTAACTTTGATCTCTTCGTATCCGTCATGCCAGCGGGTGTCTATGAACCCGGGAGCTACGGCGTTGACGCGAATTTCCGGCGCCAGAACCGCCGCCACCGACTTTGTCATGGCATTCATCGCCGCCTTCGACGACGCGTACGCTATCGAAGTGCCCTTGCCACTGAACCCTGAATACGACGAGACGTTGACTATCGCTCCGCTTCCCCGCTCTCGAATATGCGGCGCCGCGGCCCGCGAGCACTGGAACGCCCCGAGCACGTTCACGTCGAGCAGCCGATGCCACATGTCGGAGGTGAGTCCTTCGAGGTCGTCCATCGGCACACGAAACGTCGTCGCGGCGTTGTTCACGAGGTAATCGAGGCGGCCGAATTCAGCCACGGCTGAGTCGACCATAGCCCGCACCTGCCCGTCGTCCGAAACGTCGGCTTTCTGGAGAAGCGCCCTGCCTCCCGCGTTTTCGATGGCGGCGACCGTGTCCCGAGCTTCCGCTTCTGACCTGCTGTAGTTGACGACCACTGCGACCGACTTTCGCGCCAGCCGCAAGGCGACCGCTCGGCCTACGCCGGTCGCCGAACCCGTGACAATAGCTACTTTCGCATTCTCGCTCATAGGCGCTTCTCCAGACGCTTTTACTTGAGAACCCTAACCGTTCTGCGACGCGACCGCCTCGACTGATTCCGAACTCTCAGACTCCGCGTCCTCCACAGCTGTACCATCGCCCGCTTCCGAACTCGGTTCCGGCAGTTTTGCTCGGCTGATTACAAGATCGCAAAACGAAGCTCCGTCGGTTATCCGCGAGTCGTATCGAGCGCCTAGTCCAAGACCATCGGCGAGCGCGCGGTCATAGGAGTTGCTCAGCTCACACGCGGCGAGCCCGTCAGATCCCGTGAGACCGTATGGACAGACGTGCAGTCGGATCCGCGTCCCCTCGGAATCGGAAGTATCGATCTCGACATCTCCGTCCTCCATAACCGCCTGGCGCTGTGCCGCCCATGCGAACGCCAACCCGGCGGGCCCCTTTCCATCAAGGTGCGCAAGCTCCGTCGCATCCAGCGACGCCTGATATTCGAGAGCGCTTCGGGCTGACGCGGCGGCTTCATCGCCGGATTCGGCGACGGCCTTGAGAATCGCCCCAAACTGGTCATTCTGCGGCGAAAACGCAAGCGGCCTGTTGGCCGGAGGCTTCTCCCAATTGGTCTCGCCGGTCCCAGCGGCGGCAGATTGGACCCGCTCCCAACCATCGCCGATATCCAGAACTTCCTGATCCGTTGTCGCACGGGCGGCGGAGGCGGCCGCAGGCTGTGGCGAATCCGTCAGCTCCCCGTTTCCGGTCGAAAATGTGTCGAGGATAGCCGCGTACATGGCGTCCGAAGGGTCGGGAAACCTGAGAGCAGGCGCGGGCGTAGGTGCGAGCGTGGACGCGGGCGTCTGAGGCGACGCCGCCGGTGCCGGAGCCGGGAGCGAACGCTGAGGCGAGTTGAGCGCGGGATTCCTGCCCGCACGGCCGGTACTGGCGACCCGCCCGGGTCCATGAATTTCCTGCTCGACCGCGCGAACGTCCTGCTCGGCGCCCGCAAGCTCTTCTTTCATCTCCTCGCCGGCCTGCTGAAGGTCCTCCTGGACTTCGGTCATCGACGTTTCGATATCCGAGCGAATCTCCTCAAGCTCCAGGCGAGTGAGCTCGGCCTCCTCCCGGATGGTCTCAAGTTCTCCCTGGAGGAGTTTTATCTCTTCGTCGAACTCGGCTCTGAACTCGCGGGTGAGCCTTCGCAACTCCCTGACCCATCCGCCTACCTTGCCCATAGCTCTCGGCAGCCGGTCCGGTCCAAGGATGATCATTGCGATGACGAGGATTGCGAAAAGCTCGAACGCCCCTATGCCAAACATCTGCTAAGAGGCTCGGTGTTCCAAAGTCGCTATCATCACCGCCACGGGTTTCACCATTACTAGAGTCTGGCCGCGGTGCCTACTCGAGCGCCACCCGAATAGCCTGTTCGGCATCGTCGACCGGGATGATCGCTATGTCGCTGGAGAGATCGGGGGGGAGGTCGTACAAGTCCTGCTGACTCTCGCCCGGAATGACTATCCGCCTGATTCCGCTTCGATGCGCGGCGAGGAGTAGATGTTGAAGGCCGGGAGAACCGACGACACGTCCGTTAAGCGTGATTTCACCCACAAGCGCAAGCTCAGGATCGACGAGCCGGTCTCGGATTTGGGATAGAAACGCAACGACCACCGCCAGCCCCAGAGACTGCATGGATACTTCGTTGGGATACCCGGGCAGATTGACCCGGTAGGCGTATTCGTAAAGCTGCCTAGCGGAAATGTCCATCTCCGTCATTCGGGATCTAATGTAGTGATAGGAGAGATCGATTATCTTCGCGACCGCCTCGTTGACCGCTCCTACCGGACCGAAGCCCTCCGATCCAGGGACGACCGCGACCTCGACAGTCTCGACAGCGGCGCCTTCCGCCGAAAGTGCTATGCCCTTGGCCATACCCGGACGGACGAGCGCCCGAATCTGGTCGCCGTACGTGCGGGGCGCGCCGAGTTGTTGCTGGATCGCTTCCGAATCGACGGGGCTCGGGAACGACCTGCCCGCCGCCAGCGCCCCAGCCGCCTTGCGGCACAGGAGGTCGAGGACGATCTCAGCCTGTTCGAAACCGGCGTCGTTGGTGTATTCGTCGACTATCGACTCGATGCCCTCATCCACAATCTGGATGTCCTCATTCGCGAGCCCGTAACGCTCCAGCAGTTTCGGCAATATCGACGTCGAGATCGTTTCGACCTTGCGCGGCTTCGTATATCCGGCCCATTCCACCCCGAACACGCGAGGCGCTACCTCAGGCGGCAGCACGTCCAGCGAAAAGGCGGTAAGCACGAAGAGGGTCTGCGAGAGGTCCATCTCGACGTCCAGGAATCGATCGCGGAACCGGGCTCGCTCGGCCGGATCAAACACGAATCTGATCAAGTGCAGGCCATGATCCTGCCAGGACCTGACCGCCCATTCGACTCCAGCGACAACGATGATTGCATCCCGCCGATTCGCTCGATTGAGCGCTTGCACGATCGATCCCGATCTGCCGCGAACCCTGTCGTTGGGAACCCCAAACAGGTCCGCGTCATTTTCCGTCAATTCAAGTTGGATGATCTCCACGGGACGACCCGTGACTTGTCCGAACTTGCGAGCCAGGGTTCGCTTGCCGATACCGGCGGGGCCGAGAAGTACAGGCACGGGCCACTCGGCCACGTTCGCGGGACCGCCTTCGCCGGTCATCGCGGCGAAGTAGTCCGCAATCTCATCCGGGATCTTTTGAGGACCGTAAGCGCCTAGATCGAGAACCTCACGCGCCTTGGCGGCGTCCAACGCGCCGCTTACCTGTTCCTCCCACGGAAACGTCAGAAGCTCGTCGAGGTAGTGCTTGCTGTCTATGTAGTCGAACGACTCCGGCTGCGCGGAACGCATCACTGACAGCCGCGCCGCGGCCACGTCAGCGGCCTCGGAAGGAAGCGAATTCCGCTTTATTCTTTCTTCGAGGGATTCGAGGACTTGCGACAAACTCGGTTCGCCTGTTGATTTTTCATAGGCTTTGAAACGGGAACACTCCAACAGCCTTCAAGTATATCGCGGAGAGGACCGGGTTAGGCTCTCGTCGCGGCGCACAAGCCCGCAACAACGCCTCAAAGCTATGCTTGCTTACCATGCGCAAATATAAGAAACCGCTTCCAGCAGACTACACGGGCCGCAAGCCGACGCAGCGGCCATCAAGCTTCTGGCAGGAAACCAACCTCCAAAACAAGGAGCCGACCCTGCTTGAGCTACTCGAGGCACTCGCCCAACCGGGCTGCCCCGTTTGCTTTCTCGCAGCCCGCAGCGTCAGCAGGCACATCGAGGCGTATTGCCGGGACAGCGTGACGGACGTGCCGGTCCGCGATCACCTTCGAGCCGCAAACGGGTATTGCACACGGCACGCGCATCAATTTCTCGACATGCAAGACTCGCTGGCCGCGGCGATAACGTACGCCGACATACTCAAGAAGATGATCGGCGTCATCAATCGATCCCCCGACAAAGACGCGCGTTCATCCATAGTGAATGCAATTCGCCGCGTCTTTGGAGTCCGGGACTCGCGCGCCAGACCGCTCCTGCCTGAGCGACCGTGTCCTGCGTGTGAGGAACAGCAGGTCTCGGAGCGCCGCTATCTAACGGGACTGATAGCGCATCTGGGCGAAAGCGCCGTCCGGGAGGTTTTCATCTCTTCGCAGGGTCTGTGTCTTATACACCTCCCGGTCGCAGTGGACCTTGCCGACGGCGAAAAGCTCCGTACTCTGGTCAACGTGCAGCGGAAAGCATGGTCTCAGCTCCGGGGGCACATGAACGAGATCGTGCGCAAGGCCGACTACCGCTTCACCTCGGAGCGCATCACCGACGAGGAAAGAGACTCTTTGCTCGACGTGATCGAACGCATAGCCGGAAAGCGCGAAATCAGGTAGCAGCTGCATCCGTCAGCTTTACCCTTGAACGCAGCACTTCCGCCACGCTCCAGGCCTGCGCTACGCAGCCGTCGGGCGGGTGAGGCACGTCACCTCCAAAAATCTCGGCGATGCTCCCCAAGCCGGCGGCGTCAAGATGGGCCAACAGTTCGTCCAGAAGCGCATCCAACTCGCGCACTGACCCAAAAGCGTGTAGGTGTGCGTCCACGTAGGTCCCTATAAGCCAGGGCCATACGGTTCCTTGATGGTAAGCGCCGTCCCGCTCCAACGGGCCGCCGCCATACTTGCCCCCATATTTAGGATCGGACGGGCTGAGCGTTCTCAGACCGAATGGGGTCAGAAGCTCATCGCGAACTCTGGCAACCACGGATCGAGCCAGCTTGCCATGCAAGAGTGGATGCGAGACCGATAGCGCGAAAAGCTGGTTAGGCCGCAACGATGAATCATCACCGTCGGGGCCGTCGACCACGTCGTAGAGAAAGCCCAGCTCCTCGTTCCAGAATCGTGATCGAAACGAGACTGAGACCCTGTCAGCCAGGTCTCGAGTCTTGGATGAATCGAAACCGGCCAGCCCCAGCCACCGTTCCAACGAGCGCAGCGCCGAATACCAAAGGGCGTTGACCTCAACCGGTTTCCCAATGCGCGGAGTTACGACCCAGTCGCCCGCTTTGGCATCCATCCAGGTAAGCTGACTCCCCGGCTCGCCCGCGTAAAGCAACCCGTCCTCTGAGTCCACGCGAATGCCGTACCTCGATCCCCGCAGATGCCAATCGACGACCCTGACCATCGGAGTCAGAAGCTCCCGCAGGATGGAATCGTCCCCGGTCGCCCGCAGATAAGCCGCGACCGCCTCGAACCACCAAAGTGTTGCGTCAACTGTGTTGTATTCAGGCTGTCCCGTGTCGTCGGGGAATCTGTTCGGCAGCATTCCTTGACTGACGTAGCTCGCGTACTCGACCAGAATCCCACGCATCGACTCCGCCCGTCCGGTCGCGAGCGTGAGGCCGGGGAGCGCGATCATCGTATCCCGGCCCCAATCTCCAAACCAGTGATAGCCGGCTATCACCGTCCCGATCTCTCTTGAGCCGCGTCCAACGAGGAACTGATCCGCTGCGAGAACGAGACGCTGAGTAGGCGTGTCGACTGCTTCGGCGGCCCCTTCCAGCAGTTCTTGCGCACGGACGTCAAACGCCGACAGCGATTCGGAGGCATTACGGTCTTGCCGACGGCCCAGATAGGCCGTGAGCGCAAAGCTGGAACCGGGATCTAGGCGCGCTCGCACGACGCAAGGAGCCAATAGGTCCTCCACAAACTCGAAGCCGCGCTCCCGCTCGCGCCTGTGGGCGACGTTCCAAAACCAGTCATCGAAGCGGTCGATTTCGGCGTGGCCATCCAGGTCCACGATCAAGTCTGGCAAGTCCGCGAGCGTCAATATGATCGAATCCTCACTGATCGCCGAATCCGAAACGCCCGCCTCGTGCGATCTGGTTTCCGCGTGGAAGTCGCGGTTGGTAACGAGCGGAAGGAGTTGCAATTCAACGCTTGCGGGACCGCTAGCCAGCGTGTATTGAACCCACGTCTGGTTGAGACCTCGCTCCATCCAGACGGTCTTGTCCACCACGTAATCACCAACAGTGAAGCTGACGACCGGACGGGTCCCTACGAGCTTGACGCCGGAGATGTAATTCCAACCTTGTGGATCAAGCGAGCCGTCTTCGTATTCGGCGGTGGACAGGCCGATAACTTCATCTCCGACACGCAGCTCTTCGACCATGCTTGCCAGGAGCACCCTGCGGCCGGCGGGCGGGCGCGTAGCCGCTACAAGCAGGCTGTGATATCGCCGGGTGTTTACTCCCGCCACCGTCGACGACGCGTATCCGCCTATACCGTTGGTCACCAGCCATTCCAACTCAAGCAGCCGGGTCAGGTCCGCCCCCTCCAGGCACAATTCGGCGACCGGCGTGGATATCAAGCGCGTGTCCCTCTAGAACGGCAGAGAGCCTTCACCCCATCTGGGGTGAGCGACCGCGACGCCGTTTGCGTAAGCCCGATGGCTCCGTCCTCACGTCGGCCGTTCCCATTGAAAAAGCAGCGTCTGGTCGATTTCGGATATTCGATCAAAACTGCTGTCGCTAGCACCGAAAGATTGTAAATGGGGAAGCCAACGTGGTCGGCTCCCACATTACTCCGGCTGTTCACGCTGCCCCCCTTTGACTTGAGAGTTGTGTAGAAAATTCTTGGCGCACATCGATAGCTGGCACGTAAACTAGGCGCCCGGGATTGAAAATTCCAAGGTACGGAAAAACCCCTAATGACTCTTCGAAAAACCGTCAAGGCATCGGAGAGCGTTCCGAATCCGCTGGACTTCACCATTCGCCTGGGAAACTCCTGGGACGCCGAGAGCTTAAGCAGATTTTGGGGGCCTGCCCGGCGTTTCACGCAGTTGCGTCTACTGCAGCGCTATTTCGAAGAAGTCGAGCGGGGCGTGCAGGCGGTCCACGTCGCCGAGTACGAGGGGCGTTACGTTGGGCAGTTCTGGACCCGCTACTCGGGCATAGACCCGGCGATAGCTGATGGCCGCTCGGAGTGCTATCTCCACACGCTATCGGTAATCAAGAAGTACCGCCGCCGTGGAATCGCGCGCGCGTTGACGGAAGCCGCGTCGGCTGAAGCCCAATACCGCGGCCGTCGAACGCTGGTAATCGGCGTCGACCGGCCCAACGCATACGCACTCAGCTTGTACAAGAAATGGGGCTTCAAAGAGTTCTACCAATCCAGCGACCTGCGGGGCGACCTCATATTCCTCCGACGGCAGGTTTTCTAGACCGGAGCTTACTCGCGCAGCCTGTTCACCGGTCGGAGGGCGTCTGAATATGTATAATCCCGCACATTTCTTGGAGGCGCTCGATCGTCGAGCGCCTGGGATGTGCCGCTGAGAGCAGGAACCATGGCCGAAGATTGGGCTTATTTCGAGGGTGACTACGTTCCGATCTCCAAGGCCAACGTAAGCATCAGGACTCACGCGCTGAACTACGGCACCGGCTGTTTCGAGGGTATTCGCGGCTACTGGAACGAAGAACACCGGCAGATCTACCTGTTTCGCGTCCGGGAGCACTTCGAGCGGCTGCACCGCTCCGCGCGGGCGCTGCGGATGAGTCTCAAACTCAGCCTGGATGAGTTGGTGGAAATAGCCGTAAACGTCGTCGCGCGAAACGGGTTTGAGACAGACGTTTACGTCCGCCCTGTCGTCTATAAGAGCGGCGCGATTATCGGGCTGAGCATGGTCCGCCGAGAGGGCGGCAAAACGATTTTTTTGCCGGACGACTTCTTCCTCTTCGCCGCTCCGTTGGGCGACTATTTGGACCTCGACGAACCGATCAGATGCTGCATTTCGACCTGGCAGCGCATCGACGACAATGTGATGCCTGCGCGGACGAAGGCCACGGGACTCTATCTGAACTCTTCGCTCGCCAAGACCGAGGCCGAGGAGAACGGATTCGATGAAGGCATCATGCTCACCAGCGACGGACACGTTAGCGAGGGCTCGGGCGAAAACCTGTTCATAGTCCGCGACGGCGTGCTCATAACTCCGACGCTGGCGGATAACATTCTTGAGGGGATCACCCGCTCGACCTTGATCCAGCTCGCCAAAGATGAGCTTGGAGTAGACACCGTGGAGCGGCAGATCGACCGCAGCGAGCTGTACGTCGCCGACGAGCTTTTCCTCTGCGGCACGGGCGCACAGGTGGCGGCGGTCGGCGAAGTAGACCACCGCACCATTGCCGACGGAAAAGCTGGCCCAATTACTAGTCAATTGATGAAGCTATACTTCGATATCGTCAAGGGCAAGTATCCGAAGTACGCTGACTGGTGCACGGCGGTGTACACGACACAGGTTGCTGCCGCGTCCACGTAGAGCGCGCTTCGGGAGATTGATTCCCGAGGTGCTGCGAAGTTAAGAGGATCGGGTCAGTACTCGGCGGCATACTCGTTTTGCCGCGCCGCTGGCCGGGCAACGTTTCCGTTCACCCGGCGGCGCCTGCCTCTCTCCCTCGTCCGCTCGCACAGACCAAGCGACCAACCGGACACGCGTTATGAAGGCGCTTGAGGAGCAGCTCGGCTACCGCTTTGACGACCGTTCCCTGCTCAGACTGGCGCTGGTCCACCGTTCGCTCGTCAACGAAAGCGAACTTTCGGTTCTCGACTCGAACGAACGTCTGGAATTTCTGGGCGACGCGGTGCTCGGCTTGGTCGTGGCCGAGTTCCTATACCAACGCTTCCCCGACCGTCTTGAAGGGGATCTGACAAAGCGCCGCGCCGCGCTGGTCAATCTCGATTCACTAGCTCAGCGCGCCGAGGACGCCTGCCTGGCCGACTACGTATCGACGGGCGGAGGCAATCTGCTTTCCCGACCAAGCTCGCGCCGAACGATTCTGGGGCGAAGCTACGAAGCCCTGCTCGGTGCCATCTATCTCGACGGGGGGATCCAGTCGGTGCGTCAGGTCCTGTTGCCATGGTTAGAGCGAATAGCGTCCGACCCGGATGAGAGTCCAGCACCGCCGGACAACAAGTCACGGCTGCAAGTGCTCCTGCTCAAGAAGCTCAAGACGACTCCTTCGTACCAAGTGCTTAGGGCTTCGGGACCCGATCATGAAAAGTGGTTTGAGGTCGAAGTCAGGCTTGCCGAGAGAGTTCTAGCCATCGGGGGAGGGTCCAGTGTCCAACGGGCGGAACAGGCGGCCGCCGGAAGTGCGTACGACGTCCTTCGTGAGGAAGATCTGACGCCCCCCGCCGACAGCGGTCTCTGACCTTTGTATCTGCGTCGCGTCGAAGTCCAGGGATTCAAGAGTTTCCCTCGAAAGACGGTAGTCGAGTTCGGGACTGGTCTAACGGCTCTCGTGGGACCTAACGGGGCCGGCAAGAGCAATATAGCCGACGCGATTCGCTGGGCGCTGGGCGAACAAAGCGCCCGAATGCTACGCGCCCAACGGACCGAGGACGTCATTTTCGGCGGCACCCCCAAGCGGTCACGTTCCGGCATGGCTGAGGTAACACTCGTGTTCGACAACGGTGACGGATGGCTGCCGCTCGAATACGGCGAGGTCAGCGTGACCCGACGAGCTTATAGATCCGGCGAAAACGACTACATTTTGAATGGCTCGTCGGTACGGCTGCGTGACCTCCAGGACTTGCTCCGAACAGCCGCCATGGGAGTCAACGGTCAGGTCGTCGTGGGTCAAGGGCAGATCGACGCCATCTTGCGGCTGAAGCCTGAAGACCGGAGGACGTTGATCGAGGAGGCGGCGGGCATCTCTCGCCATTACGCCAAGCGCGACGAAGCCCGGCGGCGACTTCAGAGAACGGAACGTAACCTTGAGCGCCTTCGAGACCTGCACATCGAGCTTGTGCCCAGGCTCGACCAGCTCAAGTTGCAGGCGGACGCGGCAGAGCGAAGCCGGGATCTCGGTGAAGAACTAGAAAACCAAACACGAGACCTTCTCCAACACCGTCTTGCGCAGGCTGCGGCGTCATTCGAGTCGGCAAAGCTTGCCCAACGTGCGGCGTCGGACAAGCTCGCGACGCTGGAAGCCGCCCGATCATCGACTACCGGCGATTCGGCAGACGACGCCGTGGAAACCGTCAGATCTCGGCTCGCTAGAGCCAGGGTCGCACTTGAGAAAATCCGCGCCGACATGGCCGAAACCTCCGCCGGTTCACGGCTTGCCCGTCAGCGAGCGCAGTTCGAGAAGCGTGCAATCACCGAGTTAAGCGCTCGCGAGCTCGAAATCTGGGACCTTTTGGCAGCGTTGAAGGCGGCAAACGAAAGCGACCGTACTTCACTCGAAGAGCGCAAGTCTCGCGCCCAACTACTGGAAGCCGAGATAGCGAGCAGCGGTACCGAGCCGTTGACAGCGGAAGTCCTTGACAAGCTTCAGCAAAACGCGGTTGAAGCTCGGCGTGAGTCTGCAAAGCTCACCTCGGAGCTCGCTCGACTTCAAGAGGTAAATCGGGACCTTTCGGTCCGCGAAAATGAAGCTCTAAAAGACGCCTCTCAGGGGCGGTCGAGTCTGGCCGAGCTAGATCAAACCCTGCAAGGTCTGAAAAAAGACATTGAGCTAGCCCGTAACGAATTGGCGGATGCCGAAGCGCGTGCGGCTCACGCGGACGACGCGAGAACCGTCGCCGCCAAGCAATCGGACGTCGCGCGGTCGGCTATGGAGGCGGCCGCGGCCGACGTGACGCGATGCAAAGCCGAAATCGCGGGAAGGCGCGCCGAGGTCGAGGCACTATCTGCGATGCGCGAGACCTCGAAGCGGGACGATTCCGCAGTTTCCAAACTCTTGGCCAATGCAGATTTGCTCCATGTCGAAGGTCTGTTGCGCTCGGGTATCGAGCATGTGCCAGAGCGGCTCAAGATCGCGGTCGCCGCAGCGCTCGGTCATCTACTCGACGACGTTGTAGTCCGGCACACGTCGCATGTGGAAGCGGTTCTGGAGTACATCTCGGACCAAGCGTCGTCGGGTGTTCGAATCAGACCGGCCCAAGGTTTTCGATCAAGAAAGCGCAGACGATTATTTGGCGGCGGGCCTACCGGACCGGGGATTATCGGGACTCTCGACAACGTGATCACCGGGTCGCCAGGCTTCGAGCGGGCATTGGCGCCCGTTCTGGAGTCCGTGCTCGTCGTCGACTCACTCCGCACGGCGATTGATCTGCGGTCTTCACGAAACAACGCTGCTGACTACCACATCGTTTCCGTTGAAGGTGACCTTATAGACCGCGATGGATCGATTCGTCCGGGGGCACACAACGGAACGGTCGCGTTCGACCCGGCCAGAGAAACCGAGGCGAAAAAACGACTTTCCGAGGCTGAGAGGGTACTCGCCGGTCTCATGCAAGCCGACGCCTCGACCAAGGCTAACTTGGTCGAGGCGACTAATGCCGAACGAGCGGCAGTCGACGTGCTGGAAGCGGTTTCAGCGGCCGTAGCCCGAGCCAAAGCCCGCCTGCGCACGGTGGACGAGGAGATACCGCTGGCGAACAGGCAGCTACGCTGGTGGAAGACGGTAACCGACCGGGCTACCGCTGCACTCGAGGAAACCGCTTCCAGGCGGGAGGTGACACGGACAAGGCTGCTTGGGCTTGATTCGTTAATCGAGCCTGCAAGACAAGCCGTCGAAGTCGCGGAAGATGCGCTATCGAAAGCCCATGCCGCGCAGCTCGGCGGTCCCAGTGCGCGACTAGAGCTGGAGCGCGAGCGAATCTCCAATTTGACCGAATCGCTCGCGCGTAGCGAGGCTGAAATCACAGCGCGCCAGCGGGCGCTGGAACGCTTGCAAGCCGACCTGAACGGCGCCAGGAAGGGCGAAGCCGAAGCGGTCACCCAAGCTGACCGCCTGGAAGAACGGATAACAAAGCTCGGACCGGTCTGCGCAAGCCGAGAGGAAGAGGTGGAGCGCCTCAACACGGAGCTAAGAAAACTGGAGCTTGAACGCGAACGCGCGGCCCTCGAAGCTCGTTCGCGCGAGCTTGAATTGGCGCAGCTCAAGACCGCTGTTGCCAACGCCCTTGACCGGTCCGAGTCCGCCCGCCGGCGTATCTACGAGCTGCGGGAACGCGCCCGCGAGGAACTTGGCGAGGGGGACTTGAAACCAAGGAAAGTCCCCGGGGCGGTTGGCGAGGTTGTCGCCGAAATTGATCGCCTGCGTCATCTGGTCGAGGTAATCGGACCTGTCAACCCCCTGGCTCCTAGGCAATATCGGGACGAGGCGCGGCGGGTCGAAAACCTGGGTTTACAGATCGACGACATGGAGAAATCGGCCGCTGAGCTTAAGAAAATCTCCAACGAGCTCGAACGCGCCGTCCGGGGCGAGTTCATGGATGCGTTCGAGAAGATGCGATGCTCCTTCCACAAATATTTCGAGTCGCTGGTGGGGGACGGCGACGCGCGCATGAGTCTTGCCGATCCACAGCGTCCAGACTCCAGTGGGATCGAGATTGACGTTCGGATTCCCGGCAAACGCCGGCAGCCTCTCAATGCGCTATCGGGCGGTGAGAGGGCCTTGGTCTCGGCGGCGCTGCTCTTCGCGATGATGGACTATAAAGGCGGGCCGCTATGCGTTCTGGACGAGGTAGACGCGGCGTTGGACGAATCGAATATCCTGCGGTTTCAGACCGTGCTTAACGAATTCAAAGACCGAATGCAGTTGATCCTCATAACCCACAACGCGGCGTCCATCGAACGTGCCTCCTCCGTATTCGGGGTCGTGATGGCGGCCGACGGAATCTCACAGGTCGTATCGGTTCGGCTCAACGGTGCGGAACACTCGGGCCTGCGGCGCGAATCCGGGGTGCCTGCGCGGAATTGACCGGTGGTGACCCAATCCCCGCTTGAGGCGTCCGGCCTGGCCGGGCGTATCTCGCTTCTGGAAGAGACGGGGTCGCTCGCCGGCGTTCGTTTCTACAGGTGCGTCGACTCGACGAGCGGCCTCGAATACGAGGCCGCTCGATGGGAATTCGGCGCACACTCCGGCGAGTCTGTCCGAGCGATCACGGACGGACTGCGGAAGTGTCAGTCTCTGGAGTTTGAAGGCATTCAAAGACCGATCGCGTTTGAATCGTCGGATGACGGTCTGCTTGTCGTCTCCGAGGCGCTGACAGACCGAGACGCGATACCTACCGGCGGGAGCAGCGCTCCGCCTGCGACCGAGCGCGCTTTTCACGTCGCTCTGGAACTCTCGCGAATTGTTGCCTACCTTCATTCGGCGGGCGTTCCGATCTCGGTTTTGCCCTCCGCAAGCATTGCCGAGGTCCCAATGCGCGGCATGGTCCTGAGACGCCCCTGGCTGCTTGCCGGACTGTCGGATCTGGTGCTCGAAGCCGACGAAGCCTGGCCCGAACTCGCGGCCGCGTTGCCGCCGGAAGTGGTTGGGGGGCGCACGCCCACCGCGCGGGCCAGCGTATACGCCGTCTCCTATCTCGCTCTGTCGATACTCGGTCGGGATCCCACCAGCGCCAACGGAGCTGCCTCGCGGCCTCCGATACCGCCGGCGCTCGAATTCGTGCTCAAGCGGGGAGTTCATCGCAATGCCCGCAAGCGGTATCGCGACATGCGCGGCCTCGCCGCCGCCCTCGAAGCCGCGCGCCCAGGTCGAAGGACTCATTTCTCGCCCGCCAGACGCTTGCCGATCCGGAACCGAAGGGAATCGGTCAGACTCAACCGCCCGCGAGTGCCCCTGCCCGATAGACCAGTACCGGAAAGCGACCGGCCCAAAGTCCGGCCATGGATGGTAGGCGCGGTGAGTATCATCGGAATCATCGCCTTTCTCTTGGTCTTGCCGCGAATCGAAAACCCCCTCGTACCGCTCGAGCAGACGATCGAGGAAATCGGCGCGATCTTCTCCGCTGACCGGTCATTGAACTCGCCGACCGAGGCGGCGGCATCATCGCTTGTGATCCCCGGTGAGCCATTTCAGATTCCCGACTTCCGCGGCCGTCAGCAAGCTGAAGTACAGATCGAGGCTGAGGCGATGGGACTGGAAATCGAGATCGCCGAGGAGTTCAGGTCCGACGTGCCGGCGGGAGCCGTCATACGCCAAGAGCCTGATCCAGGTACGGTGATAGCCGGCGATTACCGGATGACGTTGTTCATCAATCGAGGCGATGCCAACGCCTTTTTGGTTTCCGTCGTCGGCGAGACGGCTGGAGAGGCGCGCGACATTCTGGAGAGCCTGGGGTTCCTCGTTCTCGAAGTGCCCGTGTTCGATGAAGAAAAGCCGCCCGGCGAAGTGGTCAGTCAGAACCCGGCGGGTGACCAGATTCTCTCCAAGGGGCGCCAGGTCATCCTCGAGGTGAGCCGGGGACCAGAGCGGATCGTTATCCCCTCCCTTGTCGGTCTATCCGAAGCTGGAGCGGTGCAGCGGGCAACGGACGCGGGACTCAACCTCAAGTCCGAATTCGAGATCGAGGCCCCGGCAGGCTTTCCTCCCGGAGCGGTCTACGCCCAGGAGCCCGCGGCAGGGTCGCTGACTGAACCGGAGGCAGAGGTCGTAATCACTGTCTATCGGCCCGAACCCGTAACCGTGCCGCGTGTTATCGGCATGGACCCGGATGAGGCATTCGCGCTTTTGAATTCATCGGGACTAACCGTCCGCTCGCTGGTCGAGCGTGAATCGGCAGACGCGACGGAGCGAACGGTCGTCGAGCAAGTCCCGTCCTCGGGAATTAGGGTTGCCCGGGAGTCCGGCATAAGTCTTGTCGTGGAACGCCCGGCGCAAACGCCCAGCCCATCGCCGACCGCAACTCCGTGACTCGCTGACCGCACTAGTCGCCGCACTCGGGTTCTCACTGCTATCCCTGCGGCTAGAATCTAGCGGAACTCGCTAGGAATCGAGCCGGGAGAACCGCATTGCCACAACTTGCCATCACGGGCGGCAGCCCCGTCAGATCGAATCCATTTCCCACGTGGCCGGTTGTCTCAGAAGCGGATGTTGAGGCAGTGACGCAAGCCATTCGCGACGGCGAGTGGGGCCGTATGGCTGGATCGCACGCGCTCGATTTCGAAAGGGAGTTCGCCGCATACCAGGGAGCTGAATACTGTCTGGCGCTCAACAGCGGGACCTCGGCTCTCGAAATCGGACTGCTCGCCATCGGAATCGAACCCGGCGACGAGGTGATTCTTTCCCCCTACACATACATCGCCAGCGCCGCCGCGATCCTCATGTCGGGCGGCGTGCCGGTATTCGTCGACATCGACCCCGACACTTACAACATCGATCCCTCAAAAATCGAGGCTGCGATAACCGACCGGACGGCCGCGATAATGCCCGTCCATTTTGCGGGTCTCGCCTGCGACATGGGCGCCATTGGCGAGATTGCCCGCAGGCACGGACTCAAAATCATTGAAGACGCTGCCCACGTGCACGGCGGCAAGTGGAACGACGCCGGACTCGGCACCCTGGGAGATGCCGGGGCGTTCAGCTTTCAATCGAGCAAAAACCTGAACTCCGGCGAGGGTGGCGCTCTGCTGACCAATGACCGTGAAGTGTTCGCGCGTGCTATTGACTATCACGACGTTTGGACAGGCGGTCTGGTCGAGCGTGGGGGTGATGCCGGAGGCGGCAGCTTCCGCGCCGGAGCCAGATGGGACTTCCCGTTTGCCTGCCACAACTTCCGCATCAGCTCCTATACCGCGGCGTTGTTAAGGTCTCAGCTAAGCAAGCTCGAAGCCCAGACCGTCTCCCGCACCGAGAACGGCAAGTATCTGATTGACTTGATAGATCAGACAGAGGGGTTGGCAAACTTGCGGCGCGACAGCTTCGCCACCCGAGACTCGCACCACCTCTTCCTCCTCAAATACAAGAAGGAATCGTTCGACGGTCTGCCCCGGGAGATGTTCGTTGAAGCCCTCAAGGCCGAGGGAATCCCCGCCAGCCTCGGATATCCGCGCGGATGTCACGAGCAACCGCTGTTTCTGAAGCCCGAAGCCTATCTGTCCCGATTCTGGCCTCGAGGACGGCGTGGCGAGGTTGACATCGATTACGCGTCGATAAGCTGTCCGAACGTGGAATATCTTTGTCGCAACGAGACAGTATGGTTGCCCCAGTACGCGTTGCTCGATACCAGACGCGGCATGGAGCAGATCGTCGAAGCTGCGGACAAGATACGCGCGCACGTCGCCGAGTTGGCGAGCGCCGAGGTTTCGGTATAGCCCTCAGAACCCGCGCCAAGTTGAGAGCGCTCAGGCTAGCCGCTCTCGTAGTCCCACTATTGCTTGCCTCGTATACCGGCGCGCTGCCGGTTGGCGCCGGCGCGCCGCCTTGCGCCGTCGATTATCCCGTGGCTAACGGCCACTTTTATTCGCAAACCGGCGAGGATACCGGACGCGGCTTCGTGGTGTTCGACGACCACGAAGCGAGATTCTGGACGGCATTCCAGAACGAGGGGGGCATACCTACGCTCGGCTTCCCGGTATCGAGCCGGTATCGATTCAAGGGCTTGCCAACCCAGGCGTTCCAGAAAGCCATTCTTCAGTGGGACAGCGCCAAGCGAGCCGTCAACTTTCTGAACACTCTCGACGAACTGAGCCTGGCGGGGCGCGATCCGGAGCTGCTTGCGTTTCGTCAAACACCCCCCCACGTCGCGCTGATCGAAGATGCCGGCCTCAATCCGACGACCCCCGAGGGCTTTTCGAAGATTGTTCAAAACCACCTCCAAATCCTCACGCAGAACCCGCTAATCCAGGAGAGGTTCGAGTCTGAAAGCCGGTGGCTCGAACTCTACGGTCTACCCGTTTCATACGCTGATTTCGGCCCGGTGCAGGTTTTGCGCGCCCAGCGGCAGGTGTTTCAGGTCTGGACGGTCGACGACGGTGGGGGACCCAAAGGAGTACCCGTCCTGGCTAACTCGGGCGACGTTGCCAAGGAGTTCGGACTCATTCCGCCAGAGGCGATCACGCCTGTTGAGCCGCCGGATGGAACCGAAACTGGCGAGCTGACGTTGGAGTTGGTTTCGTCTCAGGTCCGCCAGGGCGACGTCCTCGTCGTGAGAGTTCTCGGAAGCTCCGGGCCGGTCACGATTTCGCTCGGCTCGATCGTCGCTCCGGCGGTTTGCGACGCCGGGGAAATGAGAGCGCTCTTGCCGATATCAAGCATCTCCGAGCCGGGGAACCACACGCTCCAGGCAAAAGAGGGCGTGTTTGCGGCGCCTGTCGAGTTTGTCTTCTCCGTGACTCCCGTCGACTATCCGTTCGAACGGCTCTATCTGTCCCCTGAGGTCGAGAGTTTGCTCACTCCTGAAGACATTCAGGCAGAGAGAGCTTTGCTCGAGTCGATTTTCGGGACATTTACGACCGAGCGCCGCTGGGACGGGCCTTTCATCATTCCCGCCTCGGGACCCCCTACGTCCCCGTTCGGCGAGCGCCGCGTCTATGGAGACAGCGGACTCTACGACTATCACGGTGGACATGACGTTGCCGCGCCCACGGGCACTCCCGTACTCGCATCGCAGAAGGGGACCGTCGCCTGGGCCGGCCCGCTGAAGATCCGCGGAAATACGGTCATAATCGACCATGGCCGCAGCGTGTTTTCCGCCTATCTCCACCTTTCCGAGATCAACGTCAACGTCGGCGACCAACTCGAAACAGGTGATCTGCTAGGAGCCGTCGGAAACACTGGCCTGTCCACAGGCCCGCATCTTCACTGGGAAATAAGAGTCCTCAACGTCCCGGTCGATCCATTGCCGTGGACGCAGCCGGGACCGCTCACGCGTTGAGTCGAGCCTGCTCGTCCCCTTGCAAAGTGCGATCAGGTAGTGAGTTCCATCCCCCTGCGGCCTAGGTCCCGCTGCCGCTGGTCAGGTCTCGCTTGTTGAACACCCAGATCGCGCCCCCAATCAGAACAACGAAATAGAGCGTCAGAAGTCCTGCAGCTGGCCAGGGATCCAGCCACGTGCCGCCCGGCGGCGGTTGGCCCCCCTCGACGTCGATCCAAACCGTCAGTCTGCTGGTGAAAAGAACGCTCTCCGTAAGTCTCGTCGGGAAGTACTGGGCGACTTTTCCGAGTGTGCCGCCGAATCCTATGAAGAGGTTCATGACTATCTGCTCAACGACTACGAAAGCGAGGCCGACGCCGATTCCGGCGCCTCCCGACCTCAGCAGGCTGGCGGCGGCAAATGCAATTGCAACGTAGATCATCAGCACGGCGGTAGTGCGGAGCCAGTCGAGGAAAAGATCGAGCCAGAACCTGTCGGGAAACACAGGATCGAACGCGCCGATCGTCAGGTCGCCGAGAATCATTAGAGCCGCGCCCACGATCAGAAAGGCGGCCGTTCCGATAACGATGGTAAGCATCGCCGCAATGAGCTTTGCGAGCATAAATTGAGTTCGCGAAGGCCCTCTGGCCAGAGCCAGGCGCAGCGTGCCCCAACCGTACTCGGAGCCTACCAGCAGCGAGACAAGCACGATGACAAGGTAAAGCGCGGACTGGGCCTCCATGATCTGAAGGAAACCGAACCCGGTCGGAAACCGCATGGCCGCGTCCATCTGCATGAATTCGGGGGAATCGGCTCCCGCGGTGCTCTTCATGAGCACACGCACGGCGATAAACATAAAGGCCAGGAACGCCACGACAATTCCGAAACATATCCAGGTGACTCTGCGTTTTCGAGTCTTTAGAAGCTCGATCGATACAAGCGGCGGGATTGTCGGAAGCTCGGTTGATATCCGGTTCAGCAAGTTAGTTTCCACTTTCTTCTTTTGAGGCGCCGTTGCCGGTGACTTCGAGGAACACGCTTTCAAGATCCGAGCTTCTCACCCCGGACCCGGAGACGACCAATCCCGCGCCTACGAGCAACGAGTTGAGTTCCCCTATCCGCTCGCGGCCTACTTCGGCCCAAACCGTGTTCGGCTCGTTTCCGACGCTGGCCGCAACCCCTGCGGCGGTCAGCGCGGTTTCGGCTCGTTCGGAATCGTCCACTTCGAAATAGACGCCCCCGACTCGATGCAACAGGTCTTCCAGACTCTCTTGCAGCACCGTCCGGCCGCGGTTGATGATCGCCACTCGGTCGCAGGTCTGCTGCACCTCACTCAGCAGATGGCTCGACATGAACACGGTCCGCCCACTTTCGGTGGCGGTAGCTCGGATCAGCTCCCGGAACTCGTGCGTGCCGGCAGGATCGAGCCCGGCGGTTGGCTCATCGAGGACTATCAGGTCCGGCTCGCCGAGCAGCACGCTCGCCAGGCCCAAACGCTGTTTCATTCCTGTGGAATAGTGCTTTATTTTGTCCTTTTCTCGACCCCCGAGCCCTACCAACTCCAGAACCTCGTCGATTTGAGATTCGTGACCGCCCCCGCTATATCTGGCGACTACCCGAAGATTGTCCCTGCCGCTCAGATACGGATAGAAAGCTGGAGCCTCGATGATCGCGCCGACGCGCCGCAAGACGTCCGACCGGTGCCGGCTGGCATCCATGCCGAACATCTCCACCGACCCGGCGGTAGGCTCTATCAAACCCAGCATCATCCCAATGGTCGTGCTCTTGCCCGCTCCGTTCGGCCCTAGAAAACCAAACACTTCTCCTGGAATCACTTCTAGATCGAGCTGGTCTACCGCCGTGAGCGATCCGAACCTCTTGGTAAGTCCTTCTAGGCGGACCACGGGTTCGGACCCGTTGTTTATCCGCAATGCACTATCTCCTCAGGTTTCCGTAGCTGCTTGGGGGCCAACCTCAACCGCTTGCGTTCAACCGCAGTCGGACTCAAGTCGGCCCAAAAACGATAGCGGAACCATGTCGTGCGCGTGAATCGGCCGAAAGGACTATTCGGCGCCATTCCTTCCTAGTCGTGTTGACCTAGTCAAACAATTGACCTGGTCAAACAATATGGAAAATAAGATCGACGTCCGTTCATCGACCTTGCACACCGCGAACGGAAAAGGCGAGCTTGGCGTCCGAGTACGAATCGGTCCCAACCGCCGCGAGCCGGATATCATTGCCTTGTGACCATCTCCTGCCATGCGCGTAGCGTGCTCGAGTTGCCCAAAGTGCTCGACCGCCTCGCCGAATTCACTGACTTCCCCCTGAGCCATCAACTGGCGCTGCACCTGGAGCCGCTGACTGATCGGGCTTCCGTCCTGGCCGCGCTCGAAGAGACGCGGCAGGCACGGAGCGTGCTTGAGTTCGCCCCGAACCTGAACGTCGGATCGGCGCGTGACATAAATCCAGAGATCGACGCCGCCGAAAAGATGGCTCGGCTAGATCCGCCGGCCTTGCTTCGCGTGGCGGATACGATTCGTAGCGGCAACCGCTTGCGTCATGCGCTGAGCCGTATCGCCGAGGCCGCGCCCGACCTGGCTGTTCGGGCCGGCCGCATTGCGCCGCTGGAGTCCCTGCTCAATGCGATAGCTGCAAGCATCGGGAACGACGGTTCCATTCTCGATTCCGCGTCCCCGGCGCTGGCGGCGTTGCGGTCCGCAGCGCGCAACGTTCATAACCGCTTGCTTCGACGGCTGTCGAGTCTGACGTCGTCACCTCGATTCGGCCGCATTCTCCAGGAGCCTATCTTCACCCAGCGATCGGGAAGATACGTCCTGCCGATACGGCAGGAAGCGAGGTCGGGCTTCGAAGGGGTCGTGCACGATGTGTCCGCGTCCGGCGCCACGGTGTTCATGGAGCCGCTCGAATTGGTCAATATGAACAACGAATGGCGCCGTTTACAAATCGAAGAGAAAAACGAAGAAGAACGAATCCTCCAGTCCTTGTCGAGCCAGATAGGTGCGGTTGCCGAGCACGCTCGGGAGAACCTGCGGCTGATAGCCGGTCTCGATTTGGCGTTAGCCAAGGCCCGTCACGCCGACTCCATTGATGCCATCGAACCCGAAATAGTAGACGCCTTTACATTCAAGCTGGCGCGAGCCAGACATCCGCTGCTGGGAAAGGACGCCGTGCCCATCGACATCAGAATCGAGGGCGCCAACCACGGATTTCGCGCCCTCGTCATCACCGGACCCAACACCGGCGGAAAGACCGTCGCTCTCAAGTGCGTCGGTCTGCTCCATCTCATGGCCGCCTGCGGGCTGCACGTGCCCGCGGGCGACGGCACGCGGCTGGCCGTATATACATCCATCTACGCCGATATCGGCGATGAGCAGAGCATCGAGCAAAGTCTCAGCACGTTCTCGTCACACATGACGAATCTGGTGGAGATGGTGCGCGAGGCCGATTCGGAGTCGCTCGTTCTAGCCGACGAGATAGGCGCGGGCACGGACCCTATCGAAGGAGCATCGCTGGCTCAAGCGATAGTCGAGTGCCTTCTGGAAAAGGGCTGCGCGATTATCGCTACCACGCATTTCGGAGCGCTCGCCAACTTTGCGTCTGCCAACCCGCTTGTCGAAAACGCAAGTGTCAACTTCGCCCCCGACACGCTCTCGCCTACCTACGAGATAAGCATTGGATTGCCGGGGAGGAGTGGCGCAGCCGAGATCGCTACACGGCTCGGCCTGGACGATCAAATCGTCGCTCGTGCCCGCGAGTTGGCGGGCAGCGAGTATTACGAAGCTGCGACTCTGATCGACGACATCCGCCGGCGCGCCGCCGAAGCCGACGAACTGAGACGGCAGGCCGAGGAAGCGGCACGCCACGCCGAAGACACCCGGGCACGCGCCGACGATCACGCTCAGGCAACCGCCAGGCGCATATCCGACGAACGGAAGCGGACACGGCGAGAATCGCGCCGGCTCGTGCGCGAGATAGAGACTCTTGCCAGAAAGGCCCGTAAGACGCCAGGCAAGGCTGAGTCCGACCGGCTGACCGATCTTGCATCCAGGTCCCGCGATCTGGAGCGCCGACTGGAAGAGGTTTCCGAGATATCGGAAGGTTTGGAGCCCGACGCCAATGAGGCAGCCGAGTTCCGCAGCGGCGATCAAGTCGCAATTCGGGGTATCCGCGGGACCGGCGAAGTCCTGTCCGTCGATGTATCAGGCCGCGAGGCGGAAGTGGCAATAGGCCCCGCGCGAATGAGGGTCTCGACTAACGATCTGCAACCCGTATCCAGGCGCGCGGCTCGGGCGGCTTCCAGACCTAAGCCCACGGAAACTCCGAGTGTGTCTCAGCCTGTGCAGGCGGATATCCGGGGAATTCGCGCCGAGGAAGCGCCATACGAGATCGACAGGCTCATCGATCTCGCGCTGCGGGAGGGCCGCCGCGAACTCGGCATCGTCCACGGCAGCGGGACCGGCGCATTGAGGTCGGCGGTGCGGCGGTATCTGGCCGAGCACCCGCTCATTAAGAGCTATTCAGACGCCGGTCCGCGCCGAGGTGGTTCAGGGGTTACGGTCGTAGCATTCGGCGACTGAGCGCCCCGGCTACTGCTGAAGCGCTCCGTACCGAACCCGCTTGGGCTTTCCAAGCACTCCCCGATTCTGCAGCGAGTGTGCAACGCGGCTCCACTGGGTCCCGACGACTACGCCGATACCCAGACCGACGCCGAACATCGTGCCGGCGGCGATGCCAACGGCCAGCAGCATCCCTTTGGAAAACATCTATCTTCGATCCTCTTTTTCTAGACCATCTGAACTATTGCGGGAGCGGCCGCCCAAAACTCTTCCAGCTTGTAGTACTCACGTTTTTCAGGAAGGAAGAGGTGGACTAACACATCCTTGAAGTCCAGCGCCATCCAGCCATCGCTCGGTGTGCCCTCGACACGACCGCGCAAGCCGATATGGTCCCGGGCTTCGCTGAGGATTCCCTCCGCGATCGCCCTCATTTGCACAGTGCTAGTGGCAGTGCAAATCACAAAATAGTCGGCAATAGTCGTCAGCTTCTGTATATCCAGAAGCGTCACTGCGCTCGCGTTTTTCTCTGCGGCAAACGACACAAGGCGATGTGCGAGTTCGTCAGGCTCGACCTGTATGGCGACCTCCCTGGCGGGCTCCTGTATAGACGCCAATTCGAGTGTATCACTCGCCTCGGGTGCCTCAGGACGATTTGTAGATCCGATGACGGCGAAGATAGTCGTAAACCCTATGGTGCAGTAAGTAACGATAGGGAAGGCCGTTACGGATCCGGTGTCGGATATCCGTTGAAGACACATCCATGAGCGCGGCCCGGTGCGTCACGATTCGACCCGCGAACCCAATCTCGCTTGCCGCTCTGTCCACGTCGATTCCATCGACCCCGGGGCGCTCCGCGACTATCATCAACGCTTCCCGCAGAAGCGCGTCGGTGTCGCGCCAGCTTCGCAATTCATCCAGGACGTCAGTACCCGCGATAAAGGCAAACTCGCAATCTCGATACTCGGCTCTAAGAAGCCTGATCGTGTCGATCGCATATGACGGACCATCCCGATCGATATCCACCCTGGAGACGGCAAAGAGGTTATTTCCCGAGGTCGCCAGCTCGCACATCTCAAAGCGTTGCGACGGCGACGCCACAGGCGCCCGCCTCAGCGGAGACCGAGCATTCGGCACGAACAGCACTTCCGCCAGACCGAACGCGTTGGCAACGTCGTCCGCGATCGCCAGGTGACCCAGGTGAACCGGATCGAAGGTTCCCCCGAATATGCCGATCATGACCGGCGCACCCCCGTCTGAACGCACATAACTGTCACTCCTCCGATGCGTACCGCCAACCATCGCGGACCCTCCGCCATAGTGGTTGTTTGGCTCGCGTAGTCCATTTCTTGACGCTCAAAAACCGCCGTGATATGTTCGATGGGCGATCAGGAACCGGCGGACACCGATTAGAGGTTCCCGGCGCATCCCAAATACCTTCTTCCATCCGAGCGAGTGTGTCGAGGTCGTTTACGGCCTCCCCGTAAGGAACACAGTTTCGACTCACGGATCAATGTTCAATTTTGGACTTGTTGCCCGCACAGCGCGACTACGCCGTGACGCCGCGCGCTTTGAGATTGCACCCGCCACTTAGCTTAGGAGGAGAGCTTGCCGAGTCGTGAGGGCGAATTGAGTATGAACGTAGCGGTCCCGGTAACGCTGTGAGCAGGCGCAGATACTCTAGGGGACGCTCCAATCCCCCGGCCCGGCTTCGCGAAGGGCATCGTTACGCAGACACCGCGACCGCGCTCGCCGATCTCGAGTCCCGCAATCTGGTCGAGCTTCAGGCCATGGCCGCCGAACGGCAGATTCCGGACGCGGTCGAGATGGAACGCGACGCACTCATCGCCAAGCTGACGGAAGTCAACGGAGCAAACGGCGGGCGTCATAACCTGTTCCAATCGGGCATCCTCGAGATAATCGATGAAGGATACGGATTCCTCCGGCGAGACGTGCACTGGCTCCCCAGCCGCGACGACATCTACGTCTCGCAGTCGCAAATCCGGCGGTTCGGCCTCAGGACCGGCGACGACGTCTCCGGCCAGGTCCGCAATCCCAAGAGCGGCGAAAAATACCAGGGGCTCGTGCGGGTCGTCGCGGTCAACAACATGGACCCGGAAATCACCGCCAGCCGACCGATCTTCGAGCGCCTCACGCCCATCTTCCCCGACGAGCATCTGATTCTCGAACACGATAAGTCGGAAATGACGACCCGCGTCATAGACCTTGTGGCTCCAATAGGACGCGGTCAGCGCGGTTTGATAGTGTCTCCGCCCAAGGCAGGCAAGACCGAACTGATGAAGCGGGTCGCCCGCGGCCTGTTAAACAGATACAACGATTTGCAAATCATCGTAGCGCTAATCGGCGAGCGCCCCGAGGAAGTCACTGACTGGGAACGTTCGGTTGCCGGAGCCGAGGTCATAAGCTCGACGTTCGACGAAACGCCGGAGAGTCACTGCCGCGTCGCCGAGATGACCACCGCCCGAGCCAAGCGGCTGGTCGAAAGCGGCGGCAACGTCGTAGTGTTTCTCGACAGTATCACGAGGCTTTCCAGAGCATACAACCTGTCCGTTCCCACGAGCGGCAAGACCTTGTCTGGCGGCATCGACCCCGGCGCGCTCGTCCCTCCAAAGACGTTCTTCGGATCTGGCCGCAATATCGAAAACGCCGGAAGTCTCACCATGCTCGCCTCGTGCCTGGTCGACACCGGCAGCCGCATGGATGAGGTCATCTACGAAGAGTTCAAAGGGACCGGAAACTGGGAGTTGATCCTCAATCGCAAGCTCGCCGAGCGCGGCACGTTTCCTGCGGTTGACGTCTTGCGCTCCGGCACCCGGCGCGTGGAGTTGTTGCTCGACGAGAACCAGACCAGAATGGCCTGGCTGCTGCGGCGGATGTTGAGCGCCGTAGGCGACGAGGACGCAATCGAGCTGATGATGGACCAGCTTCGCAAGACCCAAACCAACGCCGAATTCCTGGACCTCCTTACCAAACAATCCCTCTAAAGCGCACGGTCGGCGAATTTCGTTACACTCTATGTCCGCCTGTTTACGGTCGCTTCGATGTTGCGGGACTGTGCGCAAGCGACATTTCGGCAGACCGGATATTGCACGAACCGATTGGTCGAAGACATGAAATTAATACTTCTCGAAGACGTAAAGAACGTGGGGCAAATCGGCGAAATTGCCGAAGTTCCCGCCGGCTACGGCCGTAACTTCCTCATCCCGCAAGGAATGGCCCAGCTAGCCACGCGAAGCGTCTTGCGCAGCGCCGAGTTGAAGCAGCGACTAAAAGCGAGTCAAGAGCGGCGGGAACGCATCGAGGCCGAAGGGCAAGCCGAAGCTCTGCAGGGGGCCACGCTCATGATCGGCGCCCGGGTCGGAGCGCGAAACCGGCTTCACGGCGAGGTCACCAACCAGGACGTCGCCGACGCGATCAGGGAGGAAATCGGAGTCGAAATCGACCGCCATAAGATCGAGATCGAGCGTCCGATCCGCAGCCTCGGCATGTTCATGCTGCCCGTGCGGATAGCCAAGGGACTAGAAGCGTCGATAACCGTCGAGATTCTTGAAGAGTCGGAGTTGGCCGCCCGCCTGGAAGCCGAACGCGCCGAGGAATCTGAAGAGGCCGAAGAGGAAGCCGAGGGCGCGGATGACGATCCCGACTACGATCTGTTCGAGTCCGAAGAAACCTACGCCTAGCTAAACTCTCCAATCGTGGCCGTAGAAAGGCTGCCCCCTCAAAACATCGAGGCCGAGCGCTCCGTCTTGGGGAGCCTCCTCATCGATCCGGGCGGCTATACCAAGATCTCCGGCTCTTTGCGGCCCGAGGACTTCTACCGGCACTCTCATCGACGCATGTTCGAAGCAATTCGAGCGCTGGGAGAGCGCAACGAACCGCCCGACTTTGTAACAGTTTGCGAAGAGCTTGAGCGCATGCAGGCGCTCGAAGAAGCCGGGGGCGAAGTGTACGTCAGCTCCGTCGCTAATGAGGTGCCGAGCGCCTTTCACGTCGAATTCTACGCCGACATAGTCCGCCGGGCCTCGGTTTTGCGCCAGATCATCGACGGCGCCTCGTCCATAGCAAACCTAGCAATGAATTCCGACGCGGACTCCAGCGAAGTTCTCGATAATGCCGAAAGCATAATCTTCTCTATTGCTAAGCAGACCGATATTCGCGAATACGTCCCGATTCGCGAGGTTCTCACCGACTACTTTGACCAGCTCGACTTTCGCAAGGAGCATCCCGACGCACTAAGCGGGATCCCCACTGGATTTCCTACGCTCGACGCGCTGACCGGAGGATTCCAGCGGTCAGACCTGGTGATCGTCGCCGCGCGAACCGGCATCGGCAAGACCACGTTCCTGCTAAATGCGTGCAGAAATGCGGCCAGAAAGAACGAAGTCCCGGTCGGAATGTTCACGCTCGAGCTTTCGGCCGAGCAGCTTGTCCAGAGGCTGGTGAGCCTGGAAGCCCAGATTGACTCGCGGCTACTTCGTGACGCTCGCGACCTTCAGGACACAGACTTCCAACGTATTGGATTAGCGATCGGCGACCTTTCCGAAGACCCGGTCTTTATCGACGATTCCCCAACGCTCTCGATCTTTCAGCTTCGGGGGAAGGCCCGGCGCATGCAGGCCGAGCGCAACATCGGCATGATCGTCCTGGACTATCTTCAGCTTATGCAAGGCAGTCGCACTGAAAACCGCGTGCAGGAGATATCCGAGATAACGAGATCGCTGAAGGCGCTGGCGCGCGAACTGGACGTGCCGATAGTCGCTGGGGCGCAGCTTTCACGGGCCGTGGAGCAGCGCGGCGAAGCGCGCCCGCGCCTGTCGGACTTGCGGGAAAGCGGTTCAATCGAGCAAGACGCCGACGTGGTCATTTTCCTATATCCCGAGCAGGCCGAATCGATAGACAGCGGTCCCGTCAACATCGTTTGCGAAGTCGCCAAACACCGAAACGGACCGGTGGGAAAGCTCATGTTGCGATTTGCCCGAAACCAGGGGCGATTCGAGGAAGTGCGAACGAGCGGGTTCTAGCAGTAGCCACCAACTGTTGATTGGTTTCTTCTCCAAGCGCCCTCCCGCTGCTTAAGGCGATATAGCGTTCCCGTTAACGGTGAGCCGCCCTCCGTTCGTGGTGATCCTGTCGAACCATGAACGGAAAACCCGTCCTGGCCGCTCACCCGTTCGACCTGCGTATGGCAAGGCAGGCAAGAGAAGGATTCCCACCTTTCCCACGAATCCACCCGCGCATTCGCCCCTTATAATCGAACAGTGACATTTATCCCGATTCGACAGTGCCGCGATTATTGAAGCCTTCACTTCACTGGCGCGAGACTCTGATCCCCTAAACAGCTTGCTTAACTGGATCAAAAAGCTGGGCGACAGCCCGGAGCGTCTGGCGAAGTCCCTAAAGCCCATCGTCGACGAAGTCAACGAGCTGGAGCCTCACGTGCAGGCGCTCTCGGACCATGAACTGAGATCGCTCACTGCGGAGTTTAGGGGCCGCCGCTCCGACGGTGAGTCCCTAGACGACCTCCTTCCCGAAGCATTCGCAGCGGCGCGAGAAGCCACCATACGTTCCATCGGCGACCGTCAGTTCGATGTCCAGATCATGGGCGGGATCGTGCTTCACCGCGGCGCGGTCGCCGAGATGAAGACCGGCGAGGGCAAGACGTACGTGGCGCCGCTTGCCGCCTATCTAAACGCCTTGGACGGCAAAGGTGTGCATATCGTCACGGTCAACGACTATCTCGCCCGGCGCGATCGCGACTGGATGGGGCCAATATTCGAAAAGCTGGGCTTGACGGCGGGCGTGATCTACCACGACATGCCGCCCGAGGAGCGCCGCGCGGCCTATCGAGCCGACATCACCTACGGCACCAACAACGAGTTCGGCTTCGACTACCTGCGGGACAACATGGTCCACGACCTCAGCCAGCGGGCCCAACGCGGATTGCATTACGCGATCGTCGACGAGATCGACAACATCCTCATAGACGAAGCCCGCACCCCGTTGATTATTTCTGGACAGGCCGAAGAGTCCGCCCAGCTGTACTACAGCTTCGCCCGGCTGGTGAAGCGGTTGCATGAAGGCGCAGACTACACCTTAGACCTCAAGCAGCGGACTGTCTCCGTGACCGAAGCCGGGATAGCCAAGGTCGAAAAACAGCTGAAGATCAACAACCTCTACGCGGAAGATAACTATCAGTTCGTCCACTATTTGCAGCAGGCGCTCCGTGCCAAGGCGCTGTACCACCGAGGCAAAGACTACGTCCTTTACAAGGACAGCAAGGTTATTGATAGTCGGGATTCCCGCGCCGAAGTCGTAATCGTCGACGAGTTCACCGGGCGCCTGATGACAGGCCGCCGCTACGGTGAGGGACTGCATCAGGCAGTAGAGGCCAAGGAGGGCGTGAACGTCCGGCACGAGAGCCGCACGCTAGCCACGATTACATTTCAGAACCTGTTCCGTCTCTACGACAAGCTGGCCGGCATGACCGGCACGGCCAAAACCGAGGAAGAAGAGCTGCGCAAGATATACGGAGTCGACGTCGAGGTCATTCCGACACACATGCCTATGATCAGGGAAGACCACCCCGACCTGGTTTTTAAGTCGGAGAAGGCAAAATACCAAGCAGTCGTAAAGGAAATCTCGGAGGCCAACGCCGCTGGTAGGCCCGTCCTGGTGGGAACCACCTCGATAGAAAGCTCCGAGCATTTGAGCGCGTTACTACGCAAGTCGGGCCTCAAGCATCAGGTCCTCAACGCGAAATACCACGAGAAAGAAGCCGGGATAGTCGCCCTCGCGGGCGAACCCGGCAGCATCACGATAGCCACCAACATGGCAGGCCGGGGAACCGACATCAAGCTCGGCGAGGGTATAGCCGACATCGGCGGCCTCTACATCATCGGAACTGAACGCCACGATTCGCGGCGAATCGATAACCAGCTCCGCGGCCGCTCCGGACGTCAGGGCGACCGCGGTGAGTCCAGGTTCTTCATTTCGCTTGAAGACGAGTTGATGCGTAGATTTCAGTCCGAGCGCATAGCCACGGTCATGGAACGGCTTGGGCTGCCCGACGATCAGCCGATCGAGCACAAGCTGGTCACCAGGTCGATCGAATCGGCTCAAAGCAAAGTGGAAGGGCACAACTTCGACATCCGCAAACACGTCGTCGAGTTTGACGACGTCATCAACACGCAGCGGGCGGTTATCTACGGGCAGCGGGAGCGCTACCTGCGGGATGACGACCTGACCGGCGTCTTCCTGGGCCTTCTCGAAAGCGAAGTTACCGCACTGATTGAGGACCACGGTCTCCACAAGCACTCGGACGAGCCGGAAATCAAAGCGATCGCCGACGCGTACGACGGTCTGTTCGGCGCGTCCGAAGCGCTCGCTGTCGAGCAGTTCCACGAATTGGACCAGAAAGAGGCCATGGCGCTCTTAATTCAGGACTCGGAGCGGCGTTATGCTCGCAAGGCCGTCGAAATCGGCGAAGGGCACGAGTCGCAGGTCGTCAGGTGGATCCTGCTCCAGACGCTCGATTACCTGTGGGTCGAGCATCTGAGCGCCATTGAGGAGCTCCGGCAAGGCATCGGCCTTGTTGCCTACGGACAGCAAGATCCGCTGGTCGCCTTCAAGAAGCAGGGATTCAGTCTGTTCAAGAGTCTTCAGGACACGTTTCGCCGCCAATCGATAGAGCGATTTTTTAGGCTCACGCCCAAGCCAGCTATAAGTAAAGAAACCGTACTCTCCTCGCGAAGCGGCGAGACTAGCGGCCCGCCTGCTCCTCAACGGCGCAGGCCGGGCCGGACGGGAACGTCTGCGTCGCAGCCCTCCCGGAAAATCGGTCGAAATCAGCCCTGCTGGTGCGGCAGCGGCAAGAAATTCAAGAGGTGCCATGGACGCTAACGAAGCCGGTTCGCAAGCCAAAGAGCTTGTGGAGTCCATTTCAGACATAAGGGGGCGCCTTTGACCACGCTGGTAAACGCGAGGAGATAAAGCGCCTGGAGGCCAGGACCTCCGCCGAAGGATTCTGGAACGACGCCAAGTCCGCGCAGGCACAAATGAGGGTTCTGCACCGCGTCGTCGATGAGATGGATCGCTGGAATGCGCTCGAAGCGGAAGCCGTCGACCTGGCTGAACTTGCCGATTCGCTCGGCGATGACGAAGACGATCTGCTCGAAGAGGTCGAATCACACCTTGCTTCACTAAGGTCCGAACTCGAAAACCGCCGCTTTGAGCTAATGTTGGGAGGCGACTATGACGCCTCGGACGCCATTATCGCAATCCACTCAGGCGCTGGAGGCACGGAGTCCCAGGACTGGACGGAAATGCTCCTGCGGATGTACCAGCGTTGGGGCGAGTCGCACGGCTACGCTGTCGAACTGCTCGACGTGTCGCCCGGTGAAGAGGCCGGAATCAAGAGCGCTACAGTTCGGTTTACGGGCCGTCACGCCTACGGTTACCTGCGCTCCGAGGCAGGTGTGCATCGCCTGGTTCGAATCTCTCCATTCGACGCCGGCAACCGCCGTCACACGTCTTTCGCCAAGGTCGAGGCGCTGCCCGTAATCGAAGACGGCGCTGACGTGGCGCTCGACCCAAGCGAAGTCCGCGTGGATACCTTCCGCTCCAGCGGGCACGGAGGTCAGCATGTAAACAAGACTGAGTCCGCGGTTCGGCTCACGCACATACCGACCGGACTGACCGCCGTGTGCCGGAACCAGCGGTCCCAGATTCGCAATCGAGAGCTTGCCTGGACCGTTCTAACGGCACGCCTCGCCGAGCTAAAGCGCGCCGAGACTGAGGCCCGCACCGCCGAACTGAAGGGTGGAAACATCAGCGCGGACTTCGGCAATCAGATTAGATCGTACGTGCTCCAGCCGTACCGACAGGTCAAGGACCTGCGAACCGGGTTCGAGACCAGCGATACCAAGGGTGTGCTCGACGGCGACCTGGACGACCTGATTCACGCCTACTTGGAATCGCGGATGCAAGTTACAGGGACGGCGTAACACCTTTGTCCATCGGCCGGTTCATCACACTAGTGCTTGGCGCGGTGCTGTCCCTTTCGCTCCTGCACAGCGTCGCGTTCGCCGCCGAACCTATACAGCTTGAAGAAGCTGCACAGACTGCCGAGATTGAATTCGGCGAGACGATCAACTTCAAGCTCATAACTTCTTGGGACGGCCCCGAACCTGCGCGAGTAACGATACTCTTCGGACTCCCCGACGCGCCGTCGCGAATATTCGAAAACGTAGCTCCCCAAGTTGGCGGTGGTGAACTGACCGCCGGCCATCTCTGGGAGGTCGCCAGCGCTCTGGTCCCAGGAGCCGAGATCGAATACCACTGGCGAATCACCGCCGCCGACGGATTGATCTTCGCCACAGTACCTTCTCGCGTGATGTACCAGGACTCCTCGCTACCGTGGAAGCGGATCGGTGAGGAGGTGGTGGAGATAATGTGGTACGAGGGCGACGACGAGTTCGGCCAGAAGGCGCTCGACGCCGCTACCGGTGCTCTCGCGAGAATCCGAGACAATTTCGATGTCGACCTCGTGCGTCCAACGCGGATCGTGCTTTACGCCGACATTGACGTAATGCACAGCGCGCTCGGCGGCGGCACCAGTCCGTGGGCTGCAGGTCAGGCCATAATCCCGTTCAACACAATTGTCTTGCACGCGCCGGTATCGACACCCGAGCTCGACGTGCTGATTGCGCACGAGCTTGCGCACATCGTTATCGGCCAGATAACCGAAAACCCTTTTAGCAGTCCGCCGGCCTGGATTCACGAGGGTATAGCGACGTACATAGAGTCCGCCGGCGATCCTCGGTTCGACTACGACGGTATTGTGGAGCAAGCGGTGCGCAACGGGAGCTTGATCTCCTTGCGGGGACTTACTTCAACTTTCCCGGCCTCGAATACGCGCGCAATCCTCGCTTATGCCGAAAGCAACTCGCTCATACGCTTCGTCATTGACAAGTACGGCAAGGAGTCTGTCCGGCGGCTGCTCGACGCGTACCGAGAAGGCGTGACGGACGACGAAGCCGTGCAACGCACGCTCAATGTCTCCTTCGCCGAGCTAGAAGCGCTTTGGATGGACCATATAGACCCTAGCCGCCAGACCGCCGTCAACCCGGACGCCTCGACGCCGCAACCCGCGCAGGTCGCCAATACTCCAACCCCCACGCCGCTGCCTACGCAGACTGCCATCCCGGCGCTCGAGGTCTCACCCACACCGACATCGGTTTCCGTGGTATCCAGGACCTCAACACCCGCGAGCCAGGCCGCCGCGCCCACTCCGACGTCGATCGGCGAACGCTCCACAGCCGCTCCCACCCCCGAGCAAGCCGAGGTGACTCCCACCATTCCGGGGCCTGCTATCGTTTCTACCGACTCCCAGATACCCCCTCCGACCTCCGTTGTGCGCAACGTGGCGATCGGGTCGGTAGTGGTAATCATTGTTCTGATCGGGTTTGTGGTCCATCAAGTGCTTTCGTCGAGGTCGAGGCGTTGAAGTTGTCCCCTCCTTTGCACACGTCGCTGATAACATCTAAGCTGATTTCAGGCCTGATCCCGGGATTGGGAGGCGAAGTCCCGGGACTCCGGCTGAGTTGGCAGCAATAGATGAGTTCACAACTTGACTTCGCCCGACAGACTGCTCCCAAGACGCTCGAAACGGTTGAGTCAACCCCCTGATGTCCATGATCGTTCTTCACGACGTGGTCAAGATGTATAGCACCGGGGCGATTGCCCTCGACCACGTCAATATCTATATCCCTCAGCGGGATTTTGTCTTTCTGGTCGGCCCCAGCGGTGCCGGAAAGTCCACGCTGCTGCGATTGCTTACTAAAGATCAGGAGCCGTCTAGCGGCACGATCTACGTGGACGGCATCAACATAACTAGGCTAAAGCGGAACGAAATACCATCTCTAAGACGGAGAATCGGGGTCATCTTTCAGGACTTCAAATTGCTTCCGAATCTAAGCGTTGCGCAGAATGTGGCATTTGCGTTGAAAGTTACGGGCGAGGACGATAAGCGAGGCAGGGAGTTCGTCACGCAGACTCTCGACACTGTGGGTCTGGCGAATCGCGCCGATCATTACCCGTTTCAACTTTCCGGCGGCGAGCAGCAACGGGTGGCCATCGCCCGGTGCCTCGTGACCAGGGCGCCTATCGTCATCGCCGATGAACCCACTGGCAACCTCGACCGCGAGACAGGATGGGAAACGATCAAGCTATTGGCAAAAGTCAATGCCCAAGGTGCAACCGTCGTCGTTGCAACTCACAATCAGGAACTGGTCAACCGGATGCAGCGGCACGTGATCGCGCTGGAGGACGGGCGCGTGGTCCACGACGAAATGGTCAGCGGCTACCATGCATAGGATCCGGACCTTGCGCTACATATTCGGAGCCGCGTTCTCGGCGTTATGGCGCAACCGCCTCACCAGCTTCACCGCGATCATAACCACCGCCGTAATGCTCGTCGTTTCCGTCGCTTTCCTGGCCGTTGACGATACGTTGGGCCAAATGATCGATACCCTTGGACGGCGGACCAACCTGGTCGCCTACCTGGTCGACGACGCCAAACCGAGCGAGGTAACCGCACTCATAGGCAGCATCCGCGCACGGCCGGGCGTGGACCAGGTGAATTTCATATCCCGGGCTGAGGCGGCCAGTTCGTTCCGCGAGACGTTGACCGATCTCGCCGAGGTCCTCGATGTAATCGAAACCAACCCGTTCCCTGCCAGTATCGAGATCAGAATGCTCGATCCGGCGGGCGCGCTTGAAATAGCCGAGGAGCTCCGCCTCAACACAGCAGTCGTTGAGCAGGTGCTGGTCCGCGCCGACGTCGTCGGCAAGCTGCTGCGCATTTCACGCATGGCACGCATAGGCGGCACAATAATCCTGTTTGCGCTCGGCGCGGTCACCCTGTTCGTCATATTCAACACCATCCGCCTGGCCGTCTATTCGCGGCGCGAGGAAATCGAGATCATGAAATTGATCGGCGCCACCGATTGGTTCGTGCGCGGTCCGTTCGTCATCGAAGGAGCGTTTATCGGTCTTGTGGGTGCCGGAATCGCTGCGGCCGTCTTCGTGGTCGGCTATTCGAACTTTGGACCTGTGCTCAACTCGCTCGTTGCATTTCTGCCAATCCAGACCGAGACGGATTTCATGGCAAGACTCACGGTCTTCACAGTGCTGGTGGGCGTGGTTGTTGGAAGCGCGGGGGCTTTCTTCTCTGTCATGCGGTATCTGAGGATTTAAGCCGGAACTTCCGTGCCATGATCGTCTTTCAAGATGTTTGCAAACAATACAGGGACGACGAATGGGCGCTGCACAACGTGACGTTGACGATTCCTCGCAACGAATTCGTCTTTCTCGTCGGGCCCAACGGCGCCGGCAAGTCGACCCTGCTCCGGCTCGTAACCACCGAGGAAAGACCGACCAAGGGGATCATTCTGGTAGGCGGCATAGACATTTCACACCCCAAGAACGGGACGCTTCCAAAGTATCGCCGGTCGATTGGCATTGTCTTTCAGGACACGAGACTGTTCGGAAATCAGACTGTTTTCGACAACGTAGCGTTGCCGCTCAAGATCGCCGGGGAGTCCGGACGCGTCATCCGTGAACGATCGCTGGAATGCCTCGAAACTGCGGGAGTCCGGAATCTCGCCTATCGCAAGGCAGGCGAGCTGTCGGGCGGCGAGTTGCGCCGCGTGGCCATTGCCCGGGCAATCGTTTCAGAGCCGAATATCCTCCTGGCCGACGAGCCCACCGATAGTCTCAGTCCTAGCGCCGCGACCGACGTCATGGACCTCCTGATGGAAATAAGCCGTAACGGAGTCACGACAATTGTCGCCACGCATCACCGCGAAGTTGTGGACAGGCTTCGACGGCGGGTAATTCGGCTCGACCGGGGCCGGATAACAAATGACCTTCCGGCGGCCGGTTTCGATGACTAGCCTTTCCCGCAGGCGATTGATTCGGGCTTCGGTCGGTCTGGCGGCTGTTGGCGTGTCTTTGGCCGGTGGCGGGCTCAACGTCTCGGCGACCGAATTCGACGAGCAGATCGAGCAGCGCAAGGTCGAGCTTGAGGATCTCACCGAGCGCCGCAAGCAGACAGAGGCGTTTCTCAGCGCCACGCGCGCGCGCCGTTCGTCGCTGCAATCGCGTCTCCGGGTCATCGAGGAGGCTCGCTATAACGAGGTGGCCAAGCTTCAGGAGCTTCAAAGACAGCTCGAAACTCGCGAACTCGACGTCTATGAGAACACCCGCCAGATTCAGGCATTGACCTCCGACTTCGAAACCGAAAAGCAGGTTATTGCCGGAAGGCTTCGCGCCTTGTACAAGGCAAATAGAGGCATCAGCGGGCTTGAGCTTGTGCTCTCCTCCGGCTCGTTCACCGAAGCTCTCGACCGGATCGCAAGTCTTCAGCTCGTCGTGCGGCAAGATATAGCCGGAATTCGCGAGATTGAGGAGAAGAACTCGGAGATCCTCATCAGGACCCGCCTGATCGAAGACCAACGCCGGGAGATCCATAGACTTCAGGAGCAGCGCGAATCGGTCAAGGCAGAGATCGAAGCGCGCTCGCGGGAGCAAAACGAGTTGATCGCCAGGGTCGAGGCCGAAGCGGGCGCGCTTGAGGCTGACGTCCAGGCGTTCGAGGACGAGCAAGAGGCTATCTCGTCCAAAATCGCCGACCTCCGCTACCAAAAGCGCCTCGAGCTGGAACGACTCGAGCGTCAGCGCCTGCTCGAAGAGGCGCGCAAACGCGCCGAAGCGGCCCGCGCGGAAGCGGCGGCGACCGGTGGTCGTGGGTACATCTGGCCGCTGATCGGCATAATCACCGCAGGATACGGTGGGTGTACCTTCGGTCAGTGCCCCCACCTTGGCATCGACATAGCCGCCCCTCTGGCCAGTCCCATAGTAGCCGCCGACGATGGCGTAGTGCTGCACTCCGGTTACGCGTTCGCGGGTGACCGGCGCGCGTCTTACGGCATGTTGGTGATCCTCGCCCACAGCGACACCGAAGAAACCCTGTATGCCCACCTCGCCGACATCACGCTGCCCCCTCCGGTCACTCCCGGCCAACTCGTCTCCCGCGGACAGATCATCGGGTACGTGGGTCTTTCCGGCTGGACTTCAGGGCCGCATCTCCACTTCGAGTACCGCGTCAACCGACGGCAACTCGACCCGCTCAACGTCTTGAGGTAGCTGCAGCGGCCGCTTGCGAAGGTCTCGGACTCCGGCGCTTGTGATAGTTTGAGACCGAATCTTGGTTGCGCGCCCGGCGTCGCAGCCCCCGAAAGAATCGCGAATCTCCAAACCTAGGAATCCTTCCAATGAGAAAAAGCACTCTTGTCTTGATTGCCGCGGTCGGTCTGGTGGCGGTCATCAGCGCGTTTTCCGTGGGCGTACTCTCCGGACTCGCGGTCGCCGATCCCAAGGTCGACGTCTTTGCGGCGATCACGCCCCAACCCGAGCTGCAACGAGATATCGAAGGTAGGTTCGACATTTTCTGGGAAGCTTGGGAGCAGCTTCAGAACAACTATTACAAGGGACCGCTAGACCCCCGTGATCTTGTCGAGGGCGCCACCCGCGGCATGGTGCGCGCCAGCGGCGACGACTACACCGAATGGGTCGACGCAACGGGCGCCAGGATGAGCCGTGAGCGGCTCGAAGGGGAATTCGAGGGCATCGGCGCCAACGTGGACCTGAACGACGACGGCGTAATCAGGATCGTTCGCCCCCTCCCCGAATCCCCGGCGGAGGAGGCCGGCTTGCAGCGCAATGACCTCGTTATTGCCGTGGACGGCGTCCCGACCAAGGGAAAGTCGCTGGAAGCAGTAGTCCGAACGGTGCGCGGACCTGCGGGCACGACCGTGGTTTTGACTATTCAGCGTGAAAACGAAACCCGGACGCGGGACGTCACCGTTACCCGCCGGAAGATTGAAGTTCCCTCCGTTATCGCGAAGACTGTTGATGAGTTTGGTTACGTGCGACTCACGAACTTTGGCGTCAAGACAACCGACGAGTTCCGCGAATCCCTTCACAACTTCACCTCTCAAGGAGCCGAGGGCCTGATTCTCGACCTTCGCAACAACCCCGGAGGTCTCCTCGTTACGGCCGTGGACGTTGCTAGCGAGTTCTTTCCGCAAGGAACACTGATCGCCACGCAAAGGTCGAGAACCGAGGGTGACATCGCGTTCAACTCTTCTGGCGGTGGGAGTGTGGTCGACCTTCCGCTCGTCGTTCTGATCAACAACGGTAGCGCCAGCGCTTCCGAAATCGTCGCGGGCGCGATCAAAGACCATGGACGCGGTCAACTGCTCGGCCAGACGACGTTTGGAAAGGGATCGGTCCAGGTTCCGTTCGATCTAAGCGACAAGTCGGTCGTGCGAGTCACGGTCGCAATATGGGAGACGCCCGGCGGTGCTCACCTCGCCGGAGAGGGAATCGAACCCGATTTCGAGATCGAGGTCGAACCGGACTACGAACTCGGACAAGAAGGCGATCCTTACATCGACGCCGCCAAGCGCGTGCTTCGCGGTCAGGACTGCTGCGAGGGCCTGGAGCTGGCGGCCTAGCTTCCCGAATCCTGCCCGGGCGCAAACTGCCTCATCCTGAGCCCCGCTTCCTGAATCAGTAATGAATAGACTGTTTCCAGATGCGGCTCATATCCAAGATCCTCGGCGTACACAGCTTCGGTAACTCCCGCCTGAATCATCTCCTTGGCGCATCCGAAACACGGCTTATGGGTCGTATAGATGACGGCTCCCTCGGTCGATGTCCCGTGACGCGCCGCTAACGCGATGGCATTCTGCTCCGCGTGCACGCAGATACATGTGTCGTAGCCCTGTCCCGGCGGCGCGTCCGAGGCGCATCGCAGGCAGCCGCCGGCGTCGCAGTTCCGTACGCCGAACGGCGTGCCGTTGTAGCCGGTGCTGATGATCGTCCGGTTCTTGACCGCTATCGCTCCGACCTTCCGACGCCGACAGTTGCTGCGTTTAGCAACCTCGCCCGCCAAAGTCATGAAATACGCGTCCCAACCGGGTCGGGGAGCGTCACTGCGTGCGCTGGACGATCCTGAAGGTTGGTCGGTTTCGGTCGCTGACATGGGTTCTCCGAATCCAGGAATTCGACACGTCGCATTTTCACACACAACGCATGTTTCTCCCCGCCGTTATGATCTAATGCCAAGGTTTCGGGGTGACCGGCGGACAGCCCCTCATCAAGAATCGAAAAACGACAATGCGCGAATTCACAGAGCCCGACGTGTCCGAAGCCCGCGAGGTCCTCATTCCCGAGGTTGACCGGATCGTGGCTGGGCTTCCCAGATGTCAGTTTTCGACGAAGCGGTTCATTGAGGTCCTTATGGAGGACCTGGACGGAGAGGCGGCGTATGAAGCCGCGTTGGAAACTCTGGGAAACGACGAGCGTCTGGCCAGAATGGCTTTACACGGCCAGGTGATCTCGGTAGCTCTGCGCAACAACTCGGCATTGAAATTCGCGGGGTTCGTTCGCGACAACCCCAGGCACACGGACCCATATTCCCATAGCTCCTGGTGGCGCAAGGAAAAAGCCTGAAGTCGCTGCGCTCACAAATGCCGCTACTCGTCACCTCGCGGCCCTTGACCGGCTCAGCGAGACCGCGCGGCTGACCGCCGGCCGCAAGCGTTTATGCGCGTCCTCTTCGTCTCGAACCTTTTCCCACCTGATATCGGCGGGCCGGCGACGCACATATCGAGGCTTGCCGCTGAGCTGCACGAACGCGGACACGCCGTCCGCGCCGTGGTTTGCACGGACGGCGACACAGGTCCCGGGCCGGAGCCATATCCCGTAAAGCGAGTCTCCAGGCGTCTGCCGGTGCCGCTGCGATTCGCGCACGTATTCGCCTGGGTGTGGCGGTGGGCGCTCCGGTCGGACATTGTGTACGTCAACGGTCTAGAGCTTCCGGCGGTATTCGGCGGCGCTGCCGCGTTCAAGCCCAGAATCCTGAAGGTCGTCGGCGATTTCGCTTGGGAGTACGCTACTCGGCAACTTTGGACTTCTGACACCATCGATGAATTCCAGACCCGGCGCTATGCGATCAAGGTCGAGTTGGTACGCCTGGCGCAAATGCTGTACTGCAAGTTCGCAACGCGCGTTGTCGTACCGAGCCTTTACCTCCAAGGACTCGTCGGCGGGTGGGGTGTACCGCCACGGAAAGTCGTCGTAATCAACAATGCGCTGACGAGCAGCCCGGAAATCCGCATCGGCCCGGACAAGCTTCGACGCTCGGTGGGTGTCGACGGCCCGATGGTGCTGACCGTGGCCAGGCTGTATTCCTGGAAGAAGATCGACGATCTGATCCGCATGTCGCTGAGCTTCGGACCCGACGCCACGCTCGTGATAGCTGGAGACGGCCCCGAGCGCGGATTCCTTGAAAGTCTGGCCAGGACTGAAGGCGCGCGAGCGAAATTCATCGGAGCGGTGCCGCAGGCCGACGTTTACAGCTATCTCGCCGCCGCCGACGTGTTCGTCCTCAACACAAGCTACGAAGGCATGTCTCATGTCCTGCTCGAAGCCCGCTGGGCGGGTGCCAAGATAGTCACGACCGCCGTCGGCGGAAACCTCGAAATACTGGAAGACCGGATCAACGCGCTTCTTGTCGACTACGGTGACCACGAGGCGATGATTGAGGCAGTACGCGCTTTGTTATCCGATCGGAGTCTGGGATGTCGACTATCCGACGCCGCTCGCCAGGGACTGGCACAATACCGCTGGGACCGGCTGGTGGAGGAAACGGTGTCACTTTGCAAAGCCACAGCGGGGATCGCGTAGGCGATAGGTCGCCGGGCGGAGGTGAGGGCCGCCCGCGCTGCGGATCCGCAGCGTTCGGCCAGCTCAGGCTTGCACCGGTTTTTCACCTCCCTGCGCCGGGATCACGCTAGATGCCGGCTGTCCCTGAACGAAAGCAACCGGAAGCCTTGCGCCTCCGGGACGCGGTTCTCGAAGGACCGGCATCCAGAGCCAGGCTGATCGGTCTGGCCGCAGGCGTACTGGGCGCTGTCACCACGGCGGTCTTTATTGAAGCCTTCTTCGTCCTGGTAGGCCTAATCGCCCCCCACAGCACCATCGAGGGGCTGGGGCCGGCCCGGTTCGTATCGGACGGCCAGCGGCTGGGCCAGGTGGCAAGCATCGGCGAGGGAGCCGCAGGCGGACTAGCGTTTATATCCGACCTGCGGTTCGCGTTCGTCGTCTTCGGTCTTTCGGGATTCGCGTTCGGACAAGTGTTCCACAGCGTCGGACGGTCTAGAGCATCGTGGAGTCTCGCCGGAGTCATGCTGCCGATATTCGGAGCGTGCATGGCCGGAATCGCGATCTGGGGCTATCTGTCCATGCTCGCGTACGGTTCCCGGTTGGCGGACCGTGAACACTGGGCGGACAAGACTCTCACCGACCGTATCTGGACTTCCGACATTGGAATTCTGATCGTGAGTTTGCTGATTACGGTGCCTGTAAGCCTGGCGCTTCTGACTCTATGGCGATGGTGGTTCGCCCGGATCGCTCGATTCCTCGTTCCGACCGCCAAACCGGTCGAAAAAGCGCCTTCCGAGACCGAGGAAGAAGCGCCTGTTTCCTACATCGAATATCAGCAGCGCGTCCGCCGCGCCAAGCGCGATTCGGTCGAGCTGAGAGCGGTCGAGCGAGACTGGCGCCGTGTCCCCGACCCGATACTCGAAGCGACCGTCGTTGTCGATCGGGACAGCACCAGGGAAGTGCCTCCATGGATGGAGCCGATGGCAAAGCTGAACTCGACGCTCGGAAGACCGCTGCTAGCGGTGTTCGTGGTGTCGCTGGCGATCTGGTTCGCTGCGGGTGTCGCCCGCGACCGCCAGGACTGGAACCTTCAGCGCAACTCTCTGGCCCTCAGTTCGGAGATCCCAATCGCGTTGACGTTGAAGGTCACCGACTTCACTAAGTCGCTGCGAATCTTCGCGCTCTCTGGCCTGGGAACCCTGGATGTCGTCTTGGAAGATCCAAGCGATGAGGAGCCTGTGGAAATCGGGAGCGACGTAGTAATCAACGCGCGCGAACCCGGTAGGGCTGAGGTAAACCGCGCCAGGTCGATATCTCATGACTTCGAGAACACCCCGCCAGGCTTCTATCGCGTCGTGCTGACCTTGACGTCGGGCGACCTGGTCCGGTTGGGATATTCGCTCGGGTTCGACGTCCCCGACTCCTGGCGCTTCGTCGGCGCGCTTCTCGGCTTCGCGGCGGCGGGCCTGATTGCTTCGCTGCTGGGGCTGATCGGAATAACCATTGGGAATGTGGTGGCCTATTTCCGCCGCTAGCCACACTTGCCAGGACACTCCCTTCCACCCAGCCCCCGAGAATAGTGTGCGCGGATTACCTTTTCGTTCGGCCGCGCTGGGTCATAATGATCGGCGAATGACCACCAGCAGCGAAACAGATTTTGGATAGTCTCAACCTCCTAATGCTCAGCGGCGACAGGGATATCGCTCAGGGTAAGCTTGGGCCTTTTCACGTCACCCTCGGCGGACTAGCGCCCCACTTCGACCGTATCGATGTGATCACTCCTCCCTCCGTCGGAGCCTCGTTCCGCAGCCTGCACGGAAACGTGTTCGTGCATCCCAGTCTCCGCAGCCGCTGGTCGCAATCAGGCTTCATATCGAGCAAGGCGGCCGAGTTGATAAGCAAACGGCTCTACTCGCTCGTCGTAAGTCACGACTTTGGCCGCTTTTACAATGGCATGGCGGCCCAGAACCTCAAGTCGACGTTTGGGATTCCATTCGTGTCTGAAATTCACCATGTGCCGGGGCATCCCCGCGCGGCGAACGCTACCGAGATGGTCCTGAAGCTCTTGACGCGGTGGTACGTGCAGTGGGTGCGCAGTGAGGTGCAGGCCTTTCGCGTGGTCAATCGTAAAGAGATGCCCGCGCTGCTCGCTTCGTGGGACGTTCCCGCAGACCGAATCCTTACGTTGTCGTCAGCATACCTTGATTTCGAGGTCTTCCATCCCAAGGCGGGCGCTCCAGCTCGCTGGGACGTGGTTTTCTGCGGCCGGCTTGTCCCCAACAAAGGGTTGGACCTGCTCGCAAAGGCCGCGGGAATCGTCGCAACGATCCGTCCGCAAACTAAGTTCCTGGTAATAGGCGAGGGGCCCGAGACGCCAGGATTCAAGCGCGATCTGGCGACTGCGGGAGCTCTGTCAAACTTCAGCTTTGCCGGCTGGCTACCCTCCCAAAAGGAAGTGTCCAACGCCTACTCTCAATCGAAGATGTTGATTTGCACGTCGTACAACGAGGGGCTGCCCCGCGTATGCCTGGAGGCCATGGCCTGCGGAACTCCGGTTGTTTCGACGCCGGTTGGAATCATGCCCGAAGTAGTCCGGGACGGACTCAATGGACGCATCGTTCAATGGGACGCTCGGGAAATAGCCTCCGCCGTGCTAAATACAGTCGGCGATCCGGAGACACGGTCCTCGATGGGCGCTTTGAGCGTGGAAGCGGTTAGGCCGCTCGCCAGAGACATAACTCTCGAGCGCTACGCGGCGGCTTACCGGGAGCTGGCTCTCATCAATTCCAAGAGGCTCGCGGCTTGAGAGTTCTGATGATCGTCCAGGAGCTGGATGAATCGAGCAGCGTATTGCGCGTTGCGCACGACTGGGCCGAAGCGATTTCCTTGAGGGTGGATGAACTTGTAGTCGCCGCCGCACGGGTCGGCACATTCCAGCTTCCCGACAACGTTAGCGTCACGCCGCTGCGCCGCACCGAGGGGGTCTCCGCCAAGCGTGCGGCGGTTGCGCTGGCGGCCGAGCTTGGGCGGCGCGTCTCGACGAAAAGTGTAGACCTGGTATTCGCGCACATGGTTCCGGCTTACGCCTTGATGGCTGCTGCCTTTGCCAAACCGGTGGGTGTGCCCGTATGCCTCTGGTACGCCAGCCATGGACTCTCGAACCGGCTCCGATTCGCCCACCGAATCGTCGACGCCATCGCGACCGCATCGACCGACAGCTATCCTCTGGAAGGCGCCAAGGTGGCGGTTCTGGGCCACGGTATTGACGCGTCGCGATATACGGCACCAGACGTCGCCAAGTCCGATCCCCCGGTCATAATCGCCGCCTCTCGGATCACACCGATGAAGCAGGTCCATCTGGCGGTAGATGCGCTCGGACACGCCGTGCTGCGCGACCACCCCAATACCCCGATCCTGGAAGTGGCCGGAACGCCGTTCCACGATGGCGACCGGGACTACCTGCGAAGCCTGCATAGACGTACCGACGAATTGGAATTGACGGAGAGAGTCCGGTTCCTCGGCGCCGTGCCCGGCGACGAAATGCCGTTAGCGCTGGCCAGAACGCACGTGGCCCTCTCACTTCGAGAAGCGCCTTCCCTGGACAAGAACGGCCTCGAAGGTTTGCTGGCCGGAGTGCCCGTCGTATCGAACAATCCCTCGTACAAGCCGGTCGTTGGTCCGTTTGCCGACGATCTCTACGTCGAGGGCGACGATGCCGCAGCCCTCGCGACTAAGATCGCCCATCTGCTCGACAACGCGGAATTGCGCGCGCGGATTGCCGCCTCTCTTCGGGAAACCGTCGAAGCCGATCACGGGTTGTCAGGCTTTGCCGACCGGCTGACCGACCTCTTCGACGCTGTTTGCCGCGGCACGTTTCCACGCTCGGCCCAACAGGCGGTGGGAGGCTAGACGCGAATTGATGGGGAAATGGGGTCGACTGCTGGCCCGGCTGGTCATTCAACTTCCAGACTTCCCGTGGTTCAGTCCCTACGACCAGGCCGTAACCGCGCTGCGCCGTGCGGTCCTAACGCTAGACGGCCGGGTCTCGGTGGGCCGCGACGTAAAGCTGCATCCAAAGTTCTACTACCCCCGAGGCGTGTCCATAAATCTCGGCGACGGTTGCGAGATCAAGCGCGACGTTAGAGTCGGTCGGGAATACGGAGTAACCGATATTGCCGAGCTTCGAATCGGAGCCGAAACCGAGGTACTGTCCGGCTGCCGGATCGATTGCTCCGGCTCGGTGACAATCGGAGAAGCGTCCCATATCGGCCGGGATTGTCAGATAATCACTCACAAACATGAAACGGCCAGCCGCGACACACCCGTCTTGCGTGCGGCGATCACTACAAGCCCGGTGACAATCGGCGACGACGTGATGATCTACAGTGACGTTGTGATTCTCCCAGGAGTGAACATTGGCAACGGGGCGGTCGTGGCTGTTCGGTCCGTCGTGACGAGCGATGTCGAGCCGCACCAAATCGTCGCCGGAGTACCGGCCCGGAAAATCGGCGAGCGCGTGTGACTGAGCCCCAGGCGACGCCCAACCTTCTACAGCAGAGTGCAGAGGTGTTGGACGCGCTGGCCCGGGTCTCTGACTATATGCACGCCGCTACTGCGGCGACGGGCGAGCTGGTGTGTTCCGAGCACGGCATCGATCACACCGGGCGCTCGGCGCGATCAATTATCATCGACTGCTTTCTGTATGCGACAACCGGTGACCCACAATATCTAAGCCGGGCGGAATCGCGCGCGGTCACGATCGCCAACCGGCTGACCCAAGACCCGGATCACGGCACGTGGATATACCATCCTGGCAGACTGCATCCGGCCAACAACTCGAACAACGTCATCGACAGCGGCGAGTGTACCGACGCCTTATCTACCCTCATCCTTCGGTTTGGGGATGAGATCGTCCCGGACCTCCGGAGTCTTGCGCTCGAAGCAATTACGAGAAATTGCCAGTCCTATCTCCTCAACGCGGTTGTATCCAAGGAAGTAACAAACCAGCGCCTGTGGGGCGCTGCCGGACTGGCGGCAGCCTTCAGGCTGACCGGCGATTCAAGCTGGAAAGCTGCAGCAATCGAATCCGTTGAGAGATCTATCGACGACCAAAACCGCGACGGTTCGTTTCCCTACCACCCCTGCCCTATCCGCTTCGGTATTCACCAAGGGGCGGCTGGCGTCAGCGTCTACTACCAATCACGGGTGCTGGCTTTTGCGGCGTACGCACTTTCGCTCTGCGGCGAGCTTGAGACGTTTCGACAGCCACTGCAAGCCGGCCTCGACTTCCTTCGCGCGGCCTCTACGCCCAGCGGCTACAAGCCGCTTGCTGTCGAGTCCAAGCGATGGTTTTGGGCGAGCGACGCGGAAGCAGGCAGCCATCCCTACGATATCTACGCGCTCGCCGCATTGGGGAAGAACGACAACGTTCGCGATGACATCGGCTTCAAGTGTGCGCGTCTCCTTGAAACGCAGGATGAAGACGGCGCCTTTCGCGGCGTGCCCACGGGCGATCCCGGCTTTCTATGCCGTCACTTCCACACAGCGGACGTGGCTTGGCTGGCGCGGGCCTGCGAGATAACCGATATACAACCGGATTTCGCTAACGGCGCACTGCCGGCAGGCGATCCCGTACGCCTCTTCCCAAACGCCGGAGTCATTCGTATGCAGACTCCTGACACCTGTGCGCTGATTGCCGCACGCCGCGAACCCCGCAACCTTCTGTGGGGAGCCGCGGCCGACCACGGCGAGGTTGTCTATCTCGGCAGGCGCCGTCGTGGATGGCAAAACGAGGCTATCGGGGTGGGGAGCGGTGGGGAAGGTTGGTCTTCGTCCGAACGATTAAGAGTTCAGGACAGCTTAGGCGCCATGCTTAGAACAAACCGACTAGACCGCGATCTGCGATTTCGACTGCACGTGGCAAGGAGCATCTGGCATTCGGGACGCAGGCTGCGGGCGGTCATTCAACTGGCCCGCGATACTCGCCAACTTATCACCGACGCCTTTGGACCGCGATTTGGGAGCCGGTTCTGGCGAGGCTGGCAAGCAACCAAAGCGCCCCATAGAGCAACGTTGGTCGGCGGAATGGCGAACATGGAAGGCAACACGCTCGAAGGCGTGACCATTCGGCGAGACTATGAAATCAACGAACAAGGTCTCAGCGTGGTCGAAACCCTGGAAAGCGAGTCCCCAATTACTGACCTTTCGTACTCTCCTCCCGAAGGAGTGGAGAGCCTCGACGTGGAATCCGCCTGGGAGTGGTCTGCCAGTCGAGGCGGGCTGCGAATTCAAGCAGATCAAAGACCCGGGACTATTTCCGTCTCCTACCGGCGTTGAGCGCTCCCGCGGTGTTCCGGGAACTCGTAATGGTTGCCAACGTGCGGGTCCCCAGTGAACGTGCGCACGTATTGCAGATAATGCAGATGGCCGCCGGTTTCTCGACAATCTTCCAGCGCGTACGAGTGGTCTATCCCGTCCGCGCCAACACCGAGCTCATGAAGCGCGTGCGAAACGTGTTCGACTACTACTCAGTTAGAGAATGCTTCGGACTCGTCGGGCTGCCTTGCATCGATCCTGTGAAAAGGGTCACCCTTGACTGGCCCTGGCTGGCTTCGGGACCGCTGCCCCGCATAGCCCACTTCATTCAGATTTTGACCTTCACGTTCGCCGCATTGTTATTCGTTGCCAGACTGCCCGCCTGCGTCGTGTATTCCCGCGATCTGCTCGTCCTCACCATCCTGAACCTGTCTTCTACTGGGCGGGGCAGGCTTTTTGTCTTCGAGGTACATACGCTGCCACGCTCGCTTTTCGCCAGGAAGCTCCATCTGTGGTCGGCGCGCCGCGCCGACGCCATCGTCGCGATCTCCGACCACCTTCGCAATTGGTACGTCGAAATGGGTCTCGATCCAAAAAGCATCCTTACCGCACGCGACGGCGTTGACTTCGACGCCTATTCCAGTCTCCCCGCCAAGTCACTGGCGAGAGAACGTCTTGGAATAGATCCCGACTCCACGATGGTGGTCTATACAGGCCACTTCTTTCCGTGGAAAGGCGCGGATACGCTGGTTGATGCCGTCCGGCATCTGCCCGACCACTGGCACGTCGTCCTGGTTGGCGGCATCGAGCCGGACTTGAGCAGGATTCGGGATCTTGCTTCGACCAACGAGCGCATCCGAGTTGTCGGTCATCTACCCGTCCACGACGCCGCCCTGTATCTGGCCGCCGCCGATGTAGCCGTTCTGCCTAATTCCGGCAACGCCGATATCTCAGCAAGATACACCTCACCTTTGAAGCTGTTTGAGTATCTTGCGTCCGACAAGCCCGTCGTGGCGTCCGACGTGCCGGCCGTGCGTGAAATCGTACGGAACCATCATTCAGCGCTTCTGGTTAAACCCGACGATTCCGCCGCACTTGCGGCCGGAATCGAGCGAGTCGCGATGGATGAACAGTTGCGGAATAAGCTCACCCTCAACGCCCGGGAGGTCGCGCGCGAATACTCCTGGAATTCACGAGCCGCGCTCGTCAAGGCATTTCTCGAGAGACTGGATTGACCCGCCGGATCACAACGCCACTCTTCGGAGCCGTCAAGTCAAACTGGATGGTTGCCGTCGGGCTCTTGATTCCGGTGCTCATTCTCTACCGCCGCCTGCTCTTCGAGAATCAAACCTGGCTCGACTTCGACTTTCTGCTCACCCACAGCCCACGCGCCGAACTGCTTCAATCCGGGATCAGGTCCGGTTCCGTGCCCTTGTGGGCCGACGGATTCCTCGGCGGCTTTCCCGTACCGTTCTCGGAGTTCGGGTGGTTCTATCCGGTCACCTGGCTATTTCTCGCACTGTTCCCTATGCCGCTCGCATACCATGCCCAGACTGCGTTCGGTCTGTTGCTCGCGGCGCTATCGGCGTACTGGCTGGCTCGTACCTGGGGGCTGAATAGGACTGCCGGATTCCTGGCGGCGCACCTGTACGCTCTGGCCCCCTTCCTGTTCGTAACCTCACGGTTTCTCAACTATGCGGACATAGCGTTCGTGCTGCCTGCGGGAATAGCGGCAATCGAAAAAATAGCGCGGGGCCGGCTTCTATTTCTTCCTGTGCTGGCAATCACGGTCGCTGTCGCGATCGTCGCCGGTCACCCGCAGATGGCGATGATGTACGTCAGTGCGGTCGGAGCCTATGGCATTGTTCGCGCCGTGCAGCTCGGCCGAAACAGCGGGATTGGGGCCGCACTCACGTTCGCTGGATGGCTGGCGCTCGTACTGGTGTTGGCGCTGGCAGCCGGCGCGCCCCGCCTCTTACCAGTGTTCGCGGTAACAGCCGAGTCGCCGCGGGCCCACGGACTCGACTTCATGGAGGCGGCAACCGGATCGGCTTCACCATGGAGTCTGCTTCTAGGCTACGTCTATCCGAGCTTCGACATTCCAAGCGCGCTCGATGGTCGCGCGCGAGCTGAGCCGCTGGCCTATTCCGGCCTGCTCGCGATCCCGCTGATAACGCTCGCCGTCTGGACGCGTCGTAAGGAACCGACCGTCATCTTTCTGAGCGGCTTGGCGGCCGCAGCCTTCGTTCTGGCTCTCGGCAGTTTCACTCCCGTCTTCGAAGTTCTGCACCGGCTGCCATTGTGGGAGTTCTTTCGAGCGCCAAGCAGGTTCATGGTCGTAGTTGCCTTCGCGTTCGCGTTCTTGAGCGGATACGGCTTACAGGCACTTCTTAAGGAAGCCACGCGACAACTGCATATAACGCGTGTGCTCGCGCGGCTGTCGGTGTGGTACGCGACGCTGATACTCGCCGGGTCGGTCATAGTGACAATTCTGCTCGGTGTTGAGCAGGGCCCGATTCGCCATCTCGCAAACCGTCCTATCGATCGGTTCATAGTTGGGGGGCTCGATCGATTCGCCTCCGAAAAGGAGCATCGGCAAGCCCTCGAAATGGCAATCCACGAACTGCAAGACTCGTTCGCGCTGGCGAGCTGGACGCCCGTTTTCACCATGGTCGCGGCCGTCCTGTCGGCGCCGGTGCTCTGGGCCTACGTCAGAGGAAAGATCTCAGCGCGCGTAGCCGTCTCCGCCGCAACTCTGGTTCTTGCGGCCGACTTGTTTTTTTCGCTCGGTCACAAAATAGAGACGATCCCGGCGCGCTACTTTCAACCGGCGCCTGAAATATCGAATTCGCCCGCGCTACCGGCCGGGAGCCGCGTCTTCTCTTATCGGGGGCTGTCCGACAAATGGGAACTCTCCGTCGGAACGCAACATCTCGATCGCTCCTTAAGAGATCAAGTTGAGTATCTTTTCCTGCGCCAGGTTCTTACACCAAACTTGGCGATGCGGAGCGGACTCACCTCAATTGACGGTTACGAAAACTTGATGAGCGCGCGGCAGGCCGAGATTCTCTCGTATATCGGCAGCGAGCGGACCACCCGCCGCGGATTCGCTTCTCATCCGCACACGCAAGAGGAAGATAAGGCGAGGACCCTGGGAAGGCGGCTTCCGGCGCTCGCCGCGCTGGGCGTCGATGCGGTGCTGTCGGGCACTTCCCTCGACGAGAGCCTGGGAGAACCCGCAGACCGACTCGACGTTGAGTTTCCGGACTGGGCTGGCGTCGATCAAAGAGTCTGGATATACGCTGTTCCGCATAGCGCCGGCCAGGCCTATCTGACCGGAAACTGGCAGCGTGACTACCCAGTCTTACCAACGAGTTCAGTTCTCGGCGCGCTGGCTTCGGCTCCGCCCGGCACGGTTTTCGTGGACAGCGATCCTGGTTTTCGGAGCCGAGAGTCCGATTCAGACGGCCGTCCTCTTAGTGCACACTCCTCGAACGGCAGCCACGTCTACGAGGTAGAAGTTGACCGCGTCTCCCTGCTCGTCGCCAACTCATTCATTACTCGCGGCTGGAAAGCCGAGGTCAACGGGCGTCTTGTCCCCTATATGACGGCAAATCGATTCGGCGCCGCCGTAGTGCTAACTCCCGGAAAACACACGGTGCGGTTCTCATACTTGCCTCCCAACTGGACTATCGCCCGTGGATTTGGACTGGCGGGCGGCGCTTCACTTGCGCTTATGGCTGGGGCGGCAGCGATAGTTACCGTCAGATCCAGGTGGACGGCAAAGCGAACCGGTCTGGTCGCCGAAGATTGAAAGTCTGTCTCGTCGCCGACGCGCTTCAGCCCTCGACCGGATGGGGCCGCTATGCCGCCGAGATTACTCGGGGACTGATAGACGCGGGCGTCGAGTGCGTGATTGCATCCCCTCGCAAATACTGCGATTACGCAGAATTGGCTAAACACCCCAACCACCACAACATACGATCGTTTATGTACGAGGACCGCCACTACGTAAAACTGCTGTACAAGAATATTCGCGCGTTGGCACGGGCCTCGGCTGGATGCGATTTGGTCCACTGCTTCGTCGAGCCTTATCTACCCGCGCTGGGACTGCTTCCCGGCCGCACGCCGCTTGTTGCCTCGCTCGTGGGGTCGTACAGCCTCCTCAATGTTCACCCCCCACCAGAGCGATTCCTTCTCCGGCGGACCTTGCAGCGCGCCGCCCACCTCGTCCCGATCAGCGCATACACCGAGCAACGGGTGCGCGAGCACCTGCCACTCGGAGAGATGTCGGTAGTCCCGCTTGGCGTGCGCGTGGAAGACTTCTGGCCACCTCGGCAGTTGCCCGCCAGGGAGCGAAAATGCGTGCTCTCAGTCGGGATGGTAAAACCACGAAAAGGCTTGCACGTCTCGATCAAGGCGTTTGCGCGGGTGATCGAAAGGCATCCATCAGCCCGTTATCTCATTATCGGCCAAATCATCAGAGGGCCCTACTTCGACAAACTCAAGCGTCTGGTCACCGATCTAAATCTCGAAACCAGCGTCGAGTTTCTCGGCGAGGTCGGTGAGGACGAAAAAATCGACTGGTATCACAGATGCACGGTAATGGTGGCCCACTTTCTGAGCGACGAGCGAGCCTTTGATGGGTTTGGACTTGTCCACCTCGAAGCCAACGCTTGTGGAGCACCGGTTATCGGGACTTTCGATTCGGGTGCGGAAGAGCCTGTGACTCCAGGCGAGAACGGAATTCTCGTCAAGCAACACGACGTTGCCGCCACCGCCGAGGCCATGGACCGTCTGTTATCCGATCCCGACCAGGCGCGGGCGCTCGGCGAAGGTGGGAGGCGGCGCGCGCGCCAGCTTACCTGGGAGAACACCGCCCGCGGAGTGCTGGACGTATTCCGACGGGTCATGGACGAGAAAAGAGATTGACTGTGTCGGGCGCAGCCGGCTGTGCACTATGTGGCGCCGGGCATTCGTTTACGAATGAGATTGTTCCCGCGAGTAGGAACGGGCGTCGACTTTCACCATTTGAACTGACTCTACGGGGGGCCTGCGCGTGGTAGACGGCGCCGACAAGGCGACCTTGAGCCGGCGGGCGGTGGGCGGAGTGGTCGCCCTCGGCGCTCGCGAAGGCGCCATGCGGGTTCTCGCGTTTGCCGGGGACATCGCTCTCTACCGGCTCCTTCTGCCGGAGGTATTCGGGCTGGTCGTGCCGGTGGCTTTCCTCGCCGGAATAATCAAGCACTTCAGCGACCTGGGGCTCGCCGCCTCACTCATCCAATCGCCGGATGAGCCGCGGGAACGCGATCTTCGCACGGTTTTTACCGTGCAAGCCATGTTGGTGACGGCGGCGGCCATATTCATATTCTTCGCCGGCCCGCTGATTCTCGACGCGCTTGATGAAGGTTCGCCGGACCCGTGGCTCATCCGGGCATTCGGCCTTTCGATTCTTCTCAGTGTGTTTCGCGCCGTTCCAGCAGCCATGCTCGAACGTCATCTGCAATTCGGACGACTCGCCACGGCGGACGTTTCCGGCACGGTCTGGTTCTATGCTGCGGGGTTAGCTCTGGCCGCTGCGGGAGCCGGCCCCTGGGCACTAGTTGCCGCACACGTCGGCGGTAGCGTTGTTCCCACGCTGCTACTCCTGTTTCTCTATCCATGGAGACCGTCGCTGAAGATCGATCGATCTCGGCTTCTCCAAAACATCGACTTCGGGGCCAAGTTCCAGGGACAGCGGCTTCTGCTAATGCTCAAAGACAGCCTCATACCGATCCTGGGACCCGCCGCGTTCGGCCGGTCCGCCACCGGCTTCCTAAGCTGGGCCGACAAGATCGCCCAGCAGCCGCTGCTCCTGACTCAGCTCGTCGCCCGGGTCAGCCTCCCTGCCTTATCCCGCGCCCAGGGCGAGATGGAAACCGTGCGAGCAGGCGCGATGCTCGCGCTCAAATGGAATTGCCTGTTGACGTTTCCGTTCTTCGCGCTGATTTTCGCGTTCGCCGAGGAAATTGCTGGCCTAATCTACGGTGACACTTGGACGCCGGCCGTGCCAGCGCTGTACGTCCTTACCGTCAATGCCATGCTCGTTCCGATAAACGGTCTCTTATATCCCGTCTTGAATGCCATAGGTCACAGCGGGAGGCTGCTAGTAGTTTCGGCTGTTTGGACCGCGGTAGCTTGGGGGCTTGCCGGCATTCTCCTTTTGATCGGGATGGACTACCGAGCCGTGGCCGTCGGTCTGGTAGGGAGCCAAATCTTCGCGTTCGCCTATCTGCTTTTTGACATTAAACGTATTGTCGGAATAAACGTTCTCCGCCCCGTGGCGTACCCGGCCGCGGCCGCCGCGCTGAGCGGGCTGATTGGCTTCTTGTTTCTACGTCCGGTTGCCGCGAACATTCCGATGCTCCTGTTGCTGGGAGCGGTCCTGTTGGCCGGTTACTCTGCGGCGATTTATGCTCTGGACGGCAAAAGTTTGCGTAACGAAGGTCTCAGCGCCTTGAGACTTAGACGCCGCGACCGGCGAGGCAGGGGCGCGGTAACCTCGCTATGAAACGCCTCACAAAACCGAGAGTTCCAAGCCGTTGAGAATATTCCTCGCCGGTCCATGGTGGGATACCGGTGCGCTGGCCGATTACGTGGCCGCCGGGCTCAAGAAATTAGGTCACGATACGAGGCTGTTCCTCTACAGCACCGACCTGAATGCGCCGATCGGCATTCGTGACCGGATTCGCCGCCGCTTGACCGGCGACTCGCGCTTCCAGCTTGACCGGATGTTCAAGGCGGCGAGAGACGATAACATCCGCCTCCTTGAGGGAGTTCAAGAGCACAGGCCTGATCTTGTTCTCGTGATCAAGGGCGAAGTCTTCCTGCCGGAGGCGCTTCATTTCGTCAAGAAGTCATTCTCAGGACCGCTCGTTCAATGGTGCGGCGACAATCCATTCTGGTTTCCCAACATAATCGGCAGCCTCGACGTCTACGACTGGTTTTTCCTGAGCGACGGCCACTACATCCCAGAGATCGAGCGGCACGGAGCGCGGAATGTGGGAGTCCTGCATCACGCCGCCGATCCCGATGTTTACACTGTCGACGGCGAGCAAAGCTCAAACGGCGCCGACGTAATCTTCGTAGGGGACTCGCGCCACCAAATGGGCCACCTTCCCGAGAACTGGCACAGGGTCGAGGTTGTAGAGGCGGTCGCCCGATCCGGCGTCGACCTGGCGATATTCGGCCGGGGGTGGGAGTCGCTGCCGTCCGGCTACGCTGCTAAAGACTACTTGCGCGGCCAAACTCTGCTCCCGGCAAGCCGCGTCGCCGCCGCCTACCGGGCGAGCAAGATAGTGCTCAACGTGCATCATCCGCAGATCGTCGACGGCTGCAACATGCGGACCTTCGAAGCGGCGGCGTGCGGGGCTTTTCAGCTGGTCGATGAGCGCCCCTCGCTGCACGAGTTGTTTGACCCTCCCAACGATCTGGTCATCTATTCCGACACGAACGAGTTGGTGGAGTTGGTCCGGTATTACTCCGACCATCCTGAGGAACGCCGGCGAGCCGCGCAGAAGTCCCGCCGGCGTGTCTTGGACGAGCACACTTACACCAAACGGCTCGCCGGAATGATCGACTTGGTCACCAGTTCTGCATGATGGAGAATCCCTTTCCGCCGACCGTAATCGGCATGTCGGCCAGGCAGATATATCGAAGCCTGATGACAACTCACTTCCACCAACCTGCAATCTGTCTGTGGCGTGCGCTGGAACTCCTCGAACTGAAAGACGTTTTGTTCGCCGCCCCCGTGCTCGACCTGGGCTGCGGCAACGGCGACGTTGGCGAGATTGCTTTGCGTTCCCACTGGCCCGTTTTCGGACTCGACCGGGTGCACTCCGAAACGCGCGCCGCGCAAGCCAGGACGATCTACCACGGACTGACGACCGCCGACGCCACTGCGCTGCCGTTTCCCGATTCCACATTTGGGTCAGTCGTCAGCATCTGCGTCATCGAGCACATACCCGACGATGTCCGTGTGCTTCACGAAGTCGCCCGCGTGCTCAAACCCCGCGGCAAGTTCATCTTCTCCACGCCCAGCGCCGCGTTCGAGTCGAACCTCTTGGGAGCCGATGCTCCAGAACGGGTCGACAAAGTAAATCAGCGATTGGGGCATTACCACTATCGGGGCTTGGACGAATGGACAGATCTGCTGCGTGAGCAAGGCCTGGAGGTCGATAGTCACCGGTTCCTGCTGCCGCGCAAGTCCCAGCGGATCTGGGAGCGTCTGGACAACATGATGATCGCGAGGATGCGTGGACGCCGCTTGCTCGACATCATTCGCGGTGTCGAGCGCAGAGGGATGCTGCCGAAGAAAACTTGGGCCTACGCCTGGGCGGCACTCGTCTCGAGGCTGGCTCTGCGGCGGGTCCGTACACGCGAATCGGGAGGCGGCCAGTTGATAGTGGCCCACCGGAGAGACGTGAATGGGTCCGCCGCCTCCGCCTAACGGCGGCCCGAAAGTGCTTCACATCGTACCCCGGCTGTTCGGTCGCCAGGGGGCCTACGGCGGGGCGGAACGATACGCGCTCGAGCTCGCCAAGGCCATGTCGACCTTGACGCCGACGCGCCTCGTGGCCTTCGCACCGTTAGCTGAAAAACTACGCTTGGACAATCTCGACGTTCGGGTCGAGCGCCAGCGCTGGAGCGTCGCGGGCCGGGCGCACGATCCCGTCAATCTCGCGTTCGTGCGTCATTGTCTGTGGGCCGACGTTATCCATTGTCATCAGTTCCGCTCAACGTTCTGCGCCGTGGCGACAATACTGGGAAGGATCGCGCGCAAGCGCGTATTCGTAACCGACCACGGCGGCGGTGGATCAAACCTGGTCCGCCGCCTGCGAATCGGACGTTGGATCGACGCCCAGCTCTCCCAATCGGAATTCGCCGCCCGGTCGATGCCCTACATCGGCCGTCGAGTGGAGATTATCTATGCGGGTGTCGATCACGAGCGATACCGGCCAACCGCCCCAAAAGAGAGGGGACAGGTGATCTATCTCGGACGGTTGCTTCCGCACAAAGGCGTCGAGCACCTGATTGAGGCGATTCCCGATGACGGCTCGCTGAAGATCGTCGGACGAGCTATGGACGCTGATTACACCCACTTTCTACGGGAACTGGCCAGTGGGCGCGAAGTGGAGTTTCACACCTCCGCCAGCGACGAACAGGTCATCGACCTGCTTTCCTCATCGCAGTGTCTGGTGTTGCCTTCCGTATATAAAGACTACAGAGGGCGGCGGCAGGCGCTGCCCGAGTTGGTCGGACTCGTTCTATTGGAAGCTATGGCTTGCGGCACGGCGGTAGTTTGCACCAGCGCCGGCGGAATGCCCGAAGTCGTCCGCGACGGCAAGACCGGTTTTGTCGTCGAACCAGGGTCTGCGGAAGCCATGCGATCGGTCATCACGCGGTTCCTCAGCGATCCCGAGCTTGCCGGGACGATGGGGCAAAACGCGCGCGATGAGGTGCTCGGGCGGTTCACTTGGAAAGGAATCGCGCAAAAATGTCTCAGTCTTTACTAGGCGGCATTCGGAATTGAGAATCGCGTATCTGGCCGACTTCTACCCGCCCCAGAATCGGGGAGGAGCCGGAGTTGTGGCGCAGAGACTCGCCCAACATTTCTCGTCGGAGGGACACGACGTACTCGTTGTGACCACCGTGCAGGATACCGGCCACGCTGGTGGCGAGAACGTTGACGGCGTACGGGTCGCCCGAATCTACTCGCGATATCCGGAGAGATTCCGTAACTACCTCGGTGTGTTCAACCCCCGCACACTTTCGCAAGTAGGCAGGGAGCTTGAACGATTCCAACCCGACGTAGTTCACGCGCACAATATCCACCATCACCTTTCATTCGGTTCTCTGCGCGTCGCCGCCCGGACAGGTGCCCCGGTGGTGCTAACGTCGCACGATTTCCTCCTTTTCTGCTGCGACCGGCTTCCTTGCACGCCGGAGCCATCCGACTTCATACCGCGCTGGGCCGGCTGCGCGAGATGCCAGCGATTGCGCTTCAATCCGGTCCGTCGAATGCTGATCCGCAAAATCGTTCGGTCCACCGTCACCGAAATTCTGGCGATCAGCGACCTCATGCGGCGCGCCCTTAGACTTAACGGATTCGAACGCGTCGTTACGATCCATAACGGCATACCTCTGGATGACTGGCCGCCCGCGGGCCATTCGACCCGTGAATCGGGAGACCAATCCGCCGGGCGTCCGGTGGTCCTTCTGCCCGGACGGCTGACAGCCTTCAAGGGTACAGAGGCGCTGCTCGAAGCAGTTTCGCGGCTTGATCCTGCGAACCGGCCGGACGTCGTATTCGCCGGCGACAACCCGCGCTACGAACCGGCGCTGTTAGCCTATGCCTACAGACTTGGGCTGCGGGACAGCGTGGAGATTACGGGATGGATGGACCAGGCCGCGCTTCGCTACGCGGTATCGAACGCCGACGTTGTCGTGACGCCATCAACCTATGCCGACCCCTTCAATCTGGGGAACATCGAGGCAATGAGCACAGCGCGTCCGGTCGTCGCCAGCTTGTTGGGAGGCGGACCTGAAATCGTAGTCGACGGCGAAACGGGCTACCTCGTCAATCCGGCCGATTCGGAAGCGTTCGCCGCGAGGCTGGCAGCACTCCTTAAGGACTCCGCGTTGCGAAAGCGGTTCGGCCTCTCCGGCCGCAATCGCGTAGAAGAGCGCTTTACGCTAGCGCGCCAGGCCCACCTGACGATGGAGTCCTATCTGCGAGCCGTCGCTGCTTGAGCCGGTCAAAACCCCGAATCCTGCACGTCATCACGTCGCTCGCCGTGGGCGGAGCGCAGCAGCACCTGCTTACCCTCCTGAACGGCCTCCAAGATCGTTACCAAATGGACGTCGTCTATTTCAAAGACTCCGACCTGGCCTCGCAGGTCGCAAGCGTCGCGGAGCGTGTCGACCAGTTTCGGCTCGGCCGATTTCCGTCGCCGCTTGAGCTGTGGCGGTTTGTAAATCACGTAAGAGCGGGACAATACACCATCGTGCACACTCATCTCCTCAAGGCGGACGCATGGGGAACCCTGGCTGGTCGCATGGGTGGGGCCCCGGTGATCGTCAGCTCGAAGCACAACTGCGAGGAAGTGCTTCAAAACCCCGCCTACGGTCACATCCACGGAGCGTTGACGCGACTCACCACCGTAGTAATCGCAGTATCGTCATCAGTGGCGGAATATATTGCGACGACAGGCCGGGTGGAAGGACCCAAGATCGTCGTAGTTCACTATGGTATAGAGGAAGTCGATCAACCGCCCGGCAATCCAGCCGACCGGATACGAGCCATTCTGGGCCTGGGTTCGGACGCTCCGCTGGCGCTCTGCGCCGCCCGGCTCGATCCGCAGAAGGACCACCAGACTCTGCTGCGAGCGTGGAAGCTCGTCGTCGAGCGCGCGCCATCAGCGCGCCTCTTGCTAGTCGGAGACACCCAGCTTGGCGGGAAAGCCTACGTTGACGGACTTAAGCGACTCGCCGCGGCGCTTGGAATCACCGACGCGATAGTCTTCGCCGGAGTACGCGACGATGTGAGCGACCTCATGGCCGCGTGCGATGTGTTCGTCATGTCGTCCCGTTGGGAGGGACTGGGGCTGGTATTCCTCGAAGCGATGCGGACCGGCCGACCGGTCGTGGCCACCAGGGTCGGAGGCATCCCGGAAGTTGTGATCGACGGCGAAACGGGATATCTCGTCGACGTGGGCGATTCGGCGGCGCTGGCGTCGCGCTTGGTCGAACTCTTCGAGGACCGGGAGACGGCGAAAACGATGGGCAAGCGAGGCCGTGAGAGGTTCGAGCATCGGTTCGCCGCAGATCAAATGTTGGGCAAGATATCTGCGCTGTATGCCAAGCTAATCGGCGAGACTTCCCCGGAGCGGAGTATGAGAAGCCGTGGCGGATAACAGTTGAAGCAGCCTGTAAGCATCGTTACGGGAGCGGCTGGCTTTCTCGGTTCGCACCTTTCCGAGCGTTTGCTTAACGACGGCCATACCGTTGTCGGCATCGACGGCTTTACCGACAGCTACGATCCTGCCGTCAAGCGCAGCAATGTCGAGTCGCTCATCGAACACCCGGACTTCCGTCTCATCGAAAGCGACCTCGTGGAAGTCGATCTCCAAAACCTCGTTCGGGACGCGACTTTCGTCTTCCACATGGCCGCCCGAGCCGGGGTCCGGGGAGGGTGGGGCGCAATCTTCGACGCCTACGCCCACGACAATATCTTCGCTACTCAGCGCTTGCTGGAAGCGGCACGCGAAGTCCCCGGCGTCAAGAAGATCGTGCTGGCGTCAACCTCATCGGTGTACGGTCGCAACCCACCACTGCCTACGCCCGAGTCTACGCCCGCGCGCCCCGAGTCGTACTACGCGATAACCAAGGTCGCCTGCGAAAAGCTGGCAGACGCCTATCATTTCAACTTTGACGTACCTGTCACCTCATTGCGGTTTTACACGTTATACGGTCCCAGGCAGCGTCCCGACATGGGGTTTCACATCTTCATCAAGGCTTTGCTGGAAGATCGAGAAATAACCATTTACGACGACGGCGCCCAGACGCGCGAGGTTACATACGTGACCGACGCCGTTGAAGCCGTGGTGAGAGCGTCGAAGCTTCAGACACATGGGCAGGTGTTCAACATCGGCGGCGGTGTTCATAAGACTCTGAACGACTACCTTGCGGACATCGAGAGAATCACCAAACGCAGATTCCGCCGGAAGTCCTCTCCCCCCGTAAAGGGAGATCAGCGACACAGCCGGGCGGACATAACCGCTGCCCGCCAGGCCATGGGTTGGTCGCCGACCTATCCGTTAGAGCAAGGCATTCGGGAACAGCTTCGCTGGATCGAGTCGGAGCTTTCTTGACGCTCGACCGCGGTCGGAGGTCAGGCGGTTGAAGCGGATCCGGGTTTTGCAAATCCTGGAAGCGACCATTGGCGGCACCAAGCGCAATCTTCTGGACCTGTGCTCAGGCCTCGACCCTGCGGAGTTCGACGTCCACGTAGCGTGCCCTCGCGTTCGTTCCGAGGCTCGCGGAGATACTTCCTTTGTGGCGGACATGAAGCGGGTCGGCGTGCCGGTCCACGTGGTGCCGATGGTCCGCAGAATCGATCCGCTGCGCGACGCCCGCGCGCTGGCTTCGCTCGCGAAGCTCATCCGCAGCGGCAGGTTCGACATAATGCACGCGCACAGTTCGAAAGCCGGATTTCTGGGAAGGTTCGCGGCTTTGGCCGATCCAAAAGTGCGAGTCATCTATTCGCCGCACGGTTTTTACTACCTCAACTTCGACGACCCGATTCGCTTCAATCTGTTCAAACTCACCGAGAGAATTCATAGGGCTCGCACCGACAAAATGATCACTCTGTCGACCGGTGAGTACCGAAAGGCTGTCGACGACGGGCTCATAGATCCCGCTCGAGCTGCGCTCGTGGAGAACGGTATAGACCACGTCAAGTGCCTCAGCCGCGCCCAAGCTCGGTCACGCCTCACCATTCCGCCGGACGCCATGGTGGTAGGCACGATTTCGCGATTCACCCCCCAGAAGGCTCCGCTCGACCTCGTCACCGTCGCGCGCGAACTTGTCGCCGCGCATCCCCATCTTGTATTCGCCTGGCTCTCCGACGGCGAGATGCGGCCTCAGGTCGAAGCGGCGATCAAGCGGTACCGCCTTCAAAATAACGTGGTTCTCACCGGACACGTTGAAGGAGCCAGAGAGCTGATCCCCGCCTTCGACGTGTTTGTTCTCGCTTCAATATGGGAGGGACTGCCGTATACCATAATGGAGGCCATGGACGCTAGGGTTCCAATCGTTGCCACCGACGTTGTCGGGACTCAGGATGTTATCGACGACGGTAGGACCGGCTTTCTGGTCCCGCCGGGACGGCCGCGCGAAATCGCCGTGCGTATTCGGCACTTGTTGACACACAAGGCTGAGGCGGCCAAGATCGCAGAGGCGGCGCGGGCAGACGTTTCTACGAGATTTAGTCTGTCGGAAATGGTGAGGAGAATCTCAACGCTTTACCGGGAAGTCGCGGGGAGCACCTGCTAGTGACCAGTCGTACCCGCCGAGTCACACTGCTCCTTTTCGCGGCCGACATCGTTCTAACCCTCGGTGCGCTCTATCTTGCCGATACGCTCAGACACGAGCTTCCGTTTGGACTAGGCGACGGCGAGCACCTCGCCTGGATCTCCTGGCGCCACTATGTTGCCGTTGCTGTGATCTGGGCATTCCTTCTTTATGTCTTCAACGTCTACGAACCGCGCCGAATGTTCACCGTGGTGGACGAGATCCGAATGCTCGTTCCCGCGATTTCAGTCGCGTTCGTACTCCTCTTCACCTACTTCTTCCTGGCCAAAGTCGAATACCTCTCCCGCCTGCTTTTCGCATATTTCTATGTGATCAACCTCCTGCTGCTCGTCAATCTTCGTTGGGTGCTGCGGCTGGCGATGAGATCGAGCTTCGGTGTCGGACTGGCCCGGCGGCTCGTAATCGCCGGTGCCGGACCGGTAGGCAGGCAGGTAGCCGGTCTGCTGCAAAACCGGCCGTGGACCGGCTACAGCATCGTCGGTTTCCTTGATGACAACGTCGAACTGATCGGCAAGAAGGTCGACGGAATACCTGTTCTCGGCAAGTGCGACGAACTCGCCGAAATGATCGAGCATAGGCATGTCGCAGAGGTGATCGTTGCATTGCCATCGCGGTCGTACGAGCGGATTCGGGAAATCGTAATGGTCTGTCAGAGCCTTCCGGTGAGAATCAGAGTGGTCCCGGATCTTTTCAACATCGTCAGCGTCAGAGCGCGTGCCGAGGACCTGTGGGGCATTCCCCTGATAGGCATACGCGAGCCGGTAATAGCCGGCTTCGACAGCTTGGTGAAGCGCACGTTTGACGTAGTCCTCGGGACCATCACCGCCGTGATTCTTGCTCCGGTGATGCTTCTGTGCGCACTTGCCCTGGCCGTTTCCGACGGCGGGCCGGTCCTGTTCCGTCAGCAGCGCGTCGGTGAAAACGGTCGGCTGTTCTGGATCTACAAGTTCCGGACGATGCGAGCGCGAGGAAAGGGCAAACCGGAGGAGGACGCCGAAGCCTACAAGAGAGCGGACGATCCTCGCATCACCACCGTAGGCAGGTTCCTGCGGCGCACGAGCCTCGACGAGCTTCCGCAGCTATGGAACGTATTGCGCGGAGAGATGAGTCTTGTCGGGCCCCGCCCCGAACTGCCGTGGGTCGTCGAGAGGTATGAGCCCTGGCAACGGCAGCGGCTTTCAGTGCCTCCCGGCATGACCGGATGGTGGCAGATTCAAGGACGCGGCGACCGGCCGCTCAAGGAAAACGTCGAATACGATCTGTTTTACATTCAGAACTACTCGCCGCTGCTGGATATCACGATCCTCTGGAAGACAATATGGGTCGTCGTCACTGGCAAGGGTGCTTACTAGCGGCAAGCCTGCCAGGCAACTCAGCGGTCTGTTTCAATGTCACGGAAGTTGACGACTCGTGAGCTAGTCGGGAATCAGCCTGGGTTGAACATCCTCAAGCGCCCGTGTTTCACGATATTTCTTAAGCTCGCCGATCATACGCGCCATGCTGTCGACATCTTCAAATCGGCGGTAAACCGACGCGAACCTTACGTACGCGACGTCATCCAGTTTCCGTAGCTCTTCCATCGCCATGTCGCCTATGCGCCGGGCGGGAACTTCCGAGAGACCCGATTCGAGCAGATTGCTGGATATCGCGTCTACCACCGCCTCCATCTGTCGTGCCGAAACGGGTCGATTGAGACAGGCCAAGCGGACCCCCTCGAAGATCTTCGTTCTGTTGAACTCCTCGCGCTGTCCGTTTCTCTTTACAACCAACAGCTTGTCCATGTCGGGACGCTCCGAGGTGCTGAATCGATTGCCGCAACCAAGGCACTCGCGCACTCTTCGCACGCCGCTCTTGAGCTGCTCGATGGCGACGATTCGGGACTCGATGGACTCGCACCGGGGACACGTGAATTGCTCCAGCCGCTCGTAGGTCGTAAAGCGGCGGCCGCAATCATTGCATTCGCGCCGCCGCCGGACGCTTTCCACGTTCTCGCGGCTATCGGTGACTTTGAGGTCGCTACCGCCGCAATCAGGGCATCGCAAGGGTCATGCTCATTTTTTCGTTCGCCGTTCGACGCGGAAACGCGCTTCGAATTGGGAGAATATCACGCCTGTTCGCCGCCTATAGTCTCGCCGCATACAGTCATGTGCGGCAAAATCTAGCGATGCCCGAAACAACTACTACCGTTAACGCTCGGCTACCCCGCGCTCGCCTGCGCGTGTCGCTGCCATGGCCCGCCGATTTCAAGCAGGCGGCCGCGCTCCAGCGTGACCTGGCCTCCCAGGTGATCGATTTCGGCAACGTCCACACCCCTTACCTGGCCGCCGGCGCCGATATGCACATTCGTCGATCAGACGGAATGGGAATCGCCACCGTCGTGACCGTGGCAGTCCCAGAATTGCATGTAGTCGAAAGAGCCTCGGCTGCCGTACCGGTGGAGTTTCCATACATTCCGGGGCTTTTGTCGTTTCGCGAGCTTCCCGCGCTGCTGGAGGCGTTTTCGAGGCTCACGGTACAGCCTGACGTCGTTCTGGTCGATGGACAAGGACAGTGTCACCCGCGCAGATTCGGGCTGGCGTGCCACTTGGGTCTTGAACTGGACCTGCCGACAGTAGGCTGTGCCAAGTCGCGTCTCACAGGTAGCTTCGGAGATCTCGGCAGGGACGCGGGATCGACAGCCGATCTCGAACTCGATGGAGAGCTGATTGGAACCGCTCTCCGTAGCAAAGAGCGCTGCAACCCGCTGTTTGTTTCAGTTGGACACAAGATCAGCCTGCAAAACGCCGTCGAAGTAGTGGAACAGAATCTCGACGGTTACAAGATTCCCCGCGCGCTTCGACTCGCGCACACAATGGCCAAGTCGAACGCATGAGCGCGGAAATCCAGGCAGTCGTGTTCGATATGGGGGACACGCTCGTAGAATTTCCACCGTTCGAGGAGTTGATCCCGGCCGGATTCGAATACGCCTACGATCAAATCTCTTCGGCCCTACCTCTCGACGGCATCCAGCGCCCTGAGTTTGTTTCCGCCCTCATGGAAGAAGAGACCCTTGCTTGGAAGAGGCTCGGCAAATCGCCGTCAAACGAATGTCTGGGCGCAGTTATCACGAGAGTCTTGGACAATCTCGGAGTTGGACAAGGAGCGGACTTGGCTAGGGCCATCGAGGACGCCTTCTACGAGCACGTTTGGCCGACCCCAACGCCCGTCGCCGACGCCAGTTCGACCCTCCGCGAACTGCAACGCTTAGGAATACGTCTCGCGCTGATTTCCAACACTTTGTGGCAGAGCCGGACGCACGAAAGGCACCTTGAACGCGACGGCCTGCTGCATTACTTCGAGCATCGTGCGTTCTCCTCTTCCAAGCCCTGGGCCAAGCCGCATCCATCCATCTTCCTCGAAACGCTGACCCTGCTCGGAGTCAGTCCCCAGCGAGCCATTTTCGTTGGCGATCGTCCTCCCGACGACATCAAAGGCGCGCTCGACGTCGGCATGTTTGCAGTGCTCAAGCATTCAAAACACTCGGACCTTGCTGGCCCCAAACCTCACGCCGAGATTTCAAGTTTGTCCGAGATCGTCAACCTCGTGCTCGACCCGTCAGGACTGAAATAGATTCATGGAACCTCGCAATCGATCACGTATCCGCTTGGCTCGAACGCCCGTTAGCAAGGTGGACAACTCATCATCGTCTTACGACGCCATGCCTGTGATCTACGACTTCGAGTACCCAGAGTGCGTCGAGGACGAGCTGGACTTCTGGGACGCGATGCTGCGTGAATATGGTGGGCCGGGCCTCGAGCTGGCCGTTGGGACCGGCAGAGTGGCGATCCCCTTGGCGGGCCGCGGCCACGAAGTTTACGGCGTCGACATCTCCCAGCCTATGCTCGACCGGGCGATGTCCAAGCGGTCCACACTCCATCCGGCAACCCGGTCACGGCTTCATTTCAGCCGGCAGGACATGCGGAGCTTCAGTTTCGACCTGCGCTTCGGGGTGATATACGCCCCATTCAACTCGCTCCTGCTGCTCACCTCCGAACCGGACTTCACGGACTGTATGAGCGCCGTGGCCCGGCATTTGAAGGATCGGGGGGTCTTCGTGATTGAAGCGTTTGCCATGAATGAAGACGACACGATTGCGGACTCGGAGGCTCTGACCTATCTGGACAACGAGCCCGAGAGCGGGGCAACGGTCACTCGTCGAAAAGACTACTCGTTCGATCCGAAGACCAAATGCGCCTTGAGCGAACTGTCTTTCACACTGGAGCATCCGAACGGAGTCGAGGAGGAAATCCAGTTTCATTACGTGCTTCAATTATACGAAGCCGACGAATTGTTCGCGAGACTTCGCAAACACGGCTTCGACATTAAGCAGGTTTACGGAAACCTGCGGCGAGACAAGCACTCTCCCAACTCGCAAAGTCTGATCATCATTTGCGGCCGGAGTGACTTCATCGACGGTGCGACTCTGACATAATTACCGAAACGTACGAGCGATCCGACAATTCATCTAAACGGACACCGCGACAAGGAGGCTGTGCTCGCAATGTCGCCACGAGAAGGTGAGGTCTCTAACCGCGTCCGCGAGATGCGAATGGCGATTGAATGCGGCTCTTGCGGCGAAGAGTTCGTTGTCACTAAGGCCCAGCTAAACTGGGCCTCCGAGTTCGCATGCGCCTGCGGTCACGTGCATGATTTGGAATCGGTACTCGAACAGCTCGAGCAGCGCGGCTGGAACATCCACGATCTCATTCGCGCTCGCGGGTCCTTTCGAGAGCCGGTCCCTAACCTGCCGATGCCCCACGGAGGCGCGTTCGCCGTGGGTAAGTTGGGAGAGCGCGCTGACAGCCCGGACCGCGGAAGGCCCAGGCGTTGGCAGTTTCAGGACGTTGACAAAACGCGTCCGTCCGAAAAGGGTTTCGGACTGGTCGAATAAGCGCCGCTTTAGCGGTCTATCACCGGCTGCAACGCCTGCGGCTGGTTCAACGAAGCGGCCCGGTCCAAGAAACGCACCAGCGCTGGAAAGCTTGTCGTCGCGCGTCCATTCTCGACATATCCTTCAAGGCTGCCGTCGAGTATCCGCGCCCTGATCGAGTCCGGCACCGCCTCCAGCAATATGGCAGCTTGCGACACGGTTATAGGCCCAGTAGCGAATCTGTAGATCGTCTCCTCTAAGGCGGCGAGGCGAGCCTCCGCGTAGCGCATCAGTGCCGAAGCGGCTTTGGCGTCATCCTGGTCAAGGTCCCGGAGATATTCCACCGTCCACTCCCCGTCTTCGAACCTGAGGTCGAACAGGTCGTCGGCATTCGCGCCTTGTAACCGCGACGCCTGATAACGCAATCCGCGAAGCCCCGGAATATCCGGGCTCACGCTGTCTGCGAATCTCTTGATAAGAGTCGACGCCGTACCTTTGAATTTCAAATCAAGCCTCCAGTTCGGCCGCTCGCCAAGCGGCGCTTCAAAGCCCCTCGAACTCTCGCGCTGGCGCGGTCACCCGGCCCGGTGCGTTTCAACTGCATTCGTCGGTTCACAATTGAGCGGTAATTATGCCGCTCCCCGATCTCCCGACGGCGCAATCGAGGCGGCATCGCTCTACTGTTCGACACGTTCGGCGGCGAAGTCGATGGCCAGCAGAACATCCTCGCCTACCGAAGCCACGAACGGAACGCTCGGTATCGTCAGGTCATACGTTGCTCTTTGGATCGTGGTGACTGCGGATCCGCTTACGCGGCTATCAGACTCGATCGACACCACGGCATCGAAAGTGATTTCCGCCGAGATCTCCCGGATCGTAAGAGTCCCGACTATCGTGAATTGGATCTCGTCCCCAATCGCAACTCCCGAAGGCAATCCCACAAGGGACGTTGGTACAAACTCAATGAACTCGTAGGCGTCCTCGGCCGATTGCAAGATTCGAGATCGAATGGCGCGGTCCCGCCGACCGTCGTCAGTCTGCAGAGTGCGAGCGTTAATGCGCAACGTTCCCAGCTGCGAGTCCTGCGGCGACGCAAAGTCGATTATCAGATCACCGGCAACCTGATCGGTGACGCCTATAACTCGGAAAGGCTCCCCTCGCAGGATTTCGTCGATTTCGAAGCGTACTCGCGACTCCGCCTGGACGAGTCGAAACAGCACCTTTTCGCCCTCCGGCTCGGAGGCTGCGACGGTCGGCGTGGCCTGAACTGGCGTCGAGGTAGGAGCGGCTTGGGTGGCCTGTGGCGTGGGTGCCGCGGTAGCCGTGGCGGCAGCCTTGGTTGTCGGTACCGGTGTCGCGGTAGGTGCCTTGGTTGCGGGGGCTTGCGTGGCTGTGGGGGCCTCGGTGGCGGTGGGCTCTGGGGATTCCGTAGGCGTGGACTGCACGACGACGAGCGTGGGAGCGCTGATCGGTTCGCTGGCTTCGCCTGACCCGCCGGTGAACCAGACAAATGCGGCGCCCGCGACGCCGACAATCACTCCGGCGGCGACGAGCGCCGCGACTACTATCTGCCATCTCTTCATCGTCGGTCCTTTTGTCGAGCCGCCCTATACGGTCGGATCCGGAGACGCTTTGAGGCCCGCAGATCGCAACTGCATGACTCTAACGCAAGAATGTGAAGGGTTCATGAAGCTGGAGGCGCTTTGAAGCCCCATAGATCGTAACCGCCGCCCGACGCTAGAACTTCGGCGGCGTAGTCTTCAGCATTGTCTTCAGGCGTATAGCCGAGCTCGCTTTGCGCATTCGTTAGGTCCCAGTAACCCCTGGCGTTGTTGGAGATGCCGTAGTAGATGCCAAACTTGATGTTCGGAGCATCGATCGAACGGCGGACGAGCTGAACCAAGTCTCTGTCGCTCAGCCAGGTTGAGAGTATACGGACGCCGGAGGTCCACGAAGGCGGCTTTTCTCGATACTGGTAGCTGCCGATACGCAGGCAAATCACTTCCAGCCCGAACCGGTCCGAGTAATAGCGCCCCAGAGCCTCGCCCCAGACCTTTGCCGCACCGTAGAAGGAGTCCGGCCGAAAGACCGACTCCGCGTCGCACCGCTCGCCCACCAGCTCGTACCAGCCCGTGGCGTGATTCGAGCTTGCGAAGACGACCCGCTTGACGCCCGCCAGCCTGGCCGCTTCGTAAGTCTTGTAGACGTCGATGACGTTGGGTACAAGATAGGGATCAAATGCGTCGGTGTCGTGATTCGCCTTCGCGTGCATGTGTACGACGGCATCCTGGCCCGAGAACGCCGCCACAACGTCGTCCAGATTGTCGTATTTCAGCACCACGAACCGGTCGTCGTTCTGGGGACTCCGGGACGTCCCGGTCAGATCGTAAGCGTCATCCAAGTCTTCCATCAGAGTCCGGCCAATCTGGCCGGTGGCTCCTGTAATCAATACCTTCGGCTTGCCGGGCACGTTGGTTCTCCTGACCACTATTCCGCAAAGTCGGTCAAGCCAAGCATAGCCTCTCTCAAGGCGCTGACGGTGGCAGCGTGCATTCAGGTCCTAGCGTCGTCTCGGCTCCGTAGGTCATATTCGACACATTGACGGACACAGGGGCGAGGGCTACGATGCTAGAAGCTGGGAGGTAGCGACCGCGATAGCCTTGGCTGATAGCCGCCGCGCCGCGCAAAGGGCGGGCGGTTTTTTGTTTTGTAGGGAGAGACGGCGGAGACCGAAGTGAACACGAGCCGGATGGTCACGGCAAGGATAGAAGCCTATCTCAGAGGCGCGATCGACGATGCCCGCAAGGCTGGCAAGCTGCCGGCTATAGAAACCGCGAATCTCGGCCTGGAAAAGTCGAGGTTGGAAGGCTCCGACTATTCGAGTACCCTTCCGATGCGAATCGCCCGAGCGGTTGGAGCGGCGCCGAGAGCGATTGCCGAAGCCATCGTTGGATCGGCTTCGGACTCACCTATGCTCGCAAGCGTGGAGGTCGCCGGGCCGGGTTTTATAAACTTCGTCCTCGCCGATCCCTGGCTCGCCGAACAGGTCGACGACATTTTGCAGCACGGGCCGGCCCACGCCGTCCCGCGCCTGGGTGGTGGCGTCCGTGCTCAGATCGAGTTCGTAAGCATCAACCCGACCGGGCCTTTGACCGTCGGCCACGGTAGGATTGCCGCCTTCGGCGATGTGTTGGCCCGACTGCTCAAGGCGGTCGGCTACGACTTGCAGCGCGAGTACTACGTAAACGACTACGGCAACCAGGTCAGACTGCTAGGACAAAGCATCTACTCGCATTACGCAGGCCAGCTTGGAGAAGACGTCCCTTTCCCGCTGAACGGTTACAAGGGCAAATACGTCGAAGAGTGGGCGCAAGAGGTTGCCGCTCAGGCCGGTCGCAAGTATTTGGATATGACCGAAGACGAGGCGGTCGACGCCCTCAGCATCGAGGGCGTGGCCCGATCGCTGGCCATGATCCGCGCAGACCTGGACGAGCTCCAGATCGGCTTCGACAACTGGTTTTCCGAGAACAGCCTTCACCAAGCGGGTGACGTGAGACGCGTTATCGAAGTGCTACGTCAAAGCGGATACGTTACTGAGCGCGAAGGGGCCACCTGGTTCTCCCATGGCGATTCCAGTCACGAACGCGAAAACGTGCTGGTCAAGCGAACAGGCGAGACTACCTACCTCGCCTCGGACATCGCCTACCACGTCAATAAGTTCGCAGAGCGGAAATTCGACCGGGTAGTCAACGTCATGGGCGCCGACCACCATGGTCATACCGCCCGGATGTATGCCGCCATGGACGCGCTGGATCTTGGTCGGTCGAAACTGACCTTCGTTTTATGTCAAATGGTTCACGTCGTCGTCGACGGGGTCCCGGTTAAGCAAAGCAAGCGCAGCGGCGACTTCGAACTGCTGGGGCAGCTCGTAAATGAGATCGGGAGCGACGCGACTCGCTATTTCATGATCTCCCGTGCCGCGGACAGCCAGATGGAGTTCGACGTCGACCTCGCGAAGAAGAAGTCCGACGAAAACCCGGTGCACAAAATCCGCTACGCGCACGCCCGCATCGCCAGCATACTGCGCAGGGCCGAGAAGGCCGGGATCGACTTCTCCGACGGGGACACCTCCCTGCTGGACCGGCCCCAGGAGCTCGGCTTGATTCGGGCGATGCTGGATTATCCGGAGGTGGTAAGCGCCGCGGCGAAATCGCTTGAACCTCACGCCCTGCCCCATTACGCGCTAAGTCTCGCCAGCGCGTTCAACTCCTACTACCACGTCCACCGCGTAATATCGCCCGACGTCCAGCTCACAAAGGCCCGGCTCAAGCTCGCTATGGCGGTGCGGATGACGGTCGCCGCGGTACTCGGTCTGATGGGCATTTCGGCCCCGGATGAGATGATCAGGGAAGAAGCGGAGTAGTCCCACCTGAGTTCCGCAACTACCGCTTAAGCAGGCCGTGAACGGGCCCTGCCGACCAAGCCCGACGCCGTAACGCGCTGGAGCCAACTCAGCGTCGAATCGCAGTCCGGAACGCGCCCCTCATTCCTCGGATAGCAAAACCTTAAGAGTATGACTTCGAGTTCTCCAGACAACCGGACGCGACGGCCTAGACCCCAACTCCTACGGTGTGGAAGATCGGCGCTCCTTGCGTCGTACGATCAGATCGTGACCCACGGTACCGTCTTCGCCCTCAACCACACCGTGAAGTCTGAACCCGTTCTTCTGGAAAGCGCGTAGACTGCGGCGGTTGTCCGCCAACACGAGACCGAATATGGCGCTGGCCGACTCCTCCTCAAAGCCGAACTCTACAAGCAGGTCGATCGCCTCGGTACCGTAGCCGCTCCCCCAACGCTGCTTCTCGCCGATAGCCAGGTCGATACGGCGCAGGTCTTCGCCCGGGAACTGATCGACGATCCGCTGTAAGTTCATGCGCTGCAACCAGCACTCGCCGATAGGTCGACCGTCAACCTCCATGACGAAGCAAAATGCGTGAGTAGAAATCCAGCGATACACCGCCTGAACTTCCTGCCTCGTTGTTTCTTCGAAATCGTTAGCATCCGCGTACTTCATGACTTCGGGATCGTTGTTCCAACCGAGCAGCAAGTCCCAGTCGGCCTCCGTCAAAGGGCGAAGCGTCACCCGCGTCCCGCGTAGTGTTACGTCGTGCGTCCGTAACCGCGAAGCCCCATGATTCCGATAGAACTCCAACTCCTTCATCACTGTGCTCATACCAGGTCGCGGATCCGATCCGTCCTGCAAACAAAAAAGCAAGGGCAATGAAGCTGTAAGACATTCGATAGTCGAACGGTTCTGATCGACATTACAACTCGCTGACGAGGTCGGGCGGTGAAATGGCGTCCGCCATCATTGCAACGGTTAGTCGTAGCTGTCTTGCTTCTCCGCGCTCGCATATCCCAAGCCCCCCGCAGCCGCCGGGTCGGCAAGCACCGAGCAATCATCGTGAATCTGGAGCAGCGACGCGGGGAGCCGTGTCGTAACACGTCCGTTCATCATCTCGGCGATAGCTCCGGTCTTGGCCTCGCCCGTCGCCAGCATGAGCAACGAGCGCGCGTTCAACACCGCGCCCATGCCGACGGTCATGGCATGAGTGGGAAACTCTGTGGTAAGCCCGGATTTTGAGTCATCGGCCTCTTCTCCGCGTGTCAGCCCCCCACTGTTTCGATGGATGGTGTCATCGGCGAGCTTCTGTATGTGACTCGCCAGTGAGAAGAAATCGCCCGGTTCGTTGAAGGCAACATGCCCGTTGCTTCCGATTCCCAGAATGGCAAGATCAAACCCTCCGGCTTCGGCAATGGCGCGGTCGTACCGCCTGCACTCGGCTTCGGGATCGGCGCAAAGTGAATCGAAGCCATGCCGCCGCGCGGGCGAAACATTCACCTTGGCGTAGAAATGCTCATCCAAGTAACGCGTGAAGCTATATCGATTGTCCCTGGCGACCCCGATATATTCATCGAGCATGAACGTCGTCACCTCAGAAAAATCAAGCCCTCGATCATGCATCCGCCCCAATTCCGCGTACATGCCCCTCGGAGTGTTTCCGGTAGGTAAGGCAAGCACGGCCTGCGGTCGCCGTTCGACAGTCTCGGCCACGATTTCGGCCGCTCTTAGACCGACCTCTGCTGGAGTGCGCAATCGGACGAGCTTTATCAACTGGCCTCCCTAATTCAATCTAGAAGCGAACGCTCATGCGAGCCGCTCCAGGTTGTCTGCGATTACCTGCGTTCTGCCGCCTTCTTCCCGATATAGATCGACAAGCCTCCCCAACACACCCGCACTGTTCCTGCGATACAGAGCCTCCGATTCCCCCCGATAAACCTGTTCGCCCATATCCGGCCCCGCCGCTATGCGCATGGCCGCGGGACGTTTGTCGCTGGCCGCGATATCGCCACCGATCAGAATCACCTCTGCCTCGCCGGGTGTGGAGGCGGCAACTACGCTCACCATCCTGCCCTCGTATTTCCTGAATATCCACTGCAACGCGGGCGGCATCCGGGCCGAGCATACCCCTTCGGTCAGCACAGTCGGAATACGCGGCTGGGCGTCCCTGGATTCGCCATTTCTTGCGTGCTTCCGGATTTGCGGAAACTTATCGAGGGACATGGATGGAGCTACAACCGCCGCGATGTGTTCCGGCGGTAATGCGTCTATCCACTCCATCGACACGGTATCCGCGACTACGACGACGCACATTCCGTCCTCGTCATCAGCGCGAAACTCGAGCCCGGCGCCGTCGGCGACATTGACGACCCTGCCGAAGCTTGTCCCACCCGCCCCGTAAGCGCACCGGATAGAGGTCGCCGATCCTTCAATTACGATATGGCTGCGGTCAGCGACTTCCACCACCGTGCCGCTAAGCCGGGCGAACAGAGCGGTTGAGCCGATTGATTGCTGAAAGAAACCCAGTCCGGAAATGGTCGAAACGTGGGCTAGTTTGCCGTTCCAGGGAGCCACCCAGTCACCCGCCCCGAACAGCGTACCGACGCCGGCCCCTGCAGCGATAACGGTGCCTGCTGGGATTTCTTGGTTTTGGGGCTGGTTCGTCTCCTCAAGCACCCGGGCTGGTGGTACCCTCGACACTCGCGTTATATCGCGGATGCTGACACGGCCAACCGGATTGCAAACGGCCCACGGCGCGCCAGCTTCAATCTGATCCCCGCAGGAAACGAGAATGTCACCGGGGAACGGCAGGTCGTGACGCCGCCGAATCGTCCCTCTAAAGACAGATGTCCGTACAGGAGATTCGTTAGCCCTCAACGCCCCCCCAGTCCAGGTCCTGCGACGGCAGGACGTATGAGTCAGTACTCTGAAACCACTGCAGCAGCGCAGCCCTGCGCAGCGAACCTTCTTTGGGCCATTGGAGTGGCCTGCCTCGGGCGTCGATTATCAGCCCTCCTATTCCAGAAGTGATACCGCTCCGAAGAGCGGTCGCTCGCCCCTTGCCGCCGCCGGCGTCGAGCTTTCCTCCGGGCCAGGACTTGACTTCCGCCACGACGGAGCCGTCCCACGTGATTCTTTCCATAGCTCCGAACGCTACGCTCCTGCTTATAGGTTCGCCATGGCGGGGAATCACTTGGACGGCAAGGGCGTCGGCGCCAAACTTAGCGGTGCCCTCGCAGGAGAGCGACGTAGCCACGTGCACCAAGTACGGCTCGGCCGAAATGGGGGTTCCGGTCGCGGTAAGCGCGCCGCACATCGCCAGCACTCCCGGACTGTCCACCGCCAGTTGACAGTATCCGGGCGGCATGTATGCGTTTATTCCACACAGCGCCGCCTGAATGAGTCGCGGAGCCCCGGAGAGCGTCCGCCCCGTGCAAACGATCAGGTCGACCGGAGGACTCGGATCGGCAATGGACCGGACCGCCCTCCGCAACGCCAGGTGAGCGGCCGCATGATCAAGAAGAAGCTCGGTGGAAGTCTCAGGTACGAGCCAGGGTCTCCAGGCGCGATTCCGGAAGTGCGCCTCGGCCATCGACTCGGAGATGGCCGCTGGAATCCATCCAACGATTTCCTCCATGGGCAGACGAAGTCCAATATGTCCCACGGCGGCGGCGTCAGCGTCATATCCGAACGAACCGACACGGAAGTCTCGTCCTTCGCTGATGGCGACCAACGCGCCGAGCGGTTCCGCGTGCAGAACGACAACCGAGATCCCATTGTTTGCCGCCATTTCCCGGGCCACTATTCCTAAGGATTGACCGAGCGGTGTAACCGTGGTCGCATCCAGACCGGCCGGCGTAAAACGTGCGGCGTCGCGTCCGGTTACAGACTGATAAGCCTCGGCAATCTGTGACCTCACGAGCGATTGCTCCGACTGGGCATCCAGTCCAGCCCTCATGCCAACCTGAAAGAACTCAAATTCGTCGGCCAAAGTCGCCACCAATCCCGGTTCGGGATCATCGGAATGAAGCAACATTACGCCGGGTGAATAACCGGGAATTCGGCCGACGAGAGCATACTTGAGTATGTCGACGGCCATCGCCAGACTCTCCCACCCCCGGTCGTTCTGCAGCGCCACCGCGACCACTGAAGCGCGAATCAGGAGCAACCGATTCGCCAGGTCCTCGGGGTCGAACTGCCTCGCGAGCTTTTTGTTCGGCGCGTGGAATTCAGCAACGATATCGAAGCCTTGAACGTTTACGAGGTTCACAATCCGTGCGTGGCTGTCGGCGTCCAGATTGCTGATCAACGCAACCGTAGCTGCACGCCCGATTCCGCCGCCCGTCACCGCGCACGGGTCGGTATCTTCAATGTCGGCTATGAATCGAACTTGACTGCGCAGAGCGGAGCGCGCCTGGTCGAATCCGACAGCAGGGTCGAAATAAGGTGCGGAATGAGTGGTCTCCGACTCGCCGACAGCGAGGAGTCTTGAACTGCCTTCCACCCCGCCGAAAGCGGCCAATCGAACATTGGAGCCGACCTCGGCCGCAAGCAGGATCTTCGGCGCGACCCGGCTCCCGGCCGGGTAAGAAGCATCCATCAGGCTGCGAGTCAATCCTTTCTGAACTCCTGGCGGCGAATTCCGGTTAAAGAGGATATTACGGATCACTCGATCCCACTTGAGTGACCGAGACAGCGACGAACCTGAAAACCGAATTTGGGCCGCTTTCGAAGGCTGACACGCTGCCGCATGTGTTGATAGCATCGCAGGTATGACCACAAAAGCTGCGGTCGACCCGTATCCCGAGCAATCCGTACCTTCCGGACGAGCACGCGTGGCAATTGTCGAGATACGTCCCGAAACCGTCCTCGACGACTACGCATACGCAATGCGGCTGGCGGGATATCGCGCCTTCATTTCGCCTGAGGTCGATACCGCTCTGAAAGTTAACGTCTCGTGGCATCACTGGTACCCGGCGTGCTCGAGCGCACCCTGGCAAATCGAGGGCGTTCTGAAAACCCTTGCGGAGGACGGTTTTTCCAAAGAGGACCTTTATGCCGCCCACAACCGTACGGTTGTCGTGTCTGCAAAAAAGGGTGAGCGCGCCAACAAACACTTCAACGTCATTGAGAAGTACGGCATCGAAAACGTGCATTTGTACGAAGACGAAGACTGGATCACCTACACGCCCAAATCGGAGATGCTCGTCCTGGACCGCATATTCCCGGAGGGCATACGCATCCCCGGGCGCCTGGTGGGTTCTAACATAATCCATCTGCCTACTATCAAGACGCACGTTTTCACGACCATCACCGGCGCCATGAAGAACGCGTTCGGCGGGCTTCTCTTCGAACGCCGCCACTATTGCCACAGCGTCATCCACGAGACGCTGGTCGATCTGCTGGCAATTCAAAAGGAAATTCACCCCGGCATATTCGCCGTCGTCGACGGCGCGTTTTCGGGATCGGGGCCAGGTCCGCGCTGCATGAAGGTTGCCGAGCGCGACGTGGTGGTTGCCGGAGCCGACCAGGTTGCGGTTGACTCGGTCTGCGCCCGGCTCATGGGTTTCGATCCAATGGAAATCCCTTTTATCCGAATCGCGTACGAGCGCGGCCTAGGTCAGGCGGACTTCGCGAGCATGGACGTAGTGGGAGAAGACCTCGAAGAATCGGCCTGGACTGTCGAGCGTCCGAGTCAGACTCTGGCGAGCCGCGGGCAAAAGCTGATCTACTGGGGACCGCTAAAACCCTTGGAGAAGCTGCTGCTCCAAACGACTATCGCGCCATGGTCATACGTTGCGTCGCGCCTGTATCACGATGTGTACTGGTTCAACGTCCACGGACGGAGACGCGTCCGGGCGGCGCTGCAAACAAAATGGGGCCGGCTGTTCAGCAGCTACTGAACGACGATCTCTTGCCGCAGAGAATTAAGTTAACGACCTGGCGCAAGCCCATGCAAACTCCATGCTGAACCATTACTGGACCGCCGCACGCCCGTCGCAATGGATAAAGAACCTATTCGTGCTGGCTCCGCTCGTGTTCGCACAACGTCTCGACCAGCCGCGGGACATACTATTGGTTCTCGCGACCTTCGCTCTCTTCTGCTTGCTGGCGTCCGGAATCTACCTGATCAACGATGCGATTGACGCGCCGCGAGACCGATCGCATCCTCTCAAGCGAAACAGGCCGGTAGCAGCGGGCAGGATTGGCAGGATTCCGGCGGTTGCCGCAGGGCTCACGAGCGTTGTCGCCGCTTTGGTTCTGGCCTATTTCATCGCACCCACCGTGTCGCTGGTGCTCGGAATCTATGCCGTCCAGAATCTTCTCTACAGTGCTCTTCTGAAGTCCATTGCGCTTATCGACGTGGTTGTCATCGCCGTCGGATTCGTCCTACGAGCCGTCTCGGGCGCGGTCGCGATCGACGTTCCGTTTTCGGTTTGGTTGCTGATGTGCACCTTCTTCGTCGCCTTGGTCATGGGCGCCGCCAAGCGTATCTCGGAAATCGAGTCTCTAGGTGAAGCAACAGGCGCAACTCGGCCGGCGCTCGCGCGCGTTCACCCTCAAGTGCTCAACTCCCTGCTCGCGGCTGCAACGGCGGCTACCCTGGTCTCCTATTCGCTATACACCGTGGCGGCCGAGACTGTGGCGAAAGTCGGTGGTAAGGCGCTCGTCCTGACCACGCCTTTCGTCGTCTACGGATTAATTCGCTACCTGCAACGAGTGTATGGCGATGCGGACGCGGAAAATCCGGCCGCCATCCTTCTGAAAGACCGAGGAATGCAGGTTGTCATAGGTGGTTGGGGCGCAGTGGTGTTAGCCATCATCTACGGTTTCAGCGGTGATCTGGGTGGGCTATTCGAATAGCGGAGATGCAAATTGAAAATTGATTCGATCCGGCGATTCAGATACGAGCGCTACCTTTTCGTCGAGATTCGTACCGACACCGGGCTAATCGGCGTCGGCGAGGCTGGATTCTGGGGCTACCCCGAAGCCGCCGACGGAGCCATAGAGGCATTTACGCGCTATTTGATAGGACAAGATCCCCTCAAGATCGAGCACCATTCTCAATATATGTACCGCAACTCGCACTTCATGGGCGGCTCGGTCACCGGCGCGATTGCAGCCATCGACATCGCTCTTTGGGACATCGCGGGTAAGCACTATCAGGCCCCGATCTATGAGCTGCTGGGCGGGCGTTGCCGGGACAAGGTCCGCGTCTACGCGCACGTTGTCGGCGAATCCCCCGACGAGATGGCGGCAAGCGCTCGGGAATGGACTGGTCGGGGCATTACCGCGGTCAGGTTCTGCCCGCTGGTCGACGGCTTCCACAACTGGCAATACGCACGAGTGATGGCTGAGTGTGTCGACCGGGTCGCCGCGGTACGTGAGGCGGTCGGCAACGACGTTGACCTGTGCGTGGAGGTCCACAGGCGGCTCAATCCAACCGAAGCCCGTCAACTCGCCCGCGAGTTGGAGCCGTTTCGGATCTTCTTCCTCGAGGACCCGATCATCCCGGACAGCGTCCAGTCGATGTCCGAGCTTGCCAAAAGCATCAACGTGCCTGTAGCCACCGGCGAACGGTTCACAACCATCTTCGAGTTCAGGGAGCTGCTCGCGGCAGGGGGAGTGGCCTACCTTCGGCCTGACGTCTGCCTCGCCGGCGGAATAACACAATCCAAGAAGATCGCCGCCCTGGCCGAGTCGTTCCACGTCGGCATCATTCCGCATAATCCGCTGGGACCGGTCAGCACTGCCGCGTGCGTCCAAGTCGACGCCTGCATCCCAAACTTCGTGCTCCAGGAGTACACCGGCGACGACGTCCCGCCGAAGCGGGACATGGTCGTCGAGCCGTTGAAGCTGGAAGCGGGCTACTTACGCCTACCCGAAAGCCCGGGAGTCGGCGTAGAGCTAAGCGACGCCGTGCTCAGCGGCAAGCATCGCGAGGACCGCGAGATCGAGACGCATCTGCGCTACGACGGCTCCGTGGCCGATTACTAGCCAACCTTGATAGTGATCCGCGATTCCAAAGACTCCAAGGTCAGCACGGGGCCCGACAAGCGGTTGAGCGTCGACTCTCTTCGCGACCAAGTTCACACCAAGTACGCGACGTCTTTTGACGACCGATTTCCCTCGTAATCGTTCCCGCATTAGCTAAACCGCGTAAACCGACGCCTAAGATGTAGTCTGCTTGCATCAATCAGCGAAGGCAGCCTCCTCGAATGAAAATCACGGACCTTAAGACCTTCACCGTCAACGCCGGCGGCAGCAACTGGGTGTTCGCCAAGGTCTACACTGATCAGGGCATCACCGGGTTAGGCGAAGGCCACGTCGCCACCAAGGACGAAGCCACCGCAGCCGCCATCATGGAGCACAAACGGTTCTTGGTCGGCAAGAACCCGTTCGAGATCGAGCGCCTGTGGCAGGCGATGTACCGCTATCCCCGCTGGCGGGGCGGCCCCGTGCTCAACAGCGCCATCAGCGCGGTCGAGCTGGCCCTGTGGGACATCCTCGGCAAGGCCCTCGACGTTCCGGTCTATCAGCTTCTCGGGGGCGCCTGCCGAGACCGAATCAGGCTCTACGCTCACGTGCACGGCGACACTCCTTCAGCCGCCGCCGAGCACGCTGCCCGGCTTGTCGAAGCTGGATTTAACGCAATCAAGACTGGGCCGGTCTGGGCGGACGCCGACGGAGTGGTCGCCTTGCCGCCCGACATCGCGGCTGAGGCGGCCCGAATAGGCGCGATCCGAGAGGCGGTAGGCGACCGCGTGGACATCATGGTCGACGCGCACGGACGCACCAACCTGCCGGCCGCCGCCGCGCTCGCGCGGAGCATCGAGGACTTCGACATCATGTTCCTGGAGGAGGCGACGCATCCCGAAGATATCGACGCGCTGGAATGGCTGGGCGCACGGACCACCATCCCGCTCGCAACCGGCGAGCGCCTTTTCACCAAGTGGGGCTTCACGGAGATCGTCGAGCGTCACCTCGTCAACTATATTCAGCCCGACATCGTGCACGCGGGCGGAATATTGGAAATGAAGAAAATCGCCGCCATGGCCGAGTCCCGCTTCATCGAGGTCGCGCCGCACAATCCGCAAAGCTGGGTGAGCACCATGGCCTCGCTGCATCTCGACGCGTGCACGCCCAACTGTGTGATTCAGGAGTACGTGTATCCGGGCCCCGCCTTGCAGGCCGATATTTTTGACGGCGGCCCGGTAATAGTCGACGGCTACGCCCAGTTGCCCTCAGGTCCCGGACTCGGCATCGACCTCATCGAATCGGAGGCCGCCAAGCACCCTTACGTTCCCGTCCATCGCCCTCACTGGGTCTGGCAAGACGGCTCCGTGGCCGATTGGTAAAGCCCGTCGCGACGACACGACAGCTAATCCTGGTAAGACACTCGCTCCCTGAAGTAGTTCCAACCGTCGCGCCGAGCGAGTGGTCCCTGTCAAGTAAGGGTCGTGAGCTGGCCAAGGCCTTGGCCTGGGAGCTATCGATCCACAAACCCCACTTCCTCTTTTCAAGCAACGAGCCAAAGGCGGTCCAGACCGGCGAAATAATCGCACGGAAAACAGGGATCGATACTCAAGTCGTCCCCGACCTTCGTGAGCATGCGGGACGTCGGGCCGAGGACTGGGTGTCCGGATCCGAATTCAGGGACAGGCTGTCCAGATTCTTCCATAACCCTTCCAATCTGGTGTTTGGAACTGAGACCGCAAACGACGCTCACCACCGCTTCGCCCGGGCAATCGACGGCATCGCGGCCAAAGTCTCGAGAGGGTGCGCCGTCGTTGTCAGCCACGGCACAGTCATTTCACTCTTCAGCGCCAGAGCCAACGGGCTCGACCCGAACGATGTGTGGGGCCGCTTGACATGCCCAGGGTTCATTCGGATGCTAATCCCAGGGTTCGAAATCCTCGAAGAATGGCGCCTTCCCGACAGCTAGCGGCGCCTGCCGGCTCAGACAAATATCCGCTTAACGCCTTCGGCTATGGCAGCTCAGCCAATCAAGGTTAGCGGCCCGCCGCTAACCGTCCACTCTGTAGAGGACCTCGTCTCCGCGTTCCACGCGGGCCACGTTGTCCGCGACAAGCGCGGCGGTGTTTTTCACGAACAAGTCCGTCATACTGGCCGAGTGCGGCGTAGCCGCCACCTGATACTGGAGGAATTCGTCGTTCGGGTCCGGCGGCTCGATCCAAAAGACATCCAGCCCCGCGCCGGCGATCTTGCCCGACCGCAGCGCCGCCACAAACGGCTCTTTCTCAATTACCGGCCCCCTGCAAATGTTCACCACGAACGCCCCCGGCTTCAGCGCATCGATGGCCTCCTCACCGAGCATTCCGTTCGTTTCGTCCGTCAGAGGCACTGCGAAACAGACGAAATCGCATTCGGGAAGCACGTCCACGAACTCGTCGGGTCCGACGAGCTTGTCGATTCCGAATTCCTTTCGGAGTTGCTCGGAGACGGTCCGCTTCACACCGATAATCCTGCATCGAAATGGCTTGAGCATCTCCGCCAGTGCCTTACCTACATTGCCCATTCCGACGATGACCACCGTCTTGTCGAAAAGCGTGATTCCCATAGGTATAGCGCCCGACTGTTCCTCAATCAGCTGGATTTGCTTTGGCAGGTATCTGCCCGCCGCAATCAGGTGAAACAGCGCAAACTCCGCCACAACGTCGCCGATGCCTGTAACCTCGCCCGGCGCGTTTGCGACGGGTATTCCCCGCTTTCTGGCCGCGGGGATGTCAACCATGTCCACGCCCACTCCAAACTGCTGGATCAGCTTCAATCCGGGCGCGCTGTCCATGTCGGCCTCGGTTATGGGGCCGCGGGCCGGAATGTAAACGTTTGCGCTGTGGACTTGCTCGCTCACTTCGGCTTCCGCACAGCGGCGTACGTCATGCTGCGGCATGACTCTCACCATCTCCTGGTACATGTCTTCCAGGTAATCGGTCCCTACTAGGATTTCCAAGATTCCGACTCCAAACTCGCTTGCGGTTGCGGCCCCGAATGATACGCCGATTCGATTATGTGAGATTACTAGAGGCGGTCAGGACCCCTGCGGCCCTGATAACAATAATGCTAGCGACGCTTTCGGGCACGGCGTACCGCGAAACCGGCTAACGCGAGCACGACTCCACCCGCCGCTATTGCAACTCCGTTGACGACCCACGCGCGGTCGCCGACCATGACCGAACTCGACGGACCTACAAGTCCCAAACCCTGAAGCGTAAACGTCCCGCCGACCAGCAACGCCACCACTCCAGCGGCCAGCATCAGGGCCGCCAACGCTCGGAGGACAGCTATCCCTTCGACTTCGCTTACTCTCCTCCGATGGCGCAGAGTTCCGCATCCACGATCGTGCGCGCCGCGTCCGCCGATGCGTATACCCAGAACATCTTCATCGGACTCTCGCTGCTGGCGTTGCTGTACCGGTGCGGCACGTCCGCCTGGACGACAGACGTGTCAAGTGGTGTCAGCAGCGTGCGTCGTCCGTCCACGTCCAGATAGGCCTCGCCGGCCAGGATGGTGACCGATTCCTCGCAATCGTGTGTATGACACGCCAATCCGGCACCAGGTCCGAACGTGGCCATGCCGGAGTGCAGCGCGGTGGCCCCCACTGTTTCGTGACTGAGGACCTTCACGTCGATACCGGGTTCCATCTCGAACCACTCAGCCTCTTCATTTCGAATAACAGCCATGGACGCTCCGTTGCCCTTGCGATTGTGAGTTCGCCGCTGAAGCCGGCGCCTGGGTTTTGCGCCGCATCAACCCAAAGAATCTACTGAAGTTTAGGCGATGGTCACCCATCACATCGGGTGAACTGTCGTCGGCGTTGATATACTCGGCTTTCGGCAGGTGCACCTTTTCACGGAGAGGTGCCCGAGTGGTCATAAGGGGTCCGTCTCGAAAACGGATAGGCGCTGAAACGCCACGTGGGTTCGAATCCCACCCTCTCCGCCGGCTTTAGCGTTGTGGCCTGGCCGCACCTGTCCACTCGAAACGGAGAGGTCGCATAGTGGCCTAGTGCGCGCGCCTGGAAAGCGCGTAGGGTGAAATCCCTCGTGGGTTCGAATCCCACCCTCTCCGCCCGGCGGCTTCAAGCGGAGTCGCGTCGCCATCAGGCGACAGAGCTACCCAATGTGCGGCAAGGACTAATCGCCGATGGCCGAGACGACCGCCGGCGACATCCTGTCACCCCATACTCACCAGATTCGAGACTTGACCCAGCGCCTGCGAAAACTGGTCAAGCAGGCCGTCCCGAGAGCCACCGATAAGGTCTCCCCGGGCTGGCATGGATTCGGCTTCCACGATCCTAAAGCGGGCTATTTCTGCGGCGTCTTCCCGCAAATGGATTCCGTGAAGCTCGGAATCGAATTTGGCCGGCTGCTGCCGGACCCGCAGGGTCTGCTGCATGGCGACGGCAAGCAGGTACGCTATGTAGTGCTAGCGGGGAGGCGACCCGCTACCGATCGATTCGATAACAGACTTGATCGCGGACTCACTCGTGACCGGTATCAGAAGAAACTGACCTTGAAGTCCGCCAGCGGAGGTGATGGAGAGTGATCATCGACACTCATAACCACTTATGGAGTCTCGCGACCTCCGATCTCTATTGGCTCACCCCCGAGCTGCGCGCCGCGGGCGGTCCGTTGGTGCACGATTACCTAGTCGAGGACATGCGGGCTGCATTCGCCACGGTAGGCGTCGACAGGTCGATTCTGGTGCAGGCGTGGCACGATCCCGACGAGAACGAACGCTGGCTGGAGTTGGCGAGCGAGACCGACATCATCGCTGGAGTCGTCTCTTATATCGACCTCGAAGGTCCCGACGTCGCCAAGCTGCTTGATAGATTCTCGGCGTATCCGAAGTTTCGCGGAATCCGCGCCACGGGTCAGGATGTGCCCAACGACGACTGGCTGGCCCGCGCCGACGTCAGAGCCGCGATCGGAGAGCTGGCCTCGCGCGGCGAGCACTCCCTGGACTTGCTCCTCAACGTCCCCCAGCTAAAGGACGTTCCCCGGCTCGCCGACGAAAACCCCGACCTGCCCATGGTTCTCAACCACCTCGCCAAGCCGCAAACTTCGGAAGAAGGCTATTTCGAGCCGTGGGCCGCCCTGATGAACCCCCTCGCGGACATTCCCAACCTTGAGTTCAAGATTTCCGGAATGCTCACCGAAGCCGGGCCGAATCCCGATTCGGCAACCCTCCGGCCCGCCGTTCAATTCATGATTGAAACGTACGGCTTCGAGCGGCTGATGTGGGGAAGCGACTGGCCTGTGTCTCTGTTGGCCGGCAGCTACAAGACCAACTTCGAGGTCACCATGGGTGCGGTCGGGACCATGACCGACTCGCAACGCGCACTGCTGCTCGGCGGCAACGCCAAGCGGTTCTACAGAGTCGTCTGACGGTCTCAGCCGCCGGTTCGACGGTCGGCGGCCAGACTCAGGCTGGCTCTGCCCCCAGTGTGACGAATCGCCGCTCGCGGCTGGACGTGTAGACGGCGTGCGCCATTTCCACGGCTTTCCAGCCATCGCGCGCATTGCCTAAGGGTTGGCGGCCCTCTTCAATAGCCGCTAGAAACTCCAGCCAGTCGAGCCTCCAGGAGTCCTGGAACGGCTCGTGAAAGTGTCGCTCCTCGACCTCGATTTCTTCCCAATCGCTACTCCGGCGGGCGATCCGAATGTGCGCCGATCTATCTATCGCTATCGAGCCCCGCTCGAAGAAAATCTCGACCGAGAAGAAAATCTCCCACTGATTCCAGCTTGCGTGGACCTGGGCGATTCTGCCGTCCGCCGTGCGAAACAAGCCGAATCCGTTGTCTTCGACTGGCGCGATGTCTCGCCAGAAGGTATTGACGGCGAAACCACACGCCTCGACGAAATCGCCCATGAACCACCTGCAAATGTCCAGCACATGGACGCCGTTATCCAGAAATGTCCCGCCGCCGGAAATCTCAGGCTGGACAAACCAGCCTTTGTCTATGGGACCTGTACCTTTGTGGCCGTACCGGCATCGCATCCACAAGATCGAGCCGAGCTCACCCGAATCGGCGATCTTGCGGGCGTGCAGGACCGCCGGATAGTGCCGGTGGTTGAATCCGGTTTTCAATGTGCGGCCAGTCCGTTTCGCGGCCACATGCACCTCTCGCGCCTCATCCGGAGTCCTGGCCAGCGGCTTCTCGCAAAGGACGTTCTTGCCGGCTTCCAGCGCCGCGATGCTTGCGGGGGCATGAATGTCGTTGGAGGCGGAAACGATCACCGTGTCGATCTCCGGTGACTCCGCCACTTGCCGCCAGTCGGTTGTCGCCTCGGCTCCGTATTCCCCGGCCAGGAGCGCCGCACGGTCGACTAGGGCATCACCTACAGACACAAGCTCGGCGCCGGGCGTATTGGCCACGAGCGCGGCCCTTCTGCCCCCGACTACCCCGGCTCCTATCAAACCAACTCTCATGCTCGCTCCAAAATGAGCGATCCGGGCCGCTTCTGCGGCCCGGATCGGCACTACTCATTCGGCTCTACTTGGGCATAACCTTCAGAGCTTCGTACGCCGGGCGCCCGCTCCCATCCGGTCGCAAGATACCGAACCCGTATTTCTCGTCGGTCGGTCCTACCACCTGCTGGAAGTTCAGGTTCCACACGATCATGTGAGTCACGTAAGGGAATTCCGCTTTGACCTTCTGAAACGCCCTCACAAGGAAATTGGCCTGGTCTTGCTCGGAGTTGTACTGAGAGTACTCATATCCCGTCACGATCTGGGTCACCGGAGTGGAGCTCCAGCCGAATTCCGTAAACCAGATCGTCTTGTTCGGATCGCCCTTTGACGTCATGATCGCCTTCAACTCCGCGAATCGGTTGAAGAAGAAGCTCGGATGCCCGGTCCAGCCCCAAACGCTCCGGTTCTGCCCTCCCAGCGTGTCGTCCGGGTGGTTGGGACCGCCGTTCGGATGGACGCCCAGAGCATCGAAGTAGTTCTTCACGTCGGGAAACTCCTCGTAGACCCGCCGCACATAGGTGGCGTCGTCAATCGCGATGTTGGGGTCATTCACGCCTGTGGGCGTTGGCGCTCCGAAGATAACCACCACCGACGGATCGACCGACTTGACCGCCTCGTAACCGGCCTTGAGCAGTTGTCCGTATTTACGAATTGCGTCTGGGCCAAGGTACCCCCATTCGTGATTGAGATTGGCCTCGTTCCAAACTTCGACGGCCTGAACCTTGCCCTTATAGCGTTGCATTAGCGCCGTCATAAAAGGCTTGATGTCGGCCACGTTCGCGGGAGGCCCGTGAGTGGCTCCCGGCGGTCTCGCCCACGCCGGCGCGGCAACCACGCTCAGCATCAACTTGATCCCGCTCCGCGAAGGAGCCGTCAGGGCATGGTCATACTTAGTCCAATTGAAAACGCCTCGTTGAGTTTCGATTTCCTCCCATCGAACCTGCTGCTTGGTCCAGTTGAACCCGGCCTCGACAATCTTGCTGACTGCATGGTCGGCCCGACGGTCGTCGTCCACTAGATGCGCTTGCATTCCGTAACCCTGCAAGCCTTGTGGCAGGATCAGCGGTGCGGGAGCGGGTCCCGTGGAAACTGTCGGGAGAGGAGTTGCGGTCGGAACGGGGGTGGCCGTTGGCACGGCTGTCGGAACAACCGTCGGAACAGGCGTCCCCACGGGCGTAGAGACGGAGGTTGCGGTCACCGTGGTAACTGGCACTCCGGTCCTTGCCTGCTCAATCGATATCGGTGTTACGGCTGCTCCCGATATGACGCCGAACTCCTTCATGAGGTCACCGGTGTTGGCAAGTACCGCGACTCCTTTAGGGCCACCACCTCCATCCTCGGTCCAGACCTGGAAAACCTGGCGCTGCGCCCGCAGCACTTGCACGGGACCGTAAACGGCGTAGGAGACCGGAAGTCCGTAGAGGTTTAACCAGTTGGACTCCTGAAGGAACCGTTGCTTGATTATGGGGTTCTGGTCCAGGAGCCTGAGATGATTCTGCACAATCGCGTCGAAGCCGGCCGGTGTCGTGGGGTCATGCAGCGCGTCTCCCGGCAGCGCTGCATGTGGGGGCGTTTGTCGAACCAATCTCAGCACCCCGTCCAAGCCCGCGTGATGCATCTCATCCAGGATGTTCAGGAAATTGAAGCCCCTCTTGCCGGGGTCCCACTGCAACACAGCCTTCTGAAAAGCCTGCGTGGTGAACCCCTTGAATTGGAACCTGTGGGAGATCGGGTATCCGATCTCATCCAAGTTGAACTTCTGAAACTCGGTCCAGAAAGGGATGCCGCCATCGTCGGTAACGGCGAAGCCGTTCCCCGTCTCCTGACCCGTCTGCCGGAAAAAGCGGCCATTCGGCAGCGATTCCTCGTCGGGCAGATCGGCGGCCGTGGCTACCGAGGCCGCAACCAGAACCACCAAAGACACCAGAAGCCCTGCTCGGATCAGTCTCCCCATCAAGACACCCTTCCTCACGACTGAGATTCGTTCAATTGAACGCTCAGCTCAGCCCGGCGTTATCCCTACCGTTGGAATCTAAGCGCCTCGGCGCGGCAGGTCAAACACGAGGCCGCCCTTCCGGTCCCGTCGACGCCGCGACTGCGCTAGCAACGCCGACGGCGAACCGGTGGACTGGCTGCCTTGTGTCTCAGTCAAGAGCCACAAACGCCCGTCCCGTCCCGACGATGTTCGGGTCGAAGACGAACAAGAGCCCCTCCGCGTCCGACGGCACCTCGAATCCGACCTGGCCCCGCAGACTCTCCCCGGCCGCCAGCTCGCCGTCAGGCGTCGTTCCGCCGCCCGCGGTTGCTGCCAGGAGGTTTACCGCGAAGTACAGTCCGGTCTCATCCTTCAACGACATCTGAAGCAGCGAGGAGACAGCAACGCTCTCGTCGCGCGTGTTCTCCAGCGTCACGTCGACAATCACGAACTCGTTCCCCTCAGCCGGCTTGAGGAAGTCGGAACCTGCTGACGATTCGACACTGTTCACGACCAGCGTGAAGTCCCCGATCTCGACGATGTCCCCAAGCGCGAACGCCTCCGGAGCAATCTCCCCCGGTAGCTCCGCCGGCGGGTCAAGCGAAATCGGCGAGTCGCCGAGCTCGATGAACACCTTGCCCGTGCCGAGCAGGTTCGGTTCGAAGACGAACACCAGCCCCGAGGCATCCTCTGGAACCTGGAACCCAATCTTCCCGCGAATCTTCTCGCCGGCCGCCAATTCACCGTCTGGCGACCCCTCCGTTACCGCCGACTGCGCGCCGATATCCAGGGTGTATTGCTGGTCAGTGGAGTCCTTCAGCGACATCTGGAGCAGAGTCGACACCGCCGCTGGAGAGTCGTCCTGGTTAACAAGTACAAGCTCTACCGCAACGAACTGATTGCCTTCAAGAGGCTGAAAGAGGTCGTGCGTCACCGTCTCCCAACCGAGCGCGACGAGTGCAAAGTCGCTGATCTCGATTATGTCGCCCACCTTATACGATTCAGGTTCGGAGGCGGCCTCTGTCGGAGCTTCGGTCGGCTCCGGTGTCGGCGTCGGAGCCTCGGTTGGTTCTTGGGTAGGCTCCGGCGTAGCCGTGGGCGCTTCGGCGGGAGCCTCGGTCGCCTCTTGGGTAGGCGCCGGCGTTGCCGTGGGCGCTTCAGCCGCTTCTTTCGTCTCCGCCGGCGCGGCTGTTGGGGCTTCCGTCGCCGCCTCCGTCGCTTCCGGTGCCTGAGTAACCTCCCCTACTTTCGTCGCTTCGGCCTGCTCACCGCACTCCGCGCCAACCAGCAAAACCGCCAGCGCAACCATCAATCCCGCAAGCGCAAAACCGTTAACACGCCGCATAAAGCCCATACAAATACCCCAACCTCATTGAAATCTCGAAAAAACGTTGTCAAACGATTACAGCGGCATGGTGCGACACACCGTCTTTGTTCGGTTGTTGTTCGATTATAGATGCGGCACGCGCGGCCGGTCAACCGCCCGGCGGCCCGTTTCTTCCCATTGCTTTTTGCTTTGGGATCAAACGGTCCGGAGCGGTCTCCGGCCGCGGAGGATTCCCGAGACCTCTAACGCAGAGGCTAGTCCAAGCCTACCGGCTCGGGTCGCGGCTGGAGGGGTGCGCTCAGAATCAGCCGTTCGCCGTTGCGGTCCACTGTGAACTCCACGGTGTCTCCAACCGGAATCGCAAATACTTTCTCACCCAGCTCGAATCCGTGGCGGAGCGAGTCTCCGTTGATCGCGAGAATGATGTCGCCCGGCTGAATGCCAGCCGCTTTTGCCGTCGAATCGGCCACCACTTCAGCGATGTATGCCCCACGATCAGACTTCAGATTGCGCTGGACAACCACGTCCTCGTCTACCGGACGGAACGATACCCCGAGGTATCCATGCTGCGTGCGGCCTTCCGTAACGAGTGAGTCAAGATGCTGCTTTATGTGTGATACCGGAATTGCAAATCCGATGCCATCGGCGCCGTCCTCACGGCCCGTGTTCATGCCTACTACCTGCCCTATTCGGTTCAACAGCGGCCCACCACTGTTACCGCTGTTGAGAGCGGCGTCTGTCTGAATCATGCCAATCAGATCGATTCGTAGTTCGCCGGATTCCGTTGCTACTCGATTCGGGAACCGTCGTCCCTTTCCGCTGACTATCCCCTTGCTGACCGTACCCTCGAAGTTGCGTAGTGGACTGCCTATGGCCAGGACTGTGTCGCCCGTTCGCAGCGTCGTTGAATCCCCCAGCGGGAGAATCGGAAATGGTCCGCCTTCGACTTTCAAAATCGCCGTATCCATGTATGGATCGCGGCCGATGACCTCGGCGCGCTTGAACTCGCCGTTGCTCAGAATCACGCGCAAGTTTTCGCGGTCGTCTATGACGTGATTGTTCGTAAGCAGGAACCCGTCTGGACTGAAAAAGAACCCCGACCCGGCCGATACCGGCCCCCGCGGAGTTCCGCCCTCGCTCGGAAAGTCGCCTTGACTAAGACCGAAGATCGTCACCACTGCGGGCAGCGATCGCTCGATCACGTCTTGAATCTGTTCAGTTTCCTCCTCCAAAAACCGCGTGGCAATCTGTCGGGGCGCGGCGGCCGGCTCCGATACATATTCCACAACCTGAGGCGAAGGCTCTGAACTGGCCCCGGCGAGGTAACCTCCCAAAGTGCCGGCGCCGGCAGCGAGCAGGATGGCTGCGAAGAGGATTACGTAGAAGTGGCTGGGCAGCCTGAAAGTGGTTGGATGTTGCATGATGTTCTCTCTTAATTGCACGACTGATCGTAGGCGGCAAAACGTCGAGAATACGGCGGCATTGCCGTTCCCTATAGCTTATCGGTCGAATATGAAGACTTTTCGAAGACTCCGTCGACTTCCGTAACGCTGGACCGCCCCGTTTTGTTATTTCCGGGGCGTGTCGTGCCCGGTTAGGCGGATTGTCAGCGGGACTAGTGGCCGGGTTCGCAAACCTCCCGTACGGACTCCCTGCGCCAATGAAGCGGCTCTTCTAGACGCCCTTTCGGCGGAGCCTCCATAATGCCCGTCCCGGAATTCTTACATTGCACCCGCGTTCGTCCGTCCCAAATCCCTACATCCCGATTGAATAGGCGCACGACGACCGGCGACCTCGCTCCGTTACGCCGCGTACAGACCGCCACTCCGAGTCGCGGCCGCTATTCCTTCGTCAAGGCTTTTTCGACGGGTCCGGCCTGAAGTCGGGCGATATGTCCTCGCTGAAGTAGCCGGTCAATCTCAGCAGAAAGCTGACCTCCGGGTCAGTCACGTAGATTTCCGGGTTGTAGTCGCGCTCGGAAACGAAGGCGATGAACTGCCCGTCAGGCGACCACGCCGGCGAGCTGTCGGCGCTTAGTTCGCCCTGCGGCTCGACTGGAATCAGCTTCTCTTCCGAACCGTCCCGCGCAATCAGGTAGAGCCGGAACCGGCCGTCTCGATTGGAAGCGAACGCCAGCTTCCGCCCGTCCGGCGACCACGCTGGCGACGTGTCGACCCCTTCCGACTTGGTTAGTCGAGTCTCCGTCCCGGTTGCGACGTCGACCACGAAAATATCGAAGTTGCCCCAGCGGTCTGATGCAAACGCAATCGCGCCTCCGTCCGGAGACCAGGCAGGCTCCACCTCAGCCCGCGAATCGCTTGTCAGGCGGACTTCCTCACCGGATTCAACGTCTATCGCGTATATGTCTGTGTTGCCGTCCCGAGTCGAGTGGAACGCTATCCGGCGGCCATCGGGCGACCAGCTCGGACTCAGATCGTCCCCCGGATCGGTGGTAACCCGTCGGGCATTGAAGCCGTCCGGGTCCATCACCCAGATATCGAAATCGCCGCCTTGGTTCTTCGCATAAGCGATAGCGTCGCCTGCGGGCGACCATGCCGGCATCACCTCGTCCGTTGAAACGTCAGTGATCCTCTCGAATCTCGAGCCATCGCCGGCGATGGCGAAAATGTTGAGATCGCGACCCTGATCGCGCTGGAAGACTATGGTGTGATCGGCAAGCGGTCGCGGACTCTCGATTGCCACCGCGACAGGCGTCGGCGTGGGCGTCGCCGTCGGAGTCGGCGTGGGCGTGGCTGTAGGTGTTGGAGTCGGTGTGGGGGTCGGAGTTGGCGTAGGAGTCGGAGTCGGTATCGGGGTGGCCGTCGGGGTGGGGATAGGTGTAGGTAGCGGTGTCGGAGTTGGGATGACTACCGGAGGCGGCGGCGTTCTTCTCGGCGGCAATTCGGCACGCGGCCGCGCTTCCTCGACCAACGAAACCGGCGTCTCCACTGCCGCGGGACTTCGGTCAGGAACCGGTTCGAATATCGATTGCGTCACGCCGGCCTCCGCTTCGGCGCAGGCTGCGAGCGCAAATATCGCCGCCGCGGCAAGCAGCCGCTGCCCTCCCCTGACGTTGATCGACCATCTCAGATTCACGATTCGCGAGCGAGCGTGGTTCAGGCGCTTCCCCTCGACCTAGCCGGTACCGCTTAGCAGTTCATCAAGGGCCTGCTTGGCTGTCGCGAAGAGTTCGGGGCCTGTAACCCCATAGCTCTTGGCGCGTACCTTCAAATGCGGTTCCAGCGACAGATAGTCGCCAATCTGTTCCGCCTCCGCCTCCTCCAGCAGCGCCTTCCAGTTTGCAAGGCCGTGTCCCGCTGGCACCATCGTGTGATCCTCCGTTGCATCTTTCACGTGGAAATACCGGACGTAGTCCTTCAGCAGCGGCCACGCTTGCGTCATCGTATCGACACCGGCCACCACGAAATTGCAGGGGTCGAAAGCCATTCCGAGATTCGACGAGTCGACCGTTTGCAGTACGTCCAGACAGCCTTCCGGCGTCTCGCCATAAAGATCCGACTCGTTCTCCAATGCCAGAGTCACCCCCGGCGCCTCGTCGCGGGCCACCTCACACAGCTTTGCTAGCCTTCGCATTACCTCGTCGCGGTGCGCCCGGATATCCCCGCATTCCGGCGGGTAGTAAGAGAAGATTCGGATATACGGCGCTTCCAGCCGGAGCGCCGCGCGCAGCGCTCCGCGAAACCGCTCTAAGTCGCCCTCGAACGGCGCGTCTATTTGATACTTGCCCACCGGTGACCCGATCGCCGAGCATCTCATGCCGGCCTCGGCCAACGCCGAGGCTATGCCGCCGAGGTCCTCGGGAGTTGCGTCAACTATGACTTTCTTATCGCCGCCAGGAAGCTGGAACTGACGAATCTCGATGAAAGGAATGCCAAGCTCGGTCATGTGCCGGAGCTGCTCGGGGAAGAGGTCGGTTATCTCGTCACCGAATCCACTGATCTGCCAAACCATACAGGCGCCCTCCGCCCAAGTATGGCCTCCCCTTTAAGACAACGAGAGTATAAGCCCCACCGGTCCGGTTGGCTCTAACGCCCTAGGACGGCCGTAAACGCCTCTTGCGGGATTTCCACGTTGCCGAGCCGTTTCATTCGCTTCTTGCCTTCCCGCTGCCGTTCCAGGAGCTTGCGTTTTCGCGTCACGTCGCCGCCGTAGCACTTCGCCAAAACGTCCTTGCGAACGGCCGGGACCGTTTCTCGCGCAATGATCTTGCCGTCAATGGCCGCCTGCACCGCCACCTGGAACATCTGCCTGGGAATCAGCTTCCGCAGCCGCTGTGCCAGCTCTCTGCCGATCTTCTGGGAGTTGGTTCGGTTGGCTACCGTCGAGAGAGCGTCGACCACGTTGCCGTTTACCAGAATGTCGATTCGGACCACGTCCGTCAGCCTGTACTCCGAGACCGAATAGTCCATCGACGCGTAGCCGCGGGACACGGACTTGAGCCTGTCGAAGAAGTCGATCAGAAGCTCCGACAGCGGTGTCTTGAACGTCAGCAGCACTCGCTTAGGCTCCAGGTACTCGATCGTTCCGTGCTCGCCCCGGCTTTGTCTTACCAACTCCATCACCGCGCCTATATATTCGGAGGGGGCAACTATGCTCAGGTCCGCCCAAGGTTCCCTGACTTCCGCAATCCTGTTACGGTCCGGCATGTTTCCCGGACCGTCAACCTCAATCGTCTCGCCATCCACTGTTTCAACCCTGTATTGAACGCTTGGGTTGGTCGTTACCAGCGCAAGGTCGTATTCCCTTTCGAGCCGTTCGCGGACGATTCCCATGTGCAGCAGCCCAAGAAACCCGACTCGAAATCCGAACCCAAGGGCGCCTGAGTCCTCCGGTGTAAACACCAGCGCCGAATCGCTCAGCCTCAGCTTTTCGAGAGCCGACCGCAGCCCGTAATAGTCGCCGGGGTCCTCGGTGTAGAAACCCGCAAACACCATCGGCTTTGCCGGCTTATAACCCGGTAAAGCATTAGACGACACGTCGCCGCTCTTAATGATCGTGTCGCCGACAGGACAGTCATGAACGTCTTTTAGACCTGTCCCGATATAACCGACTTCTCCGGGAAATAGGCTGTCGACCGGCGTGAACTCGGGACTGAAGATGCCGACCTCCAGCGCCTCGCCGTGCTTTTTGGTGCCACTGAGATGGATGGAGTCATGAGCTGACACGGAACCGTCCACGACGCGCACATAGGCCATAACTCCCCGATGCGGGTCATAGCTTGAGTCGAACACCAGCGCCCGCAGCGACTTGGACCGAGCTCCCGGCGGCGGCGGGATCCGGTCTCTTATCGCTTCGAGTACGTCCAGCACACCGTCTCCCGTCTTGGCGGAAATCGCCAGGATATCTGGCTCGTCGTATCCAAGGATCTCGCTGATTTCTCCTATAACCGCTTCCGTGCGGGCGGTCGCCATGTCGATCTTGTTGACCACCGGGATTATCTCCAGGTCGAGCTCCATGGCCATGTACGTATTGGCAATCGTCTGAGCTTCTATTCCCTGGGACGCGTCCACCAGCAGCACCGCCCCCTCGCAGGCCGCGAGCGCCCTGGAAACCTCGTAAGAGAAGTCGACGTGACCTGGAGTGTCTATCAGATTGAGCTGAAACTTCTCCCGGTCCAGGGACTCATAGGTCATTCTGACGGCCTTGGCTTTTATCGTGATGCCGTGTTCCCGTTCCAGGTCCAGCATGTCCATCAATTGGGAACGCATCTGCCGACGGGAGACCGTTTGGGTTATCTCCAGCATCCGGTCCGCCAGCGTCGACTTGCCGTGGTCAATATGCGCGATGATGCAGAAATTGCGTATGTTGGCTTGAGGGATATTGGCGCTCATTTTCCGATTCTAGTTCAGGTTTTGCGCGTCCGGTACAGCTTCAACGACGAGAGCCTCTCGCGAACCCTCCGAGCCAGTGCGAACAGCTCTTCGGATCCGAGCGCTCCCGCGACTATCGAGAAAACTGCCGCGCCGAGCGCAATGTAGCCGATGAGTAGTCCGAGATTCGGCAGCGTCGAGCCGCCCTCCCACGTGTACCAGACGGCTCCGAAGACCGTGAGTCCCATCAAAGCCGACGCGGCCAGCGTCCGCGCCGCCGACAGTGACGTTGCCCGATCATAGGCCCCCGTCGGAAGCCTGCGGCGAAGCACGGCGTACAACAAGACCATCTCTACCAGTACTCCTACCGACACGCCCAGCGCCAGCCCGTTTATCCCCATGGAGAGCGAAAGCAGCCACGAGACCAGCATGTGAAGCGCGATGGAGACGCTGCCGATGATTACCGGAGTCCTCGTGTCCTGCATGGAGTAGAAAGCGCGGCCCAGCACCTCGACCGCCCCGTGCCCCGCCAGACCAACGGAGTAGAAAACGAGCGCCCCGGCCGTGAGCGCGGTGGCGGCCGCGTCGAACGCGTCACGTTCAAACAGGACGGACAAAACAGGCTCCGCCAAAACCGCTAGACCTACCGATGCCGGGACAACCAAAAACAATACCCGCCGCAGCGCCCAGTGGTACTCGCGCGCCAGTCCGTCCCGGTCTCCCCGCGCCCATCTCGACGAGAACATGGGGAGCGATGCTTCCGCGAAGGGTATCGCCAGCACTCCCACTGGAAACAGCAGCAAAAGCCACGCATTGGCCAGCGCCGATACGGAGGCCGGTCCTATTAACGAAGCCAGGAAGTTGACGAAGAAGAAGCTGACCTGAATAACCGCGAAACCCAGCAGCCTCGGGATCATCAGCGAGATCACACGAACTACGCCCGGGTGCGAGACCACCGTGGAAAACGGAAACGTGATGCCGATCCGCGCCAGTCCAACCTGCTGGATTGCCAGATGAATCAGCGCTCCCACCACCGTTCCCCACACCAACCCCATGATCCCGTGCTGACCCGCCAGCAGAATTCCCCCGGTTATCGTTCCGATGTTGTAGAACACCGGCCCGGCGGCAGGAATCAGGAACCGGCGCTCCGACTGGCTTATCCCCTTCGCTACCGCAGCGAGACCTAGCAGTAGCGGCGACAGCATCAGCCAACGCGTGGCCCTGGCCGTCAACTCCTTGGTGGAATCGTCAAATCCAGGGACTATCAAGTCGGTCAGCGGCTGAGCAAACACCGCGCCGAGCGCACCGACCACGATCATGAATACGGCGACCAGATTGAACAGACCCGTCGCCAGCCGCCTGAGGTCCCCCGGATCGCGGAAATCCCTATACCGCGTATAGACCGGAATCAGCGCCGAGACCAGCGCTCCCCCGGCGAACAACGTAAACAACGTGTCCGGGATGCGGAACGCCGCATACCAAGCGTCCGCTTCAGGCCCCACGCCGAACAAGGAAGCAATTACGGCCTGTCTGACGAACCCCAGAACGCGGCTGGCAAGGTAGAAAACGACGAGCAGCGCCGCCGTCGCCGCGACTCCTTCTCCGACTCGGGCACGATGGTCCGCCGAGGACTTAACCACGGCAAGTTCCGATTATTCTGTTCACTCGCGGTAGTATGCCGGAGTTACCGGACGCCGTTTCGACACTCCCCGCATACTGGCCCGAATTTGTACAACTTCACCCCCGCAAACCTCGAGTTCGTAATTCTGTCTTTCGAGGGTCCCGACCAGCCGTATTCGCAGGCAGGCGGCCTCGGCGTTCGGGTGACCAACTTGACCGAAGCCATGGCCGAAAAAGGATTCACCACGCATCTCTTCTTCCTGGGGGACCCCGATCTTCCGAATTATGAGGAGCGCGTTGACGGAAACCTCAAGCTGAACCGCTGGTGCCAGTGGCAAAGCCGCTATCACCGCAGCGGCGTATACGAGAACGAAGACTGGAAGGTCCTCGATTACCAGGAATCGATTCCCTGGCACGTTACCGAGTTCGTCGTAAGACCCGCAATCGCCGCGGGCAAGCGCGTCGCGATCATCGCCGAGGACTGGCAGACCGCCGACGCCTTGAACCGCCTGAGCGACTCGTTGCACTTCCACGGCCTGCGCGGCGAGTGCATATTGATGTGGAACGCCAACAACGACATGTCCTTCGACCGCATCAACTGGGGACGCGTGCAGTACACGGCGCAGATCACCGCCGTAAGCCGGTACGTCAAACACCAGATTCGAGCTCTGGGCTACGACGCGCTCGTGATACCCAACGGAATCTCCGCAAAGTATCTGGAGTCACCTTCCCAGTCCGATGTGCGATCCATGAAGAACGCGGTTTCCGCCGACATCTTCTTCTTCAAAATCGGACGAATGGACCCCGACAAGGGCTGGCTGGAGTCCGCCGACGCCGTCGCCGAGCTGAAGCGGCAGGGGATCCATGCCAAGCTGGTCTTCAAGGGAGGCCTGCGCGAGCCCCATCGCGACGAATTCCTGGGACACGCCGAATGGCTGGGGTTGAGCGTGGACCACGTCCATCTCGACAGCTCATCTATAAGCGACATGGCCGGATCGCTAGGTCAGGTCGAGGCGGATGCCGACGTGATCGACATTCGGACTTTCATTCCGGACGACGCGCTTCCCGCTCTTTACGCCGCGGCCGACGGGACGCTGGCCAACAGCCTCTACGAACCGTTCGGCATCGTGGGTCTGGAGGCCATGGCCGCCGGCGGCGTAGCCTACGTCGGGTCGACCGGCGAGGACTACGCTGTTTCCGGCCAGAATTCGGTGGTCCTCGACACCGGTTCCGGAGAGGAGATCGCCTCGATGGCGGTCGCCTTGCGCGAAGCCCCGGACTGGAGCGCCGGCATCCGCCGGAAAGGCCGTGAGCTGGCGGCCCTCTTCACCTGGGACAATTCCATCGAAATAATGCTCAAGAAGCTGCCGCTGATGGCAATCAGGCAAGGCGTGGAGCCGCGAACCGCTGGCTGAGAATCTCGTAATCTACTCGCTCGTTCACCAGCCTCGACGGGTCCGCCTGCCCGCCCGGCCCATCCCCAAGGCCGCGGCTCCCGAGGAAATCGAGCGCTTGCTGTTTGACCCTGAGCTCGACAAACACTACCTCGACATCATCGCCAAATGGAGCTACAAGCCCGCCTGCGATACATGGCGGCGAATGCTCGAAGAGGGGATGAAGCTGGGTATCGGGTTCTCGATGTCAGCGCTCCGGCAGTTTGAAATATGGCATCCGGACCTCCTCGAGGACTTCCAGGCTTTAGTAGCCCATCCCAACGCCGAGCTGATCGGCGTCGAGCCATACCACGGCGTCTCTCTCCTTTTCGATGTCCGGCTTTTCATTCGCCTCATGCAAGAAATGAAGTCCCGCATGAAGACCATCTTCGGAGTCGAACCCTCGATAACCGACACCACCGAGATGATGATGTCGTCGGATATCTACGCTGCTATCAAAGCGGCCGGCTTTTCGGGAACGTTCATGGACGGACGCCCCTGGGTGATGGATTGGCGCTCCGCCGCACACCTTTACCATTCCGGCGGCGGGCCAAAGGTTCTGGTTAGGCATTTCGATCTCAGCGACGACGTCGGATACAGATTCTCAAACGAGAGCTGGGACGGCTGGCCGCTTTCGGCGAGCGACTATGCAAGAGCGATAGCGGAGGTCGAGGGCGAAGTCGTCACCCTCGCCTGGGACTTCGAGACATTCGGTCATCACCACGACCACGGCAGCGGCATATTCGAGTTCCTCGAGCAGCTGCCCGGCGAGCTGAAGCGGCGCGGCGTTCGATGCCTCACTCCCAGCGAGGCGGTCGCCGCGCTTGGCCCGCAAAGCCACGAAATCCCGCTCCCGCCGTTTCCGGTGACATGGGCCGGACTTCACGGTGGGCAGGAGTTCTTCGTCGGAAACGACCTCCAGCAAGCCGTATTCCGCCTTATGGTGGTCGCCGTGAATCACGCCCGCCTCCTCGGAGATCCCGAGTTGGAGACTATTGCTCTCTGGCTCTTGCAGTCCGACAACTTGCATTGGCTGCAATGGGTCGCCGGCACCGGATCAGAAGCGGAAGTCTCCGCATACTTCACGCCGAAATCGTGGCGGCGTCTGGGCGTTGATCGAATGGTGTGGGAGCATCAGTGCGTCTACAGGAATTTCATCGACGCAATGAACAGGATGTAATTCAAACGGTATGAAGGACTACAGAAAAGAAATCTCACTTCGCGATGGCAGAAAAGTCGTGCTCCGTTCGCCCGATCCCGCCGACGCAAGGCTGATCCTCGACTGGTTCACCGAGCTCGTCGCCGAAGATACTTTCATCGCGGCGCCCCCCTCGGCCCATGTCACGCTAGAGGACGAGGAGAGGTTCCTCCAAAACATGCTGGGGCGCGTCGAATCAGGCGACGCGCTGCATCTCTACGCACAGGACTCGCGTGGTCGATTCGTCGGTCACATGGGCATCGACAGGCAAGGCGGCCGGCACACCCATTGCGCCGAGCTCGCCACTTCCGTGTCTAAAGACTGGCGGGACTGCGGACTTGGGACAGCGCTCATGCGCGCGCATCTCTCCGAAATACACAGGCTCGACCTGCGTATGCTGTTCCTCGGCGTCCTCGCCAACAACCCGCGCGCTATTCACCTGTATGCGAAGTTCGGCTTCCGGGAATGCGGGCGCCGTCCCGAATATGCTCTTTACAAGGGTAAGTTCGTCGATTTGATCGAAATGTTTCTGCCGGTTTCCGATATCAAGCTCTAGCCGGGGACTTGGCCGCCCCGCCGCAGCGGGGCTTACGCTGGCGGCTTATTCGTCCAGGGCTTCTATCCTCACCATCGCACCAGACCGTATCGCCTGTAATTCCGCAACGGGCGTCGACCGCAGACGGCCGACCACGTTGACCGGACTTGCCGCTCGAATGTCATCAGGGCCGTGACTTGCGGGAGTCGGCCCGAAAAAGACGCAAAAGGCGTTGCCGGGCGGCCAGTAAGCCAGATCGCCAAGCTCTACGGCGGCGCTCGCCCCGGGTTCCGCATCGGCTTGCACCGGAATCCCAAAATAGTGCTCGTCGCCCCAAGTGTTGACTCTCGTTTCGATTGGAAGGGCGTCGGCGATCGCCCTGGCCGTCGCGGTGTCCGAAAGGTCCGCATTCAACTCCAGTTCACCATTCCAACTTATCTTGATTGCCTGCATCGCTCGCCTCCGGTCTGGTTCTCAACGAATTCTAATGGCCCGGTTCCTATGGACGGAGACAACACTGCACCATCGTTATAATCGGAGTTTCACTTGGGAGTTCGGTGGATGCAGGTCGGAATAATCAACGGCACCAGCTATTTCGGGCTTGATCTGATTCGTCTGCTGTCTGGTCACCCTCAAGCCGAGATAACCGCGATCACCGCGAGGTCCCACGCCGGCGATCTATTCGGCGACGTATTCCCGCACGTGGCCGGCCTGCCGTGTGGATCGCGGCTAAGCCGCATGACTCTTACCGAAACGATCGAGACCGATGTCGACATCGTCTTCTCCTGCCTGCCTCACGCCGCTTCAGCCGAGGCGCTGCTTCCGTTCATTCAGCAGGGTGTTCCGGTGATCGACGTTAGCGCCGACTTCCGCCTCAAGGACGCCGCTATCTACGAGAAGTGGTACGGCGTGTCCCACCCGGCCCCGGAGCTTCTCGACGACGCCGTCTATGGCCTCACCGAGCTCCACAGATCGAAAATATCCCGGACAAAGGTCCTTGGGAACCCGGGATGCTATCCGACCGCCGCCATCCTCGCCTTGGCGCCCGCCGTCGCCGAAGGACTCGTGGAAAACTCGTTCATCGTCGATGCCAAGTCCGGCGTTTCCGGCGGAGGCCGCTCGCTGCGTCTTGATAACCACTATTCAGAGGTGAACGAAAGCGTTCACGCTTATGCCGTAAGCGGGCATCGCCACGTACCCGAAATGGTGCAGGAACTCTCCGCAATCGCCGGGACAGAAGTTTCCGTTACCTTCGTTCCACACCTAGTACCCATGACTCGCGGCATACTCACGACCTGCTACGCCACGCTGAATCAATCCGTCACGCCGACCCAACTCTCGGACTTGTACCAGTCGGCCTACGCTGACGATCCCTTCGTGCTGGTTACCGACGCGCCACCAAGAACCAAATGGACGTATTCGAGCAACTACTGCGCGCTCAACGCTACGCTCAACGAGACAGGAGACGTTCTGATCGTCACTGCCGCCCTCGACAACCTGGTCAAGGGAGCCGCCGGCGAGGCGCTGCAAAACGCGAACGTAATGATGGGAATCGAAGAAACCGTGGGGCTTGCGGCCCCTCCGGTCTACCCCTAGGACTAATACCTTGCTCGAAAACTGCAAGCCGGTTGAAGGTGGAATCGCTGCGCCGTCAGGTTTCGTCGCCGGGGGTGGTGTCGCCGGCATCAAGCCGTCCGGCAATTCCGACCTGTCCGGCGTTTTCTCCGAGGCGGGAACATGCTCTACAGCCGGCGTGTTTACCACTAACGTGGTCAAGGCGCCGTCGATTCGCTACAACCGGGCGGTCGTGGGGCGGGGACAAGCTCAGGCGGTTGTTTGCAACAGCGGAATAGCCAACGCCTGCACCGGCCAGGGTGGATTTGAGGACACCATGCGGATGGCCTCTGCTATGGCTTCGCGAGTAGGGATATCTTCCGACCTCGTCCTCGTTTGCTCCACCGGTGTTATCGGCCACCGGCTTCCCATGGACAAGATCGAGAGCGGAATCGGCGATCTGGAGCTTACGCGCGACGGCGGCCCTATGGCCGCGGAAGCCATCATGACCACGGATACTTTCCCCAAGTACGCCGCCATCGAGCTTGACACTCCCGCCGGACCCGTGCGCATAGGCGGGATGTGCAAGGGCGCTGGGATGATTCATCCCAGAATGGCGACCATGCTCGCCTTCCTCTCCACCGACGCGGCAATCGACGCCGATCTCCTTAAGACGATCTTGATAAAAGCCGTTGACGACAGCTTCAACATGATCTCAATCGACGGCGACTCCTCTACCAACGACTCCGTGTTAATTCTCGCGAACGGCGCATCGGGCGTGACTATTGGGCCGGACCCTGTCGTGGTCGAACAATTCAGCGACGCACTCGGTGACCTGTCCGTGCAAATGGCCAAGGAGATCGTCCGGGGAGGCGAAGGAGTTACCAAGGTCTTCGCAGTGAAGGTCCGGGGGGCGTCCTCGACGACGCAGGCTCGAACCATTGCCCGCTGCGTCACCACATCTAGCTTGCTTAAATGCGCGATCCATGGATCCGACCCCAACTGGGGCCGGATTCTCTGCGCCGCGGGCTATAGCGGAGTCAATTTCGATCCGGACCGGACCGACGTCTGGGTCGGCCCCTACCGGGTGTTCGGCGGCGGCGTGCCCCTGCAATATCCCGAAGCCGACGCGTCTCGCTACCTCGATAAGCCTGAGTCCGAAATCGTGATCGACCTACGCGTGGGCCCCGCCTCCGCCGTCGCCTGGGGATGCGACCTCAGCAAGGAATACGTGGAAATCAACGCGGAATACACGACGTGACGGCTGCGCGGACTGCCGGCACCAAGCTGGAGTCGGCGCCCATCGCGGCCCTCGGTCTGAGCGGCTACCGAGGAAAGTTCGTGGTAGTCAAGATCGGCGGCAGCGACGAAGCGGCTTCCGCTTCGATTTTTCAGGACATCGCCCGGCTCAGAGCCGAGGGCGTGAAAGTGGTAGTCGTGCATGGCGGCGGTAAGGCTCTCTCGCACTGGCTCAAACTGGCCGGGCACCAGACCAGATTCGTCGACGGCCTGCGCGTAACCGACGCCGAAACGCTTGAAGTCGCCGTGATGGTGTTCGCCGGAAAAGTGAATAAGGAAATCGTCTCACGTTTTGCCAAGCTGGGACTGCGGGCCGTGGGTATTTCCGGAGTCGACGGCGGTCTTGTGCTGGTCGAGCCAGAGACTCACCCTCCCGGACTGGGTCTGGTTGGAAGAATCGTCGCCGTGGACACGCTCTTGCTCGACCGCTTGGTCGAATCGGAAATGGTCCCCGTGGTCGCGCCAGTAGCCGCAGATAGGAACGGACAGATGTACAACGTAAACGCCGACACTGTAGCCGCGGAGATAGCGGGGGCGCTTGGCGCAGCCAGCCTCGTGTTCGTAACCGACGTCCGCGGAGTCCTCGACGCGTCCGGAGAACCTATCGAAAAGGTGACGCCGCGGATCGCGCGACAGCTTCGACAGGAAGGCACCATTTCCGGCGGGATGATCCCCAAAGTCGACGCGGCGCTGGCGCCGCTGGGCAGTGTTGGTGAGACACATGTCGTCGACGGATCGACGCCGCATGTTCTCATTGACCAGCTTGGAGGCCCCAACCGCCCCGGCACGCGGTTCGCTCTCCAGTAGGCGGCGAGGACACACGGGTGCGGCTGGCAGTCGTTCTGGTGATACAATCGCCGTCCATGTCCGCCGACTCTGGAATGACGCCTTGACTCAAACATCCATTGATTGGAAATCGCTCGAAGAGCAGTATTACGTCGCCTGCTTTGGCCGGGCGCCGGTCACTATCGTGCGCGGTGACGGCACCAAAGTCTGGGACGACGAGGGCCGCGAGTATCTTGACTTCGCCGCCGGAATAGCCGTCAACGCGCTGGGCCACGCCAACCCGGACATCGCCGACGCCGTGGCAGCTCAGGCACGCACGCTCGTCCACACCTCCAACCTGTTCTACACGACTCCTCAGCTCGAGCTGGCCCGGACTCTGATCGACAACTCGTGTCTCGACCGTATCTTCTACGTAAACAGCGGCGGCGAAGCCACCGAAACAGCGGTCAAGTCCGCCCGCAAGTACGGCAGGCTGAATCTCGACGGGGCATACGAAGTAGTAACCACCTATCGCGGATTCCACGGCCGCAGTCTTGCAATGACTGCTGCCACTGGCACGCCTGCCTACCAGGAACCCTTCCAGCCGATGCCCCAGGGCTTCGCTCACGTCGAATACAACGACCTCGCCGCCCTCGAATCCGCCGTGTCGGAAAAGACGTGCGCCGTGATGATCGAGTTGATCCAGGCCGAGGGCGGCGTGTACGTCGCCGATCCCGAGTACGCCGCCGGTATTCGCAGCCTTTGCGACGAGCGCGGCATCCTGATGATTCTCGACGAAGTTCAGACCGGTATCGGACGCCTCGGCACTTTCTATGGCTACGAACAATTCGGCATCGAGCCGGACATAATCGCCCTGGCCAAGGGACTCGGTGGCGGATTTCCGATAGGCGCCGCGCTCTTCAAAGAAAACTGCGCCGTGCTCCGCCCCGGCGACCACGGTTCAACCTTTAGCGGCAACCCGCTCGTGTGCGCCGCTGCCAAGGTTGTGACCGAGAAGGTACTCGAACCGGCGTTTCTCGATTCGGTCAATTCGAAGGGCGACGCGCTTCGGCAAGCGCTCGAGGGTTTTCGGTCAACCGGAAAGGTCGTCGATGTTCGCGGGATGGGACTTCTACTCGGCTTTCAGCTTGACTCGGTCGACACTGCCGACGCTCTAATCGCGGGCGCCCGCGATGGTGGCCTGCTTATCATCAAGGTCTCCGCCGATACCGTTCGTATGGTGCCGCCGTTGACGGTCTCGGAGAGCGAAATCGATGCAGCGGCGGGCATAATCAGGAACGTGCTACTCGGTCTTTAGCCGGAGTTCTTCGACACAAGCGAGATTGCTCAATTGGAAAAAGTTGTACTTGCCTATTCGGGCGGCCTTGACACCTCCGTATCGGTCCGCTGGATCCAGGAAAAATACGGTCTCGAAGTTGTAACGCTCACCATCGATCTCGGACAGGAACGGGAGCTGGACGGAGTCCGAGAGCGTGCGCTTAAATCTGGCGCCATCGAAGCGCGGCTGATCGACGCCAAGGCAACTTTCGTCGAGCACTTCATCTGGCCCGGCTTGCAAGCCGGGGCTGTTTACGAGGATTCTTACTATCTCGCCACGGCGTTGGGACGCCCACTCATAGCCTGGCTTCTCGTCGACACCGCCCACGAAGTCGGAGCGACCGCCGTCGCGCACGGCTCGACCGGCAAGGGCAACGATCAGGTCAGGTTCGACGTCTCGGTGGCTACTCTCGATCCCGACCTCCGCGTCATTGCTCCCGTGCGTGAGTGGAGGATGACGCGTGACGCTGAGCTTGAATACGCGGCAAAGCACGGCATTGAGGTGCCCGTCACCAAGGAAAGCCCCTACAGTGTCGACGAAAACCTTTGGGGCCGTAGCATCGAGGCCGGGCCCCTCGAAGACCCCTGGCAGGAGCCGGCGCGCGACGTCTTCGAATGGACCGTCGATTCGAGCGAAGCCCCCGATGACCCGGCCTATGTGGAAATCGAGTTCGAAAGCGGCATACCGGTGGCCCTCGATGACGAAAAGCTCGACGGGGTCGAGCTGATCCAGAGACTTCACCGTCTAGGCGGCAGCCACGGCGTCGGCAGGACCGACCACATCGAGAACCGCCTGGTGGGAATCAAGTCGCGCGAAGTCTACGAGGCCCCCGCCGCCGAGATTCTGCACAGCGCGCACCGGGAGCTGGAAAAGCTCACGCTGTCCAAGGACCAGAAGCGGTTCAAGCATCACGTCTCCAACGCCTACGCCGACATGGTCTACAACGGCCAGTGGTTTTCGGCGCTGCATCGAGAGCTCGCGGCCTACCTGAAAGTCAATCAGGAACACGTAACGGGGAAAGTCAGGGTCAAGCTGCACAAAGGCTCCTGCACCGTCGTGGGACGCGAGTCGCCGAAGAGCCTCTATCAAATGCATCTGGCAACCTACGGGCAGGAGGATGCTTACGACCACGACGCCGCAATCGGGTTCATAAAGATTCATGGTCTTAGCCAGCAGACCCAGGCGCGAATTCAGCTTGGCAGCCCCGGCCAAACACCCATCTTGCAGACGCCAGCCGACGACGAATGACGCTCTGGAAGGGCCGCTTTGGAACTGGAGGCGGCTCGGAAGCGATCAAATTCACCAGTTCGTTTCCGTTCGACCGGCGATTCTATAGAGAGGACATCGCGGCCAGCATCGCCCACGCCGAGATGCTCGGCGCAACCGGAATCATCTCACCCGGGCAATCGAAGGCGATCGTTTCCGGGTTATCCCGCCTCCGGCTCCTGATCGACGAGCAAGGGTTTCCCGACGACGCCGACGACGAAGACATCTTCAGCTTCGTGGAGAGGCGCCTGGGTGAAATGATCGGCGATCCGGCCCGCGCCCTCCACACCGCGCGCAGCCGCAACGACCAGGTCGCTACCGATTTCCGTCTCTACGTTAAGGGGCTATGCCGCAGGATGGCGCTCGCGATCTGCGGACTCAACGCGTCAATCGTCTCTGTGGCCGCAAGACATCCCGACGCGATTACCGCCGGCATGACCCATCTTCAGGTTGCGCAGCCCGTGCTCTTCGCCCATCAACTCATGGCCTATCACGAAATGCTTGGCCGTGACCTGGACCTCCTGGACGCGGCGTTCGACCGCGCCGACGTGCTCCCGCTCGGCGCCGGCGCGCTGGCTGGAGTCCCCTATCCGGTAGACCCCAAGCGTGTAGCCAGGTCGCTCAAATTCGGTAAGATCGCCGCGAACAGCATGGACGCGGTATCAGACCGCGACTTCGTGCTCGACTTCCTGTATGCGGCAACTTCGACTGCCCTTCATCTGTCGCGGATCGCCGAGGATATCTGCGTCTTGAACTCTCAGCCATTCTCTGCCATCACCATCAGCGACTCCTACGCGACCGGCAGCAGCATAATGCCCCAGAAGAAGAACCCCGACGTGGCGGAGTTGGCACGCGGCAAGTCCGGTCGAATAATTGGCAGATTCACGGGCTTGCTGGCGACGATGAAGGGCCTCCCCCTCACCTACAACCTCGACATGCAGGAGGACAAGGAGGCGGTCTTCGACGTTGAAGAAAACATTCTGCCGGCAATCTCCGCTCTGGACGGCCTCTTCGCCACCTTGGAAATCGACGAAGAGCGCATGCTCCAACTGGCGTCGATGGGGAACTCCTCCGCCACCGACCTGGCCGACTACCTGGTAGGTAAGGGCGTCAACTTCCGCGAGGCCCACGCGGTCGTCGGTCGGGTAGTCCGCGAATGCGTAGACCGGGGAACCGACCTCTCGACGCTCGGTCTCGACGACTTGGAGCAGCACTCCGAAGCATTCGGCCCGGACGTGCTTGAACGCCTCGAACCGGCATGGTCGGTGCGGGCGCGCACTTCACCCGGCGGAACCGCTCCTGACAACGTCGCTTCTGCCATTGCCATCGGTCAGGCCAAAACCGAATCCGCACGGAAAACCTGGGAGGCGCGCAGCCTGCCGTGGGACGACCATGATTCTCACCCTGAGGACTGACGGCTCCACCCATCTCCGCCAAACGCGCCTTCGCCCAGCCGCACGGTTCATTTGCACGCCCCAGACAGTAAAGCAGCCGGACGATGGCGAGCCACTTCTCAACGAGAAGCTGCCGTCGCATGCCCGGAGTCGCGGAGACCGCGAGGAAGTCTCGGTATGATCCGCGACCTGTCGATAGTGATTCCCGCCTATCAGGAAGAGTCCAGACTGCCGAAAACGCTCTCGGCTCTGGGCGACTTTCTCGCGTTCGGGACTAGCGATATCGAGATAATCCTGGTCGACGACGGCAGCGAAGACGCCACGCCCGAGATCATGAGCGCTTGGTGCGCCGGGCGCCCGTTCGCGCGGTCCCTCTCTTTGCTACACGGCGGTAAGGCCCACGCCGTAAAAAGCGGAATCATGGCCGCTCGCCGGAATCGCGTGCTCTTCATGGACGCCGACCTGGCGGTTCCACTAGACGAAATCCCTAAGCTGCTGCACGAGCTCGACCGTGGGGCCGACGTTGCCGTGGGATCGAGAGAGACGTGTGGGGCAAGCAGGGTCGGCGAGTCTCCGCTAAGACGGCTTCGCGGTCGTGCGTTCAACTGGCTGGTCCGATCCCTGCTCATCAAGGGGATCAGCGATACCCAATGCGGTTTCAAGGCGTTCACCAGGCAAGCCGCCCGCCAAGTATTCACCAAGACGCTTCTCCACGCCACGCCCAACCAGGGCCTGAGGGGGCCAAGCGTTACGGCGTTTGACGTTGAAGTTCTCTTCCTGGCGGCCTACTTGGGGCTTGAGATCGTCGAGGTCCCGGTTCGATGGACCCATGTGCGGGAAAGCAAGGTGCGCACTGTGGCCGATCCATTGCGTATGACCGGGGACGTGCTGAAAGTCCGCCTCAACGCGATGACCGGCAAATACTCCAAGCCGGAGTAGCGAGCCTGTGCGAATCGCCGTCTACGACGCGTGGCTTCACACCTTGGGAGGCGGCGAAAAACACATGCTCGAGGCGGCCCTTGCGCTAGGCAAACGCCACGAGGTGCACGTCCACAGTCACCGTCCGGTAACCAGGAAGACGCTCGAATTGGCAACTGGACTGTCTCTCGGCAGCCTCAAGATATGTATCGAACCCAACACGCCCGCAGGAGACTTCTCGCGGCGATTTCGCGACTACGACTTCTTCATTAACTCGACGCACGACAGCCTCTTGCCGAATCCGTGTAGGAGAGGAGTCCGGTTGCTGTTTTTCCCTCCCCCGCGACCCAACCGGGTCCTCGCCGCCGCCGCCCGCGCCGCTGGAGCCGCGGCGCGGATTCTCGGATGTCCTCGATATTCCGAGGGCTTCTACGGCCCCGAGCGCGTTGGCCGCGGCTGGTATAGAAACACCGGACGTGCGGCCGAGATCACCATCGCCGGTTCCCGCAACGCCCAGTTCCGGTTCATGGCCGGCAACGCCTCGGAAGAGCCGAAGATCGTAACGCTTTTTGTCGACGGCCAGGAAGTGCATCGCACGAATGTCCCGCCGACGAAAGGCGACTTCACACCGGTCGGCCCCATGGCGGCTCCATCCACCGACGAAGCGTCCTCCTCTATCCGGATTCAAGTTTCCGATGTGACCGCCGCCCACAACGCCGGCAATTACGAAGATCGTGAGATTGGTATCGCGGTCGCAGACCCCAACACCGACTCGCTCCCCGAGCTTCCTTACCGGCTGCTGACTCAACGGCTGTTTCCGCGACTGGGCGAAGGAATCGAGCGCCTTAACAGCGCCGGCGGACGCGACGCCCTCGCGAGCTACGACAGAATCGTCGCAAACTCGCACTTCACCGGCGAGTGGCTTCGCAGATGGTGGGACCTTCCATGCCACGTTGTCCATCCGCCCGTCGAAGCTATAGGCGCTCCATCGTCAATAGACCAACACTCATCGTCCATCGACCACCACCCATCGTCATTCCCGCAACCTCACTCGTCATTCCCGCGAAAGCGGGAATCCACACTAACCACGACGTGCAAAAGACCTGAAATCCTCTCAGTAGGCCGCTTCTTCGTCGGAGGTCACGGCAAAAACCACCGAATGATGATTGAGGCCTTCGCGCAAATGGTGCGGCGCGAAGGTCTTACAGGTTGGACGCTGCGCCTCATCGGCGCGTCGGGGTCAACGCCCGCCGACCGCGACTATCTATCCGACTTGAGATCGCTCGCCGGCAGCCTGTCGGTCCAAATCGAGACCGATGTTGACGTGAACCGCATCCGCAACGCCTACCGGCGCGCAAGCATCTACTGGCACGCCGCCGGATTCGGCCGGAACGAGAAGCGCCATCCTGAATCATTCGAGCACTTCGGCATAGCGCCCGTCGAAGCTATGAGCGCCGGAGCTGTCCCGGTCGTATTTGAAGGCGGAGGCGTGAGAGAGACCGTCGAAGACGGCAAGTCGGGCTACTTGTGGAGGTCGCCCTCCCAGCTACGACACATCTCTTGGCGGTTGATAAGGGACGCGAGTCTCCGCAACCACCTGGCCGCGGGAGCCGCAGAGCGAAGCAGGGAGTTCAGCCCGGCAAAATTCCGAAAAGCCTTCGCGGACATAGTCGAAGGTCTGATCCCATAAGCGGTCCATTGACCGGGAACGCCAAAACGGGTTCGACTTGCTAGACGCCGTAATCTGGACAGCGCTTCTCGTTCCGGCCAGTCTGGCGGGCCTTCCGTTGGCTGCGCTTGCATTTGGCAACCTGCCGTCGCGCGGCGCGTTCCTCGCCAAGCCCATCGGCGTCCTGCTCGTAGCCTACGTCGGCTGGCTGCTTCTATTTCTCGGCCCGTTCACCAACAACCGCGGATTCCATCTGGCGGTCCTTTTCGGCTTGGCCGCGATCTCGGTCGTTGCCCGCTACGCGACCCCCCGGCTCCGCCGCATGAAATACCCGACTTGGCGCCGGATCATCGCGACCGAGTTGGTATTCGCGGTCGTGTTCCTGGGCTACGCCGTCTACCGGTCCAGAAACCCCGAAATATGGGGTACCGAGAAGCCGATGGACTTCGCACTAATGAACGGCGTCATTCTCAGCCCCACTTTTCCGCCCAACGATCCCTGGTTCGCTGGACACGGCATCAACTACTACTACTTCGGATACGTCCTGTCGAGCGCCTTTACCTGGGCTTCGGGCGTCAAGTCAGCCGTCGGCTTCAATCTCGCCCTCGGCACGTTCCTGGCCCTGGCGTTCGCCGGCGTCTCGTCGCTCGCATACGACCTCGTAGGCTTGATTCGACCGCTCGCCGGAAGGCTCGCAAGGTACGGCACTGGAGTGGTAACCGCCGCGCTTGTCATGCTGGGCGGGAATCTGTACGTCTTCCACATCATTGGCGATCCCCAAGCGCTGAGCTTTTGGAAAGGAATGGGCTGGGACGCCACGCGGGTTATTCAGTCCAGCGCCGACGGCAAGCTTGTCGACTACACCATCAACGAGTTCCCCGTCTTTTCGTTCATTCTCGGCGACCTTCACCCTCACGTGATGGCCCTCCCGTTCACCCTGCTCGCAACCTCTCTCGCCGTCGCATGGTTCGTCAACTGGTCCCGTCTCTCGCGGCTCAAACCCGGCGATCTGGCCGTCGCGGCGATAACGGGATGGGTGCTCGGATCGCTATACGTGATCAATTCCTGGGACTTCCCCAGCTTCCTCGTACTAACCGTCATCGCCGCCGCGGTCGGGCTGCTTTGGTTCAATCCCGATCGGGGACTGCAAACGGTCCTCTCCTTGATCGCGGCCCTGGCCGTTGCCGGATTGGCGGCGGTCATCGCCTTCCTGCCGTTCCACCTCCAGTTCGAGCCGTTCGCCAGTGGCATCGGCGTCGTGCGGATTCGGTCCGACATCACCCAGTTCCTAACGATCTTCGGCCTGTGGGTGCTGGTCGCCATCGTCTATTTCACCTATCGCTTTAGCAGGCCTTTGCAAAACCGTCATTCCCGCGCACAGCCCGCCCCTGTCCGTCATTCCCGCGAAAGCGGGAATCCACAGGCTGCGAGCTACACTCGGGAGGAGACCAGTTCACGGCCCCAAGGTCTCCCGTTCCCGCCGTTAGGCAAAGGTCTCTTCGGGGCCGGCCCCCCCGTTCGACTAACAGTCTTCGCCTGCGGCCTTCTGGCCGTCGGCGTGGCGTGGCTGCTCCTCGACCGGGTGGCCGTATTCGCCCTGTGCTCCGTGCTCGTATTGGCCGCGCTGGCCACGGCCATAAGGAGCCGCGACGGTCTCGGACTGGGCGCCGTCTCCGTCCTGCTATTCGGCGGATTCGGACTGGCCGCGATTCCCGAGGTGGTTCACGTCAAGGACTTCTTCGGACCCCCCAACACCCGCATGAACACCGTCTTCAAGCTCTACTATCAGGTCTGGCCGATCATCGGCTCCGCCTCCGGCGGGGCCATCTATTGGATCGCAACCGAGACCGCCCGTCTCCCCAAAGTCCGGCGGCTCCTGCTTGCGGCCGGCTTTGCTTCGATACTCGCGTGTCTGGTCGCAACTTCGATGGCCTATACCGCCATCGCGGGGAAGATCAAGACCGAATTCTTCGATCACGTCACGCTCGACGGGCTGGCCTTCGCTCCCGACGTCTTCGCTGCCGACGTGGACGCCGCCGAGTGGCTTCAAGCGAACGTCGCGTCGCACGAGACGGTCCTGGAAGCGCCGGGTGAGCCATACACCACCTACGGCCGGATATCGTCCTGGACCGGCATCCCCACTCTCGTCGGCTGGGTCCAGCACGAGCAGCTCTGGCGCAACACCGATCCACTCGTAGCCGAGCGGGTCGAAGCCATCGACCGCATCTACTCGACCTCCTCCACGGAAGAGGCCCTCGACCTCCTCCATGCCCACCGGGTCGATTACGTCTTCGTCGGCTCTCTCGAACGCGACAAATACGGCCTCCTCGTCTTCGACCGGCTCTCCTTCCTCCCCATAGTCTTCCAGGCCCCCGGCGCCGTCATCTACAAAGTCCCCCCTCCCACCTGACCCCAATCCCCCTCTACAAAAGCGCCCACAACTGGATGCTCGACCGTGTCCTCATCGTCGCGCTGGTAGGCTCCAACCGCCGCGGGTAAGCTAGCCCCACCATTGGCCCCACCGGACCGCCCATGCCGCGCATATTCGACAACATCGAGTCAAACCTGCTCCCGGCCCTCACGGAGACGCTCAAGGTATCCCATCGGGCAGACTTCTGTGTCGGCTACTTCAACCTCCGCGGCTGGCGGCTGGTCGACCGGTTTGTTGAAGGCTGGGGCGGAACCGAGGACTCCCGCTGCCGGTTGTTGGTCGGAATGCAGCGTCTCCCGCATGACGAACTGCGTACCGGCCTGAGCCTGACGGCGCGCGACGGACGTGTGGATACAGTCAAAGCCCGTCAGCTTAAGAGGGACATCGCGCAGCAGTTCCGGGATCAACTGACCACAGGAGCGCCATCCAACGTCGACGAGGCGGGCCTGCGGCGACTTAGCACTCAAATCAAGTCTGGCAAGCTCGTCGTCAAGCTGTTCCTCAGATATCCGCTGCACGCCAAGCTCTACCTGCTCCATCGCCCAGACACCGACAATCCCACTACTGGCTACCTCGGCAGCAGCAATCTCACTCTCGCCGGTCTAAAGAACCAGGGCGAATTGAACGTCGACGTGCTCGACCACGACGCCTGCGCCAAGCTCCGTCGGTGGTTCGACGCCCGCTGGGAAGACGATTTGTGCGTCGATATATCCCGGGAACTGGCTGAAATCATCGATTCGAGTTGGGCGCGTGAGGAAGCGATTCCGCCTTATCACATCTATCTCAAGATCGCCTATCACCTATCGCAGGATGCGCGAACTGGCCTGTCGGAGTTCCACATTCCGCCGATTTTCGGAGACCGGCTGTTCGACTTTCAGGCAACTGCGGTCAAGATCGCCGCCCATCACATCAACCAGCGCAGCGGTGTGCTGATCGGCGACGTGGTAGGGCTTGGTAAGACGCTCATGGCAACAGCAGTCTCCAAGGTTCTAGAAGACGACAAAGGGCTCGAAACTCTCATACTCTGCCCCAAGAACTTGACCGAGATGTGGAAGGACTACGCACACCGCTATCAACTGCGAGCCGAGGTTCTGTCGATCAGTCGCGCCATTCGCGAACTGCCCAAATTGCGGCGCTACCGCATAGTGGTCGTGGACGAGAGCCACAACCTGCGGAACCCGGAGAGCCAGACCTACCGTGCAGTACGCGAGTACATCACCGAAAATGAGAGCCTCTGCGTTCTACTCTCGGCCACGCCCTATAACAAGACCTACCGAGACCTTTCCACGCAGTTGGGACTGTTCACGCCAAGGGACCGTGACTTGGGCGTCCGTCCCGAGCGGAAACTGCGCGAAATGGGCGAGATCAACTTCATCATGAAGCATCAATGCGGCTTGAGCACCCTGGCGGCATTCGAGGAAAGCGAGTTCGCCGACGACTGGCGCGAGTTGATGCGCCTTTACATGGTGCGACGCACCCGTAGCTTCATCCAAAACAACTATGCGGAAACTGATCCGGACGACGGGCGCAAATACCTTGAGTTTGCCGACGCGACCCGGTCGTACTTCCCAGCCCGTGTTCCTCGCACGCTCAGATTTCCTATCGACGCCAACGACGCTGACGACCAATACGCCCGGCTCTACTCGGATGAAGTTGTCAAAACGGTCACTGATCTAAAGCTGCCTCGATACGGGCTTGGCAACTACATCCACCCGTCACCCAATCAGCCCCCAGACGCTGCCGAGAAGCGGATTCTCGACAACCTCACCCGCGCGGGACGACGTCTGAGCGGGTTTTGCCGAATCAACCTCTTCAAGCGCCTGGAGAGCAGCGGACCCGCCTTTCTCCTGTCGGTTGAGCGGCACGTTCTTCGCAACCTGGTCGTCCTCCACGCTATCGAGCGAGGCTTGGACATCCCAATCGGAACTCAAAATGCCGAGGATTTGGACACCCGCGTTACCGACGCTGATTCCGACTCCGCCGAACCTGCGCTGGTCGAAGATGGTTCCGACGCTCACGCCCCACCGTTCTCCGACCGGCTTTGGAGCGGGCAAGGTCGGCGCGCACAAGCTGCGCAGACGTACTCACGCTTCGCCGACAAACTCAAGAGCGGCTATGAGTGGATTCGCCCATCCCTCTTCAAAGCGAGTCTTGCCGCCAACCTCCGCGCCGACGCTGAGGCACTATCGCGAGTGCTCGAACGCGCGGGGCCGTGGGAACCTGGGCGCGACGCCAAGCTAAATCGTCTGCACGACCTTCTGACGCACGAACACCCCCGCAAGAAAGTTCTTGTGTTCTCCCAGTTCGCCGACACGGTGGACTACCTGCATGACCAGCTGCAAGGCACGCCCGGCGGCCTTACCGCCGTCGAGCAACTCGAAGGCGTAACCGGCAATTCGGAAAATCCCACCGCAACTGCCTGGCGCTTTAGCCCGGTCAGCAACGGAAAGCGCGACACTATAGCCTCTGGCCAGGAACTACGAGTCGTGATCGCGACCGACGTGCTCAGCGAAGGCCAGAACCTGCAAGACTGTGCCATCGTCGTCAACTACGATCTGCCTTGGGCCATAATCCGGCTGGCCCAGCGTGCGGGCCGGGTCGACCGCATTGGCCAGACGGCCGATCAGATCCTCTGTTACTCGTTCCTGCCCGCTGATGGCGTGGAGGACGTGTTGCGGCTGCGCGAGCGTGTGCGGAATCGGCTGCGCGAGAACGCGGAAGTCGTGGGAACCGACGAAGCCTACTTCGAGGATGACGAGGACCGACCGATCATCGATCTCTACAACGAAAAGGCTGGCATCCTGGATGGCGAAGACGACGACGAAATCGACCTGGGGTCGTACGCTTATCAGATCTGGAAGAACGCCACCGACGGCAATCCCGGCCTGCGACGCAGGATTGAAGAACTGCCCGACGTCGTATACAGCACACGCGCGCACAAGGATACGGCCCGAGACCCAACCGGAGTCCTTGTCTACTTGCGCACGTCGGCGGACAACGACACTCTCATCCGCCTCGATACCTCCGGTAACACCGTCGGCCAGTCCCACTTCGCCATCTTGAACTCCGCCCGCTGTGCGCCCAACACTCCCGCCATCCGTCGCGATGATCGGCATCACGACTTGGTCGAGCAGGCCGTTCGGAAGGCCGCTAAGGAGGAAAAGCGGGTTGGCGGGCAGTTGGGTCGTCCGTCGGGAGCACGCTTCAAAACCTACAACCGGCTCAAGAACTACGTCGAGACTCAGCCTCTGTTCGTCAGCGATGATCTCCAACGCGCCCACCAACTGATCTACCGTTCCCCTTTGCGGGCGGGCGCCCGCGACACGCTAAATCGGCAACTCCGCGGCGGAATCTCCGACGAAGATCTCGCTGAGCTCGTCACCAGCTTGTGGCAAGACGGACGGCTGTGTGTGGAGGAGAAAGACGCCGCCGAGCTGCAAGAACCCCGCATCATCTGCTCGCTCGGCCTCTTCCAACCGGAGGACGATAGCTAGCCGTGGCCTTCAACGCCGAAGGGGTCAGACAGGCCATCCGCGACTTCAATTTCGACCGCCTCTTCCTCCAAGAGCTCGGCTGGGACAACCCTCCTTTGGGTTTTCAGTTGGAGGTCGATGATGACTTTTACAGCCTGGACGCGGTGGCCGAAAAGGCCGGAATGGTCGCCTACGTGCACCGGGCCGCCAGAATTCCTCCCCGCGCAACCCGCATGAAGATCGAGCGCAAGCTGGCGAAAGTGGCCTACGAGCACCTCATCGTCTTCCGCGACCACTCACAGACCCGGCAGGTCTGGCAGTGGGCCAAGCGCCTCCCGGGACGCCCCCCGGCCTACCGCGAGCACACGTTTTACGGCGATCAGACCGGCGAAGCCCTGGCCCAAAAGCTTCAGCCGCTCGCCTTCGATATCGAGGAAGATCCGTCCATAGTTGAGGTGGCCGGACTCGCGCAAAAGGCCTTCGACGTCGACCGCGTAACCAGGCGTTTCTACGACCGGTACAAGACGGAACACACGAGCTTCCTGAATTTCGTTAAGGGCATCCCTGACCAGGGCGACCGCGACTGGTACGCCTCCCTGATGCTCGACCGCCTGATGTTCGTCTACTTCATACAGAAGAAGAGATTTCTGGATGACGATCCCGATTACCTCCGCAACAAACTTACAGTCACTCGGCAGCAGCGCGGTCCCGACCGGTTCCACTCCTTCTATCGCTACTTCCTGCGGCGCTTCTTTCGCGACGGGCTAGGACGGCCGCCCGGAGAACGCGACGCCGGTCTCGACAAGATCATCGGCAAAGTGCCCTACCTCAATGGCGGCATCTTCGACGAGCACGAGCTGGAGCGGGATTACTCCCACATCGAGATTTCCGACGAAGCCTTCGAGAAGCTCTTCGATTTCTTCGACGCCTACCAGTGGCATCTCGACGAGCGCCCGTTGCGCGCCGACAACGAGATCAACCCCGACGTGCTCGGCTACATCTTCGAGAAATATGTCAACCAGAAGCAGATGGGCGCCTACTACACCAAGGAAGACATCACCGGCTACATCGCCCAGAACACCATCATCCCCCGCCTCTTCGACATGGCCCGCAAGGAGTGCGCCATCGCCTTCCGGCCCGATTCGGCGCTCTGGCGTCTCCTGAGCGACGATCCCGACCGCTACATCTACGAGTCGATGCAAAAGGGCGTCGAGGAGTCTTTGCCCGCGGAGATTGAAGCCGGCACGAAAGACGTGTCCAAACGAGGTCGCTGGAACGAGCCGGCTGCAGAGAAATACGCCCTTCCCACCGAGACTTGGCGCGAGCACGTCGCGCGCCGCGAGCGCCACGAGGACGCATGGGGCAAGCTGGTGGACGGCGAGGTCACCCGCGTCGACGACCTCATAACGCTCAATCTCGACATCCGGCAGTTCGCCCAGGACGCGATACTCGACTGCGAAGGCCCCGATCTGCTTCGCGCCTTCTACAACGCCATCCGGTCAATCTCCGTGCTTGATCCGGCCTGCGGATCCGGCGCTTTCCTGTTCGCCGCGCTCAACGTGCTCGAACCGCTCTACGAAGCCTGCCTCGAACGCATGGAGGCCTTCGTCGACGAGCTTGAACATTCCGGCCAAAAGCGCAGCCCCGCCAAGTTCTCGGACTTCCGAGACCGTCTCGCCGAAGTCGCCCGCCACCCCAACCGCCGCTACTTCATCCTCAAGTCCATCATCATCGCCAACCTGTACGGCGTCGACATCATGGAAGAGGCCGTCGAGATCTGTAAGCTGCGTCTCTTCCTCAAGCTCGCCGCTCAGGCCGGCACCGTCGACGAGCTGGAGCCGCTCCCCGACGTCGACTTCAACATCCGCGCCGGCAACACGCTGGTGGGCTTCACCTCGCTCGACGCCGTCCGCCAGGCCATGACCGTCACGCCCGATGGGCAGGGCCGGCAGCTATTTCCCGAAGACCAGACGGTCCTCGACCGCATCGAGGAGGAAGCGGCGGTAACCAGCCAGGCCTTCGACCAGTTCCAGCGGCAGCAGACCGTCTACGGCGGAGACGTGACGGCTGACGACAAGGCCGACTTGCGCCGGCGTTTGGAAAACCTCGGTAACGAGCTAGACCGCTACCTCGCCACCGAGTACGGCGTTGACCCTGTCAACCCGCCCACGCACAACGGGACCGGCTCAACTAGCTCAGTCGACTGCGACAAGGTCCCTTACGAACATGACGCCTACCAGTGCTGGCGCAGAAGCCACCAACCCTTCCACTGGTTCGTCGAGTTCCACGGAATCATGCGCGACGGCGGATTCGACGTGGTGATCGGGAATCCGCCGTATGTGGCACGGCGAAAGGTAGTCGAAAAACATGCGGTAATAGGGTTCCGTACTGCGGGATGCTCTGACATATATGCCGTATTCGTGGAGCGAGGCATCAATGTGTCCCGAACAAACGGACGGATCAGCATGATAGTTCCTTTGAGCCTAACCTTCAGTTCAGCGTTTTCGAGTCTTCGCGCACTCCTTTACCACGAATGCGACCTCAACTGGTTCTCGTCATTTGGAAGAATTCCGTCCGCACTCTTTAGCTTCGACACCCGAGTTCGCAACACGATCTATTTGGGGCACAAATCTCGCAATTCGTCGATGTCTTGTTTTACTACCAGACTTCACAGGTGGTTTGACTCTCAACGGGAGACCCTTTTCCAAAATCTATGCTATTCGCGCTACTCGCCAGCGTCGTTTGAGGGACTGATTCCCAAGTTCGGCAGTGAGACGTTGTTGCGGGCATTCGAATCGTTACTGGATGGTGAGAAATACCGACTCCGAAGCGAATTCTCGCCGAGGGGCGAAGGCCAACCACTCCATTTCAAGCAGACCGCATATAACTGGTTGACGTTTTGCCTAGACCTGCCACCAGCATACGGACTAGATGGCAGTTCGATTCCTCAAAGCCAGTATGGAACAATGAATTTCCGCGACGAGGAAAGCCGGGATATCTCTCTACTACTCGCAAACGGCAAGCTCATGTTGGCTTGGTGGTTTGGAATTGGAGACGACTTTCACTGCACCCGCAAAGCCATTGGGACCATTCCGTTTGGACCAGGGCAACTCTCGGCAAGCCAGCGGAGAGACCTAAACGCCTTGGTACCAGAGTTGAATCAAGCCATGATTGACAACTTGGTATTCAAGCTGAACGCTAGGAAGAATATCGGGAACTACAACTTGGCCCGATGCCGACACGTTACAGACGAGATAGACAAGATTTTCCTTAGTTCGTTGGGGTTACGGCACTTGTGGGAAGAGATCGAGTTGGAACACGCTCTAGTTGTGAGGACATCCTTCGACAACGAGTAGATGGACTTCAATGACATCAAATGCTGGATGGAGCAAGAAAAACGATGCATCGCGTCTGTCATGACCGAAAACCAAGAGCAAGCGAGCTACTTGCAGGAAACAACAAGAGATATATGCTGAATGTCAGGAGGAATTCGATACGTTGACGGCGGAAGATCTTCGATGGCATGAGACCGTTCTAAGCGAGACCCAAGCCAAGCGACAGCACTACGTTCCGCGTAGCTATCTCCGCCGCTTCGCGCGCGAAGATGACCAGATTCGAGTCGTGGACCTCCAAGAGGATAGGGAATTCAGAACCTCGATAGGTAATGCAGCTGTTGAAGGACGCTTCTACGACCTTGAGAACGATCAGACTGTCGTTTCAGCCGAAGACTGGCTTGCTCGAATAGAAAGCGAAGCATCGCCGGTTATTGAGTTTCTGCTGTCAAGTCCGTCCAGCATTGAAACCCTTAAGGGTGAGCAAGAGTTCGCTCTCGCGAGATTCGTCGCGGCTTTCAGATTTCGAACGCCCGCGTTTCGTGGTTGGGTTGACTCCATGAGCAGGTCACTTGTGGCTCAACTTCAAGAATTCATGAAGCCTCACCTTTTCAATCGATTTGGCCAGGAAGACGGTCAGGCAATCCTCAATGAATGGAAAAACAAGCCATTGAGCTGGTGGCTGAATGGGGAGATCGCACAACCCGCTGAAATGAACACTTACATGTTCGAAGGAATCCAAGGATATGCAAACCTTCTCCGCGCGGCCCCTTGGCGCATAGGGTCTGCACAAGGGCCTAGCCAGCTCTACACATCGGACAATCCGGTTTCTCGCTATCTTCCCCCGATCCGGCCTTCGTGGGACGCGGGAGCCTTCTCGTCTTTTCACTACTACCTACCGCTTTCACCGGAGGTCCTTCTCAAGATAGAACGGCGACCTTACTCAGACGAGTCCACGGAGTCCCCTAATCTGCGGGGACGACGCAACCATCGGGACTTTTCAGCAACGGAGGTGTCGATGGCACGGCACATCATCTCCCGAGATGCGACGAGGTTTCTATACGGCGAAGGCACAGAGGAACAGGCGTGAAGCTCCATTACTATCCGGAAACCGACAGCCTTTACATGGAAATCAAACCGATTCCTGGAGCCGAGACAATTGAGGTTACGGAAGGACTGAACGTCGATCTGGACGCCGACGGGAGGGTGGTTGGCTTCGACATCGACCAGGCGTCCCGCCGCCTGGATCTGCGCACGCTCGAAACCGAGGCGCTGCCCCTTCACAGCGTCAAGGCAGGCTGATACGCCGCCGGGAATGGCTCATTAAGAATCAAGCTTCTATCTTGTTTATTTCGAGCAATAAATCCATGCGCGCCACCCCTGGCGCAACTGGAGCGCGAGGGCCAGAATTATAGTGCCTACGGTGTTGCGGAAAGGCCCCTATCGTTTTTTCTTCTATTCGGGCGATCGTGACGAACCTCAACACATACATGTTGCGCGTGACACTCGAGTGGCAAAATTCTGGCTGGAGCCGGTACGCCTGCAGAAAAGCGGTGGACTAAGGCGAGCCGAGATACGACGAGTTCAGCGAATGATCGAGGAGAACCGCGCATTTCTCATGGAGGCGTGGGATGATTACTTCAATGATTGAAGCGCAAATACCTCAAGCGCAAGAGGTGGCTGTTACGGACGACACGCTACAAGTCGAACTCTCCGACGGACGCGCCATCTCCGTGCCCCTGGCCTGGTATCCCAGGCTTGTTCACGCTACTCGGCAAGAGCGTGATAACTGGGAGTTTATCGGCAAGGGGCAGGGGATTCGCTGGCCCGACCTGGACGAAGACCTCAGTGTCGAGGGGCTGATAGCGGGCCGTCCGTCGGGGGAAAGTCAACGATCCTTCAAGCGCTGGCTCGAAACGAAAGCTCGCGGGCCATAGCGTGCTCCTTCCGACATGAGGCGCGCCGAACAGGCAACGGCGCAGGACCCGTGTCCACTCACGTAGCCAAACGCATCGCGATGATCAAATGAGAACGACGCTGACGCTCGACGACGATATAGCCGACGCCCTGCGGGAGCAGGCGCGGCTGCTCAACAAGCCGTTTAATCAGATCGTCAACGACGCCCTGCGGCGCGGCCTGTCGCCCTCGCCCCCAGACGACCGGCCCGTCTTTCGCGTCAAACCACATCACAGCGGATTCAAACCCGGCATCGACCCACTAAAGCTCAACCAGCTTAACGATCAACTCGAAGTCGAGGAGTTCCTCAGGAAAAACCCCAGGTGATAGTCCCCGACGTGAACCTGCTGGTCTACGCTTACAACGACGCGGCGGCTCTTCACGACCCAGCTCGCCGCCGCCGGGGTTGGGGGCAATCTGGTCACCGACGCCCACGTCGCCGCCCTGGCCATCGAGTATCAGGCGGAGCTGCATTCCAGCGACAGTGACTTCGGCCGCTTCCCCGGACTCCGCTGGCGCAATCCGCTCTGACCGGGACCGCCGGCCCAACGTGACGCCAGCGCCTTCCTCAAGCAAGCCTCGAAGCTTGTCGAACTCAGGCCAACACCAGGTCGTCGAAACATCACTACCTGATGTCGACTCCAAGCTCCGCGCGATCGGCGCGCACCGAATCCTCGACCTGAGCCTCACCGCCCTGTTCTGCTCCGTGCGCTGTCCCGGAGACCTGATTCTCAAGACGTACGATCTGGCGAGGCTGTTGCGGGACGCCGGCGTGCCCGTGATAGCCGGATTCCAGAGTCCCATGGAGAAGGACTGCCTGGAGATTCTGCTGCGAGGGAAACAGCCCGCGGTGGTCTGTCCGGCCCGTGGAGTCGGCCTGATGCGAGTCCCCAGCGCATGGAGAGCGCCGATTGAGGATGGCCGGCTGCTGGTCGTCTCGCCGTTCGACGATTCCCAACGCCGCGTTACGGCCAAACTCGCCCGGGAGCGCAACGAATTCGTCGCCCGGCTAGCCCGCGCATTGCTCTTAATTCACGCCGCCCCCGGAGGTAAAACCGAGCAGCTTGCCAGGCGGACTCTCGCGGACGGCAAACCCGTCTTCACATTGGAGAGCCCAAACAACGCCAACCTGATCGAGTTGGGCATCCGACCGGTCCAGGTCGCCGATGTCCCGAATCTTTTGACGGAAACCCTGGAAACGTCCTCCGACTAGCCGGGCCACCCCCACACCCGCATCACAAAAGCAAACCCGAGATTCCGTCAGCCGACGGGTGCCGGAGTTCTGATAAGGCCCTTGACCTTGGACCAAACCTCGTCCGCTTCCGCATCCGTTACGGCGGCCATCGGCGGAGCCATCGTCCGGCCGCAGATGCCCAGCTTTTCCAGCACCGCCTTGGCCCTTGCCAGCGGGCTGCCCGACCCCTTCAGCATCGCGCCCGCAAGCGCCGCGGCCGAGCGCTGCATTTCCGCCGCGGTCTCCACGTCGCCCGCCGTGAACGCCTCGAACAGCCCCACGTTGATCTCCGGCGCGAGGTTCGGATGCGGGCCTATCGACCCATCCGCGCCGTGCACCAGCGCGGCCAGGAAGTACGCCTCTCCGCCTATCGTCACTCTGAAGCCCGGATCGTCCGCCAGCCGCGCGAGCACCTGTTGCAAGTAGAGGATCTGCGCGCCGCTGTCCTTTATCCCGGCAAGCCCCGCGTCGCGAAGTCGCACCAGGGTATCCGGCTCCGCAAACACCTTCGTCATTGCCGGGTAGTGGTAGTACAGGATCGGCACCGGCGACGCCTCTATCAGCTTCTCGAACCACGCCGCGATGGCATCCTGACCGATCGGAAAATAATACGGCGGCGTGACCAGGCAGCAGTCGGCCCCGGCATCGGCGGACGCCTTGATTTGATCGATAGTCGCTTTCAGATTGGGCAGTCCGGCCCCGGCGATGACCGGCACTCTGCCCCCGGAAGCCTCCACCACGGTCGATACCGCCGCGTAGCGTTGGTCCCAGTCGATTGACTGAAACTCGCCCGAGCTGCCCAGCACTACCACGCCGTGAACGCCGCCCTCCAGCACGTAGTTGACCAATCTGACGAACCCGTCGCGGTCGACCTTCAGGTCCGGCTTCAGGGGCGTCAGCAAGGCAGGCATCGCCCCCCGAATTCTGGGCAGTATCTCGTTCAATCGAGTCCCCCTTTCAGGTCCGACAGAATCGCGAGCAAACAGGCCTTCCCGTAATTCTTGCAGCAGCGGGAATCCAGTGTATGCCATTTGAAGTTTGATTGAACCTCATGAACTGGCTAGGTTTTCGAGCCGGTGCGAGGGATGCGTAGACCGTCGGGAAGTCAGCCTCTCGAACTACCCCGCCCGATAAGTCCAAACCCATCCACGCCCAACCCCGCAAGGGCAGTCCGCCAATCGTCCCGACCGTCATCCGCACCGGACGAGATTGAAGTATGCCGTCTCCCCTCTAGTCGAAGGCGCAGGCGGCTGATAGCGTAGTCAGAAACAACTAAGGAGAACAGACATGAAGCAAACGCCAGCTACCCTTTACACCCCGTTTGACCCATCGTCAAACACCCCGATTTTCAAAGTTCACAGAGTAATTTTCACAAATGTTTATGAAAACGAGGAGTCGACACCCGGCCCGTCATCCCAAGAAATCGCGCATTTCCCGCCGCGGCGCCGCTTCGCCAACCGCCCCAAGCCGCCTATATACAACTGGCGCATATTGGGATAAATCGGTCACACTATTAGCCGGATGAGACAGAGAGCATAGTTTTGGTTTGCTG
>JAPOWW010000001.1 GCA_026707405.1 Chloroflexota bacterium
CGGAGGGGATGGATTCCCGCTCCCCGCTTTCGCGGGGACATGCTTCGCGGGAATGACGGTTGGCGTGGTCGGTGACGGGGGATGCGTTATCGGGGATGTAGATTCCTCGGCTTCGCTCGGAATGACAGTGAGAGGCGGAATGACGGTGAGGGGCGGGATGACAGTGAGGTGGAGCGGTCTGCCTGTGATATGGGTGCAGATAGCGTTATTCCCCCTCACCCTAACCCTCTCCCTCGTAGGGGAGAGGGGATGGATTGCGGATCAAGTCTCGTATGAGCAAGCAGTGGGCAGCCAGGGGATGGCTGTTTCTATTGGAGGTCCTGGATGACGGCAGCGGCTGCGTTGTGGCCGGGCATTCCGGAGACGCCTCCGCCGGGATGCGCGCCGGAACCGCACAGGTAGAGACCGGCCACCGGCGTTCGGTATGCGGAGCACTCGCGCAGGGGGCGCAGCGCGAGCATCTGGTCGGGGGTCATGTCGATGTGGTGCATGCTGCCGTCGGTTATGCCCGCCATTGCCTCGATGTCTTGCGGCGTATGGAGGTATGAGCGCTCGATGGTCTGGCCGAAATTAGGAGCGAATCGCTCGATCTGACTGACGATGCTCGCGGTCGCTTCGTCGCGGAACTCGTCCCAACTCTTGCCGTGGGGGCGGATCGGCACGAACTCGACCCAAACCGAAACGGCGTACTTGCCGTCCGGCGCGGAATCGGTGTCGTAGAGCGACGGGCACACGACTGCGAGCGGGTTTTCGTCCGGCAGGCGGCCCGTTCGGGCGGCGGCCCAGGCATCGTCAAGCACGTCGGGACCGCTGCCGATGGCAGCCTGAGCGTAGTGGTGCGGCAGGGGGCCTTCGCCGGGGAGAGCGGTCCAATCGGGGAGACTGCCGGCGGCGCAGTGCAGCTTCATATAACCGGCGTCGGCATGCAGCCGCCGGACGCGCGTGATGAAGTCCGGCTCAAGGTTGTCCGATCCGACGAGCTTGAGAAACGTCTTGCGGGGATCGGCATTGGACAGAACCACGCGGGCTGAAATCTGGCTGCCGTCTTCCAGCTCCACGCCAACGGCCTGATCCTCATGGATGATCGTTCGGGTCACGCCGGCGTTCGTTCGGAACTCGGCTCCGGCGGCCTCGGCCGATTCTCTGAGCGCCGTAGCGACAGCGCCCATACCGCCCCTCGGATAGCCGACTTTGCCTATAGCGGCCAGTTGTTTCGACACGGATGCGTGGAACGCCCAGTACAAGAGCGCGCCGGGGGCGTCCGTGCTACCAGAATCATAAGTCGACACCGTCGTGGCCTTCATCTCGTCCGACTCGAAGAACTCGTTTACGATGCCCCGGGCGGTTCCCGTTACAAGCTTGTTAAACAGGTCTGCCCTGGCGGTGCCCTCGAATGCGCGTGCAAACTCGCCGAACGTCGGGGGCGGGGTCAGAAGGTAGGGCGCGAGCATCTCTCCGGCGTCCGCCCAGAATTTATTCCACTCAGGGTAGGAGGCCGCGTCGTGACGGGAGATCCGCCCTATGGAATCGAGGGTCCGGTCGAGGTCTTTCGAGAAAAGAAGGTGCTTCCCGGAACTGAACGGCTGAAATCTCTCCGGGTCGCGGTTGAATACGTGGAGGCCGTAGTCGTCCAGTCGCATGTCGTGAAGGATCTTTGGATGGAAAAGCACAAAGCTGTGGGCGCAGGTGGAGAAATGAAAGCCGGGTATCAGCTCGTCGGTCGAGCAAGCGCCGCCGACCTTGGAGTTGCGTTCGAGCCCCAGAACGCGCAACCCGGCCTTGGCCAAGTAAAAGGCGGCAACCAGACCGTTGTTGCCGCATCCGATGATGATCGCGTCGTAATCCAAGTCTGGTCGATCCGCCTCGCTCTATGCTCCTCCTAAAGATTACAGAGATTTGGCTGGTCCTGGCGGCGGTACGGGGATGCAGTGCGTGTGCTGCCGATGTGCGTAGTCCGGCGGCCTCTGGATGCCGGATCGAGTCCGGCATGACGGAGGATGGTCGTCGTGAGGTTGTCGTAGCGGTTCCTTTTTGGATCGCCATTGTCGCTGGGCTGGTAGCTTTCAGCCTTGCGATGACCATTCACCCTCACCCTACCCCTCTCCCGTCAAGGGAGAGGGGATTCGAGAACGGACTTTCGGGCGGATTGGACGGTGTCCGTCAGCGCTGGGGTTTTGGACGGGCTTGGCCGTATTCGGTGGGTGGCTGGGTGAAATCGGGAACGGGGTTCATATAGCATGTGCATGAGATTGCGGCTGGTTTATTGGGAGGAGGCGATCTGATGGCGGAAGCAACTGTGGCGGGGGGTATCGTCAAAGTCCACGGCCCGGACGCGGCGCTGGACCCGTGGCCAATTCCGGCGGAGCAAGTCATTTCGGGCAACCCCGTGGCGAACGGAAGTGTGCTGTGGCAGTCGGAGTGCAAGCATTTCCTGAACGGTATCTGGGAGTGTTCGCCCGGTTCGTTCACGTGGGACTACTCGTGGAGCGAGACGATTAGTCTGCTCGAGGGTCACGTGGTGATAACCGACAGCGAGGGCAACACGACCGAAGTGTCGCCGGGCGACCTGATTTTCATTCCCGCCGGAACGAAGTCCACTTGGGTAGTAACCGAGCACCTTCGCAAGGCGTACCACATCTACTCGGAGACGCCAGTCGAGTTGTAGGCCGAAGTTGGGGTGAGGGGCGAGGCATTCCGAAATCGGGCGCGCCCTGACCCTCCAGAAACCGTTGCATGAGTTCGAGTTAACGAGAGTTGTGGAATTGAGCCTATTGCCGCCAAGGCGTGACTTAGGGCTTCTGGATTCCCGCTTTTGCGGGAATGACGGTTTTTTCAGGGGTTACCGATAGCGGGAGGATGAAGTTGGCATCGCAGTCTGAAGCGCGGTCTTTCCTGGTCCCGCCGTTTCTGCGCGTGGGCGGTGGGGCGCTGGATTCGCTGGGAGAGGCGCTGGCGGAAGTCGGCGCGCGGCGAGCACTGCTCGTCACGGATGCCGTGATGGGGAAGTCGGACTGGATCCCGCGGATAGTGGAGCTCTGCGACGCGCAGGGCGTGAGCGTGACGATGATCGACAGCGTCGATTCAGAACCGACATCGATCGACGTCGACGACGCATTGGCGGCGGCGCGGGTGAGCGATTGCGACGCGATGATCGGGTTCGGCGGCGGGAGCGCGCTGGATACGGCCAAGTCGGCGGCGCTGCTGGTGACCAACGGCGGGTCGATTGTCGATTATGAAGGGCGTTTCAAGTTTCCCAAACCTGGAATCCCCGTAATAGCGATCCCGACAACCGCCGGGACGGGGAGCGAGGTGAGCCGTTACGTCGCGATAACGGACCCGGTACGGGACGTGAAGATGCTGCTGACGAGCGACTACCTGATCGCGACCGCAGCCATCGTGGATCCTGCTCCTACGGTGACGATGCCCCCGGGCGTGACCGCGGCGACGGGCATCGACGCGCTGACGCACGCAATCGAGTCGTACGTGGCGAAGACCGCGCATCCGATGTCGGACGCGATGGGCATAGCGGCGATAGCCAGTATTTCAAAGAGCCTGGTGCGGGCGTTCAACGAGCCGGACGACCTGGAGGCGAGGGAGACGATGTCGGTGGCCGCCATGCAGGCGGGGATCGCATTTTGCAACGCCTCGGTCGCTCTGGTGCACGCGATGGCCCGGCCCTTGGGAGCGCATTTTCACATTCCGCACGGCGTATCGAACGCGATGCTGCTGGAAACGGTGATGGCGTACAGCATTTCGGGCGCACCGGAGCGGTTTGCGGCCGTGGGACGCGCGATGGGCGGTCGCGACGGGAACGGCTCGGATGAGCGCGCGGCGTGGGAGTCGGTGAAGCTGGTCGGGAAGATGTGCCGAGACCTGAAGATTCCGTCGCTCGCTGAATGGGGGGTCGAGAAGGAGACCTTCAATGGGCTGGCTCCAAAGATGGCGCAGGATGCGATAGACAGCGGGAGTCCGGCGAACAACCCGCGCGTGCCGTCGCCGGACGAGATCGTGGAGTTGTATCACCGGGCGTATGGGCGGTAGGTGGGCTAGCCTTGGCGCTGAACAGCTAGAGTCTCCGCTCCGGGCCTTCTGGATTCCCGCTCCCCGCTCTCGCGGGAATGACGGGACGGCGTGGATGTTGGCGGCGCATGGGGGAGCTTCCGCGTCAGGGGAGACCCTCACCCTATCCCTCTCCCTCAAGGGAGAGGGGACTGGATTCCCGCTTTCGCGGGAATGACGGTAAGGCGCCGGGATGATCGTTCTTCGAAGGTCTGATCGAGGGGGAAGAGGTCTCGTTACCCCGTGACAGAGATTTACATAGGTCTTGGATAGCGGAGGTTTGACATTGGCAACGCAGTCGGAAGCACGGTCGTTTCTGGTCCCGCCGTTTCTGCGCGTGGGCGGCGGGGCGCTGGATTCGCTGGGAGAGGCGCTGGCGAATGTTGGTGCGCGGCGAGCACTGATCGTCACGGATTCCGTGATGGGAAAGTCGGAGTGGATTCCGCGGATAGTGGAGCTTTGCGATGCGCAGGGCGTGAGCGTTACGAAGATCGACAGCATCGATTCGGAACCGACGTCGGTCGACGTTGATGATGCACTAGAAGCGGCCCTCGCGAGCGACTGTGACGCGGTGATCGGGTTCGGCGGCGGGAGCGCGCTGGATACGGCGAAGTCGGCTGCGCTACTGGTGACCAACGGCGGCTCGATCGTGGATTACCAAGGGTATTACAGGTTTCCCAAACCTGGGATTCCGGTCGTGGCGATCCCGACGACCGCCGGGACTGGAAGCGAGGTGAGCCGCTACGTCGCGATCATGGATCCGGTGCGGGACGTGAAAATGCATTTCACGAGCGACTTCCTGATCCCGGCCGCGGCAATCGTGGATCCTGCTCCGACGGTGACGATGCCGCCCGGCGTGACAGCGGCGACGGGCATTGACGCGCTGACGCACGCGATCGAGTCTTACGTGGCGAAGACGGCACATCCGATGTCGGACGCGATGGGCATATCGGCCATAGCCAGTATTTCGAAGAGCCTCGTGCGGGCGTTCAACGAGCCGGACGACCTGGAGGCGAGGGAGACTATGTCGGTAGCGGCCACGCAGGCGGGGGTTGCGTTTTGCAACGCTTCGGTCGCGCTGGTGCACGGCATGGCCCGGCCCCTGGGAGCGCATTTCCATATACCGCACGGCGTGTCGAACGCGATGCTGCTGGAAACGGTGATGGCGTACAGCATCTCGGGCGCGACTGAGCGGTATGCGGCCGTGGGACGCGCGATGGGCGGTCGCGACGGGAACGGCTCGGACGAGCGCGCGGCGTGGGAGTCGGTGAAGCTGGTCGGGAAGATGTGCCGGGACCTGGAGATTCCATCACTCGCGGAATGGGGCGTGGAGGAGGGGACCTTCAAGGGGCTGGCACCCAAGATGGCGCAGGATGCGATAGATAGCGGGAGTCCGGCGAACAACCCGTGCGTGCCGTCGCCGGACGAGATCGTGGAGCTGTATCACCGGGCGTACGGGCGGTAGGCGGCGGGCTGAGGTTATTTTTGAACCAATTGTTGCACTTGGATTGTGAATCCACCTTCCCGCTTTCGCGGGAATGACGGGACGGCGTGGATGTTGACGGCGCATGGGGGAGCATCGGCACCAGGGGACACCCTCACCCTATCCCTCTCCCGTCAAGGGAGAGGGGAATGGGATTCGCCGCTTAGTCTCCGGCCTCTGGATTCCGGGTTTCGCGGGAATGACGGGACGGCGTGGATGTTGACGGCGCTTAAGAGAGCGTCGGCGTCAAGCGACACCCTCACCCTATCCCTCTCCCGTCAAGGGAGAGGGGACTGGAATTCGCCGCTAGGCCTCCGGCCTCTGGATTCCGGCCCCGTATCGAGTACGGGGCAGGCTTTTGCCGGTATGACGGAAGGGGGACGGTTGCGCGTTTACGAGTCGGCGAACTGGAAGCCGTATAGCTCGGCGTTGCGGAGGTAGAACTTTAGCTTCACGCCGCCGGGGATTTCGTTGACTGTTTCGCGGCCCGACCATTTGACGGGGTGACGCACGGCGTCGCCGGTGAACCGCCGGCAGCGGTCGCGGGAGTATTCGGCCCAAACGTTGTTCCAGCCGTCCATGATCTCGACGTCGATATAGCCGTCCGGGCCGCAGCGTCCGTTGATGAAGAGACGGGCGCCAGTCGAGAACATCGGCTTGGTCTCGATCCAGCCCTCCCGGACGGTTGCGTCGAGGGAGACGTAGCCGTCGAGCCGCAGCGTCGCCAGACAGAGATGGTGTCCGTTTTCGGAATAGCTGGCGTCGTGGGCTTCGGGAACTTAGGGGCGCTGATCGTGGGGCATTATCCACCAGTCATGATGGACGTTCATCCCGCCGTAGTAGATCCATAGCTCGTCACCGACCACGAGGGGCTGATTCGGCGTTTCGGCCATGAACTGGTCGCAGGATCCTTCGCCGCCGCGCGGCACGAACGGACGGTGTTCCAGAAAACGGTCCCATTTGCGGCCGTCCCGGCTGTAGTGCAAATACATGTCCATGGTGTTGTCCACCTGGTGGAGCACGTTGAGGATGCCGAGGTGCATCTCGCCGGCGCGCCAGGGTACGAAGCCGTAGAAGGCGTCGTCGAGATTGTCGCGCTCGTCAGGGTCCCACAGGAGCTCCGGCTCGGACCAGTTTTCCAGGTCGGGGCTTTCGAGACGGTATATGCGCCGCCGCGTCCCCCAGACGCCTTCCGGGCGGCCGGGCCAGACGGGCGCGAACCAGCTGTCCATGTCGGGATGACCGCTTCCGCCGGCGGCTCCGCCGTAACGTCCCCAAACAACGTATTTGTCGTCGACCTCGTCGTAGGTGAGGATCTCGACATCGCTTTTCCAGCCCGGGATGATCGGATTGTTCTCGTGAGGCGTCCAGCCGATTCCGTCGCTTGAGTAATCGAGTCGCAGGCCGCCGGGCGCTCCGCCCCTCTTCGACGTGTCGAGGTTCAGGTAGACCATCTTGAAGCGGCGCGAGGGGTCTTGGGCCAGAGGGTCGAGCATGATTGACGGGCAGCCCTTCATCACGACCGGCGGATTGAAGACGGCGTTGGTGTCGTAGCCGTCGATGAAGTGCTTGCCGAGGGCGGGTTTTTCCCAATTGAGGCCGTCGGTGGACTGCGCGTAGAAGAGGCGCTCACGGCTGGGCAGACCCTTGGAGAAGTACTCGTAGAAGTCCTCGTACCAGCACTTGTACAGGTCGTCGACGGGGTCCTTGATCACGTTGAAGGCGCTGGTGCGGAAGTAGGTAGTGACTTCCCAGGGTTTGTCGCGCCGGATGATCGGGTTGGCGGGGTGCTTGACGGGAGTGTGTTGACGGCGGGTGACGTTCTTTACGACGGCTATGACGTCGTCGTCGATGAATAGCTGGCGGGTGTCTCCGACATCCTTGTTCACGGTGTCGCGTGAATATGCAACGTGCATGGCGGCCTCCTATGACGGCTCCTGCGCACGACCCGCGCGGGCCGCGAATATAGCACCCGTCGAGACTCGGGACGGAAGAGTGACGGGGTCGATTGGATTTTACGGTTGTGGTGAGGGGCGGCGGCTAGCGGAGGGAGGGCGGTTCGCGAACCGCCCCGACGGAGTCCGAATGGGGGGATGGATTCCCGCCCCCGATCGGGTCGAGGGCAGGCTTTTCGCGGGGATGACGGTTTGGGTGGTGGGTGGGATGAGGGGATGCGCTGGGCGCCCTTCGACCCTCGACAGGCTCAGGACATGCCGCATACGGATTTGTTGGCGGGAGGCTAGTTTCCTCGGCTTCGCTCGGAACGACGGTTTGGGGGGCTAGCGTCCGGTCAATCCGCTGAGCGCAATTCCCCTGATGAAATACCGTTGCGCGGCGAAGAATAGGACGAGAATCGGGACCAGCATTATGACGCCGGACGCCATCAACTGATTCCAGGGCGGGATGGCCGCGAAGTCGGACGCGTCCACCAGGAACGACCGCAGAGCCAGAGCCAGGGTCCGCCAAGTCTCGCTGTTGAGGAATATGAGCGGAGATATGAACTCGTTCCAGTGCGACTGGACCGAGAATATGGCCACCGTTGCGAGCGCGGGACCCGTCAGCGGCAGGATGATGTTCCAGTAGATTCGCAGGTAAGAGGCCCCGTCGGCCAAGGCGGCCTCGTCAAGCTCCTTGGGTAATTGCAGCATGAACTGGCGGACGAGGAAGATGAAAAACGCGCCTCCACCGAACCAGAACGGGACGATGAGCGGGAGCGGCGTGTCGATCCATTTCATGTATCTGAACAGAACGAACTGAGGAACGAGCGTGACGATTCCCGGCAGCATCATCGTGGAGAGCATTAGAACGAACAGGGGGCCGCGCCCCGGGAAGTTGATTCTGGCGAATCCGAACGCGACCATCGAGCTTGTGATGATAGTGCCTATGGTGGCGAGGACCGTGATGAAAACGCTGTTGAGGAAGAACTGGTGGATGCCGGTGTCGCCCCAAACGTCGATGTAATTGTTCCAGGCGACGGGGTAGGGGATCAGCTCGGGCGGGAACCGAAACTCCTTGCCCGACTCCTTTAGGGACGTGGAAATCATCCAGAACAGCGGGATCGACGAGATAAGGCCGATTATGGTGAGCATCAGGTAGTTCAGCGAAATGAACGAAAACCGGCGCAGGTGATAGTAGCGGCCGCGCCGGCGGACCGAACTCGCGACCACCCTGGTATCCGCCGTCATCGCGGAGTCCATCAGCTAGTTCCCCGCGCCTTCGTAATAGACCCACTTGCGGGCGATAAGGAACTGGAGCAGCGTGAATATCATGATGATGGCCAGCAGCACCCAGGCCACGGTTGCGGCGTATCCCATCTTGAAGAACTCGAAGGCGTGCTGGTAGAGCCAAAGCACGTAGAACAGCGTGGCGTTGACCGGGCCGCCGGCGGTGGCGATGAACGCCACCGTAAATACCTGGAACGACCCGATGATTCCTATTACAAGGTTAAAAAAGATTACGGGCGTGATCATGGGCACGGTGACGTGCCAGAAGCGGCGCAGCAATCCCGCGCCATCGATTGCGGCCGCCTCGATCAGCGTCTCGGGGACGCTCTGAAGCCCGGCCAGGAAAATGACCATCTGCGGTCCGACAGTCCAAAGACTCATGATGATGAACGCGGGCTTGACCCAAACCGGATCACCGAGCCAGTAGACGGCGGGAATCCCGACCAGGCTCAATAGCCAGTTGAAGAATCCGAAGTCCAGATTGAACATATAGACGAACAGAATCACGGACGCGACGGTCGGGGTCACCGTGGGCAGGTAGAAGATCGTGCGGAAGGTGTTGATCCCACGGAGCTTCTGATTCAGCACCAGCGCCATTGCGAGCGCGAGCACAATTTGAAGCGGGACCGAGATGAAGGTGTAGTACGCCGTGTTGCCAAGTGAAATGTAGAACAGCTTGTCATGGACCATTCGGTTGAAGTTGGCGGCGCCGATGAATTTAGGCGGCGTCAGCAGGTCGAACTGGGTGAACGAGATCACGGCGGAGTAGATCATCGGGTAGGCCGTGAAGATCAGAAACCCCAAGACCCACGGCGAGATAAAGAAATAGCCCCAGGCGTAACGAGTTGCCCTGGCGCCTCCAAACCACAGACGCCGCCGCGGGCGGGCCTGCTGAACGTTCGCCGCCGTCATGGCTTACGGATCGAACGCGGCATGACCACGCCAAGACCTACCGGGAGCGAGCCTCCGAAAATGCCGCAGCGGATCATCCCTACGTCCAATGTGTGTATGTTCCGAACACCGGCGCCCGGGGCCGGCAGCCCCGGGCGCCAGAATGCGCTATGCCCTACTGGTTCTCCGCGAGTATCGCGTCGATGTCAGGCTTGACGTCGTCCATCGCCTGCTGAGCAGTCTTGCTCTCCAGAACGATTTCGTCGTAGGCGGCTGTAAAGAGCTTGTTCATCTCGTTGTAGCCCGCGGGCTGAGTGAACTGCCGCTTGAGGCTCGCGAACGCGGCGACGTAGGCCTCAATGTCTTCCCACGGCTTTAGGGAGTTCTTGAACAGGTCACTGCGCCACAGTGACTTGCGCGTCGGTCCACTAAATCCGAGCGAAACGTGGACCTTGACGCCCTCGTTGGCGATGTACCTGGTCAGATTCCAGGCTTCCTCCTCCTGCTCCGTGCCGGAGAAGATTCCATACCCTTCAGGCGCGTCTCTCGACTGATCGTCGCCGTTGGGCATCTTGTGCATCGGAACGAGACCGGGGTTGATCTGGTCGGTGATTTTGGTGAAGAACTGCCGGTGGGACTGGTAGATCGCGATTTTGTTGCTGAACAGCATCGCCTGGTTGCCACCCGGGAAGTTGCGGGCGAATTCCCGAGGGGGCGCGATCCCGTCATGCAGCAGATCGGAGGCGTAATCCCACGCGGCGACCGCCTCGGGGCTGTTGCCGACGAATGCCTTGGGCGAATCATGGTTGTCCCAGACACTGCCGCCGAATCCCCAGGCCCACAGGTAGATGAGCTTCATTGCGGACGGGATTTCGTTGGTCCCGAAAATCTTGTCCTGGCCTTCACCGGTAACCGACGCCGCGGCCATCTCCCGGTACTTGTCGATGGTCCACTCGCCAGCCTGGAAGAGCTCCCACGGGTCGCCCATTCCGAGAGGCTCGATTAGGTCACGGTTGTACACGAACATCCACGGGCCGGAGAACGTGGGCAAAGAGTAGATCTTGCCGTCGATGGTGTTGGCTTCGATGAGTCCGTCATTGAAGTCGTCGGCGTCAAACTCCTTGTCGAGGTTGATGAACTCGTTCAACGGCTTCAGCGCGCCCTTGGACGCGAACGTCGCCGTAAGCTGCGGGTGGTTGTACATCACGTCGCCCGGGCTGCCACCGGCGATACTGGTGAGTATCTTGACCTGGTAGTCGCCCCAGGGAATCTTGATGTAGTCGATGCTGACGTGCGGGTTGAGAGTCTTGTAGTTGTCGACGATCAGGTCGCGGACCTTGTCGATGTCTACCCAGACGTAGTCGAAGAAGACGAGGTTGACCGCGGCCGGCTTCGGCGCTGCGACCTCAACCGTTACGACTTTTTCGACTTCTTTGACGACTTCCTTAACGACTTCTACCTCTACGACTTCGGGCTCACCGCATCCGGCGATAGCGGCAAGTCCCAACGTTCCCGCGCCGGCGGCGAGGCCGGTACGCAGCAGCCGTCTTCTGGAAAGTGTTTTTCCTGTCATGAGTTTTCTCCTAGTGAAACGATTTTCGAGGCGCTATCTGTAGGCCCCAACTTGCGGCTGGTGTTCCGAACCGGCCATCAAACAGTGAGAGTCCGGCAAATGCGAAGGAATGACAGCCGCCTTGATCCGATCCGGCTAGAGCTCTCAAACACCCCCTTTGACGATACTTGCAGCGGGTGTACGACCCAAACGGTCTAAACTCGGCCACCGCCCCGCTTCCTACGAGCTCCTAAGACCGATTAGTTGGAAGTGTAGCGCAAAGGGCATCGCCTTGTCGGACTACTATGTGCTGAAAATCAAGCTGTTACGTGTCCACGGTAGGTCGATGGGCTAATATCATCGACTTAACATAATGTAAGTCCGGAGATACGGCTGCGGGCTAGAGGAGGGGCAAGTGCACATTCTCGCGACGGTGCCTATCGACAAGATCGCTCATGATCGGCTGGGCAAGGTCTTTCCAATCGTGACCGCGGCAAAAGACGACCACGAGATGCTATTGAAACTATCCAAGGATGCGGTAGGCATCATTTCGCGCGGGGTGGCGCGGATCGACGCGGAAATAATGGACACGGGGCGGCGAATGCTCTTTGTCACCCGGACCGGCGCGGGATTCGAGAACATCGACATCGAAGCCGCGACGGAGCGAGGGATCCCGGTGGTCCACGCACCGCTCCTGGCCGATTCGGTCGCCGAGGCGACGTTTGCGATGATCCTGTCGCTTACGAAGAGGCTTTGCTACTGGCACGACTCGCTCGTAACGGGAAACTGGAATCGCAGGATCTTCGAGCGAACGTATGAATTGCGCGATAAGACGCTCGGCATTATCGGATTGGGCAGGATTGGGGCGGAGGTTGCGAGACGGGGCCACGGCTTCAAGATGCGGGTGGTCGCATACGATCCATACGTGCCGGAGTCCAGGGCGGAAGAGCTAAGCGTCTCTTTGCTGCCGCTTGAGCGGTTGCTGGAGGAGTCGGACGTCATCACCATTCACGCGGTCTCGACGCCGGAGACGGACGCGCTGATAAACAGCGCGAATATCAGAAAGATCAAGCGGGGCGCTTACTTTCTAAATTTCGCCCGCGGGGCGCACGTCGAGAACATCGACATCTTGCACGAAGCGCTGGTAGATGGACGGCTTGCCGGAGTGGGGCTCGACGTGTTTCCGGTGGAACCTCCGACCAATCTGGACCATCCGCTGTTTTCACATCCGAACTTCGCGGGCTCGCCACACGTGCTCGCGTCGTCGGTGGAGTCGGAGGAGCGATGCTACCGGTCGATGTGCCGGGACGTGCTCGCCGTGCTTCGAGGCGAGCGGCCTGAGTGGTGCGTGAATCCCGAGGTCTTCGACTCGCCGAATCTCCGCACCGAAGGGCGGATCGGCGGCGGCCAGGGCTTGGAGGCCGGAGGCTGCGAATGAAGGTCAATCCGCTGACGGAGGTCTGGGAGTCGGGGCGAGCGGCCGTCGGCACCTACATCATGTACAACCGCGAAATTGCGACCGTGCAGATCGCGGCGGCCGCGGGACTCGACTTCATCGTGTTCGACATGGAGCACCGTCCGTACGACTACGAGATGATTCACGACATGGCGCAGGTTGCGAGGCTGGCGGGAATCGCCCCGATCGTCGGTCCGGCGGAGATAGCGGAATACCCCATCTCGCACGTGCTGGACATGGGCGCGTCCGGGGTGATCGTTCCGCACGTGGAAACGCCCGAGGAGGTAATGCTGGCGGTGGACGCGGCTCGATATCCGCCGCGCGGCCATCGGGGGCGGGCCGGAACTGCCGGTCACAATCTTTATATCGCTCCGGAATCGACGGTCGACGAGATGCGACACCACGACTCCGAGATCTCGCTGTTTCTCAAGGTGGAAGCGGAGCACGCAATTCACCGGATCGATGAGCTGCTGGCGCCCGACGGCGTGGACGGCGTGATGATCGGACCGCTCGATCTGTCCATCAACATGGGTATCCCGGGACAGACCAGCCACCCGCGCCTGATGAAACTGGTCGACCGGGTGCGTGAGGCGTGTCTCGACCGGGGTCTGCGTTTTGGCGACTACGTAGGGTCACCGGACGGCGTGGCGGCGGCGGTCGACGCCGGGGCTAGCTGGGTGATCGTAGGAAGCGAGATGGACGCGCTGAGCGAAGCCTGGAGGCGTGCGGCAGGGTCGGTCCGGGAATAGCGGACGGAGCCGACCAACGGCACCCTGGCCGAGTGCTCATGAATCGGCGAACTGAAATCCGTAGAGTTCCGCGTCGCGCAAGTAGAACTTGAGTTTCACGGCGCCCGGAATCTCGCTCACCGTGTTGCGGCCCGACCACCTGACCTGGTGACGCACGGAATCACCGGTGAACCGCTCGCACCGGTCGCGAGAGTGTTCCTCCCAAACGTTGTTCCATCCATCCATTATCTCAACTTCGATGTAACCGTTGGGGCCGCAGCGACCGTTGATGATCAGGTGTGAGCCTGTTGAAAACACCGGCTTAGTCTCGATCCAGCCCTCCCGCACGGTTGCGTCCAAGGACACGTACCCATCAAGTCGCATTGTGGCCAGGCACAAATGATGGCCATCGCGGGCGAGGTTGGGATCAAGGGCTTCGGCGACGTCAAGCTCCTCGCCCGGGCCGTGTAACCACCACCAGTCGTGATGTACCCGGTGGCCCCCGTAGTAGAACCACAACTCATCCCCGACGACGAGCGGCTGAGTGGGCGTTTCAGCCATGAACTGGTCGTAGCTGCCAGCGCCGCCCCGCGGAATGAACGGTCGATGGTCGAGCATACGCTTCCAATCGATGCCATCGCGGCTGTAAAGCAGGTAATTGTCCATTGTGTTGTCCACGTGGTGAAGCACGTTGAGGATGCCCAGGTGCAGCTCGCCGGCTCGCCAGGGCACTAGCCCGTAGTACGCATCGTCGAGATTGTCGTCATCGCCAGGATCCAGAACCAGCTCCGGGCGACTCCAATTGAACATGTCGGCACTTTCGAGCCTGTAGATCCGCCGCCGAGTGCCCCATATACCGTCTGGCCTGGCCGGCCATATTGGTCCGAACCAGGAATCGAAGTCGGGATGTGGACTCATCGCCGGATGCCCGCCATAACGGCCAAAGATCACGTACTTCTCATCGATCGGGTCATAAGTCAGGATTTCGACATCCCCGAGCCAGACCGGAGATATGGGATTCCCTTCGTAGGGAGTCCAGTCGCTTCCGTTTGGCGAAAATACCAAGCAGAGACCACCACCATCCCTCCTGGGATTGATTTTGGGGCGGTTTGGACCCAGGAGCCGGTGAAAATAGACCATTTTGTAGCGACGCGCCGGATCGGGATCGCGATCGTCGATCAGTACCGACGCGCTACCGTACATCTCGTCTTCTGAATGCGGAAAGATGGCATTCGTGTCGTTTCCGTCTATAACCTGTTTTCCCAACGGGGGTTTATCCCACTTAATTCCGTCTTCGGACCGTGCGTACAGGTTCCGCTCATGCAGTGTGCGGCCCTGATCTTCGTACCCGAAGAATCCGTACAAGTCCTCGTACCAGCACTGAAATGCGCCGTCGGGCGCCTCCCGGCGAACGCTGAAGTTGGAGGTTCGAAAAAAGGTCACCGCCTCCCAGGGTTTGTCGCGTACGATGATCGGGTTGGCCGGATGTTTGACCGGGCTGTGCCGACGGCGGGTGACGTTCTTGACCACTGCAACGACATCGTCGTCGATGAAGAGCTGCCGGATCGCGCCGACATCCTTGTAGACCTTGTCCTCCGAATAGGCTACGTACATTCGATCGCTCTTCCCTCTTGATTACCCGGCCATCCGGCGACGCGCATTCAATTGCCGGCGGTTTGCTGATTGCAGTCAGCCGACTGATCCCCACGCTTCTTGTCAGGTACGATATCCGTTATTCGACCCGTGGACACCATGCGGCGCGGACCTAAAGCCTGTATTAGAGAGTTTCCCTCAGGCGTTTGGCTTGATGGCGGTGAGGGCGCGCCCTCTTGCACGGTGAGCGTTAGGCAGATACGGCGGGATTATGGGCAGCGGCTCTGAACGACCCTTGTGGAAACCCAGTCCCGAGAGCATCGCCGCGTCCGAGATGACCCGTTTCCAGAGGTTCGCCGAGGAGCGGACGGGCAAGAGATTCGCTTCGTACGCTGATCTGCATGAGTGGTCGGTGAGCGAATCGGCTGCCTTTTGGGAGCTATTGGCGGAGTTCGCGGGCGTCGTATTTCACCGTCCGGCTGACATCGTCAAGGGGCCGGATCGGATGCCGGGCACGAAGTGGTTTGCCGGCGCCCGCTTGAACTACGCGGAAAACCTGATGCGATATCGGGACGACCACACCGCCATCATCGCCGTGAACGAGGCTGGCGGCTACGAGCGGTATTCGTACTCCCAGCTTTATCGGGCCGCGGCCAAGTGTGCGAGGGTCTTGCGAGGACTCGGGATCGGTCCGGGAGACCGTGTTGCGGGGTATACGGTCAACGGTCCCGAAGCGATCGTGGCGTTGCTGGGCTGCGCGGCGATCGGGGCTGTCTGGAGCTCGTGCTCGCCCGATTTCGGCCCGGCGGCGGCTGTCGACCGGCTGGGTCAAGTCAGACCGCGCCTGCTGCTTGCGAGCGACGAATATCAATACGGCGGTAAGCGAATCGATTGCCTGGAGACCGTTAGGCATATCGAGAGGTCGGTAGAGACGGTAGAACGGGTAGTGGTCATACCGTACGGATCGGACCCGTCGCAGGGGCTGGATGCGGGATGGCTCGAATGGCGGGAGTTTCTGGGCGAGGGCGACGTGGGGGATATCGAGTTTGCATATCTGCCGTTCGATCATCCGCTGTACATCCTGTTTTCGTCGGGCACGACCGGAGCGCCGAAGTGCATAGTCCACGGAGCGGGCGGCACTCTGCTCCAGCATCGCAAGGAGCATCTGCTGCATACGGGGCTCGGCCGCGACGACGTTCTCTTCTACTTCACGACCTGCGGCTGGATGATGTGGAACTGGCTGGCGTCGGCGCTGGCCGGGGGCAGCACTATCGTCCTCTACGACGGATCGCCGGGCTATCCCGATCTCAACGCCCTGTGGCGGATGGCTGAGCGGACGGGCGTAACGGCGTTCGGTGCCAGCGCGTCGTTCATCGAGGCGTGCATGAGGTCGGGGCTGTCGCCCCGGTCGGTCGCGGACTTATCGCGTATTCGAGCGGTACTCTCGACAGGATCGCCACTGTCGGCGGAGGGCTTTCGCTGGGTCTATCAGAACGTGAACTCCGATCTGTTGCTGGCTTCGATCTCGGGGGGAACGGACATCGTCTCGTGCTTCGTGCTGGGCAATCCGAACCTGCCAGTGTACGCGGGGCAAATACAGTGCGTCGGCCTGGGGCTGGACGTGGCGGCGGTGGACCCGTCGGGCAAGTCGATAGTGGGCGAGAAGGGGGAGCTGGTCTGCCGCCGTCCGTTTCCGTGTATGCCGATCTATTTCTGGAACGATCCCGACGGGGAGAAATACAGGGAGGCGTATTTCGCGGACTATCCCGGCTGGTGGCGCCACGGAGACTACATGGCCGTCACGGAGCAGGGCGGCATGGTCATCTACGGGCGCAGCGATGCGACGCTGAATATTCGGGGCGTTCGGATCGGCACCGCCGAGATTTACCGCCCGCTGGAGTCGCTGCCGTGGATTGTCAACAGCCTGGCGATCGAGCAGCGCGCAGGTCGGGATGCTGAGATCGTCTTGTTCGTGGTGCTCGGAGACGGGGTCGAGCTGACGCCGGAATCAGAGTCCGAGATTCGCTCCGTCATTCGGCAGCAGGCTTCACCTCGTCACGTACCCGGGTACATATATGCGGTCCCCGATATACCCGTGACCCGTAACGGCAAGAAAGCGGAGCTTGCCGTGAGGAAAGTAGTGGAGGGCGACCGGATTCCGAATCTCAACGCGCTGGCCAATCCTGAGTGCCTGGAGGCGATTCGGCGGTTCGCCGCGGTTAGTGCACGGGAGCCGGTCTCCGATTGATAATGACGTCGCGTGGCGCTCGCCCCCTCACAGCCTATAGTCGCGGGTTTGCGGGCTGGGGGTTGACTTCTCTCTGGGGAGCTGTGCGGACTGACGGGAGATTGGGCTAGCAGCTATGCGAGTGATCTATTGCTGGGAGGCGGGGAGGCTGGATGTTCGAGACTATCGCACGAACCCTTATGGAGCACTGCTGAAGGGCGGGCTTGAATCGCGGGGGCATCGGGTGACCGGCGCGCCGTATTACCAGCTCCGGTTCCGCGACCTGTTTGCGAACGCCGGGGCCGATGTGCTGCACATGAATCATCTTTACCACTATTACAAACACCCGTGGCGGTTGGTTTCGCTGCTTCGAATGGCGCTTCTGGTGCTCTGGGTCTTGCTGGCTCGAATACTCGGAATGCGCATCGTCTGGACGCTGCACAACCTGTATCCGCACGAAACGAGATCGCGGGCGATAGACAAGCTGGCGCGACTGCTGCTTTGCCGGACCGCCGGATCGACGATCGTTCACTGCGAGAAGGCGCGTGCCGAGTTGAAGCGCGAATTCGGTCGGACTCACAACGTTCACGTCGTGCCTCACGGGAATTACATCGACGCGTACCCTCCGGCTATCTCCAAGGAGGACGCCAGGGTGGCGCTCGGTCTGCCGCTGGATACCTTTGTGATTCTGTATTTCGGCAACGTTCGCGCCTACAAGGGGATCGAGACTCTGATTACGGCGTTTGGCGACGCCGATCTGCCGGGCGCTCACCTGGTGATTGCGGGCAAGAGCTGGCCGGACTCCGCCGGGGCAGAACTAGAGGTCGCGCGGGAAGCGGGGGCTGAGGGCGGGATAACGACGATATTGAAGCCGCCCGGCGGGACGTTCGACGGTGACGAGATATGCGAGCTGATGAGCGCCGCCGATTTGGTGGTGCTGCCTTTCCGGCAGGTGCTTTCGTCGGGATCGGTGATGCTGGCGCTTTCGTATTCCAACCCGGTGGTCTGCCCGCGGCTGGGCTGTCTTACGGAGCTTCTGGAGGATTGCGAAGGAGCGGTCCTCTATGACGCCGGTTCGCACGAGGGACTGGTGGAGGCGCTGCGCAAGGGCCGGAGCCTCGATCCGAGTGTCGCGTCCCGGGCGGCGCTCGATCTCGCGCTGGAGGCTAACTGGTCGTCGGTTGCGGAGAAGATGGAACGGGCTTACGAGGCGGCTTAAGGGGGCACGGGCTCTCGGGTAGGGATTGACCCAAATGGCGGGGATGTTTTTTGCGAGTCGGCCCGTCAATGACCGAATCACTAACATTAACCATGCTTGCGACGCTCCTTCAGCCTGATTCGCCCGTCGAATCCACAAGGTCCTGATACCTACTCATGTTTGGGACGAGACGGCGGAAGGTGGTTTTTCTCAGGCACGTCTTGCGCGCCCGCCCGCCGCTGGGCTTTGTGGACGTTGGCTCAGGCGGCCCGCTGAAGTATCCGTGGACGATTCTCAGCAGCGATCAGTTCAAGAAGTTCGACTTCGACGCCAATCCCGATACAGAGGACGGCGGCGACGCGTGCATCTCGAATCGCGAGGGCGAGGGCGTGCTGCACATAGCGCGCGACCCGCGGTCGTCATCGCTGCATCCTCCGTCCGAGGCGTTCATGCAGTGGTTCGGGGACGACTCGATGCGGGTGGTCCGCGAGGTCCCGGTGCGGCTGGAGACCCTCGACGGTCTGTTCGAGGGACGCGCCGACGAAATCGACCTGATCGACATAAACGCCGAGGGACACGATCTGATGGTCCTCCAAGGGGCACACGGCATTCTCACTGAGGGCCTCGTAAAGCTGTTGAAGGTGGAGTTCGAGCTGACCGAGGCCTGGGAGGAGCAGGGCTACTTCAGCGAGATCGACGAGTTCATGCGCGGCCAGGGCTACGTGCTGGCGGACTTGCAAGTCGACTTCAAGCTGCCTGCGAGCGTCAAGAAGCTAGCTATCCGGGGAGAACCGATCTGGGGCAAGTCGTTCTACGTGCCCGGAGCGGCGCGCTGGGAGGACCGCCGCGAGTCGGTGGAGCGCGCCGCGTTTGTTTCCGACGCGCTCGGCGGCATCGCGGCCAGCGTGCTGTTCGACATGCCTGGGCGGGCGGTCTTTCTGGCAGAGATGCTGGAGCACCACGAACGGCCGGTAATCATGGAATCGTCGGGATACGGGATGGACTGGGTGTATCGCAGCGCGGCGCTGGAGTCGGTCGGACGTTCGTTGGGCCGTGTGGCGCGGGACGTGGTGCGCTGGATTGCGAACTGATCGACGTCCATCTATGAGTGGTGCGTAGCCCCCTCACCCCTTCGGCAAGCTCAGGGCAGGCTCTATCCCTCTCCCACGAAGGGGAGAGGGGACGGAGAGCCGAGGTGGGCTTCTGGAGGGGGAGAGGGGACGGGAGGAATTGGATCTTCTGGCTTAAGTGGCGCCGGTTCAGGTCTATCATAGGAATGTCACCGCGAGGAGGCTGGAGGCGAGAGTTATGGGGCTTCAAGAAAGACCGCCGGTTGGAATCTGGTTGCAGGGAGACCCGGAGGAAGTCAAGGACTACCTTGAGCTAGGCATCCACGGCATCGTGACCAATACGATCATCCTCGACGACCTGGTCGACAAGTACGGCCCCATGCTTGGATTGATCGAGCGCTACCTTGAGCTGCAAGACGACGGCCCGGTGGTGGTCGAAATCGACGGGGACACGACGGAGGACATATTCCGGGTATCGAGAGTGTTCGGCCGTCTGTCGCCGCGCATTGTGATGAAGATCCCATGCACGACCAAGGGGCTGCGCGCGGTGGCGCGGTTGAAGGCGGTCGGCCAGGACTCGATGGTGACCACGACATTCTCGGCCAGTCAGGCAGTGGCGGCGTCATGTGCAGGAGCCGAATACATCGCGCCGTTCGTCGGCCCGACCATCGATTCCGGAGCCGACGCGTTCAAGATCGTCGCCGACATCGCGCGCGTCATTTCCGAGCGGCCCAACGGCCCGTACCTGCTGGGCGGGATAATTCGCAATGCCATCTCCGCCGACGTTGCGATTCGCGCGGGTTGCGACGGGATAGTAATCTTCCCGCACACGTATGAGGAAATGCTGCTGCATCCCGGCACCGCCGAATGGAACGCGACGTTCAGGAACAAATGGGACAGCATGGAGGCGAAGGGCGCGCTGGTGGGTGTGCTGGACACGGCGGGCGCCGACGGCCACGCCGAAACGGTGGTTGTCTAAAACGCTCTGACTACGCGCTGTTCGTGAGTGTGTTTTGGGAGTTGTCTTAGTCTGCCGTCAGACTCGTCGGGCGGATACGGGACCTCTCATTGACAGTCGCGGGGTTGACGCCGCCATCCCCGGCTTCGTCGAGAACCCGCGTCGTGTGAATTGAAAGGCGTATAAGGTGACCGAGATCACAGACAGGTGGTTAACTCCCGGCCCGCATCCGAACGGGATACAGGCTGCCAAGGACGGGCTCTGGGTAATCGACCAGGCCGACAACCACCTGTACAAGCTGGCCTACGAGGACGGCTCAGTGCTCGCGCGAGTGCCCACGGAGACGGACCGGTCGAGCGGCGTTACCGAGGGCGGAGGCTACGTCTGGGTTGCCTCCACCTATACGGCCCGCATCTACAAGCTGAACCATGACGGCACGACCGTCGAGCACTACGACACTCCCGGCGCGGGAGTCGTCGAGTCCGGCGACCCGAACCATACCGTGGTGACGGGCGCTCACGGACTGGAATGGCTCGACGAGCGCAATATGTGGATCGCGGTGCCGCCGGCGAGACGGGTCTTTCTAGTCGATCCGAACACCATGGTATTGCGACGGTCGATTCCCACTCCGGGCGCCAGGCCGCACGGCATCTTCGTCGTGAACGGCGATCTATGGTGCGCCGACACGGCGATGCGCCAGATACATAAGCTGGACCCGATTACCGGCACGGTCAGAGCCGGGATTGACGTGCCGGATCCGGAGATCCACGGCATGACCTTGCACGATGGCAACATCTGGTTCTGCTGTGCGGAGACGCGCCGGGTGTGCACCATTCCGCTGCCTGTATAGGCTCACGGAGGCGGGAGAGTCGGACGACGGGCCGGTGTACGGCCGCCGCGACTGATCGGCGGGCCTGGGAGCCGCGACGCGAATTCAGTGCGCGGCTACAAGCTCCATCGGACGTCGCGGCCTATGACTCTTCCCAGGATTCTCGGTAGAAGGGCCGAGAGCTTGACGAGCGGAATCAAGACTCGTGGCAGAGTCGGGTGGCCGTGCTCGTCGCGGCGGCGGCGCTCTTCGATCCACAGGTCTTTCTGGAGCGGATAGGTGGCCGTGACCAGGAATGGCCGGACGAATTTGATCGCGACCCACGTTAACGACGGGATCACTGTAAGCATCGTCGACTTGGGACCGCTGTCGAGGATCAGCAGCAGTCCGATGATGACCACGGCAAGCGGGACGGCGGTCGGAGCCGACGAGACGATGAACACGCCGAACACCTTGGGGAAGTAACGGCCGCTGAGCCGCCAGGACTCGAGCGCGGCCAGCGTGCCGGGCATGTTTTCGTGTACGGCGAGGAACGGGGCCAGCAGCGTGCGGCTGTGTATGTATAGCGCGACCAGGGCGATACCGAGAAACCAGAAGAAGTCGGCTACGGTCTGGCCGGTTGGGTCGAGCGGAGCGGATTCGCCCTGCCAGTTGAAGAGCAGGATGAGCGCGCCGACGGGGACCCAAAATATGACCGTGGTGTGGGCGTTGGTCCACAAGTAGCGGAGCAACCAGGCGAGACCGCTCCGGATGGCCTCGACTACTCCGAGCCGTACTTTCGCGAATCCGGCGGCTACCGTGACCATGATGACGACCGGCGCGACGGAGGAGGAGACGGCGTTCAGGAAGAACAGGGCGACGGAGCCGCCGGGCGTTTCGCCCACTTCCAGCACGGTCAGGATCGCCGCCAGGGCGGCGGGAACGGAGAAGATGGTGAGGAGTTGGACGTAGAGCCAGGGGTTGTCGCCCAGGACGGCAAGGCCCATTCGGAAGTAGTGCCGACCGGCTCGCCAGGCGGTTGTGGCCGCGGGGTTCGAGCCGCGGGACTTGGTGCGTCGAGGCTGCGGGCCGCCTGCCGACGAGTGGTCTGGATTCCCGCTTTCGCGGGAATGACGGATGGGACGGCGGTCACTCATGGTGCGCCGCTAGACATCGAGTGGTCTGGATTCCCGCTTTCGCGGGAATGACGGATGGGACGTGTTGGAGTGGTGTGCGGGGCTTTGGGTTAGAGGGAGACCCTCACCCCTGCCCTCTCCCTTCAAGGGAGAGGGTGTGGATTCCCGCCCCGTATCGGGGTACAGGGCAGACGCTTCGACAAGCTCAGGGCGGGCATTTCGCGGGAATGACGGGTACAGGGGACGGAGTTCATCGATATCGGACCTTGGGTTGCTCGTGCGTCCCCTGTAGTTGGGTCTACTCACGTGTGCCCCGCAAGCGGTCGGCGGCTGATTCGAATTCCTCGGGGTAGTTCACGTTCATAGACGATCGACCGCCTGGATCGATTACAGCGAATTCCTCCTCGGTCACGATACGGAGGTCGATTAACGAGAAGAAAGACCGAACGCGCCTGTCGCCGGCATCCAGAACCTTTCGGATCGCGGCGGCGCAGTCCGTCTTGTAGATCGCGTGGAGCGTCTCGAAGCGTCCTTCGATCCGTGGAACGATGGCGTCGTGATCGTTCATCAGCGCAGCAAGACCTTCGATTGCCTGAGTATCGACAAACGGCATGTCGCATGCCACGACGAACACTCGTTCGTTGCTCGAATCCAGAAGCGCCGAGAGTATGCCTGCGAGCGGACCGGCTCCCGGGAATCGGTCGGCGACCCTCCTGGCGTCCACTCCGGCGCGCGCCGGACCGCCGACGACCAGCGTTTCGTCGCACACCGACTCGAGCGCGCGGTGTACCTGCTGGAGCATGGTCAGTCGCTCGCCTGAAGGCAAGGTCAGCACGAGCTCGGCCTTGTCCCGACCCATGCGCCTGCTGCGTCCGCCGGCCAGGATTGCGCCGGTAAGACGGTGTGTGGGCCTGTTCATGAATACTCCGTGGCGATGTTCAGCCGGTGGAGCGACACTTGCAGACGGCGCGGCCACTGCCGATTCTCATCTAGGCGCATCCGGCTCCGTCTCCAGTTCGAGTCCCTCTTTTAGTGCGTTCGACGATAATACTCATGAACCCGGTCGAGTTCGCGGAATGCGGACGGCGCAAGTGGGGGGTTAGTTAAGATTCGGTGTGTTTTGCTAATGCGGTCAACCTCTGAACAGAGAACTTCTATCGATCCCGATTGAATGACGAACGATTCATAACGGTCTCGGTTGACGGCTCGGCGGTCACCGTCAACGAGGGTGCAACAATTCTCGACGCGGCCCGGGCGGTCGGCGTGGACGTGCCCACGCTTTGCTATCACGCCGAAATCGACGCGTCGGCCAACTGCCGTCTGTGCACGGTGCAGGTGGATACTCGTACCAACGGCGAGTCTTCTCCGCTAGAAAAAGGCGCGGTCGAGCGCGGGGAGGGCAAACTACTGCCGGGCTGCCGCGCGCTGGCCGAAGAGGGGCAGCTCATCCACACTGGGACGCCTGACGTTGTAAGAACGCGTCAAGGAGTCCTGAGCCTACTGACGGCGGGCGTGGATCTAAGCGACGCACCCGACCTGCGAGCGCTCGCATCCGAATATGAGATCGGCAACGGGCGGCTCATTTCGCGGGACCCGAAGCCGGTCCTGGTGGACAATCCGTTCTACGTTCGCGACTACGACAAATGCGTGATGTGCTGGCGCTGCACCGACGTGTGCGGCGACGAAGTGCAGCATACGTTCGCGATCGAGCCTGCCGGGCGCGGGTTCGAATCGATCATCGGCACGATCAACAACGCCGGGATGAAGGACACGACGTGTGTGTTCTGCGGCAATTGTGTGGGCGTATGTCCCACGGGCGCGCTGAAACCGAAGATCTTGTGGGACCTCGAACAGAGTAATTCGCCGGTACTCGAGGCTGAGGAACAGGTTATTGAGACCGTGTGCTCGTTCTGCGGCGTCGGCTGCAACGTGGAGGCTCATGTTCGAGACGACACCATCACGCATGTAACGTCGCCTTCGGACAGCCTGGTGAACCAGGGATGGCTCTGTGTAAAGGGGCGTTACGGCTTCGACTATGTCGAATCCAAAGACCGCATCACGACCCCGCTGATAAAGCGAAACGGCAGATGGCACGAAGCGACCTGGGACGAGGCGCTGGATCTGACCTCCGAACGTCTCGTCTACCATCGGGACACACATGGACCCGACTCGCTCGGCGTCTACGCTTCCTCCAAGTGCACGAACGAGGACAACTACTATCTACAGAAATTCGTGCGCGCCGTGCTGGCCACCAACAACATCGACAACTGCACCCGCCTTTGCCATTCGTCGTCGGTGGCGGCGCTAGGCATGACAATCGGGACGGGCGCGTTTACGAATTCACTCGATGAAATCGCAGAAAACGACGTTATCTACGTGACCGGCTCGAATACCACCGAGACTCACCCGATAACCGCGCTGAAGATGAAAAAGGCGATAAGGAACGGCGCCAAGCTCATAGTCGCCGATCCCAGGCGCATAGAGCTCACCGAGTTTGCGGACGTGCATCTGCAGTTCCGGACAGGGACGGACGTGCCGCTGTACAACGCACTGCTTCACTGCATCATTCGGGACGAGACCTATGACCGCGAATATGTTGAAAACAGGGTCAAGGGTTTCGAGAACATCGCCGAGGTCGTTGCTCATTACACGCCGGAGTACGCGGAGTCGATTACCGGCACGCCGGCCGCGACGATAGAGGAAGCGGCCCGGATAATCGGCGAGGCGGGCAAGACGGCGTTCTATTGGGGACTTGGAATCAGCGAGCACACACATGGCACCGAGGCGTGCCTGACGCTGATAAACCTGGCGTTAGCAACTGGGAACGTCGGACGGCGCGGTACCGGGCTGAATCCGCTGCGCGGGCAGAACAACGTTCAAGGGACGAGCGACGTGGGCGCGATCCCGATGTATTTCAGCGATTACAGGTCGGTTGAATCGCCGGAATATATCGAATTGTTTGAACAGGCGTGGGGCGTGTCGCTGCCGCGCAAAGAGGGGTTGACCACGGTTGAAATCGCCGACGCAGTCGGCTCAGGCGATATCAAGGCCTTATTCGTGATGGGGGAAAACCCCCTGATGTCGGACCCCGATCTCAACCACGTGCTCAAGGCGTTCAAGGATATTGACTTCCTCGTCGTCCAAGACATCTTCATGACCGAGACGGCTGAATTCGCGGACGTATTCCTTCCGGCGTCGTCGTGGGCTGAAAAAGAGGGTACTTACACCAACACCGACCGCCGGGTCCAGCGCGTTCGGAAGCTCCGCGAGCTACCGGGTGAGGCGCGGGAGGACTGGGAAATCATCCACGACCTGGCGGGCCGGATGGGTTACGACATGGGGTGCTCCAGCCCGGCGGAGATCTTCGACGAGATTGCCCGTCTGACGCCCTCGCACGCGGGACTGAGTTTCGAACGATTGGACCGGGAGGGCGGCATTCGCTGGCCGTGTCCGACGCCGGACCATCCCGGCGAGCTATGGCTCTTCGGCGACCGGTTCCCGACCGATGACGGCAAGGCGACCATGCATCCGGTCGACTTTCGCGAATCCACGGAGATACCAGATGAGGAGTATCCGCTGATTTTCAACACCGGGAGAGTTCTCTATCACTGGCACGGGGGATCAATAACACGCACGGCGAAAGGCCTGGATGAAATCTATCCCGAGGCGCTGATCGAGATTTCGCCAGAAGATGCCGAGTCGCTAGAAATACAGAAGAGCGGCAAGGTGATGGTGGAGAGCCGGCGGGGGCGCATCGAGTGCCGGGCGTGGATTACGAAGCGGGTGCCGCCGGGCACGGTATACATGGGATGGCATTTCTACGAGTCGGCGGCGAATTTCTTGACGATAAACGCGCTGGATCCGATCTCGAAGATACCGGAGTACAAGATCTGTGCGTGCCGGGTCGTGCCGATTCACGAAGATTCGGTGGTTTACTCGGATTCGCTGCGAGCGGCCCGCGCTTAGCTGAGCGGGGACTTCTCAGTTGCTCGCCACGACTTCGGGAACTACGGCAAGCTCGGCGAAGTCCTCCATTTCCAGATTGTGCAGGGTCGCTGCCGGAACCTGGCCGAGGCAGTCCCAGTTACGCATGGCGTAATAGGCGTCTAGCAGGGCGTCCGGGGGGAGCTCGTCGGCTTGGTCACCGGCCGGCTCGCGAAGCCGGGAGGGTAGCGCGTCGTGCTGAGGAGTGAGGCCTTCGCGGACGTTGAAGACGCGCCGGGCGGCCGCGGTGCGGGGGCCGATTCGACCAATCTTCCTGTAAGCGCCGCCATCGCCGTGGACCATCTTGACGATCTCGGCGCACTCCGACTCAAGGTCGTCGAATGCGGCTCGGAAGAACTTGCAAACACCGAGCGCGTCGAGCAGTGCCTGCCGGTCTTCCCGCGCGAGCGTCTGTTCGACTGCCGACTCGACCGTCTCAGGCTCTTGCTCGTCCCAGGGGGCCGGTTCCGTATCCATGCCAAGTCCGGCGCGGTTGTGACAGGCTCCTCTCGCTGATATGGCGAGACCCAGGCCGAGGTTCTGGTGCCGGCGCGGGTCGTAGCCGGGCATTTCTAGGCCCTTGACTTGCATAGACCACCCTTCGGAGCCTTCTCCAACCGCTTGCGCCGCCTTGAGACTGCCTTCGGCGAGGAGTGCTCCGACGCCCTGTCTTCTGGCGATCAGCTTGATGCATTCGAGCAGCGCCGAGGCGTCGCCGAACTCGAGAACCGGATCGGTTTTCGGGTCGAGCTTTAGGACGCCACGCTGCGCTGATTCCATTGCCCAAGCGATTGTGGCGCCCGTGCTTACGGTATCCATTCCGTAGTCGTCGCAGAGCGCGGCGGCCTCGGCGATCACGTTCAGGTCGTCGATGTTGCACAGCGGACCGAGAGCGTAAACGGTCTGGTATTCGAGGCGGACCGCGCGCCCGTTTCGCTGTACATGGGGACGCTCGAACCGGTGCTCGCATTGGACGGGACATCCAACGCAGCCGTGGCGGAGCTTGTCGGAACGTTGCAGCAGGTCGTCGCCAAGCTCCTGGTAGTCCTCTCCAGCGTCGGTGGACTGGAAATTGGCCTGGGGCAAGGCGCCCTTACCGATCAGGTTGGCGAGGCTTCTAACGCTTCCGGACCATCCGTACACCGCGACCTCAGGGCGCTTGAACCGATCGGCGAGGTCGCGGATATAGGAGACCAGGCCTTCTCGGTCGTCTGCGACCGTCCTACCGGATCCGCGGAGGGCGACGGCCTTCAAGTTCTTAGATCCAAGTACGGCTCCAAGTCCGGTACGCCCGGCTACGCGGCCCGTTTGATCGGACACGCTTGCATACCTGACGAGGTTCTCGCCGGCCGGCCCGATCGACATGAACGAGAATCCGCGGTCGGGAATCTCGCGGCGCAGGCGTTCGATGGATTCGGAGATGTTCAGCCCCCAGACGGGGCCGGCGTCGCGCAGCTCAATCCGTTCGTCGTCAATCAGGAGCCAGGTCGGTTTGAGGGACTTGCCGGAGACCACGACAGCGGAGAATCCGGCTCGACGAAGCGCCTCGCCGGAGGGTCCCGAAAGCGTGCTCTCGCCGATCAGTCCCGTCTGCGGCGACTTGGCGGCGAGCGAGAGCCGGTCGGAGCCCGGGACGGGCGCTCCCGTCAGCGCGCCCGGCGCCATTACCAGCAGGTTGTCGGAGGAGTACGGGTCGATGCCAGGCGTGAGTCTTTTGGTCAGGATGGCGGCGCACAGAGCGGTACCGCCGAGAAAGCGGTCTATATCGCAGCGGGGCAGAGGTTCCGTTCGAATCGATCCGCTAGACAGGTCGACCGAAAGCAGCCTGTCTTGCCGGTCGCTTGAATCTCCCAAATTGTGACTTCGCTTGGCTCTCGATCGTGGCGCGCTTCGACGTCGATTTTAAATGGGGCCACGGGGTCGAGGCGAGACGGTAGTGGGGTGGTATAGGCAGTTTGCATGATCGGATTCCCTCGGCTTATGGAAAGGGACTTATATACAATAATGCCCAACAAATCGAGGTTTTAAGCAGGGAGGTGTAGTGACATGGCTAAGCGAGCGCCGGGGCAGCACCGCAGAAAGGGGATCCCGCTCACGGAGCTGTTTCGCATGTTCCCAGACGACCAGACCGCTGAAAAGTGGCTGGCCGAACAACGCTGGGGCGGCGAGCCCCACTGCCCGCACTGTGGCTCTACCAGGGTCCAGTCCGGGGCCAAGCACAACACCATGCCCTACCGCTGCCGCGCCTGCCGCAAACGCTTCAGCGTCCGCACCGGCACCATCATGGAAGCCTCGAACCTCGGCTACCAGACATGGGTGCTCGCGCTCTACCTGCTCACGACCTCTCTCAAAGGCGTGTCCTCGATGAAACTCCACAGGGACCTCGGCATCACTCAGAAATCGGCTTGGTTCCTCGCCCACCGCATCCGTGCGGCCTGGAATACCCGCGACGGCCTGTTCGCCGGCCCGGTGGAGGTGGATGAGACGTTCGTGGGTGGCAAGGAGCACAACAAGCACCTGAGCAAACGCCAGAATGTCGGGGGCGGGGTTGGCGGCAAGGCGCCGGTGGTAGGGGCTAAGGACCGCAAGACCGGCAAAATCTCGGCCAGGGTCATAGAGGCCACCGATGGCAAAACGCTCCGTGGCTTCGTGCGGCAGCACGTGGCCCCCGGCGCAAAGCTGTACACGGATGAGCATGGCGGCTACCACGGCATCCCGAACCGCGAAACGGTCCGCCACGGCGCTTACGAGTACGTCCGGGGCGAAGTCCACACGAACGGGATCGAGTCGCACTGGTCGATCTTCAAGCGGGGGTTGGTGGGCACGTACCACAAGGTCTCGGTCAAACACCTCGACCGCTACGTGGACGAGTTCTCAGGTCGGCACAACCAGCGGCCGCTGGACACGATCGAGCAGATGGCGGCGATAGCGCGGGGCGGGACGGGCAAGCGGCTCACCTATGAGGAGCTGATCGGCCCGCCCGAGACGCGGCTGAGCAAGGGAATCTAGCAGTCTCAAGCCGGTCGTCCCTCTGTTCCTCTAACCCTGCGGGCGATCTCACGCTGGAGCTGGCGTATGGCCGGATTTTCCGAGTAACCCAGTTCCCGCTCCCGTCTGGTCAACGGGACCGTGCCTGCCGGCCTGCGCTTGTGCGCCTTCACGTGGACGGTCTTACGCCTGTTGTCGGCCATGTCTGGCCTCCTTGCCGCACAGCGCGGCTTGAGGCCTAAAGACGGGGGGGATAAACTCAAGGAGCTTTCTTTGGTCCCCTCTGTCTTTAGGACCAAAAATCTCGGAGGCGCTCGTAACGCCTCCGGGGGCAGTTTACCACCGGCTCAGGCCGGTGGTTTTGCTTTCTCCCTCCTACCTGCTACCGTTCCTCGCGTGTGGACAGTTTGTGCAAGTTGCGCTTGCCGTGAGGTGTGGCGTCCCGTCCCCTCGCGGCTTGCATGACGACTGTCCACACAGCGGTCACACCCACACTCGGCGAGGGGGCACCTATGTTCAGTTGGGCATTCGGTCCAGGGGAAGCGGTTCTGTTGGTAGTGTTGTACTGGGCGTCACTTGCCCTTCTGGTGGGCTGGGTCGCCGCCGAGAAGGGACGACCGTACTTCAGGTGGCTCGTTCTAGGATTGGTATTCGGCGTCTTTGCGCTGATCGCGCTGGCGGCTGTGCCGAGCCGAACGGATGACGAATGAGGCAAGGTATAATGAGGCAGGAAATGGGGCATCCCCGAAGGAGAGGTTGGGATGGCTGATACTACGACGAAATCTTCACCGACCGCTGCCGAGAAGGATCTGCGGATACCCGCCACTCCTGAGGAACTAGCAAAGGCCGTGCTGCGCGGTGGAGCACCGAAACGCCCGGCAAAATAACGCCCGCCCAGCGGTTGGGCACCATTCTATATAATCCCCTATGGAAAGATCGGAGGGGGCAGGCCGGACTTCCGGTCTCTTGATGGCGACTGGGTAGGTGCAAGTAGCCGTGACGAAGGCAGGGTGGATGTATGGAGGAAACACCCTCACCCTATCCCTCTCCCTCAAGGGAGAGGGGACGGATGGCATAGACCGGGTACATGGGTAACGTTTCGGTAGGCTGACCGCGAACGCAAGGCTATGACGGGGATACGGCTTGGGGCTAGGTGGTCGGGTAAGGCGGCGTGTGCATGTCCCAGACCCTGCCGCTGGCGCCAATCGGCAGGCTGGTGACCATGAAGCTAACCGCCGCCGCGATTTCCTCTGGCGTGGAGTATCGAGGGTTGGGTTGTTGTCCGGCCGGGGGCGATCCGGGCCCCATGCCGGTATCGGTTATCGGGCCGGGACAGATTGTAAATACGCGGATGTTGAAATCACGCACGGATTCGGCGAGCTGCTGGTTGAAGGCGATCAGGCCCGCTTTCGACGCGACGTAAGCACCGGCGGTGGGCGCCTGGTAGCCGCGCAGTCCCGCGGTTGACGACACGCCCACGATCGCTCCCCGGCGGCGCTCGATCATCGACGGGACCAGGCCTCGGACGAACAGAAAAGCCCCTCGCAGGTTTATAGCGATCACCTCGTCCCAGTCCCGGATGGGCGTTTTCCACACCGGTGAGCCGCGAATAACTCCGTGATTGTTTACGAGGATGTCGACCGCGCCGAACCGCGCTGTGGCTTGGGACGCGGCGGACTCCACCTGGGATTCGTCGGCAGCGTCGCAGCGCAGCGCGAGCGCGGACACGCCCGTGTCCGTTTCGACGATCCGAGCGGTCTCCTGGATTTCGGACCCGGTCCGGGCCACGACCACGAGATTCGCGCCTTCGCGAGCGAGAGCCATGCAGATCGCCCGTCCGAGACCTCGACCGCCGCCGGTTACCAGGGCAGTCTGACCGGCCAGCTTGGGAAGATTGGGGTCGTGTGGTTCAGCGCTTTGCAATCACGTCCGCCCGGTACTTTGGATGCCGAGAACTGGAAAGTCCGCCCGCCAGGCCGGGCTACTCGTCAAATGCCAAGACAGGATAATCCTCGTCGGAGAAGGGTGTTCCCTCAAGCTCCTTCGAGTCCCGATCCGCGCGCTGAAATCGATGCACGGTTTCGGCCGGCATGAGACGGGTTATGTAGGCGCGGCGGGGCATGTCGGTGTTGTTGGGGCCGGCGTAGTGCATCGAGAGCGAATGATGGAACACCGCCTCGCCGGGCCGCAATTCGATGGCGACAGCAGTGGACAGGTCGATCCCTCGTTTCGCGGCGGCCCCGCCTTCGTAGTCGTAGCCCATGACCTCGCCCCAATGATGGCTGCCGGGGATGTATTGCATACATCCGTTCGCCACCGTCGTGGGGTCCAGGGCTGTCCACGCCGTTATGTCGGGAAGCGAGGTCGGGTGGTCGGGGTAGTCCTGGTGCCACTCGGTGGTGCGCGAGCCGCCGGGCGGCTTGAACAAGACCATGTCGGACAGCAGCCGGATCTTCTCGACGCCTAGCAGCGCGGCGGCTATTCGGGCCCGCCTTTCCATGGTGGCGAACCGCCTGACTATGGGGCTGACTTTCCAGAGTCCGCTGATCTGAACGAACTTCTCTTCGCCTACGGCGGTGTCACTGGCGCCGCCGAGGTCCTGTCGCATCAACGCGGACTGCTCGCCGGCGATGAAGCGTTGGACTTCGTCGCGAAGCTCGTCAAGCTCTTCCGGCGTCAGGATCGGACCGTAGTTGAGATAGCCGTTTTCGCGGAAGAAGGCGATCTGGTCGTCGGTAACGTCGAACTGTTCAGTTGCCATTTTCGGTCACGTCAAAGCTGTTTTGAACTCGCACAGGGATCGATTGGTAAGGATGTCTTTCGGGCCGCGTTTCGCGCAACCGGATGGACTGTCTCGGTAGGCAGATCCGAGAAGCATAGGTGTCTAAGAGGCCGTTCAAGGGGCGTTTCCAGTCTTGAGGCGGCGCGGGCGAAAAGGCCGCGCCGCCCCGAAATCTCAATCCCGTGCGGGTCCGAGGATCGACTTAAGCGGGAACGTCTTCGAGGAATTCGATCGACTCTTCGAAGATGCGGTCGATGGCCTCCTCGGGTGTCAGCTCGCCGAGGTTGACTCCCTGTCCCGCGGCGGCGGTGGAGGAGTTGAACCCGGCCGATCTGACGTAAGGGTACGGTCCCGCAGTCTCCGGCCCTCTGAGGACTTCGAAGAAGTTGCCGTACTGGACGCTGATTCCCTTATGGACCTGCCACTGCGGAGATCGGAAGAGTCCCAGATGGGACGAAGGCATTCCGGTGAGGTCGATTCTGGCTATTGCTCCCTCTTCGGACGCGTACCAGCTTGCGAACTCGAATCCGGCTTCGGGGCTGGGTCCCTTCACGGGAACGACCATCATGTTGTTCCAGAACGTGCCTTGCAGGTCCTTCCAGTTCGGCCCTCGCGGCACGTGCACCATCTCGAACGGGAACCTGCCGCCGACCTGCTTGGTGAATTCCTGGATGTCGGCAACGCTCATGTAGACGCTGGAGTTCAGGCCGTTGAAGAAGTCCGGCCTGTCGGTCCTGTCCGGAGTTATCGGCTTGGAGACGTTGTGGACGTGCAGCATGTCGTACTCGAACTGGAAGGCGGGCGGTCCAAGCTCGCGGAACTTGGGGTTTAGCGCCCTACCCTCTTCGATGTAGATGCTGTCGAGACCGTCGGCGTAGCAGTATCCGCAGAGCTGCTGGTGACGGATGTTGTTGGCCACCCAGCCGGACCGCGTGATCTTATCGCCGTCGCGCAGCGTCAGCTTGAGGGCGTTCTCGACGGCGTCTTCGCGAGTCCAGGAGTTCAGCGCGACCGGGTCGGGGTCGATTCCGGCTTCCTCGAGATGGTGCACGTTGTGAGTTCTGCAGTCGAGGTCGGCTTCACCGGGAAGACCGTAGATATTGCCCTTGAACTGATTGAAGATCGAGGCGATTGCTACGTAGTTCTCCATGCTGCGCTCGGGATAAGGCTTGAGCCAATCGTTTAGCTCAGTGAGTGCGCCCTTGTCGTACAGGTCGCGGGCATGGAAAACGGACGAGTGCAGGGCGTCAGGAGCCGCACCGCCGGCCAGGCTGGCTATCGTCTTGGTCAGCAGCTCGCCGAACGGCAGAAACGCAACGTCCACCTTGATATGCGGATTGCGTTTTGTGAACTCGCCTCGCAGCCACTCGTCAAAGGGACCGAAGCCCAGGCGAAGCTGAGGAGCCAGCCACGTCCAGTAGATGATCTCGACGTTTTCCGGCTTGGGAGCCATCGCCTCGACGGTGACGATCTTCTCGACGACTTTCTCGACGACTTTCTCTTTTTCGACGATCTGGGTTACAACCCGCTCGACCTCTTGGGTTACGACCTTTTCGACCTCGACCGCCACTTGCTCCTTGACGATCTTGGTTACGACCTTCTCGACGGGGACTTGCTGAGTAACTACCTTCACGACCTCTTGCGTGACAATCTGAGTCTCGCCACAGCCGGCGAACGCCGCGGCAGCGACAACGCTGCCGCCCAATCCGCCTACAAGCAGCTTTCGTCTTGATGGTTTCATCGAGAGCTCCCTCCCCAAGGACACACCTGACTGGTGTCTGTCAAGCGTAGACTGACTCGGGATTTTACACGTCGTCGGCGGGGTGTCTAGGCGTTAGCCTGGCAGGCGGCTTGCGAGCGAGCTCAGCAGGGCATGAATTAGGGGTTGAACGGACCGTTGGCTGGTAGTGCCTGACCCGCGTGTTCGGCAGCCGTGCCCACTTGTCTAGTCGGTAGGTGTGACGGGCCAGTCCTTAAGGATTGCTTGCAACGCCGCACGCGACGGTTTGGCGAGCCAGTCCGGGCCGTTCTCACTGACCCAATTCAGCCTAGCAATCGCCCGTTGTTCACGGAATTGACCCAATTGCCACACGACGACATCCGTCAGGCCGGGACCTGGGAGCATCCGATACCGGTATTCATCGACTTCGGAAGTCCTCGACGTGGACTCTTCGAGCAAATCGAGAAGGTGGTCGCGGACTTCGTCGGAGTCGGGGGAGGGTTTCCATATCACTCGCTCGTACGCGAGCGTGCCGGGAATGACCTCAGCGACCAGGACGGGCCCGATCGGAACTGGATCGCGCTCGGGGCGGTGTGCTGGATGGTTGGCGCAGTAGGTGTAGGCGGGGTCGGAGATGGGCAAGTCCCGTATCGTGCAATAGGGTTCTTCGGGATGGTTCAGACGTTCCCAGTCCGGGTGACCGGGCTTGCCCCGGTTCTTGCGGTTGAACCAGCAGGTGAGGCAATTGTCGGTTCCTCCGTTTGGCATTTCGGCCAGCTCCTATCCGGCAATTGCCTCCTCAGCTATGGTCCGGCTTGCCAGGGACCGCTAGCGCTTTCGGTCTGAAGTGTCCTCGAAGATTGTGGAGGCCCAGGCGGCGGCGGTTTCAGCCTGATGCTCCATCAGCCAGAGCTTGAGCGGCACATCCTCATCGATGGGTTCGTAGCGGCGGTAGTCGCTGGTCGCCGCGCCTAGAAGTTGCCTGCGGATCGGGGAGGCGTTTTCGAGCATTTCGGGCGTGACGGTCATTGGGTCCCGGTTCCGAAGCCACCGGTAGGAGTAGCCGTAGACCATGGTCTTGCGGATGTCCTTCGAATAGTTCGGCGTCGCGGCGTGCCATAGTCGCCGATCGAAGTAGAGCGCCGCGCCGGGACGGGCCAGGATCTCAATAGCTCCGTCCGGCTGCCCCATACCATCCCGGGGCGACTCGACGTGTCGCTTCAAGTGGCTTCCGGGAATCACGCCGAGATTTCCCTTTCCCGGTTCCGACACGTCGGTGAGGTGGTAGAAGACCTTGAGCGACAAGCGGGGCGGCACTTCCAGCTCGAGAGTGTCTCGCGTGATGCCGGGCGAGTCCTGGTGCCATACGAACGTCCGGCCGCGCGGACGCTCGGCTTCGGTTACCGGAGGAGTGACCTGGAAGTGGGTGTGATAGAGGAACAGATTCCAGCCCAGAATGCCCCAGACTTTCGGGAAGACTCTAGGGTTGTCGATCAGCTCGATGAACGCGGGGTCGAGGGTGAGGAAATCGGATATCTGCAACCGGCCGGGTATGTCCAGGCTGTCCTCTTTGCCGGTGGCGCGCTGGGCGTAGATGCGGTCGATTGCGCGTGTATAGGTCTCGATTTGCTCCGCTGTCAGGGCGTCTTCGACGAGTATGTAGCCGTCGCGGTCGAACTGCTCGCGCTCTTCAAGCGTTAGAGAGTGGGCCAAGCAACGAGGATCCAATACGTATTCCCTGTTTGACCGAGGCCGGGTTTTCACAACCTCGGAGCCGGCGGGCAACGCAAGCACAACTATCATTATATGGATATGGCGGATATGGCGGATATGGCGGATATGGCGGATATGGCGGATATGGCGGATATGGCGGATATGGCGGATATGGCGGATATGGCGGCTTGCGCCCGGTTACGTTGGCGATGCACCAGTCGGTGCGGCGGGATAGGGAGCTTATGGAATACATTTCGCTAGGCGCAACGGTGGAGCAGATCCCGAAGATCGGGTTTGGGACGTGGCAGTATCGCGGCGGCGCGGGAGTGCTGAAACGGGCCGCCGAGCTGGGGGCGGGCTTCGTCGATACGGCCGAGGCGTACGGGACCGAACCGATAGTCGGCCGCGAGATCGCGGCGTTCCGAGACGAGATGTTCGTGGCGACCAAAGTCTCCGCCAGCAACCTGCGCTTCGACGATGTAATCGAACATGCGGAAGCGAGCCTGCGACGCCTTCAGGTCTCAGTAATCGATCTCTATCAAGTCCACTGGCCGAATCCCGACATACCGATAGCCGAGACGATGAGGGCGATGGAGACGCTGGTGGCTGAGGGCAAGGTCCGGTTCATCGGCGTGAGCAACTTCTCGCCCAGTCAGATGAAAGAGGCGCAGGATTCGCTGAAGGACAACCCGCTCGCCGCGAATCAGGTCCGTTACAGCCTGTTCGCGCGGGAAATTGAGGACGGCGTGCTGCCGTATTGTCAGGAAAACGACATAACGGTGATCGCCTATACGCCGATAGCGCGAGGCGATTTCGATTCGCCGGGCGGGGCGCTGCGCGAGGTGGCGGCGGAGGTCGGCGCGACGCCCGCTCAGGTCATGTTGAGCTGGGTCATTTCGCATGAAGGGGTAATGGCGATCCCCAAGACGGACTCGGTCGAACGGGTCGACGAGGCGGTGGCATCAGTCGACATCAAGCTGAGCGCCGACCTCAAGGAGCGTTTGGTTTGAGCGCGGCGCGTGGCAGGGGCGTCTCCAATCTTGGATAGACTCTTAGCGTCAGGACACATATCCGAAGGGACCCGGGCCGTATGAAGCTCCTCATGTTCACCAAGCACTTGCAGGACCTGCCGCTGGAGAAGATGGCCGACGTGGTCCGCGACCTTGGATTCGACGGGCTCGACGTAACGACGCGAACGGGCGGAACTATCGCGCCCGAGAACGTGACCGAGGAGCTTCCACGGGTGATCGACGTATGCGCGGCGCGCGGGCTGGAAATCGGAATGCTCACGACGGAGATCACGAGCGCGGACCACGATCACGGCGAGGCTATCTTTCAGGCCGCGTCGGATGCGGGAATCAAGTTTCTGAAACTGGGTTATTTCCACTGTGGGGATTTCGGCGGATTGTCCGGGCGACTCGATGAGATACGCGGGCGGTTGGAAGGACTGGCGCCGATGTCGCGCCGCTATGGGGTGACGGCCTGCGTTCACACCCACTCGGGCGACACGTTTCCGCCGAGCGGATCGCTGCTCTATCTTCTGTTGCAGGGCTTGGATCCCGACGAGATCGGGGCTTACGTCGATCCCGGCCACATGACGATCGAGGGGGGAGTCTCGGCGTGGAGAATGGGGCTGGACCTTCTGGCGCCGCAGATCAGGCTGGCGGCGGTCAAGGACTTCGGCTGGATTACCGAGGACGATCCCGGTCTCGGGAAGCCGGCGTGGCTGAGCAAGCTCGTGCCGCTGAACGAGGGGGTCGTGCGCTGGCCGGAGGTCTTCTGGTGCCTTCGCCAAATCGGCTACGACGGATATCTGTCGGTGCACAGCGAGTACCAGGGATCGCACAGCTTTCGCGACATGACCACCGAAGAAGTGATCGACCAGACCCGTCTCGACATGGAGTATTTGACAGAGGTAATCGCCGATTCCGCCGGGATAGCGTGAGTCTGGTGGAGTTATGAGGTAGTTGGTGCAGAGTTGTACGGCGGTCAGCCGACTAACGATGTAAGCCGGGCGGTACCGCCGTGTATCGACCGGACAGAGGGAGTGAGACAGGGGAGGCAGGGGCATGTCAGGACGGCTTAGAGCAGGCACCGCCAAGATCGACATCACGGCCCCGTTTACGGTGCCGTACCTGGGCTACGTTCCCCGACAGGCGTATTTCGAAGGCGTTCACGACCCGCTGTATGCACGGGCGCTGTATCTCGAACGAGACGGTCATGCGGCGGCCGTCGTTTCGCTCGACCTGATCGGGGTGTCGAAGAATCTGCCCGGCGGCGACCTCCGACTTAGGGTGCTGGAGCGAGTGGGCGGGCGATTGAACCTGACCGCCGACGCGCTGCTGTTTTGCGCGTCGCACTCTCACTCGACGCCGGAGCTTGCGGGGCTTACTTCGCTGCACCATCTTGACGAAGCCCGCGCCTGGTTGAACGATCTAGCCGCCGACCTGGCGGACTGCCTCGTCGATGCGGCGAACGCCGCTCAGCCGACCGAGGTCAGGCTTGGCCGGGGCGCGATCGAGACTATCTCCGCCAACCGACGCGTTCTCGACAAGAACGGGGTGCTTTACAAGCCGCCGGACCGGATTCCACCCGAAGACATGGCCCGACCGGCGCCGATAGATCCAGAGGTCAACGTGGTCCGCTTCGACTTTGCGGACGGCAGCCACTCAGCGCTAATGAACTTCACGTGTCATCCGACGACGGTGCAGGTGAATCCGCTGGTCTCCGCCGACTACCCGGGCGTGGCGGCGGCGACGGTAGAAGAGGATTCCGAAGGGTGTCGGGAGTGCCTGTTCATCCAGGGGACCTGTGGAGATATCAACCCGATTGGCGGCAGCGCCATTCCCGATTTCGAGGCGGTGGAGAGCAACGGGACCGCGCTCGGGCGCGAGACTGTTCGAGTACTCGATGAACTGGCGCGCCTAGAGCCATCGCCGGAGGCGCCGCTGAGAGTGTCCGTCCGTGACGTTGAGTTTCCCAGAAGGGACCTACCCGGCCCGTCGCCGCTAAGCGAGCAGGCTCAGGACGCGGTAGGACGAGCGCGCGATCTCGTTGACGGCTTAACCGAAGCTGAAAGTAAGGAACGAGCTGATGAGCTCTCACAAGCGGCGAGGCAGACCCTGGTCTCGGCGCGGGTGATGATCGAACAGCTGGCGGAGGTCGCCAAGGGACATGACCCGATCAGGTCAACACAGCATGTGATCCGGCTTGGCGATCTGGCGATAGTCGGAATGCCGGGAGAGCCCTTCTCCAGGCTGGGCTTGGCGGTCAAGACGGAGTCGCCGGCAGGACTGACGATCTGCGCGGCATATACCAACGACTATGTCGGCTACCTGTCGGATAGGGAATCTTTCGCGGAAGGGGGCTACGAGGTGTCGTTGGGTCCCTGGTGTCCGGTGGGACCGAGGGGCGGCGCGGTGGTGGTGCAGGGCGCTCTCGAGCAACTCGCCGAACTCTGGGTCTGAGCCTAGTTCTCCCTGGCGGGCGGGTCTCCCGACGCCGTCTCCGCGCGCGGTATTTCCAGAACCTCCACCAAGGTAAGGGACTTGGAGTCGATCACCTGCACGGTGATGACGTTGCTAGGCCAGTTGAGGGTAGACCCGAAAATGAACGGTCCAGATTTATCGACCAATATCGAGTCCAGGTGCGTATGAAGTGGAATGACTCCTTCGATCTGCCCCGTTTCCAGGCTCGAAACAACCAGCTCGCGCGACCGGAAGGCGGAAGTTATGAGTTTGCCGTCGTTCGTGACGGCGAAGATGGCCGGCACGTCGGGAGTTTGCAGGATCTCCGAGACCTCTCCGGAGGCGATTTCCAGCTTGTAAACCCATTTGTTGACGCCGGAGAGAATTAGATTCTCGTTGTCGGTCGGATCAACTAGCACGTTAATGATCGTTGCGGGAATGCGCTCTGCAATCGTCGCCTGCTCTCCGGTTGCCAAGTCGAGCATGTCGACGGAGCGTCCAGACCAGTTGACGAGATATAGATAAGGGGCCGTAGGCGACAGCACCGGTGGCAGGAAGTAACGAGCAATTCGCTCGCGCAATACGATCTCACCGGAGTCGGGGTCGACGATGTAGAGATGGGAACCGGGAGCCGACAGCTGGTTGGAAGCCCTCGAGTCAACAACATCGCCGATGGTCGATCTGCCGAGATAGTTATGCCATATCCCTACCCACATACCTTGTCGAAGGGACACCATCCAATTTCCAACGGCCCCTAATGCCCACAGCGAGTCCAGGTCGCCCGACCTGGCGCTAATCGACTCGGCATTCTGATCTACCGCCAGGAAGAAGCCTTGATAGAGGTTCCAGGTTGACACGGAGGCGGGGGCGAAGCGGCCGTCGGGGATGGTGATGGTCTCGCGGATGGGGAGACCTGAAGCGCGGTCGAGTCCGACGATGGTGGTCTCGCCGGTGTAGCTGAGACCGTAGGCGTAGAAGATGAGCCGCTTGCCTGGAGACTTCCGGAGGGCGATCTCGAATGCGGCCTGGCCGGCGTCGGGGACCTCGATGGAGGCTCTGGCGATCTGATGGTCGACCTTGCGGATAGTGATGCGTTTCTTGCCTGGGCGGATACCGGCGAAGGAGACGTTGCCGGCATCGTCGGCGGAGTCGATGGCGACCTCTTGTCCGAAGGCGTCGTCGATGCGTACGACGGCGTTGGGGGAAGGCGAGCCGGAATCGGCGTCGACGATGGTGATAGAGATTTCATTGGGATAAGGATCGAGGATGAAGGGGACGGAGATGGAGGGAGAGGTGGGCTGGTTGGGCTTGTGGGAGACGGCCTGGATATGGACGGACTGAGTGCCCTGAGGGATGACGGAGCCAGGGATGGAGGTATCGAATTCGAAGGAACCACGGCGGGAAGTGATGATTTCGGCGAGACGGAGGGGTTTGGAGTTGACTGAAGGACGTTGGAGCTGGATGGCGACGTTTGAGCGTGGAGGCCAGTCAGAACCCGAGATAGTTAGGGGAGAGCCTGGGAGGCCGTGGGATGGAGAGACGAGGAGTTGGGCGTTGCCTGCGCCGGAGGCTACGGTAGCGCCGCCGATAGAAGAGCCGTAAGCGCCAAGGGCGACGACTGCCACAACGGGTAGGAGGACGACGACAGCGAGGGCAGCGGCGATGCCGAGAGCGAGCCTGGCCCTCATGGTAGAGGTGCCTCCGCGGCGCTTATGACACCAGCTTTCGGGACGTTGCAAGCTGGCCGCGCCTGTCCTCTCGTGTTCATGGCTTGACCATCAGCGGCATGTGGACTTCGTTGGGTCGGGCGAGCCGCAGGAAGAAGTGGCCTAGCCCCGACGCCCCGAGCATGAAATCGGGGCTGAATTGGCCCGGCTCATCCGAGCGCCAGCGGCGGTTCGGAGGATCGCCCTCGCCGTATTCGGCGGCGAGGACGCCGAACTGCCGGGCTTTGGTGGTCCATTGGCCGTCGCCGGTTACCCGGGCAAGCTCGATGAAAAGCTCGCCGTTGCCGGCGAGTCCGTGACACTGACTGGGATTGCGCCGTATGTCTCCCGCCGAGTAGGTCGACTCGCCGCAGCGAAGCGCCCATTCCCGGCAGGAATCGTCGTCGGTGATTTCGTGCGTTCGGCTGAATAAGAGACCTATACCGGGCGCGCCGTGGCACCATTGAAATTTGGGCGATTCGACATCTTCCAGGTGCGTCGGCCAGCCAACTCCGTGCTCGGTATCGACGGCGTTGGACTGGAGCCACCTGGCCGCGCCGAGCGCGCCGTCACGGAAGCGTGCGTCGTTAGTAAAGCGATATAGCTCGGCGAGGAAGTAGCCGATGCTCGGGGCTCCGTGGGGCATGCCCATCTGGTACGTAGCGGTTTTGCCTAGCTTTATGAGCCACTTAAGCTGGTCGCCGTGGGCTTCGGCCTTATCGAGAAGATACGTGCCGGCGCGGACGGCCTCGTCGAGGCAGTGTGGCCGCGCGGTCTCCTGAAAGCAGCGGAGGAGAAATACCCCGGCTCCGGCAGCTCCCCACATAAGCTCAAGTCCGCCGTAGGTCGTTTGGGATAGAGCGTCAGCGCGCGCGAGCGCACGCACGACGAGATCGCCGTCGCCCACGGCTTGACCGGCGTGCAGCATGGCGAGTCCGTGACCGGAAAATCCTGAATAGAAACCCTTGTACGGTCCGATGCCGCCGTGGTTGGCTTGCATCGTCTCGTCTATCCAACGAGCGCCGTCCCGCGCCAGATCGAGGTAGGTCTGGTCGCCGGTAATGCGGCCGAGATCGGCGAGGAAAAGAACGATCCCGGCTACGCCTGAAAAGACTTCGGGGCTGTACTCAGGCTTCCCGAAGTAGTTGAGTGTGGACCAGCGGATGCCGGCGTCGGTGCGCTCAGCCTTCGACGACACATAATCTCCGACGCTTATCGCGAGATCGAGAAAGTTTTCCGAACCGGTCATCGGCATATGCGCCCTTTGGGACCGTTGCCTAGCTTGGTGCGTATTCTAGAGAACTGTGAGTGGGAGCCGCCCGGATGGTCTTTGGGCGTTGCAACCGCGTGTGTTCGCGGGTAGCGGCATTGCCGGGCGCGGACAGTTGCTTTGGCGAGCGTACGTCTGCAAAGGGCGGCTTGCGGCGTTGTGTGACCATAAACTCAGTAATGGGAAACGAATGCCGGAGCGATGCAAACGACTCTGTGGTGATTGATGAAAGACAGGTTGACAGCTTGGGTCTTGCGGAGAGGATCGGGACGCTACCTCGCAGGCGGAAGCGCCGGGAGGTGCTGCTTGCGATTGCCGTCGGTGCGGGGGCTCTGGGGCTTGCGTATTGCCGGGGGGCCGAGCCCTCGACCGAGAGTCAAGGGGACGAGCGGAAGACGGACCTACTCGGGATTCCGAAGGGGGAGACCCGACCGGCGCCGGACTTTGCGATGACCGTGTACCAGGGGGAAGGGGAGCTTGGGGGGACCGAATTGCAAGTCAGCACGGTTCTGGCTCAAGGCAAGCCCGTGATACTTAATTTCTGGGCAGGACTGTGTCCGCCGTGCAGGGCCGAGATGCCGGACTTCGAGGCGGTTTACGCGGCGAGCAAGTCGAAGGTCACGCTGCTTGGCATCGACGTGGGGCCGTTCGTGGGCCTGGGGACCTTCGAGCAGGGGAAGTCGCTCGCGGCCGAATTAGGGGTCACGTATCCGCTCGCCACGCCGAAGGACGCGGGCGTTCTGGCGGACTACAAGGTGCTCGGAATGCCCACCACCGTATTCGTCACGGCGGACGGGATCATTCACCGCGTGTGGGCCGGTCTTCTCAGCGAAGAGATCATGCTGGAATTGGTCGACGAGCTAGTAGAGGCTTCATCGTAAGACAAACGGAATCAAGCTCTCCAGATACCTCCGCGCCGTCTCGCGCATCGGCAACACAGGGACGTGCCGTGCGGACGCCCTCGGGGGGAATCTTATTCGCCTACGGCGTCCCGGCGGCCATTGTGATCGTGCTTCTGGGAGGGCTCATCATCGTTCAGTCAGGCACGGAGGCGAACGTGGCGTCGGCGGCGGCGGCGCTTCCCATCGGATTCGCGATGGCGGCGGGCATCGTGGCGAGCGTCAACCCGTGCGGGTTCTTCATGCTGCCGACTTACATTGCGTATCAGCTTGGAACGGAAGAGGCTGGATTCGATCGACTGAGCGCCGGGCGTCGCACTTTGCGCGCTCTGGCAGTCGGCGGGACGGCGACAGCCGGATTCGCGGTCGTGTTTCTCGCGGTTGGGCTGGTGGTCGCGGCGGGAGCGGGCTGGGTAGGCCGCGTGTTCCCGTTCGCCGGACTGGGCGTGGGCGTTCTGATGCTGTTGTTCGGGATATATCTGCTGGTGAGCCACCGGTACGTTGGCATTCTGGCGGCGAGCCGAGTGACGGTCACGCCAAGACGGAACATCCGAAACGCGTTCGTGTTTGGTGTGGGCTATGCGATCAGCTCGCTGGCGTGCACGCTGCCGATATTTCTGGCGGTCGTCGGAACGGCGCTCAGCGCCGGCGGGTTCCTGGCGTCGTTCGGACAGTTCGCCTCGTACGCGCTGGGAATGGGGATAGTGATAGTCGCGGTGACCGTGGGATCAGCCGTGTTCCGGGACGCCGTCTCGAAATGGCTCAGAGGCGCGTTGCCTCACGTGCACAGAATGGGCGCGTTCTTCCTGATCGGCGCGGGGAGCTATCTGGTGTATTACTGGGTGGTTTTTGCGGGGGTGTTTTAGCGAGGAGTTCCCGGCAACAACGCCGCTGCTCTAGACAAGACCGTCCGAGCACACGATTCGTATTACTTGTGGCTCCTGTGCTTGAGGCTGGTCCGAGTCGTCGGGCGGGTTAAGACGGTACCGCTCGCGCAGCGCGTCGAGCCGGGTCCGCAGCGCTCGGCCCTCGAGCTGCAGGTTTTTTATTTCTCCCAAGGCGTTCTCGACTTGCTGAGTCAGGTCGCCGAGGAATATTCGTCGCAGGTCTTCGATGCGTCGCCGCTCCGAGGCATCTTGCCCGGCCTCGTTCATGGCCATCCTGAGGTGCTTGGAGATATACCGGCGCGCCTGCGTGTCGCGCGGCCGTCTGGCCCTACCCAGCCGCCTACCGAAATCCGATCTGAACGCCTCGAACGCCGCCATTACCCGTTCGTTGGTATCGCTAGGCAACTCTTGGGCAGGCGTATCGCGTTCGCATTCAGCCGCCGCCACAAACTGGGAAGGACTGATAGCCCGAGGCTGTAGGTCACCGGCCACGGCGTAGCATCCCTTGACCTCTCCAACGCTGAGCAGCACAAGCGTCTCTCCAGCCCTGGGCGGATCGAACGGAGAGACGGCCAACGAGTCTTCTCCCGGCGACACGAGCGGCATCTGGCTGTCTTCGATCTCCAAAGCGCCTTGCAGATGTAGGACACCGACTGGCTTCTGCGGTTCCCCAGCTAACGTCAATGCCGACCGTATCCCATCCGGCAGGTTCGTGATCGTCTTCCACAGGTCCGGATCGTCGTCCTGGATGCGCTGAAGCAGCGCAACAGCACGCTGATGGGCCGCGATCTCGTCAAGGCCATCGTCGATGTCGGGCAGTTGCTTGCCTTCATAGATGCTGTACATAGCCTTGACATTCAGCCGCTCGGCATCCGAGAGCAGCTTGCTGTCCAACCCAATCAGGTCGTGAAACAACTGGATTCGCCTATTGAGGCGCTGCGTCAGGGAAAGCTCTTTATCGACCTCCCGGTCGGGCCACATGTTATTGAGGTTTATCGCGTCGTATTCAGTGCCGATGCGGTCGACGCGCCCGAACCGCTGAATCAGACGGACGGGGTTCCAGTGCAAGTCGTAGTTCAGTACGCGGGCGCAGTCTTGCAAGTTCTGCCCTTCCGAGACGATATCAGTTGCGAGCAATACTCTGATTTCCGGGCCGGGCAACCTTTCGCCATCACCCAGGTTCCAGGTCGGCGAGAATCGCTTCACAATGGACTCCGCGTCGTTTCGGGTATTGCCGGTGAGCCGGGCGATTTCGCGGTTGCGGCCGCCAGGGTTCAACTCGCGGTACAGATACTCGATGGTCGTTTCGGCCTCCGAGAAGATCAGCACTTTGCCCGACTTGACCTCCGGGAGATCGAGAAACTCCCACAACGTTTGGAGCTTGTCGTCGTCTTCGGGGCCTATATCGACAACACGCTCCATCACTTCCTGCAGCAAGGCGTGGTCGGCGTCCAGATTTTCAATCCAGTCCGCTGTATTGAAGTCATCGGTTGTATGGACCAGCTTGCTATTCCGGTCACCGCCCATTTGCCTGCGACGTTCTTCCTGACCGAGTACTTCCAACAGATCGTCGGCGTCGAACGACTGACCGGAAAGTAGCCGAGTAGCGGTGGCGCCGATGGGCACGTAGCCCGCTTCCAGCGCCTGCTTGAAGTTGCGGTTGCTGTTCATGAGCGAGCTCAGCGTGGAGCGAAACGCCTCTATGCTTGATTCCAGCCGCTTAAGAAGAAGCACTCCCATCAGCCTGGCTATACGGTCGCGGGCCCTGAACAGATCGCGGTATTCCGGTTTGTGCTTTTCTTCCTCTTTTATGTATTCGGTGACTCTGTATCTAGCCCCAGCGTGTTGCGCCAGCAGGGCCTCGATCTCCTCAAGCGAGCCAGCCTTCGCATACACCTTGTCGAGTTGGTACGGCACGTTATCCAGCAACGGTTCCGGGAACCGCACGGCTTTACCATCTATGGCCGCAGTATCGCCGTATAGCTCCGTTATGTCCTTGCGGCGGCGGCGGATGAACACCGATGAGAGAACCTCTTCAATCTCGGCCTTTGGCACGGATGGCGGCTGGGGCTTGTTCATTGGGGGCGCGCCGATCCGACCGCCAAGAAGCCATGCGACGAATTCCCTTACGTAGTTCTCATGGTCGGCGCGGTACTCCAGCCATCGCCGAGCGTTCTGGAAGTATTGCTCAAGGCTGACGGGTTCTATATTCAGACCGTGCGCCGTGTCGTCCAGGAACAGCGTGATCTGCCGGTATATGTCCATCGGTCCCAGGTTCTGGGGCGTGGCGCTGAGCAGGACTACTTTATGGTCGCCTGCCTCAAGGTACTCACGTAGGCCTTTCGAGCGTTTGTTGCGGTTGCGGAAGTTGTGCGCCTCGTCTACCAGGACCGGCCCCCGGTTGGGGAAGTCCTGCTGAAGAATGATCCCTTGCCCCGGTGGCGCGGCGTCCACGTACCGGCCCAGCTCTTCGTCGAACTCGGGGTCTTCAACAGCGCTGATCAGGCTGTGCGATACGACTTCGGCCCCGAGTCCAAATCTCTCGTTGAAGTGCTGCCACATGGGCTTGAGTCCGGCGGGGCAGAGGATTAGCGGCGGGCCGTCGTTTGGATAGCTCACGCGGAGATGACGAAGCAACTCCGCGCCGATGAAAGTCTTGCCGAGGCCAACAACGTCGCCGACATAGCAGCCGCCGTAGGCTTCGATCATCGCCAGCCCTCGGCTTACGGCGTCTTGCTGGAAGTTAGCCAACGCGTCCAGCGGCGTCAGCGGCAGATCGCCTCCGACCAGACCGGTGTGATAAAGCTCGTAGAGCGCCTTGAGGTAGACGTGATAAGGCGGCGTTTGAGCCAGCGCCCAGGAGCGGTCCAACTCGCGCTCCAGCGCCGGGCCGATGTCCTCGGAATCTTTCCACAGGTCCTCGAACCAGTCGCGCAGCGCTCGCATCTCGGCGTCGCCGGTGACTCGCACGTTCAGCTCGGTGTTGCCGGTGAACCCGGCGAGCGTGAAGTTGGACGATCCGACGACCGCCGCGCCCGGCTCGGCATGATCGGCGTACCAGCACAGATAGGCCTTGGCGTGGAGGGGACTTCGCAGATAAGCACGAACCTCGACCTGGCCGGTCGCGACCATGTCTCGCAGCGTTGACACGGCGTCTTCCGATCCGCCGGTCTGCGGGAGCACCGACACGCCCTGGGCGATGCGGTCGACGGCCCGCTGCGCGATTTCGGCCCGCTGCCGCCGCCTGACCAGCGAGTCGGCGTCGAGCCGCGCCCTTAACGCATCGGCCTGCTGGAGTCCTTGCGCGACCTCTTCGAGGACCTTGCCGTCGGTGCGTCCGACCAGTATGCGTACCTTGTCCAGCCGGGACAGGTCCTGGGCCACAGCCTCGAAACCGCTGACGAAGAAGTAACCGACGGCGATGTCGGCTCGCGCGGAACTGGACAGCATCTCCCTGAGCCGCTCCAGGAGAGGGGGATCGGTGGACGCGTGGAGGATGTTCACGAGCGGATCACGTTGGTAGTTCGAATCCAATCGGATTCTGACCAATCAGATCCACGGCATTCTTGATGCTGTAAGCGATTATGATGCCCGTGTTGGATTTGTACGCTAACGCTGTTCTTTCATCCTTCAAGTACACGGATTCGAATTCCCATTGGTAACCGGAAATCACTCCCGCCACCGATAGCTCGGGTGGGCTGCTTCCCTGCGGGGTGAAGACTATGGGGCCGCCGGAAAACCCCGGATTGTTGTGGCCATCCAAGAGGAGCGGCTGATTAGCCGAGTTGTAGGCTGAAAAGGTTGCCTTCTTCACTAGAGGTAGGGGAAAGTCCCGGTTTAGGTTGGCGACCTCATTCGCCAGTCCGTAAGGAAAGCCGAGAAAGAAGACGTCTTGTCCTAACGTGAGGCCAGCTGTACTCGGCGACAGGGGGTGCGTCGGAGAAAGTTGAGTTCCGCTGGCCAATACTGAGATATCGACGGCACCTTCGCAATGTCCCACCAAATCTACTTCGAGTGCCTTCCATGTGTCGTCGTGTTTGACCTCCAATACTGCTTGATCAACTACCGACTTGACCAGATGCTTCGCAGTGACGATGTACTGCCGATTGGTTACATCGATTGTGAAACAGGTTCCTTGAGAACCGCTGAAACGAAGCTGAAAGGTTCGCTGGAGAATATTGGATGTCGGCAGCATGGAGCGCTCTCCTAACGATTACTGATCGTCCTCGGGGCCTTTGGCTGGGGAGTTGTCAGGCTGCGGCGTTGGAACCAGTCGTTGATGAGGGCGATGTCGGCGGGGGAGAGGTCGTAGAGGTGGTTGACGATTTCGTTTAGCTGGTCGGTGTCGACGGGTTCTCCGGCGATGCCGGCGGAGGCGATGGAGTCGAGGCGGCGCTGGAGCACTGGGTCGGGCGTCACGATGGGTAGGCGGGTCATATATTGACGCTTCGGCCTCAAGAATCCCCCGCGCAGGGAACTGGTTATCTGGCACAGCAGGAATTCGCTTAGGTGGGAGTTCAGTAGTGCCATGAGCCACCGAGAATCCGTTGGTATTGTGAAGCAGGTCATGTCCAAGTAATTTGCTTTCGTGTCGAAGGCGAACCTGACTTCGCGGGCTATGTCGGGCCAGACTATCTTTGGACGGGCGAACTCTTCGTATATCCCTTCCTGCGGCTGCTGCAGCTCGTACCACGGGTGCAGGTGGGAGGTTGCACGTCTTTCAAGATTGAGGCGATAGATCTCCAAGTGTTCGCGGACCCTGGGGTAGCGGTCGATGTCCACGCCGCGGTTCGTGAAGATGATGTAGAGTCCGGCCCATTCCGCGCTCCACCGCTTGATGTTCTTGCCCCTTAGATAGGGCTTGATGATTTCGGCGCTGCGCGGGTCGGCGTCGACAAGCTCATCGCGCTTGTAGCGGTCGATGACGAAGGCTCGATTCAGCCCAGTCTTGACACCCATATACAACGATCCGTCGACGAACTCGCCGAGCGGAGTTCCCTGATTCATAAGGCGCTCGAAGAGGCGTATCAATGCCGGGTCTTCCAAGGCCCAGCCGTTCTGTCTAAGAAACGCCTGGGGATAGTCAGCATGACCGTGGCGGTCCAGAAGAGCGGGAAGGCCGTCCATAGCCTTGTTCACCGTGTCTGGCGTTACAGATAGTCCCCGTTCATTCAGCGCTATACGGACAGGCGTTGTGAGATCGGCGACCCGCAACTCATGGCGGTGTTCCGCCTGCCCATTACGACCGATGAGGACCGCCGGGTACGACGTTGCCGTGAATACCGGCAGGTCGCCAAAGTCCATCACTTGTTCAATTGTTAGAGAGTCCCGGAGGAGTGCTCGGAGCTTCTTGCCATAGTCGGCCCGCATGTACTTGTTGCTGGTGATGAACGCCAGCCAGCCGCCAGGACGCATCAGCTCGATAGCCCTGGCGAAGAAGTAGACGAGAATGTCCGCCTTTCCTTGATATACGGACGGGAACCGCGTAGCGAGATCGGGCTTCAGTTCGCCAAATTGCTCGTGGCGCACGTAGGGCGGGTTGGCGATTACGACGTCGAAGCCGCCACGCGCAGCGAAAACCTCGGCAAAGGCGATGCGCCAGTCGACTGAGCCCTGGGGCGCGCCCACGCCGCCGAGCGCGTCTCGCAGATCTTGCTCGGTGTTTTTGATGCGTTCCCTGAGGCTGATCTTGGTGGGGCCCGGTTTCTTGCGCATGTATTCGGCCTTGAGTGCGCCGAGGCTGGATGCCGCGATCTGGTAGTCGAATAGTTCGGTTTGCCGGAGGGGGGAAGTTGGATCGGGATTGGGAGCGGCGGTAGTGCTGGGGTCCGGGCCGAGGAGGCTGTCGCCGCGGAGGACCTTGAAGTCGAGGTTTGGGAGCGGCTCGGGGACCGCGCCCTCGTAGTCAACGATGAGCGAGAGCCACATCCGCAGCATGGCGATGTTGATGGCGAACTCGTCATTGTCGACACCGTAGAGGTTATGACCGATGCTGTGCAGCTTCAGGTCGTAAATGTAGCGAGGATTCTGTCTTAACTCCGGGGTATCCAGCGAGGTCCTCAGGTCAACCATTTCCTGCATCATGCCGAGCAGGTAAGCGCCGGAGCCGCAAGCCGGATCAACGACTCTGATCTCGGCTAAAGCCTCACGGACTCCATGTGCTTGATCGGAGATTCCTTCAATTTTGTGGTCATCCACGAACTCTTGAATTGCCTCCGGCGATGCACCTAGCCCTTGTCCTTCGAGGTAGCCCTTGAGCGCCTCGCGGCACATGAAGGACACGACCGGGCGGGGAGTGTAATACGAGCCGCTTTGGTGGCGGCCGGTGACCAGCTCCTCGAAGACCTTGCCGAGCATCTCGGGGTCGACGGCGACCTCGATGTCGAACGGGGTGGACTCCATGACTGTGAAGTTGAACTTTTCGAACAGGTCGGTCAGGACCGGGCGAATGGCGTCGTCGGGGACGATTACTCCGTCTTGTTCGTCCAGATGGGTCTTTTCAAACAGGCCACCGTTGAGGAAGGGGACTTGGCCGAAGACCGACTCCATGTAACGGCCTTTGAAGTTCGAGTTCATGTCGCTCGACCGGGGATTGTTGAGTCCGAAGAAGAAGAGGTGACACAGCCGGTCCCGGTAGAAGTTGTGGTCACCCCTCCCCTCTCCCGTCAAGGGAGAGGGGATGTCGGTGCGATAGTCGGTCCATAGCGCCTTGAGGTAGTCGTTGTCGCCGTTGAAGGTCAGCCAGCCCTTGCGAGAGAGGAAGTAGACGAACATCAGGCGGTTGAAGAGCGTCTGGACGAAGAGCCGTTTTTTCTCGTCCTCGCTGGGGCCGAAGCCGGAGACAAGTGCCTCTGCCGCCTCGAAAACGCGCTTGTAGTCCTGGAAGAACTTCCTGGTGACGGGTTCGACGTCGAAAGCCTCTTGCAGGGCCTCGCGGATGCGACCGCTGCGTTCGTAGCTCCAGTAGACGTTGGAGAACTGCTGGACGGCGGTGCGGCGGGGTAGGTCGCGCTCGACGACCATGCGGCGCAGAGTGAGCTGCGTTCCGCCGAAGTCAGGATGGATGAAGTGGAGCTGCGAGCGGGAAGTGTTAGTGAAGACGAGCAGCATGTCCTCGCCGAGCGAAGCTTCGATCTCTTTGGCCGCGGCGACCGCCTCCGCCTTGCGGACGCGAGTCGTCTCCGGGATGTCCACCACAACGTAAAGAACGTGGACGCCGTCGAGTTCGGCGATGCGCTCGGCGGTCTTCGGGAGCTTGACGCCGGCGGGAGCGGCGGCGAAGTCGACTTGATCCGAATCACCATTGAAATCCAGCTTCTCTACGAAAAGCGCGCGGATGGCTTGCGCGCGGTCGGGATCGGAGGCGGCGAAGATCCGCCCGATGTGCTCTTCTACGTCCCGCGCGTCTTGTGGGTCCTTGAATGGCATGGTCTGGCTCGATTATCGATGGCGGGTCCCGGTGAAATTTACCGGATGATAGTTGCAAAACGCACATAGCGGCGGAGAAGGTCGTCGGGCGGGGACGGTGTTTTGGCGGGTGGTTGGATTGTGTGGGAGTTGGGTTCACCCTCACCCCAACCCTCTCCCATCAAGGGAGAGGGGGTTCTTGGTCGGAGAGGGGGTATTGGCCGTCGAGTGAGAGTGGGAATGGGGGATCGAGAGACATAGGTCTTATCGCGGGCTGAGTCAGATTAGCTGTGTTAGATTCGCTCACCGTGCTAAGCGCGTTGACTGCCGTGCCGAGGAAGATGCTGCGATAACCAGGAACGAAGTTCTCGACAGGCTCCGGTCACAGAAGAAAACGCTTGCGGAGCGGTTTGGCGTAACTGGACTCGCGCTGTTCGGTTCGTTCGCGCGGGATCAGGCGACAGAGGGGAGCGACGTCGACATCCTGGTCCGGTTCGACGGTCCGGCGACGTCGAGATCCTATTTCGGCGTACAGTTCCACATCGAAGACATGCTGGGCCGCCCGGTGGACCTGGTTACCGACAAGGCGCTGCGTCCGGAGATCCGCCCCTACGTGGAGCGGGAGGCGGTGGATGTGTGACTGCGGCGACGAAACCCGGCACTGGGATCTGTACGTTCGGGACATGATCGAGTTTGCGGAGAATATCCTGTCCTACACGAAGGGAATGGACCAGGAAGGATTCATCGCCGAGACGCGAACCTATGACGCTACGCTGCGCAACATCGAGCTCATTGGTGAGGCGGCGACGCATGTTCCCCACGACATACGCGAAGCACATCCAGAGATAGAATGGCGACGTATCGTCGCTACTCGAAACCGAGTCGCCCATGGGTACCTGGGCATCGATGATGACGTTGTGTGGGACGTCAATCAGACCGATATCCCTGATCTGCTCTTCAAACTCAGAGACCTTTTGGAGTCAAGGGAGGACGACGCCAGACAGGCTGAATGAGTTCGACCATGCCAACGATCAAGCGATGCCGTTGGGGGTGATACGTGGGTGATTGCAGGTTTTGCGGGAAGCCGGCGGGGTTTTTGCGGAAGCAGCACGGGGTCTGCGCAGACCGGAACGAGCGGGCGAAGGAATCGATCAAGACGCTGTGCGTGGACGCGGCCCTGCGGGGCGCGGACTTAGACGGGCTGCGGCCGAGGATTCGGGAGACGGCGGCGGGGGGCTTCGTCGAGATTTCCGAGAGTAAGATGAAGCGGACGCTGGCGGCGGGATGGCGCAATGCCGTGGTAGAGGCGATGGAAGACCACGTGCTCTCGACCCCGGAGAAGCGGGGCCTCAACCGCTACCGAGCGCAATTCGACCTGGCAGAGAAACAGCTAAACCGGGCCGGCCACTTCGAGCTGTTCACAAAGATGGCGCTGCTCAACTCGTTAATGGAGCACGGCGTGATTCCGCGGACCGATCGCCGGAGGGCGAGGACGCGGTTCGGCAGGCTGCCTTTCAACATGATGAAGAGCGAAGGGCTGGTCTGGATGTTCAATAACGTGGGCTATATGCAGCAGATAACGCGCCGCGAGCATCGGGGACAGTCGATGGGGATGAGCTTCCGCGTGGCCAAGGGCGTGTACGTGCGTCCGGGGACGTTTCGAGGCCAGTCGGTATCGACCACATCGATGGAGCATACGGACTCGGGCGTGCTGGGCGTGACGACGAAGCATATCTATTTCAAGGGAAGCGAGAAGAGCTTCCGGGTGAGGCTGGAGAAGATTGTCTCGTTCGATCCGTACCAGGACGGACTGGGGATCATGCGGGATACGGCGAGCGCCAAGCCGGAGATCTTCACGATGAAGCCGACCGACGCCTGGTTTTCGATAAACCTGATCGAGGCATTGCTGGATATCGAGGACCTGAAGCCGCCCGGCCCGGACGCGGTGACGCTGGATGAGATCGTGGACGAAATGCCCGATGACCGCGAGGACGACGCGGGGCTGTTCATCGCGGGTACGGGGGCGTCGCTGTAGGACGACGCCGGTTTCCAACTTTGCCGGCGGGCCGTCAGCGGATGAACCGCGCGGTACGATTTTGGCCGTCCCAGATTCATATCGAGGGAATCATGCGCATATCCGAACGAGGCCAAATCACCATTCCGAAGCACCTGCGGGTCCGCTTCGGGATGAACCACAACGTCGAGGTCGAGATCACTCCCACGGAGAAGGGGCTGCTGATTCAAAAGAAGACTACCGCGGAACACCCGGTGGACCGAGTCTCCGGCATCCTGGGCGGCGAGGCACTTGGTGAGGGCGTCAGCGTCGACGACTATATCGAGGAAATCCGGGGGAGGTAATGACCTCGGTCGACACGAAACTCATGGTCTCCGCTTCAATAAGAAAGGATGTACCGAGGGGTGAGGCTAGCGAAGTCACTAAGCCAGACTGGCGCGGTGGTTTGATTGGGGGCGGGTGGTGGGTATGCTCTGAGCCGCGTGGTGGGACCGATTAGTCGTGGGAGTAGACATGCCGTCATTTGCGAGCGAGGGGCTGCGCGTTTTCGCGCGGGACGTTTTCATTGCCTGTAACACGCCGGAGGACGTGGCCGAGGAAGTCGCGACGGCACTCATTCTGGCCGATCTGTCGGGGCATCCCTCGCACGGGGTGATCCGCATCCCCAGCTACATCGACGAGATGAACGCCGGACGGGTAGTGCCGGGCAACCGAGTTACCGAGATTTCACGCACGGCAACCGCAGTGCTGCTGGACGCCAATTGGGGATTTGGTCATCCGGCGGCGGCTCATGCGACCCGAGAAGTTGCAGCGATGGCCCTGGAGAGCGGGATCGCGCTGGCGGGCCTGATCAGCCTGAATCACGTGGGACGGCTCGGGCAGTGGGCCGAGCAGGCGGCAGACCTGGGAGTAATCCTGCTGATGTTCACCGGGGGCGAGTACACCACGAACACGGCGACGCCTTTCGGCGGGATGTCCCGTCTACTCTCGACCAACCCGATGTCCGCCGCGATCCCCTCGGCGACCAAGGGGAGCATGATTCTCGACTTTGCCACCACGGCGTCCGCCGAGGGAAAGCTGCGGGTGGCGCGGGCCAAGGGCGCCCAAGTGCCACCAAACACGATACTCGACAAGCACGGCAATCCGACCACCGATCCCGAGGACTTCTACGACGGGGGGATGCTGCTTCCGTTTGGGGCGCACAAGGGATACGCGCTCTCGATGCTGGTGCACGCGCTGGGAAGCTGCCTGACCGGAGCGTGGCGGTCGGATAGAGCCAATAAATTCGGGGCGGCTCTGATAGGGATCGATCCGGCGGTCTTCGTTCCAGCGGAAATCGGCGGTGGCGGGGTGGACCGGCTTTTCGGTCGGATGACCACCGCCAAGCCCGCACCCGGCTTCGACGAGGTGCTGGTGCCGGGCGAGCCTGAGCGGCGCTCGCGCGAGCGCTACTCAAAGGAAGGCGTAGAACTGCCCGAGGCGACGGTCGACGCGCTTCGAGAATCGGGCGATGCGCTGGGAGTCGACACGTCGGCGCTTGATGCGCCGGTCGGGGGATAGGCCTAGCCTGGCTGCCTGACACCGTCGGGGAAGTCCGCGAACGGCCTTTGCGCCTTGCCAGTGGACGAAGAGGGGCCGGATTCCGACTTGATATCGGGGTAGGTGGCGGATCGCTCTGGTTCTTCTAGTACCTTCGGCATAGTTCGACTCCACATAGATAGAGATTTCGGTCGACGACAGCTCGATTTGATCCGATTAACTTTAGAGTCGAAATCTTTATCAAGAAATGGAGGTTGTCCTGATGGACAGACGGCTCTATCGAAGCGAGTCCGACCAGATGCTTTCCGGGGTTTCGGGTGGTCTGGCGGAGTACTTCGACATCGACCCGGTAATCGTTCGACTGCTTTGGGTCATTCTCACGATTTTCTCAGGCGGTTTGCTGATCGTCGTGTACGCAGCCTTCTGGATTGTGATGCCCACCTATTCCAGCATCTACGGGGACGAGCCGGAAGAACGTGACGCGGTCGTGGATCTGGAATCCGAGGACGTCGATGAAGACGACGAAAACGACAATCCCGGCACCGGCGATTCGGAGTCGAACGACTCCCCCGACCGGCCGCCGGGAGCCGCAGCGAATCCGGCGGCTGTAGCGCCGGCGCGCAGATCGCGGCGCGGGAGCACGAGGCGATTACGGCGGCGTCGACTAAGACGTGGACAAACCGGGGTGGTAATCGGTGCAGCACTCGTCATCTTCGGTGGAGTTGCGCTCCTGAACAATTTCCTTCCGTTCTACGATCCGTGGCGGCTGTGGCCGCTGATTCTGGTCGGCATCGGACTCGCGATACTGGCGGGGAGGCTGTCCAATGGCCGTTAGTCGAAGGACTCGGCGAGGATTTTTCTTCCCAGGACTGCTTATTGCCGCAGGCTTGACGCTACTGGTCGCGATGCTCGGGGGCTTGCCGGAGGGTTATTGGGGAGCGCTTTGGCCGCTGTGGCCGGTTGCGATCATCGCCTTAGGAATCAGCCTGCTGCTCGCGCGGATTCGTCCATGGATAGGCTCGACCGTCGGTCTGGTCCTCGTAGCGGGTGCACTGGTGGCGGCATGGCCGCTTGCGGAGTTCGACTATTTCGAGGGTTATTTCAGCCCGGTCACGTCGGAACACGCGTTCAGCGTGGAGCGTAGGGATGCGCGCTCAGCGCGCGTGGAGCTTGAGGCAGGGGCCGCTGAACTTAAGCTCGGCGCCGGAGTAGATTCCGGGGTGCTTACAAGCGGCACGGTCGAGAGCTGCGGCATCGACTCGTTGGAGGTGGACGTCAGGCAATCCGACGACCATCGCACCGTGCGGTTGTCAACCGAGGATGGTCCCGGCGTATTTCGTTTCGAGTGCGGGATCGAGTGGGATGTTGCGCTGAGCCCGCTGGTTCCCACCTCCCTGAAGCTAGAGGGCGGCCTGTGGGATGCGACACTGGACCTCGAGGACCTACAAATCACGAAACTCGACATCGAAACCGGCGCGAGCGAGACCGAGGTTACGCTGCCGCGAGCGGCCGGGCACATGACGGCGAGCTTTGACATTGGCGCAGGGAACCTGGAGATTTACGTTCCAGAGGAGGTCGCAATCCGCGTCGATATCGAGGGTGGCGCCGTGTCGTTCGAGCTGGACGCGGAACGGTTCGGCGAGCGGCGCAGATCTGCGGGGCTTGGAGTCGACGAGCTCTATGTTTCCCCGGATTTTGCGACGGCGGAGAATCGGGTTGACATAAAAATAAGAGCGGGGGCGAGCGAGATATCGGTGAAGTCCATTCCCTGAGGCCGCTGGCACGATCCGCGAAGATGTACCACCGGCGGAGGATAGGGTGTGGGAGCGGTAGTCGAAATCGGTCATGGCTAGACTGATGATCAATGTTGATACGACAGGCTGGACTCCCTCACCCTCTCCCTCCAAGGGGAGAGGGGACAGATTGTCAATGCTGCATGGCCGTTTGGGATAGACAGGCGGCTGACTGAGCACGGTGCGCGGCCCCCGTTTCAGAACCATCGCGTCGCAGATAACCGTCCTTACGGCGGTTCCCGTGACTCTCGTGTTGCTGGCAGTGGCGGCGCTATCGCTGTATTCGAACCAACGGACCCGTCTCGACGGACATCTTCGGGGCGACGCGGAAATCGCGACCCTGCTGGCGGTCTCCGCCCGGGAAGTGGTGGAGGCAGCCTCCGGCGAATCCGCGGCCGACGATGAAGTCTGGCAGGCACTCGTCAGCCGTTCGCTTACGGCACCCGTCGGTCTGGAAGTAGCGCTTGTGGACCCGGCGGGACTGGTCGCGTACCACTCCGATCCCGAGCGGATAGGCGAGGGGATGGGCACGGGCGACGGCGAATCCACCGAGCCGTTTCCAGCGACTGCCGGTTCGATGGTGCGCACGGCATCCGGTCTGCCGACGGCGATCGTGGCTCGCGCTCCGGTCGGCACCTCGGACTGGATGGTAGCTACCGAAAGGTCGTGGAATCCGTGGATCGAGGCCTTCAGCGGATTCGGCGGGCTGGTCGTCGTACCGGTGTTCGTCGCGGCGCTGCTCTCGGTGTCGTTGATCGGGCTGAGCACGGTGCGAATCACACGGTCGGTCCGGCAGCTGCTGGCTCGGGCACGGCGGATTTCGGAGGGTGACTTTCGCTCGATCGTACCCATCGCGCGAACCGGAGATGAAATCGAGGAGCTGGCGGTCCAGTTCGACTCGATGGCACGGCAGCTCGAATCGCTATACGAATCGCTGGAGCAGCGCGTAGCCGACCGGACGTCAGAGGTGCTCAGCGTCTTGAATCTGGCGCGAGCGGTCAGCCAGACATTCGAGCCCGCCGAGATCGCACGAATAACTTGCGAGCAGCTAAGGTCACACTCGGGAGTCGCGGACGCCGAGGTGTGGGTCGAGGGCCGTGACGCGCGACTACCTGGCCTGCCGTCGGAACCGCCAGAATGGACGGTACGCGAAGAAGCGCGCATATTCAGGCTTGGGGTGCGGGAGTCGACGGCAAGGCTCGGCGTGCTGAGTCGCACGACCGGGTCCGAAGAGGACGTTCTTCGATTTGTCGAGGCCGTAGCCGCGCAGGCGGGCGTGGCGCTGCACAACGCCGTTCTCTATCGACAAGCGCAGGCTACCGCGGCCACCGAGGAGCGAAACCGCCTGGCGCGGGAGATTCACGACACGATTTCGCAGAGCATCGTAGGCGTGATAGTGCAGCTGGAGGCGCTGCGAGCGGCGAAGGAGGACGTGCGCCAAGAGCGGTTGGATCGCGCGCTTGAGCTGGCGAGAGGCGGTCTGAGCGAGGCGCGCCGGTCGGTCCAGGGTTTGAGGGCATCGATCCTGGATTCTCAGCCGCTGGATCGTGCAATCGCCGCCGACGTTATCCGGCTGGAAAAGGGGGGCGGGCCACGCGCGAGGTTCGGCTCTTCGGGCGACGCCGCGCAGATTCCTCCGGGGACGGCTTCCGAGCTGTATCGAATCGCCGAGGCGGCGCTTGTGAACGTACAGCGTCACGCCCACGCCTCGAACGTGCTCGTAAACCTGATTATCGACTCCGAAGGAATCCGCCTGGTGATCGAGGATGACGGCGTAGGCTTTGACGCCGGAGCGCAGAATGTTGCCGGGCATGGACTAATCGGCATCCGCGAACGGGCGGCGAACATTGGCGGCGAGCTTGTGCTTGAAACGGAACCGGGCGAAGGCACGCGGGTGCAGGTAATCGTTCCTGATGCCGCCGCCGAGCATGAATTGGAGCGTTCCACTTGATCAAGATCCTGATAGTGGACGACCACCCGATAGTGCGGGAGGGGCTTGTATCGATCGTGGATGCGGAAGACGATCTGGACGTGATCGGTCAGGCCGGGAACGGAAGAGAAGCGGTAGAGTTCGCGCTCGAACACTGCCCGGACGTGGTATTGATGGATCTGCGCATGCCGGTGATGGACGGGGTGGAAGCAATTCGACGGCTGCGGGGAGAATCGCCAGCTTCGAGGGTAGTGGTCCTTACGACCTACGACACCGACGAGCTGGTCTACGACGCGATTAGCGCCGGCGCGCGCGGATACCTGCTCAAGGACGTTACGTCGAGCGACCTTACCGAGGCCATCAGGACGGTCTATCGCGGGGGATCGCTGCTACAGCCCGTGGTCGTAGAGAGACTGCTGGACCGATTGGGACCTGACGATCTGGAGCAGAGCGCCCCGATTGAAGACCTGACTCCGCGCGAGTTGGAGGTCTTGCAGTGCATGTCGACGGGCGCACGCAACCGCGAGATAGCGGAAGAGCTGGTAATCGCCGAGCGGACCGTCAAGATTCACGTTGCGAACGTGATTGCAAAGCTGGGCGCGACGAACCGGACGGAGGCGGTGGTTACGGCGCTCGATCTTGGCATCATCCGGCGCACGGGCAGCTCCCGTCAGAACTGACGACAAGTCCCCAGGGTCCATACCGCCAGGGGCTAGTGCCGGGAACCGGATTCCGGCCTCTTATCGGAAGACCCCGTATCAAGTACGGGGCAGGCCCTTCGACTAGCTCAGGGCAGGCTTTTCACCGGAGTGACAGATTTAGCGCCTTGGCGGAGTCACACGTCGGCTGAGTGCTCTATTATTCGTGACTAATGCAAAGGGAGAAGGGACGGGATTGAATCGATGGCGAAATTAGCGATAAACGGCGGGACTCGTGTTCGGACTCAGGAGCATCTACCCTGGCCGCGAGCTACCGCCGAAGACGAGCAGGCCGTGCTGGAGGTGCTTCGGGACTCGCAATGGTGCCGCATCAGCGCGGACCGGGCGCATGAGTTCGAGCGCAAGTTCGCGGACTTTCAGGGCGCCCGCTACGGCGTTTCGCTAAACAGCGGCACCTCGGCGCTGGAGCTGGGGCTGCTCGCGATGGGGCTGCCACCGGGGGGCGAGGTAATAGTGTCGCCGTATACGTTCATGGCGAGCGTGACCTCGATTCTCGTAACCAGAGGGGTTCCGGTCTTCGTAGACATCGATCCCGACACCTACAACATCGACCCGGACCTGATAGAGGCGGCTATCACGGACCGCACGTTTGCGATCATGGCGGTCCACTTTGGGGGTCGGGCATGTGACATGCAGGCGATACTCGACATCGCCAAGAAGCACGATCTGAAAGTGATCGAAGACGCTTCGCACTCTCACGGCGCTACCTGGAATCACCAGGGACTGGCCTGCATCGGAGACGTTGGGGCGGTAAGCCTGGGCAGCGGCAAGAATCTCAGCGCGGGGGAGGGGGGCATACTGCTCACCAACGACGAGGAAATCTACTGGAACGCCGCTCAGCTTCACGATCTGTGGACAGGCGGGCTTGTGCAGAGGTCCGGCGACGCGGGCGGGGGCAGCTTCATCGCGGGCAAAGACTGGACGTTCCCGCAGGCCGCTCCGAACTACCGGCTTCCGGAGATTCTGGCGGCGCTGCTCATTTCAGGGCTGACCAGACTGGAAGAAGAAACCCAGACCCGAGCCGACAACGGACGCTATCTAGACGACCTTCTCGAAGCCAGCCCGCTGACCGGAATTCTGCGTCGGGACGCTTACGTGACGCGAAATTCGCACCACATCTATACGTTCAAGTACAAAGCGGAAGGGTTCGACGGCCTGCCGCGCGAGAGGTTCGTCGAAGCGATGGTTGCCGAGGGCATTCCGGTGAACATCGCGTATCCGCGGGGATGCCACAAGCAGCCGTTGTTCCACGACTACAAGGACAACCCGGCGTGGCCGTACAACCGGTTCCCGGTCGATTCGAACATCGACTACGCTGCGGTGGAATGTCCGGTAACCGATTACATGTGCGAGAACGAGACGATCTGGCTATCAGGCTCGTACATGCTCGACGCGGGCCGCGAGGGAATGGACCAGGTCGCCGAGGCGATCGACAAGGTGGCCGCGAACAGGGCCGAGCTAATGGGAGCGGTCGCGGCAGGGTAGCGTACCGTCCCCCTCACCCTATCCCTCTCCCTCCAGGGGAGAGGGTAAGTGTTGGGAGTGAATGCAATGCGTCGCTCATTGGCAAGAGTTGCCCTTGCCGCGGGCTGGGGCGGGTGTTTGAAGCTATTGCCGGGAGCTAAGCGCGTTTAGCAGCTTTTCAGCTTCGTAGGGGCTGATCTTTCCTTCCGCGACCAAGCGTAGGACCGTTCTGACGTTTTCGGCGTGGTCGTCGCTGGACCCGTCCACCATTTGAGGACGCCTCGGCTGCGGTTCGACCGATTTTCGCGCGGCGCGCCTCACTCGCTTCCGCTGTCTTCGGACGAAACGGTCCACGTCACGTTGAACGCGCTTGCGTATCCGACCGCCGAGGTTGCGGAAGTCATCGCCAATGCGCAGCGATTGAGACACTTCCTCGCCGAGATCACGGAGATCGGACTCGACACCACTGATGACGTATTCGACGTCTTCCGCGATTTCCTGGGCCGAGAACGGCAGTCCGAACTTGCCGTTCTCGCTTCCTCCGGCACGCCGGAGAACGATCTCACCGCTGGCTTCGATCTCAAGCGTTGCTTCACCGTCGCCGATTGTCGCCGTGAACAGACCGTCTTCGTGCACGTGTGAACGGTCGCTAAGTTCCAGCTCGTGAACCGAAACGTCTTTCGTCTCCGAGACCAGCTTCAGCCTCGCCGAGGAAGCGCCATCGAGCGAGATCGTGACGCTGCCCTGGGTTGTGACTTTCCAGACGCTGTCACCACGAAGCAGGCCGCCAAGCCGGAGACTGCCAGCGTGCCGGTCGATCTCGACGCTTCCCGACATGTCGCGGAGCGTCGCGTCGCCCGCGAGTCTTCTCGCTCGAAATGGACCGGAGCAGCGCGAGACGTGGACCGGTCCCGATGAGTCATTCAAATCGATCGAGTTGATGTCCGACGCCGACATAGGCCCGACGCAACTATTGAGCGATATGCATCCCGCACGGGCGATGCGCGTCGGGCCGAATACAGATCCCGTGCAGGTCAGCGGGCCGTCGAGGTTTGCTATGTGGAGAGGCCCCCGAGTGTCGCCGATTGCCACACCCGCGCGGACCTTCTTGATGGAGAGCGGACCGGCTGCCTCATCGACGGTGATTTCGGTATCGTCCGGCGCCTTGAGGATGGACGGTCCACGGAACCGAAATGACACGGTGTCTTCGTCCGGCGCGCTGTACCGCGGCTCGGATATAGCGGATACGAAAATTTCGTCCCGGTCATGCCCGCGAATGTTCAGCGGCCCCGCTGAATGCTCGACAGTGAGCGATCTTGCCGACTCAAAATTCCAGATGGATTTCAACGTTTCCTCACTTTGGATTCGGGTTAGACGGGTGACTACCGCTTTCGAGGAGTTTCAGGGCTTCGTCGACGTCGATGTCTCCGCCTTCGAGCGACTTCAGCACGTTCGCGGGACTTCCTTGGCGGGGACGGGGGGCGGATGCGCCGGACGTTTCATCGACCGGGACAGCGGAGACCAGATCGAAATTTCCGGAAACGGATTTCAGACCGATCTCCCGGCCGCCGCCGTTGAGTTGGGCCTCCCATTTCGTTCGACTGTTTTCCAAGACCTCGAAAGGCAGATCGGTATTGATGGTTCCGGTTACGGTCCGAAGCGTCACCCTGCAATGTGAGGCTGGATCTAAAGTCAACTTCGTTTGATCGGAGACCGTGTGAATGGATATGGGCTCGTCCGCTACGGGGAGCGGGTCCACGACTATCTTGCCGGTAACGGTCTGAATCGAGAGTCCGGTCACTCTGGAATCAAGGACTTCCAGGTTGCCGGTGACCGACTTGTAGCGCACAGATCCGTCCAGTTTGGTGCCCGAAAACTCGCCGCTGACACCCTTGATGTCCACGTTTCCGACGTGATCGGCGATCCGCGTGCGTCCGGCGGCCTGGTCTATGTCCACGCCGCCTTCGAGATTTGCGATATCAATGTCACCGGCCGCAGACTTGGCGATGACGTCGCTTGCGCCAGGACAGCTGATCTCGAAGTGAACGGAGGGGATGTTGTTGGAAGCGACGAGTCTGCGGACCCAGTTGCCATCGATCCTGGCGGGCCTGGCCTTGGCGGTGACGACGTTCCCGGAGCCTTCGATTGAGACGTCAATCAGGTCTCGGGATCCGTCGGCGTCGATTGTCGCGGTTACCCGCACCTCGTGGCGTTCCCAGGGCCTCACGGTAATGGAGCCGCTGAGGTTGGATAGTTCCAATCTTGCGGTGGGGCCTGTATCGAGCGTTCGTTCGATTCGACTCGGTTCGTCCATGGTTACGGTGTCCTCGCTTCGAGTGCGACTTCTTGAGCGGCTTTCACCTTGAGCGTTCCTCGTTTCATGGGCGCCATCACCGGCTGCCCAGCGAGCGGAATGCCTCGTCGACGCTAATTTCGCCGGCGCTCAGCTTGCGCAGGACTTCGCTTTTGGCGGGGTTGGGAGCCGGGGCCGGCCGGGTTCGCGCCTCCATCGCGTCGACCACGTTGTCGAGCATCGATCTCACGGTTGGATACGACACTCCCAGCTCGGCCTCGACATCCCTGATGATTCCGCGATTGCGCATGAAGACCTCGACGAAATCGAGCTGCTCGTCCGTCAGGCCCCTAAACCGCGAGGTCGGAAAATGACCGTCGATTCCAGTGCCGCAGTGTCCACACTCCAGCCTTACCGCCGTGAGATCGTGCCGACAGACGGGACACGTCTTGAGAATCTCGGGCGACATTCCAACTCCGATTTACGCCCTGTTTGGCTTTATCTACGGAACCCTTCGAGAGAGATAGTAGACTCTGGAATTTGAGAAAGTCAATAGTTAGCTTAAGAAAGTTAACTAAGCAATGAATATTATCAACAATTACGAAGACAGGAGTTCGGAAAACCGACGGGCTGGGTAAGGGGCGCGGACCGCGTTAGCGCTCGTAGCGCCTCATGATCAGGCGGGTGCTCCGGTTTCGGGTGATGTAGTTCCACGTCCATTGCACCAGGACGAGAATTCGGTTTTCGAATCCGATCAGGAGCATCAGATGGACGAAGAGCCAGCACGGCCACGCCGGAAGCGCCCATAATCGGACCTGGCTGAAATACGAGACGACTGCGAGGCACTGCCGGCTAGCCGGCGTCTTTGCCCGCCTTGCCTTCGGGTTCCCAGGTCGTTTTTAGAGTGGACTCCGGCAGCCACACGTTGACGATCAATGCGATTCCGAGAGCCACCAGACCTATGAGGAACAGCGTCGTTATCGAGCTTGAAAGCGCCTCTCGCATCAGCTGCAAGACTTCCGGCGGAAGGGCCATCTCCCCGCCCGTTCCGGCGGCGAGCGCCTGCGGGTTTTCGACGATGCTGGTCAGCCGATCGATGGGTATATCGCTTCGCGCGGCGGCGGGCATATCCCGGATAAGTGACTGAATCTCGTCTTTGAAGCGGGTCGTCATCACGGCCCCGAAGGCGGTCGCGCCGACCGTACCGCCGATGCCTCTGAAGAATTGCAGCCCGGACGTGACGGCGCCCAACTGGCGGCGATGGAATGCGTTCTGGACCGCGATTGTATAGAGCGGGAAGGTTATTCCGAGCCCCGCGCCCGTGAGCGCCATGTTCAAGACGGCCTGGGCGTTGGAGGTCGTGGGACTCATTCGCGAAAGCAAATAGAAGCCGACCGCCATCATGCCAATACCGACGAACGCTAGGAACTTGTATCGCCGCAGCTTAGACATGGCCAGACCGGCCACGATGCTGGAGACGACCATTCCGAGCATCATCGGCGTGAGCACGAGACCGGACTCTGTGGCGCTGGTCCCGATCACAAACTGAATGAAGAGCGGCAGGAAGAGGATCGCGCCGAACATGCCCGCCCCGGTCAGGAAGGTGCTCGTCGCCGAGATGGTGAATACGCGGTTGCGGAAGAATTCCAAGGGTAGCATCGGGTCGTCGATCCGCCGCTCGACCAGAATCAAGGCCGTCCACGCCGCGAGCGCGGCCACGGCCAATGCGATGATCTGCGGAGAGGTCCACGCGTATTCGTCACCTCCCCAGAGCACTATGAGGAGAGAGGTGACGATGGCGGTAGCCATCAGCGCTCCGCCGAGATAGTCGACGGTTCTGCGGACGGTCCGGTCGGTAGGCTCTTTCAAAGCGAGGAACAGCACCGTGAACGCAACCATGCCAACGGGCAGGTTGATGTAGAAAATCCAGCGCCAGCTCGCGTTGTCGACGATGTAGCCTCCCGCCGATGGGCCGACTATGCTGGCTATCCCGAAAACCGCGGAGAACAGTCCCTGGATTCGCCCGCGCTGCGCCGGAGGATAGAGGTCGCCGATCGTCGCGATGGTCACCGGGAACAGGACTCCCGCTCCCAGGCCCTGCACGCCTCTGGAGAGGATTAGCTGGAGCATGGACTGCGACGCGCCCGACAGCGCGGACCCGATCATGAAAACGACGATTCCGGTCAGGTAAATCCAGCGCCGCCCGTAGACGTCCGACAGCTTGCCCGCTATGGGAGTTATGGTCGTGGACGCGAGCATGTAGGCGGAAAAGACCCACGCGAAGAGCTCCAGTCCGCCGAGATTGGCGACGACACGCGGCATGGCGGTGGCGATTATTGTCTGGTCGAGCGCGGCGAGGAGGAGTCCGAGAAGCATTCCTCCGAGCACAAACGCAGTCCGGCGTCTTGACCCGAACCTGGACGTTGACGGTGGTGCTGCGTGACGGGATCTTGAATCGAGCTTTGCGGCGGCTTCGGCCGCGCTGTCACTCAAGTGTCGATCTCCTGAACTGCCGAGACGCGGGTCCCGCGCTCAAACGGCAAGACTATACAGCCAATTCAGCGTCGCCAACCGCGATATGCGCCGGTCTTGACAGACGAACTGTGCGAACGACCGCGGCTCCAGTGTGCGGCGGCTCAATCGGTCAGCTTGTTCAACCCTCGAAGGCCTGCCGTCTTGTAACACTCGGCGAACGTGGGGTAGTTGAATACGGTGTCGACGAAGTAGTCGATGGTGCCTCCGAGCGCGATAGCCGCTTGTCCTATGTGAATCAGCTCGGTGGCTTGGGACCCGAAGATGTGCACCCCCAGAATCTTGCGATCGATCGGGTTGAACAGCAGCTTCAGCATTCCGAATTTATCGCCGATTATGTTGCCGCGCGCTATCTCACGGTAGCGGGCGATTCCGCTCTCGTAGGGGATTCCCTCGTTGGTCAACTGCTCTTCGGTCTTACCGACCATGGAAATCTCGGGCAGCGTGTAAAGGCCGATTGGGATCAACTCCGGGACCGAGTTGACGGGAAGGCCGAATGCGTGGCGCGCTGCAAGGCGGCCTTGTTCGGCGGCGGTCGCGGCGAGCGCGGGCTGACCGATGACATCTCCGACGGCGAAGACATGTTTGACGTCGGTGCGGAACTCGTCGTCCACCTTGAGCCGTCCGCGATGGTCCGACTCAATGCCTATAGCGTCGAGATTCAATCTATGCGTAGATCCCGTCCGGCCGATTGAATACAAGAGCGTGTCGGCGGAAATCGTGGCGCCGTTCTGAAGGGTGGCCGCCGGCCGGCCGCTCTCATCGAACTCGATCGAGCTAACCATGTGCCCGAGGCGCATTGTCACGCCGTTATCGCGCATGTGGAACTTGAGCGCGTCGGCTACTTCGGAATCGAGGAACTCGAGCAGCTCGCGGCGACCATCAATCAGCACGACGCGCGTGCCGAGAGCCGAGAAAATGCTGGCGTACTCGCAGCCGATGACGCCGCCGCCGACGATGATCATCGAACGCGGGACTTCTGCCATATTGAGAATGTCGTTGCTGTCCATCACTCGTTCGGCTTCGAACGGAACGTTGGTGGGGCGAGCCGGGTGCGAGCCGACCGCGATTATGACGTTGTTGGCGTAAACCTCACCCGACGTCGGCCCGATGATGTCGATGTTGTGCGGGTCTGAAAAGCTGGCTATGCCGGTCATCATCTCGACGCCGTTGCGAACGAGCGCGCTCTGGGTAACTTCCGCCTCAGATTTAATGACGTGATCGGTGCGCTCGAGCAAGTCCTGCATCTTGATGTTCGCCATGACGCGGTAGGACTCGCCGTAGAACGTACGCTGATTCACGCCGGTAAGGTAGACGACGACTTCGCGGAGCGTCTTGGAGGGGATTGTATTTCTGAGGACGGAGTCGCCTCCGGGGAGCTGATTGCGGTCGACCACGAGCACGCAGTGACCGGCCTTGGCCGCCTGAATGGCGGCTGAACAGCCCCCCGGCCCGGCGCCGATTACCACGAGGTCATATTCTCTTCCGTCGATCATCCTCCGTACCCCTGGACGCCTGTGGGAGCGGTAGAGCTTAGCTTTCTTGTCTTAACATTTCCCGAGTTCAACAATTTCATTTTGCAAAAAGAGAGAGTTCAACCACGCTTTGCGTCACGAGACCATTGCCGCGCGGGACTGTTCACCGGCGTGGTAGGAGCTTCTGACGAGCGGTCCGGCCTCGACGTGACTGAATCCGAGACTCATGCCGAAGTCGCGTATCGCAAGGAACTCGTCGGGGTGATAGAACCGCTTGACGGGCAGGTGCTTCTTGGTGGGCTGCAAATACTGGCCTACGGTCAGCAGATCACAGTTGTTCTCGCGGATGTCGAGCATGGTGAGCTTCAACTCGTCCATCGACTCACCTAGCCCCACCATGAGTCCGGTCTTGGTCGTCATCGCCGGGTCTACTTCCTTAACCCGACGGATGAGCTCCAGCGAGCGCTCGTAACGCGCCTTGGGCCTGACAATCCGATAGAGCCGAGGCACTGTTTCGGTGTTGTGGTTGAGCACTAACGGCTTTGCTCGGACCACGGTGGCGAGCGCGTCCCAATCGCCGAGGAAGTCGGGAATCAGCACCTCTACCTGACAGGACGGTGTGCGATGCCTGATCGCGCGGATGCAGGCCGCGAAGATGGATGCGCCGCCGTCGGGCGCGTCGTCGCGGTTGACTGACGTGATTACGGCGTAGTCGAGGCCGAGCTTTTCAACGGCCCTGGCCAGCCTCAGCGGCTCCAGCAGGTCGATCGGCTGGGGGCGTCCCGAGGTGACCGCGCAAAAGCCGCAGGCGCGGGTGCAGGTGTCGCCGAGAATCATGAACGTGGCGGTTCCGGCGTTCCAGCATTCGCCGATGTTCGGGCAGCGGGCCTCTTCGCAAACGCTGTGAAGCTCGTGCTTGCGCATCAGGCGTTTCAGATGATCGAACCGCTCCCCGCCGGGATATCTGGCTTTGAGCCACGGCGGCTTGGGCACGCGCACTTCAGCGGCCATTGCCTACACCTGCCTGAATAAGGGACTCCGCATTATGCGCGGCTTCGACCAGGTCTACCTGGAAGTGCTCCGAAAAGGCCGCCGTAAACGCGTCTTCGACCTCGCGCATGGCGGGGGTGACGCCGGTAAGGCTGCCCATCGAAACGACCGGCGCGTCGGGCAAGCCGCACGGTACGATGGCTTCGAACCAGCTGAGGTCGGTCGAGACGTTGAGCGCTATTCCGTGGCTCGTCACGCCGCGCTGTATGCGAACTCCGACCGCGGCTATCTTGGCGCCGCCGACCCAAATCCCGGGCTTGCCTCTCACGCGGCGGCCGTCAATGCCGAATGAGTCCAGCGTGGTTATCAACGTCGATTCGAGCGATCTAACGTAATCGGTGGGCGGGATCCGCCGCTTGCGGATGTTCAAAATCGGATAGGCGATGAGTTGACCGGGGCCGTGGAACGTAATGTCGCCGCCACGGTCGACGTCGACGACCCTGGCACCGCGCGCCTCGAGAAGCTCGGAAGGCGCGAGCAGGTTCTTGCGCCCTCCGCGGGCACCCATCGTGTATACGGGCGGGTGCTCCAGCAACGCCAGACATTCGGATGACCGTCCCTCGCGAACAGACTCGGCTCGGGACCGCTGCCAGTCGAATGCGGTTAGATATTCGATCAACCCGAATCGGTGCAGCGGAATCGAGTGTGTGTACTCATCGGCGTTCATTGCGTGTCAATAGTAGCGCGTCGCCCGTCTCTCGTAAGATGTAGACATGTATAAGTTCGGCGTGAACTCGGTTTCATGCGCGGCGGCGTCTGTTACCCGGATTGGGTGTGGAATGGGTCGGAATCGAATTGGGGTGGTGTCCGGGGCGTCGGCGTTGAGTCCCAGTTGAAGTCGGAATGTAGGACTTTGAGGGAGAGCGGTTCTTTGATTCACCCTCACCCCGGCCGTCTCCCATCGAGGGAGAGGGAGTGATGGTCAGCACGATTCCCGCAGCGCAGAACCTGGACGGCCAGGCAGCGCTGCGGGACCTCGAAGTCAGGGACTGGATCGATTCCCTGCGGGACGTGCTGCTGCTGCGCGGAGCGGACCAGGTCGAGCGGATACTCCGCGAATTGCAGATCCACGCGCAGAAGAACGGCTTATCGCTGCCTGTAAACGTTCAGACTCCCTATGTGAATACCATCGCGCCTGAGGATGAGCCGCACTATCCCGGCGATTTGGAGCTGGAGAGGGCTATCAGGCGCGTGCTTCGCTGGACGGCGATGGCGACGGTGGTGGAGGCCAATCGCAAGTATGACGGCATCGGCGGGCATATCTCCACTTACGCGTCGGCGTCAACGCTGTACGAGGTTGGGTTTAACCACTTCTTCAGGGGGGCGGACCATCCCTGTGGGGGCGATCTAGTCTATTTCCAGGGGCACTCGTCGCCGGGAATATATTCGCGCGCGTTCCTGGAGGGGCGGGTTTCGGCCCATGAGCTACGGAATTTCAGACGAGAGCTGGCCGAGGGGGGCGGGCTGCCGTCGTACCCTCACCCGTGGCTGAAGCCGGACTTCTGGCAGTTCCCCACGGTGTCGATGGGGCTTGGTCCCATCATGTCCATCTACCAAGCGCGTTTCATGCGCTATCTGGAGGACCGCGGACTGAAGGAGCCGACAGACGCCAAAGTCTGGGCCTTCCTGGGTGACGGCGAGTGCGATTCACCGGAAGCGCTGGGAGCGGTGACCCTGGCCTCGCGCGAGAAGCTGGACAACCTGATCTGGGTAGTCAACTGCAACTTGCAGCGTCTGGACGGCCCGGTGCGCGGCAACGGCAACATCATTCAGGAGCTGGAGGCCATCTTCCGCGGCACCGGCTGGAACGTAATCAAGGTCATCTGGGGGGCCGACTGGGACAAGCTCTATGCCAAGGACTACGACGGCCTATTGGCTAAGAGAGCGGGAGAAGTCGTCGACGGCGAGTACCAAAAGTACATCGTGGCCGGCGGTAGCTACATACGCGAGAATTTCTATGGGGTAGACGAGCGTCTGCTCGACATGGTCGCGGACAAGACTGACGACGAGCTCTGGTTCATGCGGCTGGGAGGCCACGACTCGGTAAAGGTACACGCGGCCTATTCCGCCGCCGTCAACCACAAGGGCGCGCCCACCGTGATCCTTGCGAGGACGATCAAGGGCTACGGGCTAGGAGAGGCGGGTGAGGGCAGGAACATCACCCACCAGCAAAAGAAGCTGAACGAGGACGAGCTGCACCTCTTTCGCGACCGTTTCAAGATTCCACTGTCCAACGAAGAGATCGCCACGGCGCCTTTGTACCGTCCTGACGACACAAGTCCCGAGATGGAATACCTGCACGAGCGGCGGAAGGCTCTGGGCGGGTACGTGCCGTTCAGGAGGACCAAGTCGCCGACGATCGGAGGTTTCGACCACACCGCACTCGACGAGTTCTTTGGCGGCACCGGGGACCGGACAGCCTCGACGACGATGGCGTTCGTGCGAGTGCTTTCGAAACTTCTCCGCGATCCCGTGATCGGCGACCTGATCGTGCCAATCGTCCCGGACGAAGCCCGCACCTTCGGCATGGAGGCTCTGTTCCGGCAGGTTGGAATCTACTCACGACTTGGTCAGCTATACGAACCGGTCGATTCCGACAGCCTGCTCTATTACAAAGAGTCGACAGACGGCCAGATCCTGGAGGAAGGAATAACCGAAGCCGGCTCGGCGTCGTCGTTCATCGCGGCCGGGACCGCTTACGCCAACTATGGTCTGCCCACCATTCCGTTCTACATCTACTACTCGATGTTCGGGTATCAGCGGGTGGGGGACCTGCTGTGGGCCGCGGCGGATTCGCGAGCGCGGGGGTTCCTGATCGGAGCGACCGCCGGGCGCACAACGCTATCCGGGGAAGGACTTCAGCACGAGGACGGCCACAGCCACGTGCTGTTCTCGGTAATTCCCACCTGCAAGTCATACGATCCGGCATTCGCTTATGAGATCGCGGTGATCCTTCGCGAAGGCATCCGCCGCATGTACGAGCAAGGCGAGGACATCTATTACTACCTGACCGTAACCAATGAGAACTACCTGCATCCGGCAATGCCCGACGGTCCTGAGGTTCAGGATGGGATCCTGAAGGGGATGTACCGCTTCAAGGCTGCGGAAGGGGCGGACGGCGGGCCGCGCACCCAGCTTCTAGGCAGCGGGGCCATCCTGAACGAGGTCATCAAGGCCCAGCAATTGCTTAGCGAGCGGTTTGGAGTGGCGGCGGACGTGTGGTCCGTCACAAGCTATAACGAACTGCGGCGTGAGGCGCTCGAGATCGAGCGCTGGAACCTTCTGCATCCCGGCGAGCCAGCCAGAACGCCCTACGTTGCGGAATGCCTTTCGAGGAATCCCGGAGCGGTGGTCGCGTCGTCGGACTACCTGAAGAGTCTCCCCGATTCGATCGCCAAGTGGGTGCCAGGCCACATGATGTCCTTAGGGACCGACGGTTTCGGTCGCAGCGATACGCGAGAGGGACTGCGGGACTTCTTCGAGGTCGATGCTCGATACATAAGCCTGGCCGCGCTCTCGGCGCTTGCGCGCAATGGCGAGATCGGTTTTGAAGTCGTGAAGAAAGCGCTAGAGGACCTGGATATCGATCCCTCCAAACAGAATCCGTTCTATGCTTGACGCTTTTCCAGAGTCTCCGGTTCTAACTGGTTGAGTCCGTGACCACCGACATCAAGCTCCCAGAACTGGGCGAAAACATCGAAGAAGCGGATGTTCTGTCGGTGCTTGTGAGCGAAGGCGACCAGGTATTCAAAGACGACCCGATCATCGAGATAGAGACCGAGAAGGCGACGATCGAGGTCCCGTCATTTCTCGAAGGAACGGTATCGCGCGTGGCGGTGAGCGCGGGCGACACCGTCGAAGTCGGCCAGGTGATCCTGACACTCGACGCATCGGAAGACGGCGAGCCGCAGGCAAGCACTCGGGAGGAGGAATCCCGCCCAGCCGAGCCGGCCGGGCGCGGCGTAACCACGGCGGAGCCGCCGCCTGAGGTCACTGCACCTGCTTCGTCACCGCCGATCGCTCCGCCACCACATATCCCGGCAAGCGAGGAGGGGGCGCTTCCGGTGTTTGCGTCGCCGTCTACGAGGACGTTTGCGCGCGAAATCGGCGTCGACGTTCGACAGGTGCGGGGAAGCGGACCGGGTGGCCGCATCTCCGATGAGGACGTAAAGCTGCATTCCCGCACGCTAGCCTTTGCCGGGCCGACGGCAGAGACCGTTCGCCCCCTGCCCGACTTTTCCGAGTTCGGTCCGATTGAACGGATTCCCATGAGCAGGGTCAGACGCACAATCGCGGAGCACGTAGGTCAGGCGGCATCGACCATTCCGCACGTGACCCTATTCGAATCGGCTGACGTTACCGAAGTGGAAGAGATGCGCTCGCGCAACAAGTCGAAGTCGGAGGCGGCAGGCGGCAAACTGACTATCACGGCCATCGTCATTAAGGTCGTCGCGGGGGCGCTGGAGGCGTTCCCCATGGTCAATGCAAGCCTCGATGCCAAGAGGCGGGAAATCGTTTTGAAGCGCTACTTTCACGTCGGCGTTGCCGCAGACACCGATCGGGGCCTGGTGGTGCCGGTCATTCGGGACGTGGACCGGAAGAACATAATCGATATCTCGGTCGAGCTGACTAAGCTCGCCGCGAAGGCGAGGTCGGGCAAGCTTTCCCTCGGCGAATTGCAAGGGGGCAATATCGCGGTAACCAATCTCGGCGGCCTTGGCACCGGCCACTTTACTCCGATAATCAACGCTCCCGACGTGGCGATTCTTGGGGTTGGCAGGGCTGAGTTGCGGCCCGTGTACGGCGAGTCCGGCCTGGAACCGAGACTGATCGCGCCGCTCTCGCTTTCGTTCGACCACCGAGTCATCGACGGCGCGGACGGGGCAAGATTTCTTCACTGGATCGTCGATGCGCTCGGCAAGCCGCAGCCGCTGGCGTTCGAGGGCTGAGCGTCCGGCGGGCTGGTCCGATGGAACGACGGAGGCTGGCGGCCCCTTGAGTCAAGCAGGTGAGAAGCTTCGTATAGCGGTGATAGGCGCGGGCCCCGGCGGGTATCCGGCGGCTTTCCACGCGGCAGACCTGGGAATGGACGTCACGCTAATTGATCCTGAACCGAATCCCGGCGGAGTCTGCCTCTATCGGGGATGCATTCCGTCGAAGGCGCTGCTTCACGCCGCCGGCGTGATACGAGAGTCTGAGCGGGCGGCGGAGTTGGGGATCAGGTTTCCGCCGCCGGAAGTAGACCTGGAGGGGCTCCGCGGCTGGAAAGACAAGACCGTCAGGCAGTTGACCGGCGGGCTGGGAATGCTGCGAGACCGCAGGAAGGTCGATTACGTTCAGGGGTGGGCGCGATTCCTCGACGCGCACGCCCTGGAGGTGACCGGGCCGGGCGGGGACGAGGTTCGCGTGGAGTTCGACTACGCGATCGTGGCGACAGGCTCGCGGCCGGCGACAGTCCCAGCGCTGGACCTCGATTCTCCCAGAGTTATGGACTCGACAGAGGCGCTAGCGCTGAATGACGTGCCGACCTCTTTGCTGGTCGTTGGCGGCGGCTACATCGGCCTGGAGCTTGGAACGGTGTACGCCGCGCTGGGAACGAGCGTGACCGTCGTGGAGATGACCTCGGGACTTCTGCCGGGCGTAGACCGCGATCTGGTGGACGTGCTGCAACGGCGGCTGGAAGGCGATCTCGACCGCATTTTGCTGGACACCAAGGTTGTCGACATCGCCGAGTCTGGCGCGGGATTACGGGTGGAACTCTCTCCTCAGTCCGACGAGTCGGGCGGGGAGTACGAGAAGGTCCTGGTATCCGTGGGACGCCGTCCGAACTCGGAGAATCTCGGACTCGAATCGACGGACGCGGAGGTTTCCGACCAAGGGTTCATACTTACCGACAGCCAGCGCCGGACCGGGGAACCTAGTATCTTTGCGATTGGGGACGTAGCGGGGGAGCCGATGCTGGCGCACAAGGCCACCGGCGAGGCACGGGTCGCAGTGGATGCGATTGCGGGGCACCCGTCGGCGTTCGATCCGAGCGCGGTCCCCGCGGTGGTCTTCACCGATCCGGAGATAGCCTGGTGCGGCCTGACAGAAACGGAGGCCGACAAAGCGAACGTGAGAGTCGAAGTCGCCACTTATCCATGGGTTGCCTCGGGTCGCGCCGCGACCCTAAGCAGACGGGATGGGCTAACGAAGCTGATCGTTCAGCCCCGAACCGAACGAATTCTGGGCATGGGGATCGTTGGACCGGGCGCGGGTGAGCTGATAGCGGAAGGCGTGCTGGCGGTCGAGATGGGCGCGCGAGTGAAGGACCTGGAACTGACGATTCACCCGCACCCGACGCTGTCCGAATCGCTGATGGAGTCGGCGGGGGTGTTCTTCGGCGTCAGTCCGCACTACATCGCCCGCCGACGGGGTTGACCGATGCGTGGCTTCACCGGCTTTGGTCTAAGGGCATACGCTGGGGTTCGCGGCTTGATAGTCCGCCGCGCAACCGTGGAATCGAATGAACGACTTACGGTCCGAACCGATAAGGGCAGGCGTGCGTGAGGGACTGGGGGTGCCTTCCTACAGGGTTGCCTTTCTTCATTATCGCTGGCGTAGTCACCCTGGTGGTTACGCTGATCGCGGCGACCCTGATCGCTCCGCTGTTCGGTGAAAGCGTACCGCTTGCGGGCATTCTCGGGGAAGCTAGCCAACCGAGGTACGGGTACGGTCGTTACGGTCGCGCCCCTCGCATCAATACCGACATATTTCAATCCACTCCGACTCGGATTCCGTGGGCGAGCGACCTCGGTCTTGGCCCCGTAATCCCGAGTCCCGCAACGCAGGAGGAGTTGCCGGAAGAACTGCGAGAGCAACCAGGTTCCATAGATTCGGGTCTGGTGGTTCTCAGGCAGCTTCGAGAGAGAATTCCTCAACTGGAGGCCGTCTATGAGGTGCTGCTGGATTCCAAGTCCAGGATATTGATCAGAGATTTCCGCAATTCCCTTGGGCGGTATTCGACGTTGTCCGAGACGATTTCGATTGACAGAGACGTGGTGGAAGAGTCGAACTATGCAGTGGCGATGGTTCTTGCGCACGAAGGCCAGCACGCGCTCGATCATCGCCTAGGGCGTCTAGCGACTGATTCGAGGTCCTGCTATAACGCCGAGGCGAGGGCGTTCGATCTGTCGATTTTCATCTGGCAATCGTTGTGGGGGATGGAAGGGAAGACCGGTAGGTTGTCAAAGATCGAAGCTGACTTCAACAGGATGGCCGCCATCAAGCAGGAGGATCCTATCGGTTACGTGGAGCGGCTGATTGAGCTGTACGGCGACATTTGCGGTGTCTGAGACGCGGGCCGGCTGCTAGAAGGTAGGCTGGTAGAGGTCGATCACGCGTCCGCTGGCGGCCAGCGGCAGGCTCTTTATGGTGAACAGCACGGCGTCTGCCACATCGGCGGAGGTGACTGAGCGGGGATTGGGCTTAGGGGGTGGTTCTCTTCGCGCGCTAGCGCCGGCGTCGCTTACGGGGCCGGGGCATACGGTGAACACCCGGACGCCGAACTCGCGCAGCGATTCCGCTAAAGACTCGTCGAAACCGACCAGCCCGAACTTGGACGCGGCGTAGGCCCCCATCGAGTGCACCGGCGCGGCCCGGAGGCCGGCGGCCGACGATATACCAACGATCACGCCCGAGCCGCGGTCGGCCATTTGCCCGGCGACGGCCCGCGCAAATAGAAACGGTCCGCGCAGGTTGACGGCGATTACGCGGTCCCAATCTTCCACTTCGGTCTTGTAGGTGGGGGACGTTATCGCGAATCCGGCGTTGTTGACGAGCACATCGACTGCCCCGAGCTCGTCCATCGCGGCTTTAACGACAGTCTGCGCCGTCTCTTCGCAAGCAGCGTCGCCGGGGATCGCCAGCACTCGTGAGCCGGAATCGCGGGCGGCTGCAGCGGTCTGATCGATCTCCGACTTGGTGCGGGCGGTAAGGACCAGATTCGCGCCCTCGGCGGCGAGCGCCAGCGCGATGGCCCGTCCGATTCCCCGGCCCGCGCCGGTTACTATCGCGGCGGCTCCGTCCAGATCGATCATTGCGGTTCAGGCACCTGTACCTGCTTAGCCATCAGTCGCAATCGCGGACCGCGTCCGAGGCCGTAATGGTGAGCAGCCGTCCGGCTTTGGCTACTTCGACTCCGTCTTGGTAGACGGACCTGGGATTGCGGAGCGCGAATATGTTTTTGGAGGCGTCGCCCTCTACGACCAGCAGGTCGGCGCGCATGCCGGGTTTGATAGAGCCGATTTCGGCTTCGAGTCCTAGAGTCTTGGCCTGCGCGGAAGTCGCCCGGCGTATAGCGCCCTCGGGCGTGTCGTCGAGTGCGACCATGCCCGCGATCACGCTAAGGGCGAAGTCGGCGAAATCGACATTCGCGACTCCCGCGTCGCTAGACGAGGTGACCTCTACGCCGCGGCTATCGGCGTCTCGATAGAACGCATACTCATCGCGAAGCCCTTCGATCAATTCGGAAGGCACGGCGTCGAGCGAACCGGGTCCGTCGAACCTGCCGCGGTCAAATCCGGTGTAAGTGGCGTTGATCGATTGCGTTTCCGGGTCCATCCGGTCGATCGCGTCGGGGCGGTAATCGAGTCCGTCGCCGCCAGTCCACCGAAAATGCTCGAACGTGTTGACGCCGGCATCGATTGCGTACTCGCACCCGTCGGCCCCAAGCGTGTGAGCTGCGACGCGCTTGTTGAGCCGGTTGGCGTCTTCAACCAGCGCCGTGAGGGTTTGGCGGGTGTATTGGGGCCTCTTCAGGTTGGAGATCGGAGTCATGCCGCCGCCGGTGGCCATAACCTTTATGAAGTCGGCACCCGCCACGACCATGCGCCGGACGGCGACGCGGACTTCGTCCTCCGAGTCGGCGGTGAGTCCGCACCAGTGTAAGTGGCCCGAAGTGGTGGTTATCGGCGCGCCGCTGACGAGCAGCCGCGGTCCCGGCGACCGTCCGGAGTCGATGGCCTCGCGGACCGGCACATTGAGGGCCATGCGCCCGCCGCAATCGCGCAGCGTGGTTACGCCGGCGGCCAGGGCGCTTTGGGCATGGCTGAGAGCGCGCATAGCAAGCTGCGCGTCGGTCGCCGCGACTTGCCGACGGATTATGCCTTCGGTGGTCTTGCCAGCGTCGAATTGGAGGTGGACGTGGGTATCAATAAGGCCGGGAAGTATGGTGGACTGACCGAAATCGACGATCTGGCAGCCGGTGGCGGGATGTTCGCCGGATTTTCCCACTCCTCGAATCACGCCGCCCTCAAGGAGCACTTCGGCGTCCCTTATGGCGGGATAGCCCGTGCCGTCGATGAGGACCGCCGAGCGGAGAATCAGCCTTTTGGGAGTCATATCCGACCCGCTGACATGGGTGGTGTCACCTTGCGTCCGGGGTCCAACGCCCAATCCCGAGGAGCGGCAATTCGCGGTGGGTTGTTCTTTCGCAAGGCGCCGATGATGATCCTAAAAGTTTGGGGATGGGGCCATGACCACTAGACACCGCAGCCGTTCGCCAGAGTCGTTGATGACTCCGTGGACCGATCTCGCCGGCGCGAGAACCAGCTCACCCTCGCCCAACTCCCGGCGCTGGTCGTCCACGATGAACGTACCCTTGCCTTCGAGGACGTAGTAGAACTTGTCGGCTCCGCCGTGATCGTGGACCCGTTGCTCCTGCCCCGGCTCGAAGCAATAAACGTCGCAGAACATGCGATCCCGGTCGAACAGATTGTTCTTCTTGAGCTTTTCTCCGGAAAAAGCTGAGCTTTCGTCGATGTTCTTTATCAGCATTGTCGCAATCCCCCCTGTCGATTACGGGCCTGACGCCGACGGATTCAGCGTTACAACGTTGCCCAGGCTTCCTGGAAAATGCGCTTGGATCCCGCGAGAACCATGTCCGGGTCTTCGCCCTCGAACGGTTTGATTTCAAAGCTCACGATTGGACGAGGCGTAGGCGAGTGTCGGTCGAAGAAGCCGGTGTTCGCCATAGCGCGCAGGAACTCGCGAGTCTCGGCGACGCCGTTGACACCGCCGGGGAAGTCCCATCGAGGATGAGTGTCGCCGAAGTTGGCCCGGCCAGGCCTGCGCACGCAGTTTCCGACATCGACGTGGAAGGTCATGTCGCCCAGAGCCCGGAAGACCTCGTCGGGCTGCACGTAAAGGAGCGGCAGATGCCCCTGATCGACCAGGAGGCCGAACGAGGGATAGTCGTCACGGATGCGCGCGGTCAGAGCGACGGCGTCGTCGGTCTTCCCGATGACCGATTTCTTGTCGACTACCTGGTCGAACTGCTCGAGCGAAATAGGGATCGGCTCGCCGCCGTTGGCGCTCGCTCGGGCGTGAGCGCAAATCTCGTGCAGGGACTGTTCCAGCGCGTCGATAGCCTCGTATTTCTTGTCTTCGCCCGGATAGGAGTCCCGTCCATCCATCAGAGAAAAGGCCACGCAGCCCAGCTCCAGGGCTTCGTCCAGCGACTCTTTGACGTTCTCGACGCCGGCCCTGCGCTTGTCTTCCTCCAGGGCCGCAAGGTTTTGTCCGGTATTGAGAATCGGGACCTGGGCGCGGAAACCGAGCTTCGTGTCCGAGACATCGGCCATGGCGCGCAATTCTTGCCGAACCTTTGGGTCCTTGATCCTAGTTAATTCGAGGATGGTGAAGAACTCGTCCTCGAATATCTGCTTGGCGCGTTCGAGAACTGGACCATCGCCATCGCCCGTCTCCGGGAACATCATTCCCAATATGACGCCGAGATCGAAGTGGGAATGCCAGGGACGATCCATCGGTTGCTCCTTTTCAGGAATAAGGCGTATTTAGCTGAGTGAGCGAACGGGAAATCAGGACCGCCAGGCCGGAATGGCACCTGCGCCGGTCGGTCTGTGTTTCCGTTCGACGAATCCTAGTTGAATTCGGGGCGCTTTGCTTGTCAAGCCAGAGCGACACGGATGGGTTGGCTTGGCCGGTCTGCGCGACAGGGCGGCGATACCAGTAGCCGCTTCATGGCTTTGGACGTGACCAGCGTGCGCGTAGATCGTTACACTCGTTGGGACTGTCCGATCGGACGGTCCCGCACAGACTGTGTTCAGTTGAATGGAGTCTTAGCCTTTGGCCGATCAAAGCGGCGAGTGGATCGAGTCAGGCCCCGACTGGAATCCCGACCAACCGCCAATCAAGTTCGCCGGGGCGTCTATCCGCTGGAGCACGACGCACTTCGATTCGGTGGTCATCCCGCTGATCGTGACGACCAAGCAGGTGTTTTGGGACATCCGGTTGAGCGCGTTCGAGATCACGGACCATCTTTTGAAAATAGTGGTCGATCTACCCAGCATCCACGGCATGGCGATGGAGGTCGTATCCTTCAGCGAGATGGACAGCGCTCCGGCAGGACTGGCTGACGAGGTTGCCGAGGTGTTGAACGCGGTTGGGGCGCAAGTGCTTTCCGAGTCATGGAGCTACGAGATCGAATTTCGGGAAGGCGACAGGTCAGAGACGTTTCGGGGCGAGATAGCAAGCGGTGACTGATTCGGACCAAAGCGCAGTCTGGTGGACGCTGGAACACCGGCTGCAAGCCGATCTGGCTTTCTTCGAGGACTACTCCAAATGGAGCGCGTTCAGGCTGATTCGTTCGAGCCGTGAACTGCTGGAGGCCTTCGAAGCTTCCAGTTCTCGCGATGAGCGCAAGGACTTCGCGGCGCGAATCGCGCTAAATCACCGCGAAGCCCTGGAGACGTTCGGAGCGCTTTGCCACGGATTGCAAACCAGAGGCCAGGGTCCCGCGATTCGCGGGATATTGCACTGCACGGTTTTGCAAGCCCGCGACGTGCTGCGAGGCATACGAACCCGGTCCCACGTGGGATTCGCGGAATTCCTGAATCTGGAGAGGGCGCTGGCGGCTGACGGCGCCGCGCCGGCGGACTGCGACGGCGATCTGGAGTCTTTTTGCGAGGATCGGCGGGAAGGTCTCGCGACCATCGCGACAATCGCGGCGCAAAGCACGCTGTTCCAGTTCTTTTCTCCGGGCGCGGGGCGGTATCTGTTGCTCGGGGCGGGAAAGACTGTTTCGGAAATCAAGACCGGGATCGCGTCCGAAATGCGCAGCGAGAGCAATTCCGGATTCTTTTTGGTCGATATTTCTCCGCCGGGTTCGACGGACGATCCAGATCTACTGGGAATCGGCGCGCCCGCGGTTCCGGCGATACTCCGCTCCTCGGTCAAGGAGATCGACTTCATGGCGAGCGAGGGATCGGCGATAGCTTCGCTGGCCGCGAGCCTGGCTCGTTCCGGCCATCTCTATGCCGATACTTCGGACTAGCCGACGGGCGTCAGGTCCCCGCGGGCGCGGTCAACCCGCGTGAAGCGCGTCCTCGATTTCGCTTTCTCGCAGCCCCGTTCCTATGAACTCGACACGGGGATCGGCGGGGCCGAACTCGTGAATATCCCAGCTACCCATCACGTACTCGATTCGGACCATGCCCTCGCCGGTCTCGATGAACCCCTTGGCGCGCACAACGTCGCCGAAATTACCCTGCTCCACCGACTTGAGGAAGCCTTCGACTTGTGAGCGCGCCATTTTGGGTGGCTGGATCGAGAGCGTTTCCATCCCCTGGGTCGAGTCGGCGACCTCATGGTGGTGGTCGTGCTCGTCGTCATGGCTCGAATCGTCCGCGCCGTTTGCGCCGAATACGAGCATGGGGTCTACGTCGCAGTAGGTGGTCACGTACATCTGACCGGCGGGATTCAGGTCTCTGACGAATTTGCGGGCGCGTTCCAGGTCGTCCTCATTTACGAGGTCGGCCTTGTTTATCAGCACCAGGGATGCTTGAGAAATCTGGTCTTCGAAGAACTTGCCGAATGCACGGCTCGCCAGCTCGTATTTGTTGGCGTCAAGAATCGTGGCCCGGGAGTCGACCGAGGCGAACTCGGCTATTTCGCGAAAGTCGAATACCTCGTCGATCTGGTTTGGAGCCGCCAGCCCGGTAGGTTCGATGACGAGCCGCTCCGGATGGAACCGCTTCTCAAGCTCCTTGAGGGCAAGGAACAGATCGCCGCGCAGCTCGCAGCAGATGCAGCCGTTGGGCAGCATCTGCACGTTCATCTCGTCGGATTCCAGAACGGTGCCATCGATGCCCACCTCGCCCATTTCGTTGACGAGCACGGCGACGCGCTCGCGCACGGCTAGCTTGGGAATGAGGCTTCTGAGGAACGTGGTTTTCCCGGAACCGAGGAATCCGTAAACGATCGTTACGTTCATCTGAGGCGGTTGGAGCGGCGGTCGGGATCGGGACTCGTGAGCGCGGCGGGCGTCACGGTCTAGATCTCGATGCCCGCTTTCTCCTGCGCGTCAAGCTCCAGCACGGTATCGGCGATCATCTTCAGGCTTGCATCGCTGACTTGCGGCGGCACGGCGCATTCGGGCGAGACTACGTCGATCCCGGCGCTGTAGACGTTCTTGACCTCTTCCTTGATTGCTTCAGGATCGCCGTTCATCAGCGTGATGATGTTGCTGACGTTGCCAACCAGGGGGAAGTCGCCGACCTCCTTCTTGGACTCGTGAGGGTCGTTCTCATACGCGAAGTGGAAGGCGTCAAAACCCGCTTCCTTGATGTACTTCATGCGGTCGAGCGTGTTGCCGCAGCAGTGGAGCATTACAGGACCATCGATTCGGGGAGCGATCTCACTGTGGACCGGCATCAGGAAATCGCGATAAGTATCCGCACGAACCAGGTCGCCGGTGGAGTGGTCGGCGAGAGTCAACACGTCAGCACCGGCCTCGAATTGCGCATTGGCGAACATCACGGAGACGTCCTTGAGAACATCGAGGCAGCCGCGCACCCAATCGGGGTCGAGGATGATGTTCAGCAGGAAGTCCTGCACACCGAACATGTGATAGGAGAGCGTCCACGGCCCCATCACCTTGCCGACAACGCAGGCGTCCGGGTGGCGCTTGCGAAGGATCTTGACCGCGTCGATTATCGACTTGGCTTCCGGGCGGTCCAGAAAGTCGTCGGGGATTTTGGCTTCGTCGGGACCGCTCCAGAGCGGGGGCTGCTTACATGCGGGCATCCGCGGGCCGGAAGTGATTTTGCCGTCCTTTTCGACGAAGGGATCTTCGCCCCACTCGACCGGCGCGCCCAGAGCCGCCGCACCATGAATGAGACCGAAGTACGGCATTACGGTGTCGTAGCCCAAGTCGGTGTAGCTCAACTCGGCCAAGCCGGCGATCTCCTCCGCGTCCGTGTGCGCCTCGGGCCATTCGTGTCCGGTCCTGCGCATCTGCTCGTAGGTGGCGGACGAGGTGATGTTGCCGACCGGCCGGCGGTCGACCGGTTCGCGCTTGATCGCGGCGACGAAGCGTTCCCGCGGCGACATCTCACCGTTACCGCTTTTCGAGCTAATTACGTTGGCCATTGGCACCTCCGATCGCCGTCGCCCCCAATCCCGCAGGATCTCACGCCATGCTGATGTTCGTTTTTCTCATCGTATTTTATTGTGGCTGGCCAACGAAGCGGCTTGCTTGCACGGGCTTATTGATACCGCGCCACTTCGCGGTCCATGGCTTCCAGCAATCTCTGAATAGCCGCGTCGTCGGCGCCCATGTCGCGGGCCTCGAGCGCGACCTCCCTGGCCGCTTCGGTTTCCTCGGTTATTTGCTGAGGGCTTTCACGCCGAATCGCTACTTCGAACAGGTCTCTGGCCTCGAGCAAGAGCCGCCTGGCGGCTTCTTCGGGCGTCTCCTGGACCTCAACTCCCATCAAACGCTTGGCCAGCGCCACGCCGGCGGCGGCGTCGGCGCCGTATCCATGCGCGCCGACCTCGTTGGCCCAGTCCTGCGTGACCGGCGCGCCTCCGACGATCACGCTCACCTTGTCCCCAAGCCCGGCGTCCTTGACTGCCTGGACTACGGTTGGGAAGTAGATCATGGTGGTCGTCAAGAGTGCTGAAAGTCCGATTATGTTGGCGTCGGTTTCTATTGCCTTGTCTATGTAACTTTGGGCGTCGCAGTCGATTCCGAGGTCGTAAACGACGAATCCGGCGCCTTCGAGCATCATGCCGAGCAGATTCTTGCCGATGTCGTGCAGGTCGCCTCTAACGGTCCCGATGACGACCGTTCCGAGCGGCTCGGCTCCCGTCGCGGCCAGCAGCGGCTGAACGAGCGCCATGCCCATTTTCATGGCGCGGGCGGACATCAGCACTTCGGGGACGTAGTACTCGTTGCGCCGGAATCGTTCGCCTACGACGTCCATTGCGGGCAGCATTCCGTCGTTGACGATCACTTTGGCGTCGATCTGGTTGTCGATGCAGTCTTGAACGGACGACACCGCCGTGTTCGCATCGCCGCCGATGATCGCTTCGTGGAGTATCTGGACCGTACTGGCAAAATCGAACTCTGCCGCCACCGAAAGTCCTCCAATTCGCTCTAAACGCGCGGTCTATCAACCTCAGTTTAGAGAGTGTCGATAATCGCCTCGAGCTTCACAGTCGTCTAGTTGTAGAGTCTGTAAGTCTAAGGTAGTTGTCGACTTCGCGCCGTTGCGCCTACCGCGCCCCCGCAGGCTGTGCCATCCGCTCCAATAGCGGGTCGGCCCAAAGCCGAGCCTGCTCTACCTGATTGAAGGTAAATACGTGGACGCCGGCGAACCCAAGGTCGCGTCCGTTCTTGGGGCTGTTCAGCTTTGAAAGCAGCTTGTCCGGGGTGTAGGAAGGCCTTAGAAACTGGCCCACCATGCCGAGTTTGGACTTGAGGAAACGCCGGGCGTCGGACACTCCGCAGGTCCGAGCCAGCTCCAGGAGCCGCAGAGCGTTCATGGGAGAGGGTATGCCGATGAAAATCGGCAGGGAAACTCCTTTGTCGCGGATTCTCGCGGCCCAGTCGAGCGTTGCGCGGGCATCGAAGCACATCTGGGTGACGACGTGGGTTGCGTACGGCTGTTTGTCGGTGAGTGCCTGCATAAGCGAATCGTCCGGGACTACCGGATGGGTTTGCGGATAGCCGGCGATCCCGACGAACTCGAACCGGCGACCCATATCGGCGATTTCCCGCAGAAGCGCGAATGACGAATCGTAAGGTCCCCAAGGCGGGTCCGGATCGCCGCCGAGCGCCATGATTCCCCTTGTGTCGGTATCGGCCAGCGCGTCCATGACTTCGCGGAGATGCTCACGCGACTTGATGGCTCTGGCGGTGACGTGCGGGATGGGACGGTAGCCTTTGCCGGTCAGCCGCTTGTGAAGCCGCAGCGTTGGGGCGATGCCGTTGGTCGGCGAGCATGAAATGCTGATTCTCGATTCCGGAGAGAGGTTACGAAGCACCTTTCGAAGCGCGCCTTTGGCCGGGACGACCTCGAACTGCACGTGCGAGAGCAGGCCGCCTGAGACTCCGGTGTCACGTAGAAGTGCTTTGCTCGCCATGTAAGTTCCTATTTGACACTGTTACGTTCCCGTCTTCCCGGAAGCGCCTGCCAGGAGAGTGCACAACGTGGCATCTCGCTCGTAAACAACAGTGCACCAACGGTTCACGGGCGCCGCCATGCTAGCATTACGCAATCTTACAGAGATGGGACTGGGTATCCCATCCTAGAGACCGGCCCCCTCGTGAGCGCTGGCTGCCGCTTGGACGAGACCCCACAGGTTTTCCCGGTCTAACTGAATATGGCACGGAGGTCCGGCTTGGAAACTCGCTTACTCGGCACCGCGAAGGAAGTGCTTATAGGAGCCGACCATCCGTTTTGCCCAATCGGCGAACGAATCAACCCGACCAACAAGCCGCGGCTAACGCGGGCGATCAAGGAGGGTAACTGGGAACACCTTCAGCGGATGGCCAGGCGTCAGGTCAGAGCCGGGGCTAAGGTGATCGACATCAATGTCGGAGTGCCTGGAGCGGACGAGGCGGCCGCCATGCGGTCGGCGGTAAGGGCGATCCAGGAAGTGATCGACGTTCCGATCTCCATCGACTCGTCAACGATAGAAGTGCTGCTGGCGGGTCTGGAAGTCGCAGAGGGACGCCCCCTGGTGAACTCGGTTCCGGCCGAGGAGACCTACATGGAGCGTCTGCTCCCGGCCATCAAGGACCGGGACGCCGCGATGATCGGCATGTGCATGAAAGGCGGGGCCAACATGCCGACGACCGTGGAAGAGCGGCTGGATATAGCGCATACGCTGCTAGACCAGGCGGACAAGCACGGTATCGCGTCGGAGGACGTGATTATCGACGTACTGATACTGCCGATAGGCGCCGATCACGGCACGGGTCTGACGACGCTGCAAAGCGTTCAGCAAGTCGCAACCGAGCTTGGCAACAACACGAGCGTAGGTCTGAGCAATCTGTCGTTCGGAATGCCCGACCGCCAGTTCTTGAACACGCTCATGCTCGGCATGTGCATTCAGGCGGGTCTTACGGCGGCGATTCTCGACGTGATCCAGACGCAGATCCAGATGGCGATTTCGGGGTCCGACATGATTCGCGGCCTCGACGAGTACTGTATGCGGTGGATAGCAGAGTTCCGGGCGCGACAAGCCAAACAGGCGGCGAAGAAGAAGGGCGCGGCCTGACCGCGAGCGGTGTCCCGCGCGCTCCCGTGCGAGAATTCACTTGACTTCCGAATTCAGCACATATCCCAGGCTCGTTGAGAATTGACCTCCACGTCTATAGACTCAGGCCCCACCAGCGCCGAAGGCATGGTCAAGGCGAGCTTTCTTCCGGAAGAGATGGAGGTCGCGGCTCCCGAGGGCACGACGATCCTCGACGCGGCTTATCTCCACGACATTCAAGTCGAAACGGTATGCGCCGGAAACGGCACTTGCGGCAAGTGCCGCGTACTGATCAAGGGTTACGAACCGCCGCCCGCCACGGGGGCCGATAACCAGCGGCTCTCGCCCGCGCAGCTATCCGCAGGCTGGCGGCTCGCCTGTCAGCATCCGCTGATCGAGTCGGGGACTTACATCCATCCGGCGGTCAGCGTGGTGTTGAAGACAGTCACGTCCGCAGACCTCGGTGATATCACCCTGCATCCGAACGTCCAAAAGCAAGTGATAACGCTGCCCGAGGCCGATCTGCATAGCGCGAGCTTCGAATGGCCCATGACCCAGGAAGCGCTCGCGTCGCTGCTGGGAGGGGCAGACGCGTCGCTGCACGCTCTGCGTCAACTGCCGTTCGTCGCCGAAAAAGCCAAAGGCGGACCGATCACGGTGACGCTTGTCGGCAGCCGGGCCGTCTCGTTCGAGCCGGGCGATACGCGGGACAAGATGTACGGGATCGCGTTCGACATCGGCACGACGAGCATCGTGGGAGCGCTGATGGACCTGGCCGAAGGGAGCGAGGCAGCGGTCGCTTCCGACCTCAACGGACAGGCGTACCACGGCGGCGACGTGATAAGCCGGATGTCGTTCACCCAGGGCGGGCGCAAGAACGTGAGGATATTGCACGACGCCGTGGTCGACACGATCAACAGCATAATCGACCGCCTGCTCAGACAGGCGAAGGTCAGCCGGCGGCACGTCTACGAGTGCGTGTTCGTGGGCAACACGGTGATGACGCATCTGCTGCTGAACATCGACCCGAGCAAGATCGGGTACAGCCCGTTCGTCGGCGTTGTAAAGGACGCGGTGACCACGACCACGGAAATGCTTGGAATCAACCTGACTACGGGAACTTCGGTATTCGCGTTTCCGAACATCGCCAGCTACGTGGGGGCCGACATTGTGGCGGGGATGATCGCCACCGGCCTGGAAGACCGTAAGGGAAACGTGTTGATGATCGACGTTGGCACCAACGGCGAGATAGCGCTCGCGGTGGACGGGCAGATATTAACGACGGCCGCTCCGGCCGGTCCGGCATTTGAGGGGGCCGAGATCATTCAGGGAATGCGGGCGAGTCCGGGGGCTATCGAGCGGGTGCGACTGGACGACGAGGGAGTTCACCTGGAGGTCATCGGCGGGAGCGCACCGAAAGGCATCTGCGGCTCGGGTCTGCTTGATGCGGTGGCCGAGATGCTGCGGACGGGTCTGGTGGCTCCGACCGGCAGGCTGCTGCGTCCCGACGAGGCCCGCGAGAAATGCCCGGCGGCCCTAGCCAGGCGGGTATTTCCCGACGACACGGGCGGGTACTTTCTGCTCTATGGAAACTCGCCCGAATCGGAAGATCGGGTAATTCTTCACGCGGCGGACATTCGCCAGCTGCAGCTTGCGAAAGGCTCCATACGCTGCGGCGTCAACGCCCTGCTCGCCGAGGCAGGACTTGAGGGCGGCGATCTCGACGAAATCCTGCTGGCGGGAGCTTTTGGCACTTACATAGACCGCAACGCCGCGCGCGCCGTTGGGTTAGTACCAGACGTGGATGCCAGCAGGATCTCCGCGGTCGGCAACGCCGCCGGACTGGGATCGCGAATGGGACTGCTTTCGCTGGAAGCCCGCGTGAACGCCGAGCTGCTGCCGCCAAAGGTCAGCTACCTGGAGCTGTCGGCTCTCCAAGATTTCCAGTGGAAGTTCGCGGAGGCCCTCGGATTTCCCGACCCTGCCACGCTGGGGAGCGGCTAGCCCGCTTCCGAGATCGCCGGCATCCACACCTGCATGGCGCCGATGCCGCGATTTCCCCAGGCGTAGTAGGGGATGGCGGTTATCGGGACTTTATCTAGTTGGTCGTTTTGGTCGGAGTGTGCGGTCCGAATTGGATTCCCTTGGCCGGCCGGCCCGACGAGGCGGTCTCCTGTCGCGCTAAGAACCGTAACGCCGCCCAGCAGGTCCCGGTTGTGCTTGACGTCAAGGTCGTCTCCACGGTCAAGCGCAACCTCGAACAGGTCTACGTCCGGATGGTCCGCCGCCTCGATGCAGTAGATCAAGGGGCCCCTGGCGAGAGCCAAGCGTCCCTGATTGGTCGTGACGCGTTGATGACTCGACAGTTTACGCACCGGCATAGGCAAGCAGAGGGATAAGACGTCTCCCGGAGTCCACCGGCGCTTCACATCCAGATAGGTCCCTGGCACGGCGTCCGGCTGCGCGCCCCGGCCGTTGACCGTGACGGTGGCGCCCTCGCACCAGCCCGGTATTCGCAAGCGGAGTGCCACCGGCGATGCGGGCGCATCGACAATATTCAATCGGATATCGCCGTCCCATGGGTAGTTGGTCTCGACCTCGATTTCGATGGTCCCGCCATAAGGCAGCGAGGCGCGAACGCCGCCCGCCGCGTAGAAGTGAACCCAGAGCGAGTCCTCGGAAGTCGAGTAGAGGTATCCGGGCAGGCTCATCAGAAGGCGGGCGATGTTGGGGGGACAGCAGGCGCAGTCGAACCAATCAGCGCGCTCATAACCGCCCCGTGAAGAGAGCGGGTTGACGTAGAAGTACTTCGTTCCGTCCAGCGAGACCCCGGATAGAGCACCGTTATAGAGGGCGGTCTCGATGGCGTCCGCATATTTGGCATCGCCGGTACGGCAGAGCATTCGCCACGACCAGAACACGCCGCCGATCGCGGCGCAGGTCTCGGCGTAGGCGCTCTCATTTGGTAGTTCGTAATCGTCGCCGAAGGACTCTCCCTCGTAGCGTGAGCCCAGTCCTCCGGTTACGTAGGACTTGCGTTCGAACGCGCTTTCCCAGAGCTTCGTCGCGGCGCGGGCCATGTCGGGCCGGTGGGACTCAAGGGCTGCATCCATCATGCCGGTTGCAAGATAGGTTGCCCGGACGGCGTGTCCAACGACCTCGGTCTGTTCGGTTACGGGCAGGTGGTCCTGATAGTAGGCGCGCTCGTATGCGCCCGGAACCGCGGGCATGAGGCTGGGCTGGCGCCCGCGTGCCTCCAGGAAATATATCGACTGGTCGAGGTATTTGCGGTCGCCCGTCTCGCGGTAAAGCTCAGCAAGGGCGAGCTCGATTTCTTCGTGGCCGTCGACTCCCTCACGTGCGTCGGGCCCGAACGTGCCACAGATGTGATCGGCGAACCGTCTGGCCACGTCGAACAGTCGGCTGCCGCTGCCAGTTGCCCGGCGATGCGCGATGCCCGCCTGAATCAGGTGGCCCGCGCAATACAGCTCGTGCTGAGTCGTAAGGTCGGAATAACGCTCGTGCTCGCGCTCCAGCGCGAAGTAGCTGTGGACATAGCCGTCGGAGCGCTGCGCACCTGCTATGGCGTCGATAACGCCGTTAGTCGTGGCGGCGAGGTCCTGGTTATGTTGTTCGGCGAGCGCGTGGCTCGCGGCTTCGAGGAGCTTGTAGACGTCAGAGTCGTTGTAGACCCTTCCCTGGAACGGATCGTTACTGCCGTTCGAGAGCCTACGGAAGTTGTCAATCCGGCCTGTCGCTTCGCACATCTCGAACTGGCGCGGCAGGCCGGCTTCGCGCAGCGCGCGGCGACGGGGCCTCCAGAACTCGTCATCGATTCGCGCGGAGGATATCGGGACAGGATGCAACAGGGAATGCGGCGAACTGCCGGTGTCGACGACGATTCCCCGGTCCATTTGAACCAACCCTTCCGCCGAGCCGCGATGAGATGTCGCTGACGTGGTCAGGAGTATTATCGCCAACGGACCTGATGCCTGCCCGCGTGGAGTGTGTAGGAGGCTGCGTTGACGACTTCCTCCCCAAGTTTGCGGAACCGGCGTAGAGACGCCCGGCTGCGGGCGGTTGAGCGCCGGGGCCGGTTGATCGTGGATGACGACGGCGATCTGGCATTTGGAGATGACGCAAGAGCCGGGCACGAGGCGTTTCTGGCGCAACGCCTATCTCCGCTGGTGGACGTGGGCGTTAATAGCGTGGCCTGGTGCATCATGTGGGGCATCGCCCAGGGGCCGGACGAGACCACCTACTGGCAGGCCCAGCAGGCGAAGGTTCCGCTCAACGAAGCCATCGCGGACCCGACGCCGGTGATGACTGAGGGCGCGCGTCGCGCCGGCATGGAGATATTCGCCTCCATCCGCATGAACGACACGCACGACGCCTTCGGCAAGCCTCACGGGCGGCTGACGTATCCCCTGAAGGTCGAGCATCCTGAGTGGCTGCTCGACGACGAGAGTGAGCGGGGCGATTTCGAGGTCGCGCCGCAGGCGCTGATGTGGTCGGGCCTGGATTACTCCGTTCCGGAGGTGCGTGAGGACCGGCTGTGGTGGGTCGGCCACTCGGCCGAGAGCTATGACGTGGATGGTGTCGAGCTGAACTTCTTCCGGATGCCGTGGTTCTTCAAGGGCGGCGAGGTCGCGGAGGGCATTCCTCTAATGACCGACCTGATACGGAAAGCGCGGCACATCGTAGATTGGGTATCCGAGACGCGGGAGACGCCAATGCTGCTGGGCGTGCGGGTTCCCGGGACGGTTGAGACTTGCCTTCGAGTCGGGATCGACGTTGAGACGTGGCTGCGGGAGGACCTGGTCGACCGGCTGCTGATCGGCGGAGGTTATTCGCCCTACACGAGTCCGGCGGAAGAGATGGTGCGGATGGCGCACGACCACGACGTGCCAGCGTATCCGTGCATCAATTGCAGCGCGCCGGGAGTAGGGCCGGACACCGCGATGAGCGGGGCGGCCTCGAACGTCTACCGGACGGGGGCGGACGGTATCTACCTGTGGAACTATCACTACCGGGACGTTCCGATGCTGGGGTACGGCAGGCCGGAGGCGTCGGCGTATGAGCTGCTTCGAGAGATGGGATCGCCGACGGCTCTTGCGTATAGCGACAAGGCGTTCGGCATCGAGGGGCCTGAGTTTGTGGGGCCCTATGCCATCGCGAGCCATCCAACGCAGCTTCCGCTCGATCTGGGCCGCCGGGCTATGAAGGCCGTCAAGTCCGTGCGACTGCGAATCGGGGACGACTTGAGGGCTGCACAAAGAGCCAACCGGCTGGATAGGGCAGTACTCGGACTGAGCTTTAAGGGCATTCAATCGGATGACTGCATAGGGTTGCAGATCAACGGCAGCTTGCTGCGGTCGACCGCGCGTGCCGAATCGAGCGTACCGGATGACCGCTCGGACCGGCGTTGCTATGACGTTCCGGCTCATGCGGTCAAGCCCGGGGACAACACTTTGACGTTATGGATTGACGGACGGTCTTCCCAAGCGGACAGCGGCGTGACCTTGACCGCAGCGTGGGTGCATGTCACCTATCGTTGAGCGTCGGACTCCGAGAGTGAAGACGGGGACGATCGTGATTCTGTTCATGCTCGCGACTTTCGCCTGTGGAACGTCCGAACCGGATGTGTCCGCGCCTTTGGCTCAGGAAGAGACGGCACCTCAGGCAACGCCGGTCGCGATGGATGAGGAGGTGCAGACGGCAGACGGCAGTTTGATTCAGCTAATCGATCCGCTCGACGAGCCTGAGTTTTACTGCGTCGACGTGCCGGGATTCGGCGCAAGCCTAGATTTGCAGTCACCCCTCACGGCGCATACATGCAAACCTGGCGCGGACGACGAGACTTTTGTAATGGATCATCCCAACCCCGGCAATCTGTATATGCCGGCCTATGACTTGTGTGTCGAGGCCGAAGGCTTGACGCCGCCTGTGCGCCTTCTCTTGCGGCAGTGCTCTGACGCGCCCACACAGAGGTTCACCTTCGATTCCGGTGGCACGCTGGCGCTCCCCGGCGGAGCGTCGGCGGCGAGGCTCTGCATGTCGGTATCACCGGATGACGGTGAACCGACCGGCGGGCCGAGTCACTTGCGCCGGAACCTCATGATGCAGAGCTGCGACGCGGCGCCGCCAGCTTTGAGCCGATGGAGCTTTCCGGGACCGTCGCCTGGATAGTTGTGACGTAGGCGGCCGGATAGTTTCCGGCATTTGAGATTGGCGCTACTATCGGAAGCGATTCTGGAAATACCGGTGCGGAGGAATTCTCGTGGCTGTAGCATCGCAATCGACTGCCGAGACGGAAATATATACGGACCTCGGCTTGGTTCCCGTAATCAACGCTCGGGGAAACCAGACGCTGCTGGGAGGATCGACCGTACCTGACGAAGTGCAGGCAGCGATCGATGCCGCGAACCGGTACTACGTCGTCATGGAGGACCTGTTCGCGGCGACGGGTCGCGTGATAGCTGACTTGCTGGAATGCGAGGCGGCCTACGTGACTTCGGGCTGCGCGGCAGCGCTGGCGCTGGGCGCCGCGGCGTGCATCGCGGGCGATGACGAAGAGAAAGTCAAGAAGCTGCCCCACACCGAAGGGATGAAGAACGAAGTCGTCATACAGGGAACGCAGCGGTACAAGTACGAGCACGCGCCAACGGTATCCGGAGCGAAGCTCGTCGAGGCGGGCGACGCGAACGGCGTGACGCCGGCACAGCTTGAAGAAGCCATTGGACCAGATACGGCCGTGATGTTGTTCGTCGCACACATGGACGCCGTAGACGGGATCGTCCCGCTGGACCAGGTTATCGAGATTTCACACCGTCACGGAGTTCCGGTGATGGTGGACGCAGCGCAGCAGATATACCCGCTCGAACGAATGCGCATGTGGACAAAGATGGGCGCCGATCTAGTTTGCTTTGGAGCCAAGTACTTTGGGTCGCCGCATTCGAGCGGCATCCTCTGCGGTCGCGAGGAACTTGTCGCCTCAGCGGTTAGACAGGGGTTTATAGGTTTCGAGATCGGCGCGTCGTCAATTGGGCGTCCGTTCAAGCTGGACCGGGGCGAGGTTATAGGAGTGGTCCACGCGCTCCGACGGTGGCTCTCATTGGACCACGAGGAGCGGATAGCGGCCGCGGAGGCGAAGCTCGAGGTCATTTCCGCCGTGGTTGAAGGGAAACCGGGCGTGAACGTATCCACTGATCCCGGCGTTCTTGTCGGCGCGCCCGCACTATGCTTGAACTTCGAGCCTGAGTCCGGGCTGACGGCTGAGTCGGTTATCGAATCTCTGCGCGACGGCAATCCGAGCATCGTCGTCGGTGAAGAGGGAGAGACGGTGGTTTTCAATCCCAACACTCTTCTTGAGGGAGACGCGGAAGTTGTGGCGGAACGGCTGGCGGGGATCGTCGGCTAGGCAATTGAAGACGACCTTCATGGAGCCGGGCGTCGCCGGGCTCTCGTGTTTTGTATCGCGCGCCTTTTGATAAACGTGTAGGAGAAATCGATGCGCCTCGGCTTTTTTACGATGCCAATGCATCCTCCCGGGTCAGACCCGGCGGAAACGCTCCGTGACGATCTGGAGCAGATCGTCGTGGCCGATCAGCTGGGCTATGAGGAGGCCTGGATCGGCGAGCACCTGACGGCGGAGTGGGAGAACATCCCGGCGCCGGACCTTCTGATCGCCCAAGCGCTGCCGCTCACGGAGAACATCGTCCTCGGCACGGGCGTGAACTGTCTGACCAACCACGACCCTTTCATGCTGGCGCATAGGGTCGCGCAGCTCGACAACATGGCTCGCGGCCGCTTCTACTGGGGTATCGGCTCGGGGGTATTCTCCGGCGATCTGGAGGCCTACGGATTTGACCCCAAGCAGAAGGAGAACCGGCAGGCGTCGCGCGAGATTCTCGATGTGATAATCGAGCTGTGGAGCGATCCCAAACCCGGCCTGTACGAGAGCAAGTACTTCAAATTCTGGGTCCCGGAGCCCGATCCGCGCGTTGGGCTCGGAATGCACATGAAGCCTTTCCAGAAACCCCATCCGCCGATAGGCGTGGCGGGTCTCACTCCTTATTCAGGCACGCTAGTCGTGGCGGGCGAACGCGGATGGATTCCGATGAGCAGCGACATCATTCCATGGCGAATAATCGCAACGCACTGGGACGCGGTGGAGTCGGGTGTCAGGGAAGGCAGTCCCGCGCCCAATCGTTCGGAGTGGCGGATAGCGAGGGACATCTTCGTGGCGGATACGACCGAGGAAGCCAGGAAGCTGGCAGTGGAAGGGACGCTGGGCCGCGACTACAACGACTACTTTCTCGCGATGGGCAGGCGGGCGAGGGGCATGGAGATCTTCAAGCAGGATCCCGAAACGCCCGATTCGGAAGTCGACCTCGACTACATGCTGGAGCATATCTGGGTCGTTGGCAGCCCGGACGACGTGGTCGAGAAGCTGACGGGTCTATACGAGGCCGTGGGGGGATTTGGAGTCCTGCTGGCGGTCGGCCACGAGTGGAAACCGCATGACAAGTGGCTGCACTCGATGACGTTGCTCGCCAAGGAAGTCATGCCCAGACTCGCGCATTTGAACTAAGCGGGTCGGCGAATCAGGCGTCGCGCCAGAGCTTGTCTCGCTTCTTGACGGCGTCGAGCCTGGTCTCGTCGAACGCGGGCATCACGTAGCCGTGAGGTTGGGGCGGCAGCGCCCCGGCGCCCAGTCTTTCCTGGATCGCCGTATTGGTGTAGTACGAGTTGTAGGTCTGCCGCCAGAGAGTCTCGAACTCATCGGGCAGGTCGGCCTCAACTTGTCTAAGGACGGCGTCCTTGTCGTCATCTGCGAGGTTTCCAAAGGGAGCCGGTCCGCCTGACGTTGCCTCGACGGCATCCAGGGCGGCGGTGATGTCCCGATGCAGCGCCGGGCGCTCGCGTAAGTAGCCCGCGACGACCTCAGCTCCGCCTATCTCGCCCGCTCCCGGCATATCGCCCTCGCGCGGTATCAAACGGTCCTGGATGGCGGTCAGAAGCTGTAACTGAGCCGGGTCCAACGTCTGCGAATTGCCAGCGGGACGGCTCACGATGGAATCTCCTGGTGATTGTCGGCAATCCAGTCGGCCGTTCTGAGGGCCAGGGCCTGGATTGTCGTGGTCGGGTTGATGGGCGCGCAGGTCACGAAGACGCTGCCGTCAACGACGAACAGGTTGGGCACGTCGTGGGTCCTGCCCCACTTGTCGACGACCGAATCGGCGGGATCGTCGCCCATTCGCGCGGTACCCATGAGATGCCAGCCCGACCTTCGGACGACCGGGTCGGCGAGCACAGTGTGCGCTCCGGCGGCTTCGAGTAGCTCCCGGGCGCGCTCGACGGCGAAAGCCACGATCTTCTCGCTGTTGTCGCTCAGCGTGTATTCGATCTTAGGCGCGGGGATGCCGTCACTGTCGCACAACTCGGGGTCGAGAGTGACGCGGTTGTGCGGTTCGGGAAGGTCCTCAATCATCGCGCCGATCGTGAAGTTGCGGGAGAACCGCTCCCGGAGGACCTCGTGGTGTCTAGCGCCCCAGGGGACGGGATCGCTTGTGAAACCGCCCAAGGCGTGTGAAAGCGGGCCCGTAGCCCGGCACATTTGCAGTTGAAACCCGCGGACGAAACCGCGTGCCAGATCCGTCTCGTAAAACTCCTGGCAGTGAATCAGCGCCCCGATCGGTCCGCGGAAGGATTGCAGGTCCTCCTCGAAGATGCCGGTGACGAACCCGTTGGGGTGGAACATCAGGTTCTTGCCGACGAGACCACTCGAGTTGGCGAGGCCGTCCGGAAATAGCGACGACGTGGAGTTGAGCATCAGGCGGGGAGTCCCGACGCCGTTGCACGCCAGAACGACCATGCTCGCCTTTTGCTCCTGGATGTCGCCGTTCTCGTCGAAATAGAGCGCGCCGGATGCTAGCCCGCGGCTGTCCAATGTGACTTCCCGCACTCGCGCATGAGTAACGAGCCGGACTCCCAGATCTACAGCCTTGGGCCAGTAGGTGACGTGGGCGCTCGACATCGCTCCCGTGGGACAGCCGAGATCGCACGGACCGCAGTTATTACACGCGGGGCGCCCGTCGAATGGCTCGGATAAGAGAGCCGAGTCTGCCGGCCACCAATGCCATCCCAATTTTTCGAAGCCGCGGACGCAGGCCTCTCCGACAGGGCCGAGTCCGAGCGGCGGTGTAGAGCGGACGCTTCTGGGCGGATTGGCCGGATCGCCGGCGAGACCGGTGACCCCGACCAAGGCGTCGTTGCGGTCGTAGTAAGGCTCCAGCTCCCAGTAGTCGAGCGGCCAGTCGTCGGCTACGCCGTCCAGCGTCTTGACGCGGAAGTCCGACGGTTTGAATCTTGGAAAATGGCCGCTCCAATGGATCGTGCTGCCGCCGACCGCGTTGAACATGAGCGGATTGATGGGAGTGTCGTCGACGTTTAGAGGGTAGTCCTCGGGCCGCATACGCTCGTTCGGATCGAGGTTAAATTCCAGTTGCCGCTGAAGCTCCCAATCGTTGCGCCGGTGGGGATAGTCGTCCTTATCGAGCCAGCCGCCCTGCTCCAGGCAGACGACTTTCATACCGGCCTGGGCAAGCCTCCACGCGACCACGCTGCCTGAAGCTCCCGCGCCGATGATGAGGACGTCGGCCTGACCGTTGTTGTCGCTCAAATTCGCCCTCCTCCGGTAGAAGCTGACCGTAGGATAGCGCGAACCGGGAACGGGCCGCGCAATGGGATCGGGACGTTTCTACCAGGCGATTCTTTACATTTAAGCCGGGCGAGACACTTCGTGTATTGCCCAATCGGAGCGGAGCGGTTTTGGGTCGTCAGGACCCGATGGGATTGGCCTGCCACATCCTGACCCAGGCAGGAATCGCGGCCAGAAACTTGCGCAGCCGTTCGCGGGTGCGCTCGTGGACCAGGCGTCCGTCCTCGTCGAACTTGCTCCAGGGACGGGGCACGAAAAGCTCGGGATCGATCATGACCCGCATACTGTTGTGCAGCGCGATCTGACGGAAGTGAGCCTGGGCGCGCACCGTGCCCAACCGCCCTCCGGCCCCCATGACGGCGACGGGCTTTTCGTCGAGGGGCGATCCAAGATCGGCACCGTCGTCGGTATTTTCGCCGCGGGAAGCCCAGTCGATGGCGTTCTTGAGAACGCCGGTTATGGAGTAGTTGTATTCCGGCGCGGCGAACAGCAGCCCGTCGGCGGCGCGGATTCTTTGGCGGAATGCCTGGACGGCGGGCGGGAATCCCCGCGCCTCGACGTCCGAGTTGAAGAGCGGAATGTCATGCAGTGGGAACACTTCGAGCGTCAGGTCCTCGGGCAGGAGGTCCGTCGCTTCGTTAAGCAAGGCGGTGTTGAAAGAACCGCGGCGGAGGCTTCCGGAAATTCCTAATAGACGCAATTGCTGGCTCACCTTTGGAATGTGTGACGGATGTCGATTTTGGCCGACGAGATGGCTACATATCCCGGCGCCCAGAAGATCGCTATCCGTTGCGAGAGACTACCCCTTCGGGAGTTCGATTGTCGATTGTCAAGAGACTTGACTTTGTGCCATATTGTCGTGCGAACGTGAATGCTGAGGGACATTGGAAAAGCTTAATCTAGGCCGGCTCTTCTTGAACGGCTTCAGATGGATGGACGCGAGCTTCGTAGAGCTGCTGGCGGAGCAGGGCTGGCGTGAGGTCCCAAAGTCACATTCTCTAGTTTTTCCGCATTTGCTCGAAGGCGGCACCAGACCGGCTGAGATTGCCCGGCGGGCCGGAGTTTCGCGGCAGGCGATTCATCAGGTCCTGCGCGATCTGCGCAGAAAGGGCCTTGTCGAGATCAAGCCGGACCCGACACATCGCCGGGCCAAGCTCGTATTCCTTACCGATTTAGGCATGAGGTTCGATGAGGCGGTGGAAGAGGCCGCGAGCCGCATGGAGGAAGCGCTGGCCGACCGCATAGGCGCGAAAACGGTCAGCTCGCTACGGACAGCGCTTGAGTCTGAATGGGGCCCTCCAATGAAAAGAGGGGGCGATTTGACATGATCGATGCTCAATTGGCTGGGGGAAGCGTTGCGCGTGGCAAAACGCGTTCGCGAGCCTGTCATAAGCTATAGGCGGTTCGAGCGGGCGGGTGGCGCATGAGTCCGACCAGAGATTGACGCTTGGCCGACTGGTGAACGATCAGGGGAGATGATGTGAACTCGAAAGGCAACAACGTGGACTGGCCTCTGATGACGCCCATGCGTCAGGATTTCGATGTAACCACGGTGCCGGATCTGGAATCGGAACTTTCGATGCAAATTCGCGCCCGGCTCGCGAAATCGAGAGTGGTGGAGGGCGGATCGGTTGCGGTGGGAGTGGGCAGCCGGGGCGTTTCGCCGATTCGCCGGGTGGTATCGACGATTGTTTCGGAACTGAAACTCGCCGGGCTGAAGCCTTTCATCGTTCCGGCGATGGGCAGCCACGGAGGCAGCACCGCCGCCGGACAGCAGGACGTTCTGGAGCAGTACGGCATTTCGGAGGAGACCGTCGGCTGCGAGGTCCGCGCGACCATGGAGACCGATATCCTCGGTCAAACTCCCCAAGGGGTACAGATCCACGGCGACGCGAACGCATATTCGGCCGATCACGTAGTCATCGTCGCGCGGGTGAAGCCGCACACCGACTTCAAGGCGGACATCGAGAGCGGACTATGCAAGATGCTGTCGATAGGTCTCGGCAAGCGAAACGGCGCTGAGACCATTCACGCCGCCGGACTCGCCGAGACGATTCCGGAAGCGGCGACGGTCGCGCTCGGAACCGGAAGAATCCTCTTTGGCGTGGCGCTGGTCGAAAACGCCCTAGACCTTCCGGCCATTGTACGAGTCGCGGCGGACCATGAGTTTCACAGCACTGATCGCGAGCTACTCGTTACGGCGAAACGAATCTTGCCGAGGCTGCCGGCTGACTCGCTCGATTTTCTCGTCGTCGACGAAATGGGCAAAAACATCTCGGGAGCGGGGATGGACACCAACATTGTCGGGACGTGGCGGCTGCACGCCAGCAGCGAGCGCCAGCCCGACTATCGGTACCTGGCGGCGTTGCGTCTCACCCGTGAGAGTAACGGCAACGCGTCGGGCATCGGCATGGCGGACTTCACGACCAGGGCGCTTGTCGACGCCATCGACTTTGAGGCGTCGAACATAAACGCGATCACGTCGCTGGTGACGACGGCGGTCCGCGTGCCGATTACTTTCGAGACGGACGAGATATGTCTTGAAACGGGCGTTTCAGTGGCAAACCGGCTTTCGCCGTCGGGCCCACGCATCGGCCGGATAAAGAACACGATGGAGCTCGAAACGTTTTGGGTGACCGAGCCTGTTGCGATTGAGCTCGAACGCGCGGGGCTCGCCAGCGCAGACGGAGGGCCGCAGCCCTTCGAGTTCGATGCCGAAGGTCATCTGACGGACCTGTCGAGCTGATTTCATTACTACAATCCGATTTCCGCGTCGGAGATTCTCCGGCGCGGGCAAAGTATCTCGTGCTCGCCAAACCCCAAAAAATCGAAGTCTCGGATTGTGATATGTTTCACAAAACGCTATGAATAGACGCCGAAAACTCAAGGTGAATACAGGTTTGCCAGCGCAGGCCGGTGATACCGATTTGGGCGGCTTTTTGATAGCGCGGCTGGGGTCTTGCATGGGCAGCCCGCGCGAATTTTGGACGGAGGCGTTTCTGCCTGCTTCGTGAGTGTGTAAACTTCCTCGGACGCCGAATCGCTAGACGTACCTTTATGCGAATCAGGGGATAACAAGCGCCGTGGTTTTAGAGAGGTTGACCGAGTCGGATTGGGTCGCGATCTCTTGGCTGATTGGACACTTGTGGGTGCTCGTAGTCATAGCGCTGGGGACGGCGGCGAGCTACGCCTTGGCCCACGGAATCATCCCGTCGCTCGTCTATACCGGAGACATCGCGCCGCAAGCCGCACGCCGTATGCGGATGCCTCTCTACGGCGTAATGACCGTGGGACTAATCTTGATGGCTGTCGTCGTGGGCAGCGCCACGGTCCTCGCGCTCAATTTGCTGCCGGACTTGTATCCCCGGCTTGCGATCTAGTTGATGGAGTCGATTCGGGCGCTACTACCCCGATTAACGCTTCGACAGTTGGTCGTTCTAAGCGGAATTGGGGTTGTGCTGGGCGCCGGGGGAATTGCCACGGCGGCGGTGCTGATTTTCCTAGGAGCGAGGGGCGGAACGCTTCGACCCGCGCCGGAGCAGCCGATCGCGTTCGACCACGCGCGTCACGCCGGCGAACTGGGAATACCGTGCGAGTTCTGTCACCGCGGCGTAGAGACTCAAGCCGCCGCGACGATCCCATCGCTCGAACAGTGTATGTTCTGCCACGCGGTCGTTGGCAAGGAGAATCCCGAAGTGCAGCTTCTGGCGGCGCACTGGGAGGAAGGGCGCGCGGTGGACTGGGTAAGGGTGCATCGCCTGCCCGACCACGTGCGATTCGTTCATGAGGCGCATATCCTCGCCGGACTGGAGTGCTCGACTTGCCATGGCGAGGTGCCGACGATGAAAGTGGTCAAGCAGGTCGAGAATCTGAACATGGGCATGTGCATGGCGTGCCACCGGGAGATGAGCGCCTCATTGGATTGCGCAACGTGCCACAAGTGAGCGAGAGAACCATTGCCGCGGCTTGATCGACGCCACTTCATCATTGGCGTTGTAGGCGCCGTCGGCGGTGGGCTTGTCGTCGGCTGCGCCAAACCCGACCGTAAATCACGCGTGCAAAGCTTCGTTCTAGCTCCCGAGCAGTCGCTCCAGGGGCAAAACGTGTGGTTCGCCACCGCTTCGGCGCACGTAGATTGGGGAGAAAGCGTGGTGGTCCGGACAGTGGACGGCCGTGCAAAGAAGGTCGAGGGCAACCCGGAATTTCCGATAAATCAAGGCAAGACGCACGTCCGATCGCAGGCGGGCGTGCAGTCGCTCTATCACCCCGATCGCCTCAAGTGGCCGATGCGCCGCCGCAGCCGGGGTTCCGACGACTTCGAGCAAATTGGATGGCTCAGCGCACTGGACATCCTGGCGGAGAACTTCGGCCCTCCCAGAGACTCGATTCTGATCACCGGGCGAATAGGCGGAACAACGGCCCGCATCGCGTCTTGGCTGATGAATTCGCTCGGCGGTCGTCACCTGGTGTATGAGCCGCTGGAGACGACTGCACTCAGAGAGTCGATACGGAAAGTGTTTGGCGTTGAGCAAACGCCGCACTTTGACATTGGAAACGCTCACTACGTGCTGTCGTTTGGGGCGGACTTCCTGGGGACGTGGGTGTCACCCGTTCAATACAGCATGGCTTACAGTCGATTCCGCCACGGTGCAGGCCGCGAGCGCGGCCTTCTGACGCAGATCGAGCCGCGAATGTCGATGACCGGGTCCAACGCCGACCGCTGGGTTTACATAAATCCGGGCCACGAAGGCGCGGTGGCGCTCAGCATCGCTCACGTGATAGTCAGGGAGGGGCTTGTCGGCGAGGACGTTTGGGGCGCGGCGCTGGAGGCAGTCGGAGGCCGTGACGCGCTCGCGCGCTACGCTCCTGAGGCTGTGGCGGGCGCGTCCGGCGTTTCGGCCGAGGACATCAAGACCATGGCGCACGAGTTTGCGTCGCATCAACCCGGAATAGCTATCGCGGGCGGCCCCGCGCTGGCTCAAACGAACGGCTCGGATGCCGGTGCGGCCGTGCTGCTGCTGAACCGGATCGTAGGCAGTGTGGGGGAAGCCGGCGGCGTGTTGCCAAACCCGGGTCCGCCGAGAGCCGTGCCGTTGCCAATGGGTCCGACTCCGTACAGCGAATTCGCGGCGCTGGCCGGATCGGCGTCGTCGCAGTCGATATTTGTTTACGACGCAGATCCAGCCTACGGTTTGCCCGAAGCGGCCGGTTTCAAGAGGACGCTGACGGAGGCGGGTTTCGTAGTGAGCATGTCTACGTTCATGAACGAGACATCCAGCTATGCTGATTTGATTCTGCCGTCCACGCACCCGTTCGAGGAGTGGGGCGATTTCGCTGTCGACGCGGCGGACGGCCGCCAGGTGGTTGGATATCAACAGCCGGTGGTCACGCCGCAGACGGACGGCCGGAGCTTTGGGGACGTGCTGCTGGCAATCACTCCCGAGTTCACGGACGACGTGCTGGTGTCATCAGAGACCATGCACGAAGCCGTGCGGTTGACCGCGATCAACCTGTTTGGCGACCTCGATCCGACGATCTCTCCAGATGAGAACTGGATCGAGCTGCTGCGGCGGGGCGGTTACTGGGAAGGCGGCGCGCAGCCGGACCAATTTTCAAGCTCACCCGCTTGGTCCATCGACTCATTGCAAGCGCCGTCGTTTTCCGGCGACGCCCCGCAGTTTCCGTTCCAGCTAGTTCCGTTCGAGACGGTTTCGGTCGGTGCGGGCGCGGAGGCAGTCAATCCTTGGCTTCAAGCGGCGCCCGATCCGTTGACTACCGTGACCTGGACGACGTGGGTAGAGATCAATCCCCACACCGCTGAGAAGCTTGGTCTGAAGCGAGGCGACCTGGTTGACGTGATAGCGCCGACTGGTGAGAAGATTCGAGCGGGAATATATGATTCGCCGGTCGTGCCACCTGACGTGATTGGTGTTCCGGTTGGCGGCGGCCGCGAGCAGGGCGGCAGGTGGGACGTCGGTCAAGGCGCCAACGTTTTGTCGATCCTGAGTCCTCAGGTCGATTCGGCCACGGGAGCACTCGCCTGGGCCGCGACCAGAGCGAGGCTGCAGAAAGTCGGCAAGAACCGGGAGCTTCCGACATTCGAGTTCTTTGATGATCCGCGCAATGATGAGAAAGGTGCGCCCGTGAAGGTGACTAGTGAATAGCCAGCACGAAATGGCGGCGCGCGCCGCACAGAAGTTCGGCGCGGCAACTATTCCCAGCGACGATCCCGATCTCGATCAGGAGGGCCGCCGCTGGGGGATGGTCGTCGACGCCGACCTCTGCACGGGGTGTCAGGCGTGCGTGGTCGCTTGCCAGTCGGAGAACAACCTGGCCCTGAACGAAGAACAGCGAGTCCTCGAGGGCCGCGCCAAGGCCTGGATTCGAATAGAACGGTACTGGGAGGGCGAGTTCCCGAACGCCAAGGCACGTTATCTGCCGGTGATGTGTCAGCACTGCGGAAACGCGCCGTGCGAGCCCGTTTGCCCGGTTTGGGCGACTTATCGGAATCCCGAAGGTCTCAACGTGCAGGTCTACAACCGCTGCATCGGGACCCGGTTCTGCGCGAACGGCTGTCCCTATTCGGTCCGGTATTTCAACTGGTGGAATCCGGAATGGCCGGACCCGATGAACGACATGCTAAATCCGGACGTGACGGTTCGGACCAAGGGAATAATCGAAAAGTGCACGTTCTGCGTGCAGCGGATTCAGCGCGCCAAGCGCGACGCTGTTCAGCAGGGCGTGGAGCTGGCCGACGGCGACGTTTCGCCGGCGTGCGTACAGTCGTGTCCGACGAACGCGCTGGTATTCGGCGATCTGAACGATGAAAACAGCAAGGTCTCGCAGCTCGCCGAGTCGGAGCGCAGCTTCACGCTGTTGGAGAACTTCGGCACGGACCCATCGGTCGTATACCTGAGCAAGGTCGATCCGTTCGCCGAGCCGCACGAGGAGGAAGGGCATTGATCAAGCCTGAAGAGGCTGCCCTTCAAATCAAGCAGCGTCCGGCGTTCAAGCCCGCCTCAATCCGCCCGAATCTGAGGCATGCGGCGATTGCGGCGCTGGCGATACTGGCGGCGGCGGGGATCGTGGCTTACATCATCAAGCTTGGGTCTTGGGGGGAGGCGGGCCGCGCGAAGTGGGCCTACCCGACGGTGGCGCTGATGTACATTCTGTCGACTGCGGCGGGAGCGCCGCTGGTCGCGTACGCGAGCCGGGCGGCGCGCGGGTACTGGGCGCTTCCGGCCCGCCGAGTCGCCGAGCTTTACATAATTCCAGCAACGATCAGCTACATACTGCTGATACCGATACTCGCGACGCTACCTCCCCTGGAAGGGCGCTCAAACCTGTGGTTCAACTTCCACGCCGGCGCGCCGTTTCTGACCGACGCGCTGGCGGCGGCGATCATGGTTTTGGCCGGAGTGGGGATGCTGTGGATTTCGACGGTGCCCGACCTCGCGGTCGCCTGGCGGGCCAATGGGGAGCTTTCCTCCTGGCAGCGAGCGCTGGTTTTCAACTGGACGGGCACCACCCGACAGTGGATCGCGGCGAGAATCGGGACCAAGGTTTTCGGTGCGTTCTATCTAATGGCTTACATCTACACTCACCTGGTGCTAAGCACTGACTTGGGACAGGCTCTCGTGCCCGGCTGGCGTTCCGGGATCTTCCCGGCATATCACGCGCTGACCGGCATTCAAGGCGGCCTGGCGCTGACCATCGTTACGCTTTTTCTGCTCAAGCGATACTCGAGCGTCGGGCGGTTCATCGGCAACGAGCAGGCGATCAATCTCGGCAAGCTGTTGCTGGCCACCACGCTTCTGTGGTTCTACTTCTTCTGGTCGGACTTCGTACTCGTCTGGTACGCGCGCATTCCGTCGGAGGTCGCGGCCATGCAGCTGACGATAGCCATCACCTATCGGCTTCCGTTCATTCTCGGATTCCTGGGGCTGTTCCTGATTCCGTTCGTGTGCCTGATCTTCAACCCGGTCAGGCGGAACCTCTGGTCGCTCGCCGCGGTCGGGGGCGTAACGCTGGTGGGGCTTGTTTTCGACAGGATCCGGTTGTTTGTCCCGGCAATGAGTCATCCCGACCCGTTCCATCACTCCCTCGGCACCAACCTTCCGGACGCATTTGGACCGAGCGCGCTGGACATCGTTTTCTTGATCGGCTGGATAGCCATCATGGCCCTGGCGTTCATTTGGGCCGCCAGCCGGCTTCCGGTGCTGGGTGGATGGGAACTGCGCCACGGGGCGATGCTTCGCAGGGAACAGCAGTTTATGAAGGGGCACGTGTACGTGCTTGGAAAGCCCGATTAGAACATGGCGATAACAAGCCGGCGGATGGACTGAAGCTTGCAAGAACCTGTCGTAACCGAAGCGAGAACCACGGACCGAGAACTCCTCGACTTCGTAATGCGGACGCCGAGGTGGTTCTTCGGTTCGACGGTGGTGTTTGGCGCGATCCTGGCCGCCGGATTCGCGGTGTTCATCCTGTTGCTGATGTTCGGATTGCAGTACTTCGGCTACTCGCATCCGGTGTACTGGAGCTTCCCGATCGTCAACCTGGTGTTCTGGATCGGAATCAGCCACGCGGGAATCATGGTCTCGGCGATTTTGCGGCTCTCGCAGGCGGAATGGCGCAGGCCAGTCACGCGAGCGGCGGAGGTGCTTACGATCTTCTCGCTGTTGACCGCGATGCTAATGCCCATCGTCCACAGCGGGCGGCCCTGGCGAACGCTCTATTGGGAGTTTCCGTATGACTGGATTCGCGGCGCGTGGCCGAACCCGAGATCGCCGCTGGTATGGGACCCGTCGGCGATATTCACGTACCTGCTTTCGACGCTTATGTTCGTCTACATTGCGCTGCTGCCCGACCTGGCGCTGGCGCGGGACAAAGCCAGCGACCCCGTCCGGCGCGTCCTCTTTACGATTCTCGCGATGGGATTCCGGGGAACGTCGCGGCAATGGCGAATCCAGGCAATCGCCGGAATTCTGCTTTCGGCGATCATCCTGCCGATCTTCGTGTCGGTGCACTCGATTGTCTCTTGGGACTTCGCGGTCACCTCACTGCCGGGCTGGCACAACACGGTGTTCGCACCTTACTTCGTAATCGGGGCGGTGCATTCGGGCGTATCGGCGGTTGTGACGGTGACGATAGTTCTAAGGAAGATCCTGAAGCTCGAAAACTACATCAAGGCCGACCATATCGACTCGCTGGCGCGGCTGCTGATCGCGGTCGCGGTGACGTGGGGGTTCTTCCTGTTTCTGGACTTTGGCTTCGGACTTTACGGGGAAGAGCCGGCCGAGGTGGCGACGTGGATGAAGCGCACGTTCGAGATGCCGTGGCTGGTACTCGCGCCGATATTCATATTCACCGCGTTCCTCTTCCCCGTGCCGATGTGGCTGTTCAGAAACGTGCGCCGGAGCTTCAAGTGGATGTTCATAACCACGGTTTCAGTGAACATCGGCATGTGGCTCGAACGTTATCTGCTTATCGTTCCGGGCCTGGAGCGCAAGTCGGACCTCCAGTTCGTCTACGGAGAGTTCACACCGTCCTGGGGAGAGGGAATAATCGTTACGGCGTCGTTCGCGCTGGTGATGCTGGGCGTGCTGACGTTTGCGAAACTGCTGCCGATAATCCCGGCGGCGGATGTCAAAGAGGGTCAAATCTTGGCTGAGAAGTTTGCGGTCGGCAAGACCGACGTGCCCGCCGCGATGCGCGAGTAGAGGAGTTCTAGGGAATGGCAGCGGAACAGCGACGCGAGCTCCTCGGGCTGTTCGAGGAGCCCGATCAGGCGGCTGACGCGTTCACCCGCTTGAGGGAAGCAGGATTCGGCGATACCGACCTCGAAGTTATAAGCAGCACCCCGTATCCGGAAGGGGCGTTCGGCGAAGCTCACATAAAGCACCGGCTATTCACGTTCCCGTTTGCGGGAGCCATCTGCGGACTTGTGATCGGTACGGCGTGGGTCGTGGGAGCACAGATTTCGGAACCGCTGGTGACCGGCGGAAAGCCCATCGTGGCCGTTCCGGCGATTATCCAGATCCTGTACGAGGGCACGCTCCTGGCGGCGGTCATCTTCACCGTCATAGGCATTCTGTTCGAGTCGCGGCTGCCCGACGGCGTGGGGCTTTACGACAAGCGCATTTCGGACGGCTACATCGGCGTGTCGGTTCTCGCGACCGATCCGAAGATGCTGGCTGCCAGGCAGTCTCTGGAACAGGCGGGGGCGGTCGACATCATCGCCAAAGACGGAAGCATCATGAGTTCGCCACAGGAGTCGACGGCTTCGTGACGATGCGCTCACTCGGGCGCGCGCGAATACTGCTCGCGGGCGCACTTGCCGTTCTTGCGGGCCTTTTGCTGATGGCCTGCGAGTCGGGCGCTTATCCGTTCGACATCTTCCCGGAAATGCACTATCAGCAATCGAACCGACCGGGCGAGCCTCCATTGGTACAGCAAGTGGAGGGGAGCGTACCAACGACCGGCCGTGAGTCGGTTTTGGAGTTCGCGCAATTATCGGAGCAAGATAATCCGGCCGAGGCGACGCTCGAGTCGATTGTCGAGGGGCAAGAGCTGTTTCGAGTCAACTGCGCAATGTGTCACGGCGCAGACGCCGACGGGGTCAGTCAGGTCGCACCCCGGTTTGTAAATGCCGGAGTTCGCGCTCCACCTAACCTGCGAGAAGGCTTAGCCCTGGTCTCGCCCGACGGGTGGATCTTCGCCGTCATCACGCATGGAATAGGCAACATGCCGTCTCAGCAACGGCTGCTCACGCCGACGGAGCGATGGGCCGTCGTGAATTATCTGAGATCGCTCCAGGCCGCCGATCGGGTGGAAGGATAGTCCGCATCTTCGACCATAGTCCGCTTAAGAGATGCGTTCTGCTCAATTGCGGCCTCTCCGTGACCTCCGTATGATTCGCAACGTGGAATCGAAGCTACATGACGTTGTAATAGTTGGCGGCGGCGGCGCCGGACTTCGCGCCGCGATCGCGGCGGCTGAAGTCGATCCGGGCCTTGACATCGCGGTCGTCTCGAAGGTCTATCCGATGCGCAGCCACACCGTGGCGGCCGAGGGTGGAATGGCCGCGGCAATCAAGGAAAACGACAGCTTCGAGCACCACATCTACGACACGATAAGCGGTTCGGACTGGCTGGCCGACCAGGACGCCGTTGAGCTTTTCGTCAAAGAAGCGCCGGACGAGCTGATACAGCTCGAACACTGGGGCTGCCCCTGGAGCAGGGAACCGAACGGCACGGTAGCGGTCCGTCCGTTCGGCGGCATGAGGATTCAACGGACGTGGTTCGCGGCTGACAAGACCGGATTCCATGTACTCCACTCGCTGTTTCAGACGACGATGAGATATGCGAGCGTGAACCGTTACGACGAATGGTTCGCGCTCGATCTGCTGGTCGACGACGGCAGATGCCAGGGCGTAGCGGCCCTGGAACTTCGGAGCGGTGAGGTCAAGGCCATTTTGGGAAAGGCCGTAATCATCTGCACGGGCGGCGGCGGACGCGTATTCCCTTTCACCACCAACGCGGCTATCAAGACCGGCGACGGCATGACGCTGGCTTATCGAGCGGGCGTGGCGCTGAAGGATATGGAGTTCGTTCAATATCACCCAACCGGTCTGCCGGGGACGGGGATATTGATAACCGAGGCGGCCCGGGGCGAGGGCGGAATCCTGGTAAACAAGAACGGCCGCCGGTACTTGCAGGACTACAACCTGGGGCGGCCGCTGGACATATCCGATCCCAATCATCCGCAGAACAGAACGATGGAGCTTGGCCCGCGCGACCGGCTCTCGCAGGCGTTCATCCTTGAAGAGCAGAAGGGGAACGTCATGCAGGGAGAGTACGGAAGCTACGTGCATCTCGACGTCCGGCACTTGGGCGAGAAGCTGATCGACTCGAAATTGCCGTTCGTGAGGGAGCTCGCGCTCAACTACGGAGGCATCGACCCTGTAACCGAACCGATACCCGTGCGACCGGTGGTCCACTACATGATGGGTGGGATCGACACAGACATTCGGGGAGCGACTTCGCTGCCGCGTCTATTTGCGGCGGGAGAATGCGCTTGCGTGAGCATCAACGGCGCTAACCGGCTCGGCTCGAACTCCTTGACGGAACTGTTGGTTTTCGGCGCGCGGGCGGGGCACGACGCGGCGGAGCTGGCCGCGGGGTCGGAGATCGGAGATGTCGGAGCGCTTGAGGCCCAGGCCACGGCATCGGAATCGCGGGTTAGAGGGCTTGTTTCGAATGGAAATCAGGGAACAGAGAGGATTGCAGATATCCGTCAGGAGATGACCACGGCCATGGAAACCGGCGCGGGCATCTACCGCACGGAGGAGTCGCTGCGTGCTACGTGCCATAAGTTGGTGGAGCTGCGCGACCGGTTCCGGAACGTGAACCTGGACGACAGCGGGCTACGCTACAACACCGAACTGATCGCCGCTCTGGAACTGGACTGCATGCTGGACGTGGCGCAGTCGGTGGCTTTTTCGGCCCTCGCGAGGAAAGAGTCGCGAGGGTCTCATCAGCGTACCGACTATCCCGACCGCGATGATGACGGCTACCTGAAGCACTCGCTTGCCTACCGTGAGGATGACTCTCCGCGCATCGAATACAAACCGGTGACCATCACGAAATGGCCGCCCGCCGCCCGGGTATACGGAAGTTGAATTCGGGGATTGTGCCAGTGTATTGCCGCAGTACCGGCGCGTGGCAGGTACGCCAATGGTAGATAGCATCACGCTAGAGGTGTTCCGGTATTCGCCGGACTCGGGCCGTGATTCATTTCAAAGCTACGAGGTTGAGTTTCGCGACGACTGGGTCGTTCTGGACGCGCTGAACTTCATCAAGGACCACATTGACGGGACTCTCTCCTACCGCTGGTCTTGCCGGATGGGCGTCTGTGGCTCGTGCGGAATGATGGTCAACGGCTATCCGGTGCTCTCGTGCAGCGCTTTCCTGAGGGACTACCTGCCAGGGCCCGTGCGGGTAGAGCCTCTGAACAACTTCGAGGTCGAGCGGGACCTGATTATCGATTTCGACGATTTCCTAGAAAAGCTGCACAGCGTCAAACCGTGGCTGGTGCGTGAGGACGAGGCTCCGGTCGAGGCAGGCGAATATCTGCAAACGCCTGCCGAGCTGGCGAGCTACAAGCAGTACACGATGTGCATCAATTGCATGTTGTGCTATGCCGCATGTCCCGTTGCCGGGCACGAACCTGAGTTCATCGGTCCGGCCGCCCTGGCGCTGGCGCACCGCTACAACATGGACTCCCGCGACCAGGGGCGCGAACAGAGACTGGATATCCTGCTGAGCAACGAAGGCATCTGGGACTGCACGTTCGTGGGCGAGTGCTCGGTGGTGTGTCCAAAGCACGTCGATCCGGCCGGGGCGATACAGCAGTCCAAAGTGTCTGGAATAGTCGACTATTACAAGTCGTTCCTCACGCCCTGGATGGCGAAAAAGTGACCGGTCGGCTGCGCCGCTCCATGGGCGCCTTATGGTGGACCGCCCGCGGCAGCTATTTCATGATCTTTTTGCGCGAGATTTCGTCGGTGTTCATCGCCGCCTACGTCGTATTGCTGATCATCCTGATAGCCAAGGCAGGGAGCGACCGGGCATCGTACGAGTCTTATTTCGAGCTTTTCACCTCGCCGGGAATGATGGTGCTTCACGTGGTCGCATTTCTGTTTTCGTTGCTGCACACCATCACGTTCTTCAATTTGATACCCAAGGGATTGTCGGTGCGCCTGGGAGAAGAGCCTGTACCGCCCGCGCTGATCTCCGGTCCTAACTACGCCGCGTGGGGCGTGGTCACGGTGATCGTTTTGCTGGTGATACTGCTGTGAGGGGATCGAGCGAGGCTTTTTGGTGGTCGCTGTTTTCGGCCGGGAGCGTCGTGGCGGCCATGCTGATTCCGGTTCTCATCTTTGCAACGGCGCTTGCTCCGGGGTTTGGTTGGAGCGTCTTCAGCGACGCGCTTTCTTACGGCGAGATCAGGGACCTGCTGGGCAATCCGCTCGTAAAGATCGTGCTGTTCGCGGGGATATCGCTAGTGCTTTTCTTTGCGGTGCACCGCATCCGGCACTTGATAATTGACCTGCACGCGCCTGTGCCGGGCCTGGCGCTCACGGCGGTGAGCTATCTCTCCGCGGCGGCGGGAGCAGTGCTGACAGCAATCTTGCTCTGGAGAATCTGAAACCCGCGAGTCGCCGGTTGAGCGCCGGGGAGCGGTAGATTCCTCGGCTTCGCTTGGAATGACGGGAGGCTCCGTTCGCCCTGAGGTGGTCGAAGGGCGAATGGCTGGATAGGCGGCTCGTTCATGGTTCGACGGGCTCACCATGAACGGGGAGTGGGGCTGGGGAGTAGGTTCTGGATTCCCTAAGTTCACAAACGAAGTGCAACATCTTATTGAGGTGTTGCGATGGGAATCAGATACAAACAGATCGGCATTGAGGAACGGGAAGAGATTGCCAGACTACGCACAGCGGGACAGTCGATCCGCGAGATCGCGGCAGCTTTGGATCGCGCGCCATCGACGGTTGCGAGGGAGCTGAAGCGGAACAGGACGCGGAAGGGGGAGTACAAAGCCAAGTATGCGGACGAGCAGGCGTGGGCGCGGCGCTGGTGCGGGAGTCGGCTAGAACGCGACGACGATCTGCGCGGACGGGTACTGAGGGGGCTGGCGCGAGGCTGGTCGCCGGAGCAGGTGGCGGGACGGCTGGCGCGGGAGGCGGGGGCACCGGTGATTTCGTTCGAGACGATCTATCGGTTCATATACGCGCAGATTGCGAGGAAGAAGGACTACAGATGGCGACACTACTTGCCGAGGGGCAAGTGGAGACGGGGCAGGCGGGGGCGCAAAGGTGGCAGTCCGGCGTCGTTCATCGCGTTGCGGCGACCGCTGGTGGAACGCCCGTCGGCGGCTGGTGACCGGCGTACTCCGGGACACTGGGAGGCGGACTTGATGCTGTTCAGGAGGTACGGGCAAGCGGTGCTGACGCTGCACGAGCGTCACTCGCGGCTGCTGATCGGGGTGCGGCCAAGAGGCAAAGCTGCAGCGCCGATAGCGAGCGCGATAGCGAATATTCTGGAGCCGTTGCCGTCGCAGTGGCGGCAGAGCGTGACCTTCGACAACGGCACGGAGTTTGCCCAGCATCACCAGCTACATGGGCTGGGCATAGAGACGTTCATTTGCGATACCCACTCGCCCTGGCAGAAGGGCGGGGTTGAGAACGCGATTGGGCGGATGCGGCGCGGTCTGCCACGCAAGACGGACCTGGCGAGCCTGTCGGAGCAGCGGTTTACGGAGCTGGTGCAGGCGTATAACAATACGCCGCGTAAATGTCTGGGCTATAAGACCCCTGCCGAGACGTTTTGGGACGATTTAGCGTTGCACTTCAAATGTGAATCCACCTTCCCGCTTTCGGGGGAATGACGATTCTGCCAAGGGCGGTTTCGGTGCGATTTGGCGCGTTCGCGTGCGGAGAGAGGGCGGTTCGCGAACCGCCCCTACGACACGGGAATGACAGGGGAAGGACGGGAGTAGATTCCTCGCTTGCGCTTGGAATGACAGAGTCGCGAGTTCCGGACCAGGCATCGAGCTAAGGGGCCTGGTCTCCCGCTCTTGACGAGCTAGCTATCCGGCAGCGGCAGGCGCGACGGCGACTGGCTCCTCCGTTTTCTCGAACTCCAGCCGTGCGATGAACTTTTCGGCTTCCATCGCGGCCATGCAGCCCTCGCCGGCCGTCGTGATGGCCTGGCGGAAGTAGTTGTCCTGGGCCTCGCCGGCGATGAATATCCCCTCGATGTTGGAGTGCGTCCGGTGGTCCGCGATGAGGTATCCCTCGTGGTCCATGTCCAGCTTGTTCTTGAAGATGTCGGTGTTAGGCCGGTGTCCGATATATACGAAGACACCGCCTACGGGGAGACTCGAAACTTCGCCGGTCTTGACGTTTTTGATTCGAAGGCTCTCCACGCCGTTCGTTCCGTTGATTTCCCCGACGACCGTGTCCCAAACGAACTCGATCTTGTCGTTTTCATTTGCCCGGTTGGTCAGGTAAGCGCCGGCGCGAAGCTGGTCACGTCGGTGGATTATCGAGATCTTGGAGCCGAATCTGGTGAGGAATAGCGCCTCCTGCAGGGCGCTGTCGCCGCCGCCGACGACGGCGATGTGCTCGCCACGGAAGAACGCCCCGTCGCAGGTTGCGCAGTAGGAAACTCCTCGTCCCCACAGCTCTAGCTCACCGGGAACGCCCAGGAGTTTGGGCGACGCGCCGGTGGCCACGACAACCGCTCTGGCCTGGTATTCCGCGCCGTGGCCGGTGAGTGTGAACGGCGGTCCGTTGACGTCGATCTGGACAATCGTGTTCATCTCGAACTTGGCCCCGAACCGTTCGGCCTGTTTTCTCATGCGTTCGGTTAGCTCGGGACCGGTAATCCCGTCGTCGAACCCGGGGTAGTTCTCAACGTCGTTGGTCGTCGCGATCTGCCCGCCAAACGCTTCGCCTATCAGAACCAAGGTGGACAGGTCGGCTCGCGCGCTGTAGATAGCGGCGGTAAGTCCGGCTGTTCCGGATCCGATAATCGCGAGGTCATACATCGAGGTCGCTCTCCTTGGTGCTCGGACGGCGGCTGGGTTCAGCCGGTGCTGGCTGTTCCGTTTGTAAAACGGACCGATACGCCGTGCTGTTCCATCATTTCGTTAACCTGGTCGTCACGCCCTTGTCCGCCGGTTTGCAACAGGAACTCGAGAATCCATACGAACCATCGCGGCCCTCTGTCGGTCAGCAGACGGCGCAGGGCCTGAAGATCGGACTCGTTTTCGTTGACGACGTTTTCGCCAGTTGCAGACGCCAGGGCCTCCACGCACTCACGAGCCCAATGGGACTGGCCCATGGACGGGCCGCCGAAGAACGCGGCGACCGAGTCCGCAGTTTTTTCGATGGTCTTGAGTCTTCTTCCGCGGTAGTTTTCGGTCAACGACTCGATGAGATTCCAGACCTCGCGGCGGACCTCCTTGGGTATCGACATGCCTTCGAGCGACTCGGAGTCAGTCGAGAAACCGGATTGCTCGCTCACATTTCCATCTCCACGTCAAGCCGTATCAAGAAGTCTGTCAGACAAGTATGTCATTCTATTTAGCGTAGCGCATCGACCAGCGTCAACGGCTGCCGATTTGCCAATGAGGCTGCTTTTTTTGGATGATGAAGAGCGCCTGACGAGGGCAAAGCGGCCAGCGGCAGTCTAAAGCGAAGGCGAGGTTACCGCAGATTGAAACTTTCGGGCGACTACACGTTTGCGGCAGATCGCCAAACGGTTTGGGACTTGCTGCACGATCCTGACGTAATCAAGTCGTGCATAAAGGGCTGCGAGTCGCTAGACGAGATGGAGCCCGGGCGTTTTCGGGCGCAAGTGGTCGTAGGCGTCGCGGCTGTAAAGGGACGCTATTCGGGCACGGTAGAAATCTCGGAAAAGAATGAACCCGAGTCGTATCGCATGACCGTATCTGGGCAGGGGCGTCCCGGGAAGATCGACGCTTATGGAGTAATATCGCTGCGCGACGATCAATCGGTTACGCGGTTGACGTTCGAGGGCGAGGTGAAGACGGTGGGGACGCTGGCCCGAGTCGGCTCACGCCTGACCTCGGCGGCGGCCAAGATGTTGATCGGTCAATTTATGAAAGGCATCAACGGGCATCTGGACCCGAAGTGAAGTAGAGGCAAATCGAATCCGGGGCTTCCAAGGGAGGTGAGCGGCGTATGAAAGCATCGATATCAGTATCGGTGAACGGGACAGCGCGTGCGGCGGAAGTCGAACCGCGTCTACTCCTTGTGCACTATCTGCGGGACGCACTTGGACTTACCGGTACGCACATTGGCTGCGACACAAGTCAGTGCGGGGCTTGCACGGTGCTCGTCAACGGGCGCTCGGCGAAGTCGTGCACGATGCTCGCGGTCCAGGCGGATGGGGCCGAGGTGACGACGATCGAAGGTCTTGCGTCGGACGGCGAACTCGATCCCGTGCAGGAGGGATTCTGGAACGAGCACGGTCTCCAGTGTGGATTCTGCACGCCGGGCATGATCATGTCCGTCAAGGATCTGCTGGATCGGAATCCTGATCCATCCGAGGACGAAATCCGAAGCGGCATCGACGGCAATATGTGCCGCTGTACCGGATACCAGAACATCATCAAAGCGGTCCAGGCCGCGGCAAAGGCCTAGCAGGAACGGGAGGCTCGAAACAATGGCAGTCTCACGAATGGTCGGCGCCAGAGTCAGGCGCAAGGAAGACCCAAGGTTAATAACGGGAGCGGGTACATACGTCGACGACGTGCGGCGCGTGGATATGGCGTATCTTGAACTGGTGCGGAGTCCCTATGCGCACGCCCGCATCAACTCGATAGACGTATCAGCCGCGCGGGACATGGACGGCGTGATCGACGTATTCGTCTGGGATGACATCAAGGACGACATCGGTCCGATACCTATAGACGCCGCGCCTTCGCCGGACATGCTCAAACCGTGGCGCCAAGCGTTGGCGTCCGGCAAGGCGCGTCTACTGGGGGACGCGGTGGCCGCGGTGGTTGCCGAGGACCGCTACGTGGCACGAGACGCGGCCGAGGCGGTCGAGGTCGATTATGAGCCTCTGGACGCGGTGGTCGACATCGAAGCGGCTATCGAGGAGGGTGCGCCGCTCATCTGGGAAGACCTCGGCAGCAACATGGCGTTTCGGCTTGAACCGGGTAGCGAGGACATCGACGATGCCCTGGCCGAGGCCGACAACGTTTTCAGTTTTCGATACGTCAACCAGCGCCTGATTCCGAATCCCATGGAGACGCGGGGCGTAGTGGTAGAGCCGGAAGGCGGCGGCGGACTGACTATGTGGACTTCCACACAGATTCCGCACATGCTGAAGGACCGCCTCGCCGCAGCGTTGAGCATCCCGTCGAACCAGGTTCGCGTCATCGCTCCTGAAGTCGGAGGCGGGTTCGGCTGCAAGCTGAACGTCTACCCGGAGGAATACTGCACAGCGCTGGCGGCCCTACGGAGCAACCGGCCGGTCAAGTGGATCGAAGACCGATCGGAGAGCTTCCTGGCGACGACGCACGGGCGCGGCCAGGTCAACTACATCGACGTGGGCGTAAACAACGACGGCAAAGTACTGGCCATCAAGACGAAGATCATCGCCGACCTGGGCGCTTACTATCAGATTCTTACCGCTGCGGTGCCAACGCTCTCGCAGCTGATGATGACCGGGCCTTACGACATCAAGGCCGCCTCTTCCGAGCTGATCTGCGTTTTCACGAACAAGGCGCCCACGGACGCGTATCGTGGGGCCGGTCGTCCCGAAGCTACGTATTTCCTCGAAAGGGCACTCGATCAGACTGCTCAAAAGCTGGGCATGGACCCGGCGGAGATTCGCCGGCGGAACCTGATTCCAGCGGACCAATTCCCGTACGCGGCTCCGTCCGGAGTCGAATACGACAGCGGCGATCACGTGACGGCGCTCGATAAGGCAATGGAGGCAATCGACTACGAGGGATTTCGGCGGGAACAGGCCGCGGCTGCGGAGGAGGGGCGGTACCTGGGTATCGGGCTTTCTTCTTACACCGAAATCTGCGGGTTCGGCCCCTCCAACACCCTTGGCATGGCGTGCTGGGAAAGTGGCACAGTCAAGATCGACCGGGCAGGCAAGGTCACAGTCCTCACGGGGGCTTCGCCTCACGGACAGGGGCAGGAAACCAGCTTCGCGCAGCTAGTCGCGGACGACCTGGGGGTGCCGTTCGATGACGTGATTGTCCTTCACGGAGACACGACGATCGTTCCGTATGGCGTCGGGACCTTTGGGAGCCGCGCCACGGTAGTGGGCGGAACCGCCTTGCGCATGTCTACTGACAAAGTAATCGAGAAGGCCAAGCTCGTGGCGAGTCACCTACTGGAGGCCGCGCCCGAGGACATGGTCTTCCAGAACGGTGCGGTACACGTCCGCGGCGCGCCGACGCAGCGAAAGACGCTCGCGGAAATCGCCGAGGAGGCACACGAGTTTCAAAACATACCGCGCGGAGTCGGTGTCGAGCCTGGGTTGGAGGCCACAAGCATCTACGATCCAGACGCTTACACGTTCCCGTTCGGCACTCACATCGTGACCGTTGAGGTTGACGTGGAAACCGGCAAGGTCTCGCTGACCAGGTACGTTGCGGTGGACGATTGCGGCAAGGTGATCAATCCGATGCTCGTGGACGGACAGCGACACGGCGGCATAGTCCAAGGCATAGGGCAGGCGCTATTCGAGGGCGCTGTCTACGACGAGGACGGACAGCTATTGTCCGGGTCGTTCATGGACTACGCGATGCCCATTGCCAGCGAGCTGGTCTGGATGGAGACGGACAGGACCGAGACTCCAACTCCCGCAAATCCGCTGGGCATCAAGGGGATCGGGGAGGCCGGAACCATCGCCGCCGCGCCGGCCGTGGTAAACGCGGTCGTCGACGCGCTGGGATCTCTTGGCATCGAGGACATAGACATGCCCTTGAGTCCGCAGAATGTCTGGCACGCTATTCAGAGTGCCGCGAACGGAGCATAGAACCGTGATACCACCTAAATTCAGCTATTACGCTCCTGACTCGCTTCAAGACGCGCTGGCACTGATATCCGAGCATCAGGAGGACGGAAAGATTCTCTCGGGCGGGCACAGCCTGATACCGATTCTCAAGCTCAGGCTGTCCGAGCCGGAGGTGCTGATCGACATCGGTCGGATCGACGGCCTAGATCAGATCTCAGAGTCAAACGGGGTTGTCGAGATCGGACCTCGCGTCACGCACAGCGAGCTCGTGCACTCGGACGTCATATCCGGCCGTTTGCCGCTGCTGGCGGCGGCGGCGTCGGTGATTGGCGATCCACAGGTGCGGAACGTCGGGACGGTGGGCGGGAACCTCGCGCACGCCGATCCTGCGTCGGACCTGCCGGCGGCCATGGTCTGCCTGAATGCCACGATAGAGCTTCAGAGCGCCGGCGGCAGCCGCAGCGTGGCTATCGACGACTTCTTCGTCGATCTACTTACGACTGAAGTTCAGCCTGACGAGATTCTTACCGGCATCAAAATACCGGTACCGGACGCCGGTGCCGGGTGGTCGTATGCCAAGCTGCCGAATCCGGCGTCGCACTATGCGATCGTGGGGATCGCGGCGCTGATCTCGGTTGACGGCGGGACCTGCACCTCCGCGAGCGTGGGAGTGACCGGACTTGGGGCCGCGCCGGGTCGGGCTTCGGGGGTAGAGTCGGCGCTGGTTGGGAGTGAGCTGTCGGACGACGCGATAGCCGCAGCCGCGCAGGACGCGGCTTCGGGATTCGACGTGCTGGAGGACATCCACGCCTCGACCGAATACCGGGAACACGCCGCGCGGGTGTACGCGCGGCGTGCCATAGCGGAGGCATGGTCGCGCGCGGCTTAAAGACGCCGAGGGCTGTGATGCGCGGTCACTTGCTTGATAGTGCGCCGTGTTGCAGCCTGCTATCTGACCGATAGGCGATAACGCCGTTTTGACCACAGGACACGCCTTCGAGTCGATTGAGGACGTGCAGTCCCGGCTCGGACTGCAAAATTACGTAGCCGACCGCGCGCTCGCCACGACGGTATTTCTATCGAGCAGGCTCGAGAAGCCGCTGCTGCTGGAGGGCGAGGCCGGAGTCGGCAAGACCGAGGTCGCCCGCGCGCTGGCGGCGGCGCTCGATACGCGGCTCATCCGCCTGCAATGCTACGAAGGCATCGACGTCAACCACGCGGTCTACGAGTGGAACTACGCCCGGCAACTGTTGCATATTCGCGGGGCGGGTGAGGGATTCGAGGAAAAAGACGGACTTGGGCAGATTTTTGATCGCGAGTTCCTGATCAGGCGTCCTTTGCTTGAATCGATCGATCACGAATTGCCGAGTCCGCCCGTGCTTTTGATCGACGAGATCGACAGGTCGGACGATGAGTTCGAGGCGTTCCTGCTGGAGCTGCTGGCGGACTTCCAGATTACGATTCCGGAAATCGGGACCATCGCGGCGCGCGTTCCGCCGACGGTGATAATCACTTCCAATCGCACGCGTGAAATACACGACGCCCTCAAGCGCCGGTGTCTGTATCACTGGATCGACTTGCCATCCGTCGGGAAGGAGCTGGCGATCCTGCGCGCGCGGGCGCCGGGGCTGCCCGACCGGCTGGCGCGGCAGGTGGCGGAGTTCATGCAGAGGCTGCGTGACGAAGACCTCTACAAGATTCCGGGAATAGCGGAGACGCTGGACTGGGCGCGGGCGCTGCTGGAGCTGGGCTGTCCGGAACTCGACCCGGAGACGGTCGAGCAAACGCTGACCTGCCTCTTGAAACACCAGGAGGACCAGCTTCACGTTCGCGCCGCCGGGATCGAGGCGATGGTTGGCCGCGCCGCCGGAGTCTGATCTGCCGCCTTCGGGACTGGACGGAAACTCGCTGCTGAGAGCGTTCGTAGAGTTCGGGCATTTCCTTCGCGACAGGGGATATTCCACCGTACAAACGCAGCCGGGCGACCTGGTGCGCGCGGCGGCGGTAGTGGGTCTGTCTGCTCCGACCGACTTCAGGAATTCGGCCAGGGCGATCTTCGCGGGCAGCCCTTCGCAGTTTGTCGGATTCGATGAAGCGTTTGAGGAATTCTGGCTCGGCAGGCGCACCGTGGAACCTGGGATGCCGCTCGGCGGCATCACTCCCCATCCGGCTAGGGAGTACGTCGACGACGACATGTTGTTGCTCGACACGGGTGCTCGTGGAGGATCCGTTAAGGAAGTGGACATTGACCCGTCTGATGATGGGACGGTGCGGGTGGCGGCCTACAGTCCAGTCGAGAGTCTGAGGCACATGGATTTCGGGTACGCAACCTCGGAGGAGTTGACTCAGATCAGGCGGCTCATCGCGGCGCTGCGCTGGGATATCGCCAAGAAGAGGGCGCGCCGGCTCCGACCGGCGAGCAGGCCGGGCCTGCTGGACATGCGGCGAATAGTGCGTTCGACGCTTCGGCAGGGAGGAGAACCGGCGCGGCTGTTCTGGCGCCGTCCGAAGATCAAGCCCCGCCCGATGGTGCTGCTGTGCGACATCAGCGGGTCGATGGAGCTGTATTCGCGCATACTCATAACGTTCGCGCATGCGCTTCAACGCGGGCTTCGCGACGTTGAGAGCTTTGTGTTTGGAACGCGGCTGACGCGGGTCACATGGGTCCTGCGGGACAATCAGGTCGACGAGGCGCTGCGCCGGGTCTCGAAATCGGTCGTGGACTGGTCGAGCGGAACCCGGATCGGCCAAAGCCTTCACCAGTTCAACCGCACCTGGGCGCGCCGCAAGCTGAGCCGGGGCGCGGTGGTGCTGATAGCCAGCGACGGCTGGGACAGGGGCGACGTGGGTCTGCTCGCGGATGAGATGCGGTACTTGCAGCGGTCGGCGTTTCGCCTCATCTGGCTGAATCCGCTACTGGGTCAACCTGAGTACCAGCCGCTGACGCTCGGAATGCAGGCCGCGCTGCCCTACGTGGACGACTTCCTGCCGGTGCACAATCTGGCGAGCCTGGAGCAGCTTGGGAGTCTGCTGGCGGGACTTTCCGGCGGCAGGCCGTCCAGAGTAAGCGGGGCGGCTATCCCGTTTCCGGCGGCTTAGTCTCCGACGATAGTCTCGGAGAAAGTCACCGTTCCCCAGTTCCCGGGGATGTGCATGTTGAACGCGCCGGGGGGCGACCACACGGACATGCCGCAGTCTTCGAGGTGATGTCCGCCAGCCTTATCCCTGTCCCAGTGGACGCGTCCGAAGTTCATGCTCCAAACGTCGCCATCCTGGGGCGGGCAGGCGCCTTCGGTGAGACCGGCGATGCTTTCCCAGGGGAACGCTACTTCTACAGTCCAGCCGCGGTCGGTGTCGTGGGGCCAGTTCAGGGAGCCGTCTATCCGCACCGCGTGCAGGATGCCGTCGAAGTCGAATCCGATGTCGACCGTTCCGCCCTCGGAAAACGGCTTGTCGATGAACACGTCGAAGATGGTGTTGAGCGCGTTGATCTCCAGCTCGACATAATTCCGGCCGTCGCAGTCGGGGTCGATGAAGACCTCGAAGTCGGTGTCGCGGAAGATGAGGGAGTCCCGCGCGGTGAGCGTTCCCCATACGTCGTGCTCGTCGAGGTCGGCGGAGACGTACAGGAAGTCGCGGTCCCAGAGCATCTTCACCCGCGTGTCGAACTCGGGCGGGTTGACGTCCGGCCCAAGGATGTCGACGAATGCTTCCATGCGCGGCGCGGAACGCCACGGGTCTTTGTCGAGCACGCCGTCAATCGTGATGGGCGAGTTGGTCATGTAGCAGGTGTAGTGCCGGTGCGGCGGACTGTAACCCTCGGGCGGCTGCTCGATGGGCAGCTCGCCGAGGCCCGGAAATACTGGTCTCTCAGCCACTGTGCGCTCCCGATGCTGGATGCGAGTGCGGGCAAATGTTAGCAACTGGGGCGGATTGCCAGAAACGGGTGTGTTGAGGGCGGGGCCAGGTTTTGGCTGCCCTTTCGTGGTTCGACCCCTTCGACAAGCTCAGGACAGGCTCAGGGTGCACGGGGTGGTTCACCCTCACCCCAACCCTCTCCCGTCAAGGGCGAGGGAGCAGAGGGGCACCGGTCGAATGGGCTGATGGGGTGTGATGTGTGTAGAGCGTTCACGTTTCAAGCCCCTTCGGCGGGCACAGGGCAGGCTCTTCGGCAAGCTTCGGAAGCGCGGGGGTGACGGATTGCGCCGTGCGTGGTTCGAGAGGCTCACCATGCACGGCGACAGGCTCGCCACAAGCGGTTGGATGGCGATTGCGAGCAGGTGGTTTGCGGACCTGTCTCCCGGCAAATGTGCCTGATTCGCGGCGTTTGGGCGGGCGGCGGAAGAGTGACTTTCATAAAAGTCTTTGAAAATTACCCTGTGGACTTGTGAAAGTCGGGGTATTTGACGATGGGGTAAACGGGGTGTAGATGGGGATGTGGATTCCGGCCAGTATCGAGAGTACCCCGTTTCAAGTATGGGGCAGGCTCGTCGCCTGAAAGACGGATAGTAGACGCGTGCGACGGGTTGCGGCTTCGGTCTGATTTCATGCTCCTGGTCACGCGCCGGAAGGGTCCGACTATCTGGTCCGGTATAGCCAGCGTATAGGACGGTTTGACGGTCGTCTCTATGCAGGCCCGAATAATCGGGACTGGATTTCGGCTTCGTATCGATTCATGGGGGGCGGTTCGCGAACCGCCCCTACGAAGTCGGAATGATGGTCTGGATTGCCTCTTTCGCGGGAGTGACGATTGAGGACCACGTGGGGGCGGCTGAAGGGACGCAGACAGGATGGTCAGCGGGCCTAGAATGTGGATGCATGTTCACTCAATGACAAAAGGACTTTGCGATGACCGTTCGAGTATTCGGAAGCAATCACATAGGGATCGAAGTGGACGACGTAGAGGCGGCGGTGGCGTTTTACAGCGACGTGTTCAACCTGGAGATGCTGCGTGGCGGCGAAGGCGCGGCGTGGTGCAAGCTGGGCGAGCACCAATTCATGGCGATCTTCGACGTCGAAACGCTGCAGCCGGACCGCTGGAAGCACTTCGGGATCATCGTGCGGGACGAGGACCAGATCGCGGAGGTGCGCGAGAAGATCACGACCAAGTACGGCCTGGAAGTGCAGCCTCACTTCAGGTGCGATTTCCGCGATCCGTGGGGCAACCGGATCCAGGTCGTGGACATGCATGACGAGTCGACCGCGTGGCTTCAGCCGTACGAGGAAGTGCAGGTGGTTGGGGCGGAGCTGCCGGAGTAGGGTTCGGCTTTAGGCATTCGCTCTCCGAGTTAGTTGTTTTCGCTGCCGTAGACGAGGTGCTGGGTATGTACGCCGAATCGGTAGCCAGCGTGCGGCGGGAGCTGGCGCCGGAGCCGTCGGTTATGGACCGGAGGCGGGGGAATAGGCCTCAAAGACTACCGCGTTCGGGATGAAGGAGGAGAGATATCTCTGAAGATAGGGTGATCCCGAAGGTGACTATCGACACAAGCGTCCCGTACCGGTTGTGGGATCCTCAGGAACAATCCAAAGTGGAAGTCGTAAAGTCACTGATTGCTTTGCAGGATAGTGGGGGTGTCGATTTAGCTATCACTACACGTGTCGACCAAGATATTCCGAACATGCCGTTATCTGCTCGTATCAGGGAACTTCCTGAAGTTGGCATTCAGCGAATCGGCGCACCCTTCCGCTTGGGGATTTCCAAACTGGGTGGCCCCGACGTGCTCGCAAGTCGTCACTTTGGCGAGATTGGAGACTCCGTAAACGCCGAATTGGATCGCAATGGTGTAAGTGAGTGCAATCGCCCAGACTCCAGAGATTGGGACCATCTCCAAGGGCACGATAGTGCCGGGAGGGACTACTTCCTCACTTGGGATAGAGGAATCCTTGGAATTGCGACTCAACTCAAAGCCGGGCTCGGCATCATAGTGATGGAGCCTGAGGAATTCTTGAGAAGGCTTGCCGATAGTCCGCGCGAGGACTAGCCGTCAGACGGCGGGGCTGTGGCGTCGTGGTTCGACAGGCTCAACACGAACGGATGGGCTTACCGCGACTGGGCTTCTAATCGAATCCCTGGATGAGGAGAGTGACGAGGACGCCTGTGACGGCAAGGAATGTGGAGACCATCGTCCACTTCATCCACTTGATGTCGTGGGCTAATCGTTCTTCGATGGGGGCCATGGTCATGGTTTCTCTCTATGGCGATTGGCCTTTAGGGTTACCGGATTCCGGCTTTCGCCGGAATGACGGACAGAGGATGGAGACGGCGCGTTGGTCCTGAGTCAGTCGAACGGGACTGGATTCCGGCCTGCGCCGGAATGACGGATAGAGGATGGAGACGGCGCGTTGGTCCTGAGTCAGTCGAACGGGACTGGATTCCGGCCTGCGCCGGAATGACGGATAGAGGATGGAGACGGCGCGTTGGTCCTGAGTCAGTCGAACGGGACTGGATTCCGGCCTGCGCCGGAATGACGGATACGGGGGGAGGGTGACGGAGAGGCGGTTGGGGAGACAGACACTCGCCGTGGTCATTCCGGACTTGATCCGGAATCCAGTATCAATACAAGTCCTCGCTTAAGTCCCTCCATTGCGGATTTCGTTCCTCGATCAGCCGCAGTTTCCAGGCTCGTTTCCATTCCTTCAGCGCCTTTTCGCGCGCAATCGCTTCGTGCATGGAGTCGTGGCATTCGAACCAAACCAGCATATGTACTCCGTATCGGGAGGTGAATCCACCCGCCTCGCCCTCTCTGTGCTGACCCATTCGCTCGATGATGTTTGAGGTCACTCCGACGTACAGCGTACCGTTTCGCTTGCTGGCTAGCATGTAGACGCATGGCTGCTTCACTTGGGCGCGCCATTCACACCAGTGTTGCCGAATGGCTCTTTTCGACTAAGACCAGATTCTGGTGGGTCGTTATTTCTTGGAGGGTTCGAAGTAGGGGTTTTGGCCGGCGGAGTGGTCGGTTACGTCGACGACGTGTTGAATCTCGGGGACGGCGCTCTTCATAGCGACTTCGATTCCCTGCGAAAGAGTGACGGTGGCGAGTCCGCAGCCCTGGCAACCGCCGGAGAGCCGCAGATAGGCTGTATCGCCTTCGACGGCGACGAGGTCGGCCCTGCCGCCGTGGACAGCGATGGACGGGTTTATCTGCTGGTTTAGCGTCTGGACGACTCGCTGCGCCACGTTGCCTGAGAGGCGACCGACGTCGGGCGCAGTTGGGGCGGCGGGTATGGCGGGACTGCTGGGCATGAGGTCGAGCGCCTCGTAATCGTCATCCTCCTCGTCGGTAAGACTGAGGCCCTTTTCGACCAGGGCGCTGGTGACGAAGACGGTGGGGCCGCCGGCCAGCCGTTCGACGCTGAGCGCCGGAAGGACGATGGCGATCCCGTCGTGATGCCGAACGAAGTCGTCGGGTTGGGCGTCTTCGACGGGGCGGAAGTACATGCTGAACTCGCGCTTGCCGTTTTGCGTGTCGGCGAGCTCCATCCAGAGGCCGTGGCTTTCGGACCCGATCTCCTGATCGCGAGCGTGCATGGCAATGTCAAGAGCGGTCTGGGTGACCTTCATTTTGGGACCGCTGCTATTTCCAGAGTTCTGAGTCATTGCTCCTCCAGCGGCTGTGGCATCGAAGCGTACCGACGCCGGGCCCAGCTACCCTATGATAGCGACTAATGGCCCGCGTGCTTTTGCTTCTACCAACTTCCACCTATCGAGCGACCGATTTCATCGACGCCGCCCAGACGCTGGGCGCGGAGGTCGTGGTCGGCTCGAACGAGGAGCAAGCGCTCGCCGACGCGATGGGCGCGCGGGCGCTGGAGCTCGACTTCGACGATCCACGGGCGGCGGCCGAGGCGATAGTCGAAAACTGTCGAGAGATGCCGGTGGACGCGGTGGTGGCGGTTGACGACCAGGGCGTGCTGACGGCGGCGCTGGCGGCGGAACGGCTTGGACTGAAGCACAACTCGCCGGAGTCGGTGGCCTTGACGCGAGACAAGGCAGGCATGAGAGAGGCGCTGTCGAACAGCGCTGTCCGGCAGCCGGAGTTTGAGCTTGCCAGGGGCGCGGCGGAGGCGGTGGCGGCGGCAGAGCGAATCGGGTTTCCGTGCGTGCTGAAGCCGGTGTCGCTGTCGGCGAGCCGCGGGGTGATTCGCGTGGATGATGCAGGGGCTGCGCAAGACGCGGCCAGGCGGATCGTGGCGATTCTCGAAGAGTCGGAAGCGGACGACGAGCAGCGAATACTGGTCGAGAGCTACATTCCAGGAATCGAGGTGGCGGTGGAGGGGCTGCTGCGGGGCGGAAGGCTGGAAGTGCTGGCGATCTTCGACAAGCCGGACCCGCTGGAAGGGCCGTACTTCGAGGAGACGATATATACGACGCCGTCACGGCATCCGCGGCAGGACCAGGACGCGATAGTCGAGGCGACGGAACGGGCGGTCGGGGAGCTTGGACTGACGGAAGGGCCGATTCACGCGGAGGCGCGGTTCAACGGCTCCGGGGTCTGGTTGCTGGAGCTGGCGGCGCGGTCGATTGGCGGGCTGTGCGCCAGAACGCTGCGGTTCGGCCTGGGAGTTAGCCTGGAGGAGTTGATATTGCGCCATGCGCTGGGGCTGCCGGTTACGGACCTGAAGCTGTCGGCGGCGGCAGGGGTAATGATGCTGCCGATCCCGCGTGCCGGTTGTCTGCAAGAGGTGAGCGGTCGGGAGGACGCTGAGACGGTTCCGGGGATAACAGGCGTGGAGATTACGATACCCATCGGGCGGGAGGTGCGTCCGCTGCCTGAGGCGGACCGGTACCTGGGGTTCATGTTTGCAAAGGCGGATACGCCGGACGAGGTGGAGACGGCGTTGAGGACGGCTTATGGGAAGCTCGGGGTGTTGATTGGTTGAGTGAGTGTGGATTCTAGCCCCGTGGCGTAGTAGAGGGCGGGTCGTTGGCTGGGATCCTGGTTGGGCGGCTGGATTCCCACTTTCGCGGGAATGACTGATTTAGGGAGCGATGACGTGCGCCCTTCGACGGGCTTAGGGTGCACGGAATTTTTCACCCTCACTGAACGACCGGGCAGATGGGTAACAGTTAGACCGGGGACATAGGTAACAGTTTCACAGGGGTTTTGTCGACTCGCTTGGCGTGGTCGTTGAGGACGCCGATGACGAGCGGGCCGAACTGTATGGACCAGGTTCGGTCATCCTGTTGGACAAGGCCGACCGGCTCGCCCTTGAGGGATTGGCTGACGTAGATGAGATCACCGTTCCACTTGATCTGGCCGTTGCTGCGGACCCTGCGCACGGTGACCTCGGCCCCGTACTGCGGTGAGCTGATGCTGGGTGCGGGATAGGGTCTGAGCGAGGGTGTGTACAGCAGGTCCGGCGGTCGCTGTCCGAGGGCCTCGTGCGGCCTCTCGACGTTGTAGCTGTGCCTGAAGCAGTCGAAGGCTCGCCGCTGTCGCGTCCGGTTGGCCTTTGCGGGCGTCGCAGTCTCCTGTTTGAGGGTTCGGTGGAGTCGTTCGAGGCGTCCGTTCTGTTCGGGGTGTCCGGGTTGGATGCGTTCGGGGACGATTCCGAGCTTGACCCACCATGCGGAGAGTGGCGAGAGGCTGCCCAGTCCGACGCCAGCGAAGGGTGGGCCGTTGTCGGTGCGGATGACGCGCGGTAGGCCGTACTCGCGGAAGGCGCGCTCCAGGGATCGCTTGACTTGGGGGCCGGTGGGGCGGTCCAGCCCGTCGCATACCAGCAAGTACCGGGAGGCCGCGTCTTGGGCTGTCAGGGGATCGATGCGCATGCCGTCGCCGGTGCGGAACCAGCCCTTGAAGTCGATGGACCACACGTCGTTGGGATGCCTGGCGTTGGCGAACGGCTCGTTCCAAGCGGAGGCGCGGCGGGGGTGTTTGCGGCGTTTTACTAAACCGGCCCGGTCGAGGATGCCGGAGGCTGTGCTGGGCGCAGGCCACGCTACGTCCGGCTCTTTGGAGCGCAACCAGGCGACGAGCTTCTTGGGACCCCATGTGGGGCGGTCGCGCTTGGCCTCGATGATGCGCTCAGCCACCTCTTGGGCAGTGGCGTTGGGATGGCTGTGCGGAGCGCGGCTGCGGTCGAGCAGACCGTCCTCGCCATGGACCTCGTAGCGGCCGATTAGCTTGTAGCCGGTCTTGCGGCTGATCCCAGACTGACGACACAGCTCGGCGATGGACTCCTCTCCTGCGGCCCAGCGCTCGATAAACCGCAATCGCTCCGACTCGACGCTCGTATGTTTCCAGGGCAACACTTTTCCTCCTGACGAATCGCTTCTCGCAATCCTCCAATGTGTTACCCATGTGCCCGGTCTAGATGTAACCTGTCTCCCCAGTCTGTACCCACCCCAACCCTCTCCCGTCAAGGGAGAGGGGGTCTTTCGTCAAGGGAGAGGGGGTATTCCGTCTAGGGGGAAGGGGTGTTCCATCAAGGGAGAGGGAGTATTCCGTCGAGAGGCTGCGGGTGTGTTGCCGCGGGAGCGGAGGCGGTGAGCGCGTAGTAGGCTTGAGTCCATGAAGGCATTGCTGGTTTCCACTTACGACCTGGGGCATCAGCCGCTGCATGTCGCTTCGCCGGCGGCGGCACTAAGGCGCGCCGGTCACGACGTGCGCTGCCGCGACCTGTCGGTGCAGGAGTGGGAAGAATCGGACGTCGAATGGGCGGACGGGGTGGCGTTTTCGGTGCCGATGCATACGGCCATGCGGCTGGCGCTGGAGGCCGTCAACCGTATCCAGCGTTCGCGACCTGATATTCCAATCTGCCTTTACGGGCTCTACGCGCATATCGACGACGGGGCGGGTAGAGGGCCTGCCGTTGACACGGTGTCCGGCGAGTATGAGAGGGGGCTGCTCGAATGGGCGCGCTCGGTCTCGGACGGCGAACCGGTGGCGTCACACGGGCAGGTGGTCGATCTGGGGCGCCAGCAGTTCCACGCGCCGATTAGAGAGGGACTGCCGGGACTCGAGCACTACTCGCAGCTTGCCATCGGCGGGGAGCGCCGACTGGCCGGTTACGTGGAGGCCAGCCACGGATGCGCCCACCGGTGCGGCCATTGCCCCGTCCCGGCGGTCTATGACGGCAAGGTGAGAGTCGTCGGAGAGGACGTAGTTCTTCGAGACATAGCCAATCTGGCGTCGATGGGCGCGAGGCACATAACGTTCGGCGATCCGGATTTTCTCAATGCACCGCGCCATTCCCTGCGCGTCGTGCGGTCGATGCACGAGCGATTCCCTGAGCTGACATTCGACTGCACTACGAAGGTTGAGCACATACTGCGGCATGAGAGTATCTGGCCGGAGATGGCGGATGCGGGGTGCCTTTTCGTCGTGTCGGCGTTGGAGTGCATGAACGACGAGATACTGGCGCGGCTCGACAAGGGGCACACCGCGCGGGACGCTCGGCGCGCGGTAGAGCTGCTTCGCTTACATGGCATAGAGCCGCGGCCGTCATTTTTGCCGTTCACGCCGTGGTCGGACTTCCAGGATGTTTTTGACATACTCGATTTCGTGGGGGAGAACGATCTGGTCGATAACGTCGATCCGATCCAGTACACGATCCGGCTGCTCGTGCCTCACGGGTCGCTGCTGCTGCGCGATCCGGCTTTTCGGGCGCTGCTTGGAGACTTCGACGCGGAGCGTCTTACCTATACGTGGCGGTCGGCGGACCGGCGGCTGGACGACCTTCAACGACGTCTCCTGGAGATCGCGGAGCGCGCGGCGCAGACCGATGCGCCCTTGCCGGAGACGTTCACGGAGATGGGGGAGGCGGTTGTCGACGCGGCGGACGACGCCAGCCTGGCGGGCAGCCTGGAGATGGTGTCGGTCGGGGTCGAACGGAACACGCCGAGGTTGACCGAACCGTGGTTCTGCTGAGCGGAGCCCACGTCGGGCCAGTTTGGCTCGGTACTAGGGGGATAGGCGGTTAAGGGCCGGTTTGGCTGCTAACTAATCGAGATTGCAGGTAGCCGCCGGGCGCGGCTCAGGCGCTGCGGGCGATGCGGAAACCTGTATTGCCGGTGGAGCTGTCGGGAGTGTTGGAGCTTCGCGCTCCGACCCGGTAGCGATTGCAGTAGGAATCGTGGCATAGGTACGAGCCGCCCTTCATCACCCGCGCGGAACCGGAGGACGGTCCGGCTGGATTGTCGCGGGGGGCTGACCGGTCGTAGCCGGGGCTGAACCAGTCGGCGCACCATTCCCAGACGTTGCCGGAAGTGTTGAACAGGCCGAATCCGTTGGCGCGGTAGGACCTGGCGGGCGCGGTGGAAATGTAGCCGTCCGCTTCGGTATTGCGGTCGGGGAAGTCGCCCTGCCAGACGTTGCAGCGGTGCTCGCCGTCAGGTTCCAGATCGTCTCCCCAGGGAAAGCGCCTCTGCTCCAGGCCGCCACGGGCGGCGAACTCCCACTCGGCTTCGGTGGGCAGCCGGGCGCCGGACCACTCGCAGTAAGCGACGGCGTCGTTCCAGGTGACGTGGACGACCGGATGGTCGGGGCGGTCGATGACGTTCGAGCCTGGCCCCTCGGGGGATTTCCAAAACGCGCCGTCGACCTTGAGCCACCAGGGAGCGATTAGCGCGGCCTGATCGACCTGACTCTGTAGCTCGGGCGGGACCAGCAGGTGAAAAACGAAGGACCAGCCGAAGCGCTCGGCTTCGGTCAGGTAGGCCGTTTGCCGTGTGAACTCCTCGAACTCGGCGTTGGTGACGGCGCACTTGCCGATGAAGAACGGATCGACGCGGACGCGCCGCACGGGTCCTTCGCCGTCGGAGGGAAACCCGCGCGGGTCGTCGGTCCCCATCAGGAACTCGCCGCCGCGCAAGCGGGCCATGCCCCTGGCGGCTTGCTTTCGACGCTTTCTGCCGCCGGGCTTTCGCCAGGCCTGGACGGGCCGGTTTTTGCGCCGAGGCGTGCAGCAGGCCGCGCTGTCAGGATTCGAGTCAGTCAAGATATCTGCGCTTTGAGAAAAGGCATTTAGTTGAATGTGGCCGACGTGAGTCTGTTTGTTCAAGACGGCTGGTCACATTCTACGGTTCTGCGGTTCTGCTATTGGTCTATTGCGCGCCGTGATTGCGGAGCGAAGCGAGCATCGAGGCGAAGTGCTTTTCCACGCGCCCGGTCGAAAGCATGAAGCCTATGGCGACGAGCCAAAGGAAGAACAAGGCGCCGATGACCGGGTGCGCTTTGGTAGCGGCGTCTATCCAGATGAACTGCATCGCGATACCGATGATGGCCGAGAAGGGCGATATGCGCCTGAGATTGCCGCCGACTTTCCATTGGTAGCGAGCCGCGACGATCAACGCCAAGCCGGCGGCCGCGAAGCCGATTTTGCCGGTTATCCATCGCAGGCTGGCGATCGCGTCAATTGAGCCGCCTATCGAGTCGAGCGCGGCGATTTCGGCCGTGGATGGGACGGATATCGCCAGCACCGCCGCGCAAGCTCCCGAGATTGCGGTGAATATACCTGACGCGCCGAACAGCGCCGTGCCCAGGCGTTGGCGGATGATCCACGTTCTGGACAGCAACAAGGCTCCGCCGATGAGTGTTAGGCCCGAGACAAGTCGCGCCCCGCCACCCAAGCCGTATAGAGTCCTGCTCTCGGATATGGCGGCCAACGACTCCGCCACCGCTGGGTAGTCGACGTTTGCGGAGACGCGGGCCACGGCTGAGACGGCAGAGGCGGCGGCGGTTAGCAGTAGGAGCATTCCCGCCTTGCGGGCGGCGGAGTCGGGCTGTGGACTGTTCATGTGCTTCTTTGACTGCCTATTCAACGTCGTCAGTTCCTGCTTTCGCCGCGTCGCCCGTCTCGGCTGTTTTTTGGCGGCGCTGACTCGGCGTTTGGGGAGATTCGGTCGCGATGAAACTCTTGAGCGGCTTGGCGCGATGCTCGTGACCGACTCCTAGCCGAAGACTATTTCGCTCGCTTCCCATACATGATCGATAATGTAGTCTGGACGGGGGTGATTGAAAGGCCAGTCGCGGCCTAATCGTATCCAGGCTGAGACCATTCCCATTCCCAACGCACCGAGAATGTCCGCCGTTGGGTTGTCACCGACTAGCAACGTGCTCTCCGCTTTGGCTTTCATCTTCGCGAGCGCAAACTCGAATATTCCGGGATTGGGCTTCTGGATTCCCAGATCGCCAGATACGATCACGTGATCGACCAGTTGCTCTAGTCCCGAAGACCTGACCTTGGCCCACTGCGCCTCCGAGCCGCCGTTGGTCACGATGCCCAGCGGGAACCCACGCGACTTGAGGTCATTCAAGAAGCACCTGGTTCGAGGATCCAGCGAGATCAACGGAAGAAATCTCCTCATGTAGAACTCAACCGCCTCGTCCTCGTCTCGGAAAGCACCTGGCCACTTCGAAATAACCTGTTCAAACAGGCGATGGCGGTCGCACAGGCCATCCTCGTCAAGCTCCACCATCAGCGCCACGGCTTCCGCTTCGGTTGAGGTCCCCCTGAGGGCGTCGTTCGATCGGTACAGCTCGATGCAGAACCTGTAGAAGGCCCCTGTGCGATCGATCAGAGTGTTGTCAAGATCGAACAGCAGCGACTCTACAGCTCGGCGCATAGCGTTACGCCGGTTTGACCACTTTGACTTCTCGACGCATTGACATGCCCCCACGGCTTGTAACACCAGCCATGTTAGTCTCGCGAGCATCGGTGCAGGCTGGGCGGGCAGGATACTCCCCAACGCCAGCGGCCATGTTGCCTTCTGAACCCATGTCGAGGCCGGCGGGTATAAATTAGCAATTGGTGCAAGGGTTCGGCGTAGGCCAAGTGAGGTCGTACCGCTTGCCATAACCAGCCCAAGACCAGTACGGACGGAAAGACCCGACTGAGTCGTGCTCGCCCGGCATATGGGAGAGGGTGTTGTTATGGGTGGCGATGAACGGCGGCCGTGCACTCAGGCGGCCAGCTTATTTGACGCCAAGTCGGCTGCGTGGCGTTATGCGCGGGGGCGTCCGTATCACCAAGATGTCGTCATCGAGCGGGTCAAGGCGCGACTGAATCTCGACGGCAAGCTCGACCGGGCGCTGGACGTTGCCTGCGGGACCGGGTTGTCGTGCATCGCCTTGAAGGGGATTGCCAAGAAGGTGTGCGGCTTCGATATCTCCGTCGAGATGCTGGAACAGGCGGAGAGAAACGAACGGATCGACTACGCGGTCTGTCCGGCGGAGCGGTTGGCCATGGGCGACGCGGCGATCGATCTGGTGACGGTTTCGTCGGCTTTTCACTGGTTCGACAGGGACGTGTTTCTTGCGGAGGCGAAGCGGGTTTTGAGACCGTTGGGCTGGCTTGTCATCTACAACAGCTTCTTCTTCTCCCGGATGAAGGAGAATGCGGATTTCGGGACCTGGTTTACGTCGACGCACCTCAAGGAGTTCCCGACGCCTCCTCGGGACAACCGGAGATTTGATGAGGATGACGCGGAACGGGCGGGATTCACGTTCGTCGAGCGTGAGTGGTACACCAACGACGTGTCCTGGGACGCAAGCCAGTTGGTGGACTATCTGCTGACGCAGACCAACGTGAGCGCGGTTGTCGAGGACGGGTCACGGACGCTGGAGGAGGTAAGAGAGTATCTGGTAAGGGAGATCGGGCCGTTCTTCCCCGCGACGGGGAGGGGGACGTTCGAGTTCGGGGGGCCGATCTGGTATCTGCGCAGTTTGTAACGGTTGGGCTTGTCCATATGGTCGTATTTCCATCGGCAGCCATATCCGCGAGAATGGAAGCTCACTGGAAATCATGGAGGTCTTCATATGCCACGTATCGTGCATTTCGATATCAGTGTCTCGGAGCCGGAGGAGGCTATCGAGTATTACTCGAAGGTGTTCGGGTGGAAGATTGTGAAGTGGGGCGGGCCGATGGACTACTGGCTGGTTACGACCGGGCCGGAGGGCGAGCCGGGGATCAACGGCGGTCTCTCGAAGGGCGAGACGGGGGAGCCGGCTATCGCTCTCACAGTTGAGGTGGAATCGGTTGACGATTTCCTCAAAGTCGTGACCGAGAACGGCGGTTCGATAGTCCGGGGTAAGTCGCCGATTCCGGGTGTGGGGTGGTCGGCGACTACGGCCGATCCGCTGGGGAATCTGATGGGGGTTTTCGAGTCGGACAGCGAGGCCGGTTAGTCTGCAGGGAAACTCCCGAAAGATAAACTTACCGAGTTGCCGCCGCCCCGTTTGGATCAGCAGCATCAGTACAGTGACTGATATCGAGTTGAAAACGCCGGAGCCCGTGGCGAACCCGAACCAACTTCAAGCCAGGCCAAAGTTGGATGCTTCAGTGACATCGGATGCACACTTAAGGACTGGCGATGCGCGGACTTGACGTTTCTCAGGTTCTTAAAACGCGTTTCGGCTATGACGAGTTCCGTCCCCTTCAAGCTGACATCATCGACAACGTGCTGGCGGGCCGGGACTCGCTGGTGTTGATGCCCACGGGTGGGGGCAAATCGCTGTGTTACCAGCTGCCAGCGCTGTGTCTGGATGGACTGACGCTCGTCGTCTCGCCGCTCATCGCACTTATGAAAGACCAGGTGGACGCCCTGCGGGCAAACGGCGTGGCGGCAGCGTACATTAACAGTTCGGTACCATCGCACGAGACACGTGACGCCTATGCCGCAGCGCGAGCGGGCCGGCTCAAACTGCTCTACATTGCGCCGGAGCGCTTGGCCGTGCCAGGGTTCGCCAAATTCCTTCATGATGTTCAGGTCGCTCTGATCGCGATCGACGAAGCACACTGCATATCGGAGTGGGGGCACGACTTCCGCCCGGACTACCGCAACCTGCGCACTCTGGTGGAGATGTTCCCGAGGGCGCCGGTGATGGCACTGACGGCAACCGCCACCGCCAGGGTCCGCGACGACATCGTCGAGCAACTCATGATCCCGGAAGCGCAGCGGTTCATCTCCAGCTTTAACCGCGAGAATCTGACCTATATCGTCCGTCCCAAGCGCCGCGCCTTTGACGGTCTGGTCGAGTTGCTCCGTAAGCATGCAAACGAGCTGGCCATCGTCTATTGCCTCTCCCGCAAGGGCGTCGAAGCTCTGGCAGCCGATCTGTCGCGCGAAGGCATTGATGCGCTCCCGTACCACGCTGGTCTCGACCCGACGGTCCGGAAAGACACCCAAGAACGGTTCATTCGGGACGAGACGCCGGTAATCGTCGCGACCATCGCCTTTGGCATGGGCATCGACAAGCCCGACGTACGTCTCGTCGTGCACTACGACTTGCCCAAGACCCTGGAAGGCTATTACCAGGAGACCGGGCGAGCCGGACGCGACGGTCTGCCCAGCGAGTGTGTGCTGTTCTTTTCAGCCGGCGACCGGGCGAAATTCACGCGTTTCATCGAAGAGATCGGTGACTGGACCGAGCGTGAGCGGGCGTACCGGAAGCTGGATCAGATCGTCGCCTACAGCGAGTCGCGGACTTGCCGACGTGCGTTCCTCTTGCAGTACTTCGGCGAGACCTACGACCGGACAGACTGCGGAGGTTGCGACGTTTGCTTGGCCGAGCGCGAGACGTTCGACGCGACCGAGATCGCCCAAAAGGTCCTTTCCACGGTCATTCGCACCGGCCAGCAGTTCGGCGCCGCGCACATCATCCAGGTATTGCTGGGCTCGCGCGCTGGGAAAGTGCTGGCGCACGGTCACCACAAGCTGCCGGTTCACGGCATCGCCCGTGAGTATGATCGTGACCAACTCAAGGAGATTGTTGGTCTACTGGAAGACCAGGGATTGCTCTGCAAGAGTCTTGGCGAGTACCCGACATTGTCGGTGTCTGCCGCCGGTCGCGATTTCCTGCGCCAGCGCCCGCAGTTGACTCTCACCCGCATCAAGCGCGGCGACGGCGAAACCGTATCTGCCCCGAGCGTCACCAAGTCCCCCCCGTACGAATCTCGGTCTGGCGGCGGCCCAGTCTATTTGAACCGGGAACTGCTCGACCGCCTGCGCGACCTGCGCGGTGCGCTGGCGCGATCCAGGAATCTGCCACGCTACATGATCCTCGGAGACCAAGCGCTCCAGGAGATGGCCTGCTTCTTCCCTCGTAATCGGGCGAGCTTGGCACATATCGCCGGCGTCAGCGAATCGAAGCTGGAAGAGTTCGGCGACGCTTTTATCAACGCCATTCGCGTGTATGCCGACGCCCAGGACGCGGAGGAGCAAGCGCACCTCGCGCGCCGCCATAGCAATAGCCCCCTCGACTTCGCCCCAGAGCTGTTCGAGCGTCTGCGGGAATTGCGGCGAGGGCTGGCTGAGTCCAGAGAACAGCCAGCATTCGTGATCTTTCACGACCGGACGCTTGAGGAAATGGCGCGTGTGATGCCCCAGGACCATGCGGGCTTTGCGCGCATATCCGGCGTGGGACCGGCCAAGCTAGAGGCGTTCGCCGAGGATTTCCTGCGGGTGATTCGCGAGCACGCGGCTTCCGATGGCGAGCGTTGAGGCATCAGCGCCAGGAGGGGGCCTTACAGTGCGTAGGCTGGTTTGCGACTACGGCCGATCCGCTGGGGAATCTGATGGGGGTTTTCGAGTCGGATAGCGGGGCGGGTTAGTTCGGGGAGTCTGGGCTTCGGGACTGGATACGGAAGCCGTGGCTTCAGTTAACGGTCGGTAGCGACGATGCGGCCCGGCACTGCCGTGCGATGCCCATGCGCCGTTCGGCGAGGATGGGCGCAGTCCCGGCAGGTGTCCGGCTCGCCTCTTGATTGTCCCGGAAGGGGGCTATGACGCGCCCGCGTGGATGGCCGATTCGCCGCGGGCGCGAAGCTGATCCAGCTCGACGGTCCGGCCGGAGCGCTGCGATTCGTCCATCCCAACTCCGACGATCACGCTTTCGCGAGCGGCCAGCGCCGAGGCCAGCGGACCGCCTTCGGCGGTTCCCAGGATCTGGTGACGGAAATCCGACATGAGCGCATTGTCGCCGCCACCGTGTCCATGAGCGGGCGTGCTCAGATCGAAGCGCCAGGTCTCAGTGGGCCAGAAGCGGTCCACGATGATCTCGTTCTTCTCGAAGTCTCCCCGCAGCTCGCCCTCGTTGCCCACTATGTGAATCTCCCGGCGCTCGCGGGCGCCGAGCATCATGACGGAGAACGCCAGGCGCACGCCGTTGTCGTACTCGATGAGGCAGTTCTGGTTGTCGACGGTGTCTTTTTCGGTGTGATAGACGCAGAGATCGGTATTCGGGGTCGAACGGCGGTTGCCGTAGGCCCGAGGGCCGTAGAAGGGACAGACGTGCGTACGGTCGCACTCAGAGCATCGCAGGGCGGCGTCGCTCCGGGGCAAGAAGTAGTCGAGCCCGCCGAATGAGGCGACACGGACGGGCCTGGCGCCGACGATCCAATTGAATATGTCGAAGTCGTGGCAGCACTTCGTGAGGATGAAACTGCCGCAATCCTCTCTCAGGCGGTAGTGCTCGCGCATGAACGAGGTGGCCGTGTGGTGGACGTGCAGAACTTCCTTGGCTTCGACCTGGATCATGCGACCCACGGCGCCGCCGTCCACGAGCTCTTTAACTTTGCGGTAGAACGGCGTGTAGCGAAGCACCAGACCGATGGTCAGGGAGACTCCCGCCGCATCCGCGCCGTTGACGACACGGTAGGCACCTTCCGCCGACGTGGCTATCGGCTTTTCGAGCAGGACCGGCAGGCTGGCCTGGAATGCGCTAATAGCAACAGGCTCGTGGCTGGCGTCGTTGGTCGTGATGACGAGAGCGTCGAGCTCCGGTCCGCGGTCGAGCAGCTCTTCCACGCTCGGATACCTGGCGGCGGCGGGTACGCGATACTCGTCGGCGTAGTTGTTCAGCTTGTCGGGAACGATATCCGCGACCGCCGCTAGATTGAATAGATCCTGGTTCTGGCTGATGTAGCTGCCGTAGGAATGGGCGCGCGCGCCGGTTCCTATCAGTCCGGTCCTGATGGGGGCCATGTGCTGGTTCTTTCCTTTAGCTGTATGTGCCGGCGGGCCGAGGCGACGACGCGTGAGGCAGCGTGCGGCTGAAGGGGCCGGCTAACCCTTGACGCCGCTTATAACGATTCCCTGAATGAAGTACCGCTGGGCGAAGAAGAAAACCAGCAAGACCGGCACCAGCGCCGTCAGCGAGGCGGCCATGAGCAAGTTCCAGGCGGATATCTCGTACCTGGTAAATCCCCTGAACTGGGTCAATCCGAGCGCGAGGTTGTATTTGCTTATTTCGTTCAGGTAGATCAGCGCGTGGAAGAACTCGTTCCAGTGGTTGATGAACGAGAAGATGGCAACGGTGCCGAGCGCCGGGAGCGAGAGCGGCATGACTATTCGCCAGAAGATCTGAAACGTGCCAGCGCCGTCGATCCTGGCGGCATCGTCGTAATCCAGCGGGACCCTCATGAAGAACTGCCTGAGCAGGAAGATGAAGAAGGCGTTACCCACGCCCAGCCAGAAGGGAACGATCAACGGGAGGAAGGTGTTTATCCAGCCGAGGTTCCTGAAGAGGATGAACTGGGGAACGAGAGTGACCTGCTGAGGGAGCATGATTGTGGCGAGCACGATGAAGAAGACGAATTCCCGCCCCTTCCAGCGCAGCCTGGCAAAGCTGAAAGCCACTACGGCGGACGAGATGATCTGGCCGGCCATCGCGAGGGCCGTGATCACGAACGTGTTGCGGAAGAAGATGCCAAACGGAGCGTGATCCTGTAGAAGGGCCGTGGGATAGTTCTCCCATAGCGGCTCGAACTGAACGCCCGGAATCCAGAGCGGCGGAAACTGCATTACCGCGACCGGACCTTTTATCGACGTCGTGACCATCCAAATGAACGGAATGATCAGAAGGAAGGCGCCGAACGTCAGGACTATATAGCTGAGCGTGAGCTTGAAGGTGTTGCCGAATCGCTTGCTCTCACGCCAGTGGGCTCTCCGGACCGGGGCGTCAGCGGCTTTGGTTGTGAACGCCATTTAGCCGCGGCCCTTGAAATCGCCCTCGTAGTACACCCAGAGCGAGGAGGACCGGAAGACGAGCAGCGTGAGGATCATGATGTAGGCGAAGAGCACCCACGCCATGGCGGCGGCGTATCCCATCTTCAGATATTGAAAAGCGTTGCGGTACAGGTGCAGCATGAAGAACAGGGTGGCGTCGTCGGGTCCGCCGTTGGTGATGATGTATGCCTGCGTGAATGTCTGAAGCGCCCCGATTATGCCGATTACGAGCAGAAAGAAGAGCACGGGCGACATCATGGGAATGGTGATGATCCAGAACTTCTGCCAGAAGTTGGCGCCATCTATCTCGGCGGCTTCGTAGAGCGACGTAGGGATGCCTTGTAATCCCGCGAGATAGATCAACATGCCGCCGCCCACGCCCCACAGGCTCATGACGATAAGCGCGGACAGCGCCCAGTTTGGATCGATGAGCCAGCTCGGGCCGTCAATGCCGATCAGGCTGAGAAGCCAGTTCGCAAGTCCGAAATCGGCGTTCAAGATCCACTGCCACAGGAAAGCGACGGCCACTCCGGACACGACGGCCGGCAGGTAGTAAACGACTCTCCACATGCTGAGCCCCCGCACCCTTTGATTCAGAAGGAGCGCTATAAGGAACCCGATCACGAGGTGCAGCGGGATCGATACAAATGAATAGATGGTGGTTACCTTGAGTGACTGCAAGATCAGCTCATCCGTGAAGAGCTGCTTGTAGTTGTCGATGCCATTGAAGGTCGGCCCCTGGAGGAGCGGATAGTCGGTAAGGCTGAGATAGACCGAGGCGACCATCGGCCCGGCGGTGAAGATCACGAAGCCGATGATCCAAGGCGAGGCCCAGAGCCACCCTTCGAGATTCTCGCGGCGCGTTCGGCTGCCGATGCCGAGATCTACAAAGGTCTTGAGTGCTCGTCCAGCTACAGACATCTTTGAATCGGAGTCGGACTAGGGTCGCTTGAGGGCCGGAGATTGGGTCTCCGGCCCCCAAGCTCGCCCAATTACGGTGCGGTGCTGTCCAGGAGTTCCTGTTCCTGCATCTGCATACCGGCCAAGCCTTCTTCGACGGTTAGCTCACCGGTGAAGATCTTGCGCTCCCAGTCTACCCAGGCCTTGACCAGCTCACCCCAGGTTGCGTAGGGGTCGGCGGGCAACGCCCTGGTGTAATCGCGGGCGCGGAACAGCGCCTGCCGGTTCGGCGGACCACCCGCCACGGCCGGATCGAAGTACAGCTTGCCCGAGCTTTCGCGAACGGGGTTGAGCGTGTTGGTCGTGGCGAGGATGTTCTGGGCTTCGGCACCCAAGTTGAACTTCAGCCACTCCCAAGTCTCATCTTTGTACTCGGTGGCCGGGTTCATGGCCATGCCGCAGATGTTGGTGGTGCCTCCCCGCATTCCGGTACGCGGATGCGACGGCATCTCGACTATGTCCCAGGCGAACTCCTGGTTCTTGGCGTTGTTCGCCAATCTCCAGCTTCCCTCCGGAACGATCGCCAGCCTCCTGCTGAAGAAGAGCTGACCGGTGTTGGCCGACTCCAATACCGCGGGGCTAGCGGAAGCGCCGTGCTTGAGGCGGAAGTCCGCAAGATACTGGAAGGCCTCAATCGCCTCCGGCGAGTTGATAATCGACTTGCGGTTGTCTTCGTCGATGAAGTCGCCGCCAGCGGACCGGACCCAGTTCAGCCAGCCGGTCTCGATGCCGTTGGTCGAGTGGAAGCCGAACTGCGTGGTCTCGTCGCCGTCCTTCTTGGTGAGCTTCAAGCCGATCTCCAGGAGATCGTCCCAGGTCCACTCCTGTTCTATTTCCCTGAGTGGGGGAATACCCGCTTCGGTGACCATCTCCTCGTTGTAGGTGAGGGCCACGGTGGTGTACATGCTCGGAAGTCCCCAGAACTTGCCCTGGAAAGTCCCGTAGTAATCGACGGAAGTCTTCCAGGTCTGCTCGAGGTCGTCTCCGACCTGCATGTCTTTCTTAACGTAAGGCGTCAGGTCCTCAAGGGCTCCCTTGTTGGCCCACGCCCAGACGTTGACGTTGTTCATCCACCAAGAGTCCGGGGCGGCGCCTCCGGCGATGGCGGTCTGCAGCTTGGTCCAGTAGTCTCCCGGAGCTTCGACTTCGACCTTTAGCTGCGGGTACTTCTGGTTAAGAAGGTCGGCGATGTTCTTCAGAGCGGGCACCGGCGTCGGATACCAGAGCTGGAAGCGGAGATTCGCCGACCGTAGCTCAGGCTTCATCTCAGCAGCCGCAGTCACCTCGACGATTTTCTCGACGACCTGAGTTACGACTTTCTCGACGACGACCTCTTTCTCGACTTCGACGATCTGCGTTTCGCCGCAACCGGCCAGAGCGGCCGCACCGGCTACGCCGGCGCCGCCGATCAGCGAAGCTCGCAGTAGTTTTCGCCTAGTCATTCGATTGCCTGTTGGTCCAGGATTCTTCATCTGTCTGCCCCCTCTGGAGTTGCCGCAATGGCACTAGATTCACGGATCTCCGCCATAACTGGCTGGAGGCCCGTGTTACATACGTGTGATTGTAGCCCACCCCCCCCGGGCCAATAGTGGGGGCCGATCACAGATGGGAATAGATCACTCAGGGCTTAGAACCATGCCGAGCCACCTTGTTGCGAGGCAGCAAAGGAGACCTTCGAAAGGAGCTAGCCGCGGTCGCGTGGTATCAGATGCCCCATTCCTGACGGGCCGTGTCGATTGAAACGGTAGTTCTCTCAAGGATCTCCGAGTCGTCCTTGAACGGGTTGTCTCCCATCCAGCGCTCGTCGATGGGTTCGGACGCAAGCTGATAGCGGCTGTCCATGCTAAATCGATATCGGTCGGTCTGGTTTGCGAGCGAGGCGTGCGCGGTGAACATCCCGAAGATTACGACGTCACCGGCCTGGTAGGAGGTGGTCTTCCACTCACCCCCGTACTTGTCGACGAGTTCCACGGGGTCGGTGGAGAGGTTTCCCTCGATCTGATCGCGGTAGACGTCCATGTTTCCGTAGGTGTCCCTGACCTTGTGCCAGTTCTGCGAACCGGCGCAGACGGTGAGTCCGCCGAGCTCCAGCGAGACGTCTCCAAAGGGACACCACACGGTGAATAGATTCCTGGTGCCTTGACCCATGTACACGACGTCGTAGTGCACGCTGGTGGAGCTGCCGGTTCCCACTGCTCGAATCCACTTGTAATCGAAGGTAGTCACCGGGCCGCCGAGGAAGTTCTCGAAGAATCCCATGATCTCCGGCGACTCGGAAACACGCTTGACGGCTCCGTATCTGCCCAGCGTGGCGGCCAACTCGAGTATCCCGGGTATTCTCGCGCCGGATCCCGGTTCCGACGATATGCGCGCGTCGTCAAGGGGCGTTCCCGGTTCAAGAGCGCCCGCGTTTTGGACAACTTCAAGGAACTCGCGGCGGGCTTCCAGGACCTTTTCGCGGCTCTGCAGTCCGCGCATCAGGAGATAGCCGTCGCTATTCAGGCGCTCGTGCAGCCTGTCAGGTTGATCTATGAGGTCGGTCGACTCGCGCATTTCCTGGAGATAGGGACCGCCCATCTCCAACTCCCTGCCGCCAATTCGAACTTGCATTACTTACTCCCGTAGAACAGTCGATCGGGCTTTCATTTACTGAGAATCAAGAATAACTGAACCTGGGTGTTTTTGACCGTCGAACCGGAGACGTGGTCGCTAATGAGAGTTCCAGGCCAAGAGTTGAGGCGCGGAGGGGAGGGGAGAGATTCAACGACCTCGGCCGGCCGCGAGCGCGAACAGGCGGTCAGCCAGACTAATGATGTCGTCTCGCAAGGCGATGCGCCCTCGCCACTTGGCCGGTATGGCGTCAATCCCATAGAAGGCGCCCGCAAGCTGTCCGTAGATGGCGCCGGTGGTGTCGGCGTCGTCGCCGAGATTGACGGCCATAAGCGCGCCTTGTTCGAACGAAGTCGACTTGTGGAAGGCCCACAGCGCGGCCTCGATGGACTTGACGACGTAGCCGCTGCCCTGGATTGCGGGAGGCTCCTTGCGCTTGAAGCTGCCGCCGGCAACGTCCTCGATCTCGGCGTGCCAGGGGCCGAGATCGTCCCATTGACCGGCGGGGGAGTAATTCGAGGTCAGGATGCCGGGCTTGCCGACTCCGTTGATGGCGGCCCATATAAGGCCGCCGAAGTAGCGGCAGGCGTCGATGCAGGCACTTGCGCCGTGGGTGGTGCGGGAGCTTTGGCCGGAATAGTGGACGGCATCGGCGGCGTCGCGGGTGAAGAACATGGGCACGGGAGCCAGGCGCATAACCGAGCCGTTGCCGGCGCTGCGCTCGTGAGACGGACCGGAGTATGGCTCGCCCGTCAGCTCGAACCGGTCAAGCGCGGCGCTCGTGGTGTTTCCAATGTCGAAGCAATGGCCGGTGCTGCTCCAGAGTCCCTCGCGCCGCCAACGGGCGTAGCGCTCAATTTGGTCCCTGGGATCGAACCGCTGCCGCTGAACGAGGCTGTCGGCGAGACATAGCGCCAGCGACGTGTCATCGGTCCACTGCCCCGGGGCAAGGCCGAAGGGTCCGCCGCCGGTCATGTCGGAGATTGGCTCGAACGTGCCGGGCCGCTGGAACTCCAGCGTGGTGCCGAGGGCGTCTCCCACGGAGAGTCCTACGAGCGCGCCGCGGAAGCGGTCGAGGGCGAAGTTGGTGGGTTCAATTTGATTAGTCATAAGTCAGCCAGTCGCGGCGTGATCACGATAGGGCCTGGGATGTGGTGATGCCGCACTCAGTCCTCAGACGATCTCAGTTTATGGAGCCCACATTCGGGGTTGAATCGGAGACCTCGAAGCCGCTCCGTCGTTCACGCTCTGGTCTGCGACCGTGTCACGCATTAAGACATATATTCTACGGATTGGACACCTGCTCACGGGAGAGATTTCCAAGGCAGTGAGACCCAGCGCCGCGACTCTGAAGAAAGTAACCGTACCCGTCCTGTCGCTCGCAGTTGCCATTTTGTTAGGGATATGGATTGCGAGACTCGCAAAGGGTTGGCTGGAGCCGGCGGACGTTCCCCAGCAAATCGTGTTTGAGAGGGACAGCGGCGAGATATATGTCATACACTCCGACGGCAGCGCCTTTAAGCGTCTGCCAGAACCTCCCGGTCTCCGATACAACGCATCGCCCGCATGGTCGCCTGACGGCACCCGGATCGCATTCGTGAGCTACCACGAAGGTGGCGACGGAGACTTCTATGTCATGGATTCCAACGGCGGCGACGTCCGGCGTCTGACGGTCTCTTCCGGACTCGCCAGCGATTTCGCCAGCGATCTCGCTTGGTCGGCTGACAGCGCCCAGATCGCGTTTGAGATCCGGGGGGACGACGATTGGAACATCTACGTCGTGGACTTGGACGGTGGCCATGTCCGGCGCCTGACGGACACTCCCGGAATCGATTTCGATTTCTCGTGGTCGCCCGACGCCGCGCGGATCCTGTTTGTAAGCGATCGAGACGGCGGCAGCGGCGGCGGCTTGGACATCTACGTCATGGACTCCGACGGCCGCAACGTTCGGCGCCTGACAGACACGCCCGAAAACAATGCCTATCCGGTGTGGTCACCCGACGGCGCCCGAGTCGCGTTTGGGAGTACTCGCGATGGCAACTGGGAAATCTACGTCATGGATTCCGACGGCGGCAACGTCCGGCGCCTGACGGACAACGCAGGACCTGATTTAGATCCCGCGTGGTCGCCCGACGGTACCAGGATCGCGTTCACGAGCGGCCGAGAAGGCGACTGGGACATCTACGTCATGGACTCGGACGGAGGCGCCGTGAGACGCCTGACGGATACCGCAGGACTTGATTTATATCCCGCGTGGTCGCCCGATGGCGCATGGATCGCGTTTGAGAATGACCGCGATGGCGAGCGGAGCATCTACGTCGTTGACTCGGACGGCGGCAACATCCGGCGGTTAACAGACGGGCGCGATCCCGCTTGGTCGCCGGCACGATAGCGTTGCGGTCTGAGCTAGCGCTAAGTGGGGAGCCGTTCGCGGATAGTCTGGAAATCACCAAGTGCGCGGAAGTGCCGTTGTCGTTCTCTAGGAGCCCACATCCGGGGTTGAACCGGAGACCTCGTTCTTACCAAGAACGCGCTCTACCTCCTGAGCTATGTGGGCAAAGCTCCCGACCTTATCATTTTGCAGCAGCGGGCGCTCTTCTGTCGCATTTCGCGGGCGGTATATCGCACAATAGAGGAAGCGCCGGTTAGCTATATCCTGCGTTGGAATTACGCCGACGAATGGAGGCAGTTGCCCGATGGTTCGCGCAGCCGAAACGCCAGTCACGATGATCGATCCGGATTCGCTTTCCACGCCGTCGAGTATTTACGAGATCGAGACGCCGGCGCTGGTCGTCGACCTGGACGCGCTGGAACACAACATCAACACGCTGGCCACGGCGTTCGAGAACGTTCCAGCGGTGGTGAGGCCGCACGTCAAGAATCACAAGTGCCCGGACATAGCGAAGCTCCAGATCGCGGCGGGCGCGCAGGGGGTGACCTGCGCCACGGTACGAGAGGCCCAGGGCATGTTTCGGGGCGGGGTGTCCGACCTTCTGATAGCGAACGAGGTGGTGGGACCGGCGAAGATCGCCCGGCTGGTACGGCTTGCGAAAGATGGCGCGGACATCAAGGCGGCGGTGGATTCCGAAGTCAACGTACGAGACTTGTCGGCGGCCGCGGTTGCCGCGGATACCGAGCTTGGCATCCTGGTCGATCTGAATGTGGGACTGGACCGGTGCGGGGTGGAACCGGGAGAGCAGGCGATCGAGCTCGCGAAGGTCGTGGACTCGCTGCCCGGATTGAATTTCCTGGGTCTAATGGCGTTCGACGGACACGTTGGAAATATAACGGAACCGGAAGGCCGGTCGTCGGCGTGCCGAGACGCGATGCAGCTGGCGGTCGATACGAAACGGATGGTCGAAGAGGCGGGCATCGCGTGTCCGGTCCTGAGCGCGAGCAGCTCGAAGTCGTACGAGACGGCGCTGGAGTTTCCGGACGTTACCGAGGTGCAGGCGGGAATGTACCTCTTCATGGACACAACCTACCGGTCACGATTCCCCGACGTACCGTTTCGCCAGGCGGCGTTCATACTGTCCACCGTTATCAGCAGACGGGGAGACCGCGCGGTGGCGGACGGCGGGATCAAGGCGCTGACGGGTTTCCGAGGCGAACCGACGATCCGCGACCGCGACGACTGCGAGCCGGTGGGACTCAGCGCGGAGCACCTATCGCTGGACCTGACGCCGGACTCCGATCTGGCAATCGGAGACCTACTCTGGATGGCGCCAGCGTACGGGGACGGGCTCTCGGCGATACACCGCCGGATTTACGCTATTCGCGACGGGGTCGTCGAGCACGTGTGGCCGGTGCGTTACTAGCCGGCGGATTGCGGCGGGGATGTGGGGTTGACGGGAATGACGACGAGGCTTGAGCAGGGCGACGCGCTCTTGCTGGTTGACGTTCAGAACGACTTCTGTCCGGGCGGAGCGCTTCCGGTCCCGCAAGGCGACGAGGTGGTGGCGGAGCTCAACGACTGGATCGACGAAGCGGAGAGGCTGGGAATCCCTATATTCGCGTCGCAGGACTGGCATCCCGACGGTCATATCAGCTTCGCCGAGCAGGGCGGACCTTGGCCGCAGCACTGCGTGCAGGATACGGACGGAGCGGCCTTTCGGGCGGACCTGACTCTGCCTGAGTCGGCCCGAGTCGTGCATAAGGGGACGGACGTTGGGGAAGACGCCTATTCGGCATTCCAGGGTACGGACCTGGCGGCCGAGCTGGCCGATCTGGGTGTATCGAAAGTGTGGGTCGGAGGTCTGGCGCTCGACTACTGCGTCAAAGCATCGGTGCTGGACGCCATTGAATCGGGTTTTGGGGTCGCTTTGATCGTGGAGGGTACGCGGGCCGTGAACGTCCAGCCGGGGGACGGTGACGAGGCCATCGCTGAAATGGTTGAGGCCGGGGCGGTCGTGGAGCGCGGCGGATAGCCGGTATGCCCGTAAGAGCCTGGGAACCCGGCGGGTTCCCGGCGCTGACAACCGATCTCTATCAGCTGACCATGACCCAGGCGTACTACGCCGAAGGTCTGACCGGCGAGGCTGTGTTCGACCTGTTTGTCAGGCGGCTTCCGCCCAGCCGGAACTACCTGGTCGCCTGCGGCTTGGAATCGATTCTTGATCTCCTGGAGAACGTTCGCTTCGAGAGCGGTGATCTTGAGTATCTCAGCGGCCTGGGGCGGTTTACCCCGGAGTTCGTAGCGAAGCTGGCAGATTTCAGGTTCGAGGGCGACGTTTACGCCATGCCCGAGGGAACGGTGTTCTTTTCGAATGAGCCGGTAATCGAGGTTGTGGCGCCGCTTCCGCAGGCGCAGCTTGTGGAGACCTACCTGCTTAACCAGTTGACGTTTCAGAGCGCGGTCGCGTCGAAGTGCGCGAGGGTGGTAGAGGCGGCGGGCGATCGACAGGTCGTGGACTTCGGGTTGCGCCGCGTTCATGGAGCAGAGGCCGGGATCAGCGCCGCGAGGGCTTTCTATGTTGCGGGCGCGTCCGGGACTTCAAACGTGATGGCGGGTCGGCTGTTCGGGATTCCGGTCGCGGGAACTATGGCGCACAGCTATATCACGGCTCACGGCGACGAACTGGCGGCGTTCAGGGCGTTCACCGAGCGCAACGCGGAGACGGTGTTGCTGGTGGATACCTACGACACGTTAGAGGGAGTCAAGAACGTGGTCCGGCTTGCCCGCGAACTGGGCTGCGACTTCAACGTCAGCGCGATCCGGCTCGACTCAGGCGATATCGGCGAGCTTGCGAAGCGAAGCCGGGCGATCCTGGATGAGGCAGGATTGAGCGGCGTGGCCATTTTCGCGAGCGGCGGGCTGGATGAGCATGAAATAGACAGCCTGCTGCGTAACGGTGCGCCAATCGACGGCTTCGGCGTGGGTACGAAGATGGGAGTGTCGGCGGACGCGCCTTACCTGGACACGGTGTACAAGCTGGCGGCGTATGAGGGCGAGGGGCGAATGAAGCTCTCGACCGACAAGGAAACGCTGCCGTACCGCAAACAGGTGTTTCGGGAGTATGACGGCGGGACGTTGAAGTCGGACACGATAGGGCTGCACGACGAGCGCCTTCCGGGGCGACCGCTTTTGAAGCAGGTCATGGAGCAGGGCCGCCATACGGATGCGGGACGCGACCATCTGGAGGCGGCCCGCCGCCGCGCTAATTCCCAGATCGAGGCGCTTCCCGAGTATCTGCGCGGACTTGCGCCGGCTGGCCGGCCTTATGAAGTATCGGTTAGCGAACGGCTGGCGGCTGAGACCGAAGCGTTGCGATTGTCGCTCGAATAGCCTGAAGCCGGGCTGAGCAGGAGTCAGTTGGGGCCGTCTGCGTTGTGTAGCGACGCGACGCAGCCTCCGCGTGTTGATACGTAATGCGGTGACCGTAGGTCAGATTGCCGTGCTTCGGGAGCCGGATACGTAGAAGGGCGAGCGGATGGATCGGCCCATCCGCTCGCCCCTCGGTGGCGCTACCTGCTCCGTTGTCCACGGAGCGGCAGCCACCTGTCTTCGAGTTACCGGCTGTCTATCCGTTCGGCCCGCGTAACCAGGTCGGCGAACTCGGTTACGTGTTCGTCTTCCGGCAGGAGTTCCTGCACTCGTCGGGCCTCCACCGCGACATCGGTCAGGTTCCCATCCTGTGCCCAGTAGCTTTCGCGCAGAATCTCCGCGTATTCGGCGACGACCGCCGAGAGTTGGAACCGCGGGGAAGCGCTCTGGAACTCGTTAGCAAGCTCTTCGCGCTCAAACTCACGTTTGATCTCCACGACCTCGCCGGTATCAGGGTCCTCGTAGCGGACGTAGGCGGTGGCCAGCGGTCCGTCCGCATCTTCGGCAAGCTTCAGCTCGTACAACGCGGTAACGCTGTGATCGGCGCCGACCTCGCCCGCGTCGACGTCGTCGTTGCGGAAGTCCTCGTCGGCGACGCGCCGATTTTCATATCCCAGGAGCCTAAAACGAGTGACGACTTCGGGGTTGAAGTCCACCTGGATCTTGGCGTCGCTGGCGATGACCTGGAGGGTCCCCGTGAGGTTCTCGACGAACAGGCGCTCGGCTTCCGTGAGGGAGTCCACGTAGTGGTAAGTCCCATTACCGTCATTGGCCAGGCGCTCCATCATAATGTCGTTGTAGTTACCCATTCCGAAGCCGACGGTCGTGAGCGTTACGCCTTCGTCTACGTGACTTCGAATGGTGCGCAGGATCGAATCGGCGCCAGTGGCGCCGACGTTTCCGACACCGTCCGACAAGAGCATCACTCGGGTGATTCGCCCAGGTTCCACCTGTTCGGCGGCCATCTGGTAGGCGATCCTCAGTCCGTCTTCAACGAAAGTGGACCCGCCGGGCCCGAGCGAATAGATGGCGTCCAATATTGTGCCCTTGTTCCGACCGCTGGTGGGCTCCAGGAGCGTGCGCCCGTAATTGCCGTAGATGACGATACCAACCTTGTCGGACGGCCGGAGCTCGTCGACCAACAGCTCAAGAGACCGCTTGACCAAGCCCAGGCGATCTTCGCGCTCCATCGAACCGGAAACGTCGATGGCGAAAATGAGCGTGGCGTCCTTGCGTTCCTCTTCGGTAATTGACTTGCCCTGAAGGCCCACTCGCATGAGCCAATGGTTCTTGCCGCCAAACGGTGAAGGCGAACCGTCCACGTGGATCGCAAAAGCTTGCTCGGCGGGCGGTTCGTAGTCCTGATCGAAGTAGTTCACGAACTCCTCGACTCGTACGGAGTCCCTGGCCGGCAGGTGACCGTCCCGCAGAAACCGCCGCATGACCGTATAAGAGGCGGTGTCGACATCGAGGGCGAAGGTTGAGAGATGGTCGTCCTCAGTGTCGATGAAGGGATTGACACCGTAATGTTTGAAGAAGGTCAAGTCATAAGCGGCGTCGTTGACCGTCGCAGAGCCGCCGATGGTGTTGAAGTGTCCATCGCTGGACTGCATGGCGACGTGCGTGCTTTGTGCGACCACCTTCTCGACAGACACGGATTTCTCCACCACTCTTTCGACTTGGACTTCAACTATTTTTTCGACCGGAACTTCCTTGATGACTTCGACCGGAACTTCCTTAACGACTTCGACAGGAACCTCCTTGATGACTTCAACCGGGATTTCCTTTACGACCTCGACCGGAACTTCCTTGAGCCTTGGAACTTCAACCGGGACTTCCTTTTCGATGGTGACGATTTGCGTCTCGTCGCCGCAGGCGGTGAGAGCAATCGCCAATATGGCTATCCAACAAGCCACGGTTACCTTTGCCAGATTGCGTATCTTCATCTTCACGACCTCCGTGGTTGGCGCTTACAGCCACGCCTGTTGATTTGGCCGTCTACCCAGCGGTCAAATCCGTTTGAAAACCCGCACCAAGCATCGGGCCGGAGGTCGCATGTCTTGAACAACGACTGTGTTACATTTGGCGAAATTCACGATTCAGATATGTAACACTTGCAAACTTTCGCCGATCTTCTGACCAGCTATATGGCGCGAACGGGGATCGGCGACGCCGAACTGGCGCGCCGAATCGGTATAAGCCGACTTACCCTCATACGCTGGAAACAGGGAGTCACCGAGCGGCCGCGTTATCGAGAAGACCTCGTCCGTTGTGCTGAACTGCTGCGCCTGACGCCGGACGAGCGAGCCGAGTTGCTTATAGCGGCAGGGTTTTCTCCTGAAAAGGACGAGCCGGCCGTCGCCGAGTCATCCGAGTCCGACGACCAAACCGCGGCGCTGCCGGACGAATCCGCAAGGCCGTCGTCCGCGGCCTTATATCAACGAAGAGCCTTTCGGTTGGCGGTCGCGGCAGTGGGAGCGCTGCTGGTTGTGCTTGGCGCGGACGTGATCGCCGTCGGGCTGCTCAGCGGCCCCTCCTATCCAGTGGCGGTGGAGGGCGAGTCGCTGATCGTGATAGCTCCGTTCGTCAACTACACCGGCGGGCAGCAGGGATACAACGTACGCGGCCGGCTGAAGGATGAGATCGATCGCGAGATTCGGGCGGCTGGTCTGGCCGGCGCAAGGACGGCCGAGTGGCCGGAGGAGATACACGACGGACCAGCCGCCGAGAAAGCGGGCCGGGACTCCGGCGCCACTATCGTGATTTGGGGTGAGTATGACAGCGGACGGGTCATCGCGACGTTTACTGCCCCTCGAATGCTCTCCGAGCCGTACGATGAGCAGGTCGTGGACCTCGCGTCGTCACCATCGGACTTGCCGACCGCGATAAATCTGCGCTTGACCGAGGAAGTGAGATATGCGGCATTGCTGACGCTTGGCCAGCTGTACGTGGAACGAGGAGAGTTCGACCGGGCCAAGACGGTCCTGGTTTTGGCCATGGCCCAGCCGCCCTCCGACCCGGAAGCCTTAGCCAGCCTCAAGTTCCGTCTGGGCCGCGCCTACCAGGGTGGGAAGCTGGCAGACCTCGATCAGGCTATCGCGCTGTTTACCGAGGTTCTAGCGGTACAGCCGCACTCGGTTGACACTTATAACAGCCGCGCTCTCGCTTTCCTGGACCGTGGCCGGTCCGGCGACCTGGATCGGGCCCTGGACGACCTAAATCGGGCACTCGACATCGACTCCAAGCACATACCGACCCGTGTAAACCTGGCGGCGGTCTACATCGAACGCAATGGAGCGGGGGATCTCGACCGGGCGGTTGCCGGTCTGACGGAGGCTATGGCGATTGAGCCCGACTACCCGGGCACGTACGTCAACCGGGCGGCGGCCTATCTGGGGCGAGGCGGATCCGGCGATCTGGACAGAGCCTTCTACGACCTGGAAGAGGCCCTGAAGCTCGAACCCGATCAATCGGCCGCGTACCTGAACCGCGGGAATGCCTACCTGCAACGTGGTTCGGGAGGTGACATCGACCGCGCCATCAAAGACTTTAGCCGCGCCGTCACGCTCGCTCCTGATTCGCCTTACGCATATTTCAACCGGGGCCTGGCCTATTCGGTGATCGAGGACTGGGATCGCTCGCTGGCGGATCTGCGGCGTGCACTGGAGCTGCGTCCGCACGAGCTGAAGTTCAACAGCACGCTCTGCTGGCAGCTGGCGGCATTTGGGCAACCGGAGCAGGCCTTGCCCTACTGCAATCGAGCACTGGCGGAAGATCCATCGGGTCCCACGAGGGACAGTCGGGGCTTCGCGTATGCCGTGATGGGTCGGGCGGACGAAGCGGTGGCCGATTTTCGAGCTTTCCTCAGTTGGGTGGACGCATCGCCCAAGGAGACCTGCGCGACTTACTACGGTCCGAGCCGTCTGGCCTGGATAGAAAAGCTCCAACGGGGAGAAAACCCATTTGACGCCCTAACGCTTCGGGATCTCCGTGTTAGGCCACGAGTGTCGAGCGACAGCCCATGCTGAATGGGTAGACCTGCCCAAGCACCGGCTCGCGGATTGGGAAATTCCGCCCACACGAATCGGGTCGGAGCGCGACTCTCCGCGGGGGCGCGGAGCGGCGTCGATGAATCAGTCTCGCTAACGAGTTATGAAGGCGTTCCCGGAGGTCACAGGCACTCTTAGCCGAGCGGGGAGGGCCAGGCCTGTCGCGCCTACACCGGGGGAGTACGGAGCGGCTGGTCGGTCCGATCTTCACGAAGGTGATCGCGTGTCCGCCGGGCGAGTGAGTCCTGGAGCTGAAGACTCAGGCCGCCGTCGATGACCAGGGCATGGCCGGTCACAAAGGCGGCTTCGTCCGAGACGAGATAGCTGACGCCGGCGGCGATGTCCCGCGGTCTCCCCGCGCGGAGAATTGGGTGGTAGGCCTCGTCGAACAGCGCCCCTTCGTGATCTTCCCGCCATGCTGCGTCCCTGACTTCGGTGACGATCAGCCCCGGGCAGATCGTGTTGGCCCGCACGCCGTAGGGGCCGTAGTCGAGCGCCATGCCCCTGGAGACTCCGATAACCGCGTGCTTGCAGGTGTCGTAGATGGCGGCGTCGTCAGAGGCGAGGAACCCGTGAACGGACGAGATGTTGATGATGGACCCGCCGCCCACTCGACGCATGTGAGGAAGAGCCGCCTGCCCGGCGAGGGCCAAGGCCCGCACCATGATGGCGAATCCACGGTCCCACTGTTCCCAGGGTTCTTTTCCGGCCAACGCGTCGCCTCTGACGCCCCACGCGTTGTTGACGAGAATGTCGATACGTCCGTGGTGCTCGACGCACGTTTCGACCATCGACGTGATCTGCCCGGGATCGCCGACGTCGGCTGTCTGGTAGGTGGCGTTCATTCCGCCCTCGCGGATCGCCGCGGCTTCGGCTTCGCCCTTTTCGGTCTGGATATCGACGATGTGGACAGCCGCGCCGTCGGAAGCCAGCCGCCATGCAATAGCCCTGCCGATTCCCTGCGCGGCGCCGGTGACTATGGCCGCTTTGCCGTTCAATCCCATGTTTACCTCCACTGTCGAAGTGCAAGTTGCCGTGACTCGGACCTGTGCCCGCATATAGTGCATTATTGGAAAACGATGCCGCAATCGAGATACAGGGTCCGGTTGGACGTTAAGGCGGCGATACCGGCTGCGGGATCGTGCGGTTTGCGTTGACGGAATCACGCAGCCGAACGCTGTACAGGAGGACGGATGAGCGCTGATCCAAGGTTTAGAGAGGCTATCGAGCTAATCGACCGGGCGAATGCGGGCGATCCCGTCCGAATCGTCGTGCATGGCGAGGAGAGGCAGAAGGAGCTTGCGCATTCGGAGCTGATGACTCGATGGGTACGACGGCTGCGCCCGGATGCCGGAGACGAGCTTCTGATCGCCGCGCGTGCGCACCACATCCGCCGGTGGGAGATTCCGCGGTCGTCCTATCCCGCGGGCAGGAAGGCGTATCTGCAATGGCGGACGGCTCTGCACAGGTTCCACGCCGAGGCTACCGGCGAGATTCTGGTCAAGGTGGGCTACGAGCAGGACTTCATCGAAAGGGTCCAGAGGATCGTTAGCAAGCATAATCTGCGGCGAGACGCCGAGGTGCAGGCGCTGGAGGACGCGCTGTGCCTGGTCTTCCTGGAAACGCAGTTGAGCGAACTGCGAAATGAACACGGCGACGAGAAAGTCCTAGAAATCCTGGTCAAGACTCTGAAGAAGATGAGCGATAGGGCCAAGGAGCTTGCGCTGGAGCTGGAGATGCCTCAGGAGGATCGCGGACTGCTCAAAGGCGCGGTGGGAGACTCTTGATCCGAACGGGCTTTGCGAGCCGGGACATCACGGCGCCGGTGGGCGCGGAGATACCGGGGAGTTTCGTCAGACGCTTCAATAAGGGCGTGCTGCATCCGCTCGAGGTGAGCACCGCCGTTATCGATAACGGGGACGGAGCGGTCGCGTTGGTCGGTGTCGACGCGCTGTTTGTACCGGGCGATCTGGTGCGGATTGCCCTGGACGTGATCGAGTCGCGCACTGACCTTAGGCGCGACCAAGTATTGATCGGGGCGAGTCATACGCACTGCGGCGGCCCGGTTTTCGACGGCCTGGCTTCGCGGGCGGATCCCGCTTACGTGGAGTCGGTGGCTGAGGCTATTGCTTCGGCTGTTGCAGAGGCTCAGGGGGCGATGGAAGAGTCGGAGATTGGGATCGGACTGGGGCAGGAGGTGGGCATCTCGTTCAACCGGCGCTTTCTGATGACGGACGGGACGGAGATAACGCATCCGGGGAAACCCGGCACGGAGCATCACGACGAGATCGTGGCGGTGGCGGGTCCGATCGATCCGACGGTGGACGTGCTGGCGGTGCGGAACGCGCGGGGCGAAGTGACGGGCATCGTGGTCTGCTTCGCCTGTCACAGCACGGTGGTCGGCGGGGACCTTCAGACGCCGGACTACGCCCATTACCTGCGGATGCGCCTGAGGGGGCACTTCGGAGACGACTTGCCGGTCGTATTCCTGCTAGGCGCATGCGGGGACGTTACGCAGGTGGACAACATGTCCGAAGGGAGCGAGTCGGGGGGCGATCACGCTGAGCTGATGGGGCAGTGGCTTGCGGGAGAGGCGCGCCGGGCCGTCGATCTGGTCGATTGGCTGGACGACGCGGCCATCGAGTCGAGCGTGGTTATGGAGACGCTGTCGGTAAGGGAGCTGCCGGACGCCGACGCGGAGCGTCCTGCGTTTGGTCTTGGGTCGGCGCCTGAGTATGAGCCTGTGTACGCGAACGAGCGTCTGTTGGTGGAGGAGATGCGCGGGGCGAATCCGACCGTCGAGACGCCGATCCAGGCGTTGCGGATCGGGCCGCTGGGGATAGTGACGAATGGATCGGAGTTCTTTTGCGAGTACGGCCTGCGCATCAAGCGGGCGTCGCCGTTCTCGTTCACGTGGGTGGTGAGCCTGGCGAACGACTACATCGGCTACGTGCCGACGGCGCAGGCGTTCGTCAGCGGCGGCTACGAGCCGCGCACCGCCCGCAGCAGCTTTCTGGCCATCGACGCGGGGCAGAAGATTGTGACTGGTTCGCTGGGGGTGCTGGGGGAGGTTTGGGGCCGAGTTAGCGGATAGGACTGGTCCATAGCTTTTGGCAGCCCGGCACATGTTGGACGCGACTCAATTCAACGCCGATTGAGGACACCCATAGCATTGTCTTACGGTCGGGAATTGGCTTGACGCGCTAGGACTTCAAATGTAACGTTCTTTATATGTTCTTAGTTTGACGTAGGAGATATGGAAGAGAATGTCTAAAGTCCGCGTCGCCGATGAGGTTTGGATCGCTACCGCACTTCTTCATCGCCAGCATCCTGATAGGGTGGACTTCACGGTAAACGAGATAGTTCAGCAAGCCACGTCCGCAAAAGTCGCCGGCAACCCGCTGCGTCCTGGTGTCAAGGTTCACGCATATCTTCATTGCGTTGCCAACAAGGCGCCTAATCCGAATCGTCATCGAATGCTGTTCGAGACTTCGAAAGGGCGTCGCCGCCTATTCAGGCCCGGCGACCGGTACGATCCGGCTCGGAGCTCAGGTAAGGATGTTCCGCGCAATGACCAAATCCCGGCGGTCTACCGGGAGCTCCTGGACTGGTACCACAACGAGTACTCCGGTGACGGCGAATGTCGAGAGGCTGATCCGATTTTGTCACTGCAGGGCCTTGGTCGGGATGTATGGGCGGGCGAGGGTGCCGACGATTATGTCGTTCGACTTCGGCAGGGATGGGAATGAGCAGAATCTTCTGGGATACGAATCTGTTCATCTACCTCCTTGAGGGAGCGGGGGAGCACACGGAGCGAGTCGCGGCGCTCAGGCGCCGGATGATCGAGCGGGATGACGAGTTGCTTACGTCCGCACTCACGCTGGGCGAGGTTCTTGTCAAACCGATCGAGGTTGGAGACGAGGACTTGATGCGCCGCTATCAATACGCAATAGAGACAGGCGCGACGGTGCTCCCGTTTGACCGGCGGGCTGCCTCCGTATTCGCGGAAGTGCGCCAGGATCGTTCGATTCGGCCTCCAGACGCGATTCAACTGGCGTGCGCGTCAGCGGCGGGCACGGATATGTTCATTACGAACGATGATCGACTGACCCGGAAAATCATCCGGGGGATTCACTTCATTCGGTCGCTTGAGACGGCGATGCTTTGACAGGTGCAAGGCGTTGTGGGTATAGGCTCCTCCAGGCTCTCTATATGCTGGCTGGGGAATGCTCCGATTCTGGCAAAAAGAGGCCGGTTGAGGACACCGACGAGATAGCGCGCCTGTACCGGGTGGGCTATGGCGATGGGTCGATTTACGTGGAACTCGACGGATGGGGCACCGAGGGAGTGTGGCCGGACGGATAAGAGGCAGACTCCAGCTAGTTCCCAGTGTCGCGGATGTTACGGGCCGTGCATATTTGAAACCGACTAGCTAGCATTTCGCTCGTTTCAGCTAGTGGATGCAGGGACATCGAGATTCCGCACGCGGTCTGCAAACACCTCATGGAGCTTTTCGAGCTTTCGGAGAAGCCAGGTATATTGCTCGTCACGGGCGCTTAAGTTCTCGAGGTTCGCGCTTCGCTGGACGTAAATGCGGCGACTTCGAGTGGTTTCCGGGTTATGCCAAGTTAGCGCTTCGTCCATCTGCCTCTCTATTTCCTCTTTTTCTAGTAGAAGCAGTTGGTAAAAGTGCTCCGAGTGTTCCCTGTGATCGATCCACAACTCAGCTCTAAGTTGGTGGCCGCCGTAACCAGCTCCGCCAGAGTCGTATAGAGAGGCTATAGCAGCTAGTTGAAAGCCGCTTCGGCCGACGCTCAAACTCATCCAATGCTGTGGAGACGGCTTTGTCGGAGTAATCCGCTCGGCGTGCTCTAGCATGTGCTCCCGAAAGCCTCGCCAAAAATCAAGCTGAAGCCGCTTGCCGGGGCTAAGTTCTTGAGTGCGGCTGGGCCCGCCTTTCGTCCAGGTATTCGGCTTTGCGACGATGTTGAACTCGGGCGCGGGCGGGGATTGGCCTATACGCCCGACTTCGATCTCCAGTCCAAAGAACTGGAGATTATCGGTTGAGTTTTCGTTGAGCCAGTCGAGCGCCGCGCGATGTTCATCGGTGAAGCGTCGAGCGATCCAAGCGATGGTTACGGCATTGAGACCGGCGGCGTAGGTCAGGATTTGTCCCAGATGAGTGTGATCGGTTGCTTCAAGCTGGTTCTCAATTAAGACCCAGTTATCTGTGTTCTCTTCCTTGCAGACGATATCGGCCCGGTAGGGACCTACGTTTTTCTCTTGCGCGTCGAGCTCCAGGTCCATTCCAAGAGTCTCGCCAAGGAAAACTAGGTTCTCTGCCAACCAAGGGGTGAAACTCGCAGGTTCATTCCTCCAAACCTCACCGAGGTCTACTCGTTCCAGCTTGCTTAACTGCACGTCGGTCATCAACTCGTCTCCTTTAGGAAAAGCTGTTTGGAGCTTGTCAGACATTCGATTTTTCTAGTGATGGTCCGAGTTGGCGTAGTGGGCTGAGAGGAGGTCTTCGCCCCAGTCGTGCTCGGTGTCGCGGATGACGGAGTGAATGTGGTTGCCTTCGTTTTGGGTGTTGTCGTACTCGATGATGAACTTGGGGCCGACGACGGAGTAGTAGTGCTCAAGGCCGCGCTCTTCGGGACCGGCCCAAGCGAAGGTGACCGAATCGAGTCCGGCCGACTCTATCCGCCGCCACTCGTTGGCGGCTATGTCCTGGGCGGAGCGGCTGACGTAGTGGCGAATCAGACTGATGAGGTGTTGCCGCTGGTCGCCGGACATCAGGGAGTAGGGGAGGCCGCTGAGCGGCATGGAGGTGTCGGCGCGGCGGTAGTTGACGGTAAGGATGTCGTAGGGGGCGACGGGATCGACTATGGCGCGCCGCTTGCCTGAGTCGTTCAGGCTTGAGAGCAGAGTTCGGGCGAGGTCTTCCTCGGCGGAGAGTATTCGCATTCCCTTGGTGGGTCCGTGCCTGACCGTGGCGGGGTTGGCGCCGAGAAACAATGGGAACGGCGAGACGACCTCGCGGTCGATGATGGCGAACTGGATTCCGATGTGATGGCCACCGGCGCGCCAGGCCCAGGGGGCGTCGCCGGAGGGATCGCCGAAGACGGTGAAGTAGTAGCGGTCGGGATCGCGCAGGAAGTCGCCGACGAAGTTCTCGATGGCCTCCCACTCGCGCAGGGTGACCTCGTGATCGACTATCTGCCTGGCCTGGTTGGATGCACGCTCGCCGAGTCCGCTGGTCATCAGCCGCAGAGCGGCGTCTCGCTGGGGCTGGGACATGTCCCTGAGAGGCAGTCCGTTGCGCACCCACAGCTCGCCGGGGAGCGGCTCGATTCGGGGGAGGCCGTCGCCGTTGGACTCATTGGCGATGGTGAGCGGGACCTTGCGGTCGGGCAGAAAGCTCCACTGGTAGCGCTCGTCGCTGCCGAACTCGTAGGTGGCGGTCCGGCGCTGGCCATCGTCGAGCGTGTCGAGGAATCGCAGGGCGGCGTCGCGCATGGCGCGGGCGGTGGCCGGGGCGTAGTGGGCGGCGGTGAGTTCGGTGGACACTCGGCACTCCTTTGCCACGAAGATGGTGGACTAAGGTTAGCGGCAAACTAGACTATCGGGGTTTGAGACCGGATTTATGCGGCGCTCAGGTCGGCCGCTGATGGAGGATGCGTTCAAGCATGATGACATCGGTAAACGGGGATGAGATACGCGTAGGGGTGGTTGGCGTCAGCCGCGGGATGGCGCACGCCGAGCAGGCGTCGCGAGTGGGGATGCAGGTCGTGGCGCTGTGCGACCAGCACGAGAACGCGTTGCGCAGGGCGGGCGAGGCGCTGCAGGTGGCGACCTACACGGACTACGACGAGTTTCTGGGGCATGACCTGGACGCGGTGATACTGGCCAACTTCTTCCATCAGCATGCGCCGTTCGCGGTGAAGGCGCTGCGCAGCGGCAAGCACGTTATGTCGGAGATCACCGCCTGCAAGACGCTGGGCGAGGCGGTCGCGCTCGTCCGGGCGGTGGAGGATACGGGCAATATATACATGCTTGCCGAGAACTACATCTACTTCGCCTACGTGCAGGAGATGCGGCGGCTCTATCAGGCCGGCGAGATCGGCGAGATGCAGTTCGGCGAGGGCGAGTACATGAGCCCGTTTTCGGCAGAGGTCTGGAACCGGCTATCGCCAGGCCTGGACCACTGGCGGAACACCATGCCGTCGACGTTTTACTGCAGCCACGGGTTTGGCCCGATCATGTACGTAACCGACACGATGCCGATCAGCGTCAACGCGCTGTCGATCCCGAACTTCGAGAGCGACGAGGAGAACCTGCACGTGCGGCGCTCGGACAAGGCGTCGGTGCGGGTATGCCGCATGGATAACGAGTCGCTGGTCTCGCTGAACGGCCACTGGCTGCGCGGGCACGGAAGCTGGTATCGCGTGCACGGAACGCGCGGACTGATGGAAAACCTGAGGGACCTCGACCGGCAGGAGCAGCTCCGGGTGGTGCACGAGACCTGGGACATGCGAGAAGGCGAGGTTCAGGAGAAGGTCTACAAGCCGGAGTTTCCGATGCTGGGCGACCTGGCGCAGTCGGCCGGGCACCGAGGCGGCGATCTGTTTACGAACTACTACTTCGCGAAGGCCATCAGAGAGAACAAGCAGCCGTGGCTGGACGTGTACAGGGGCGTGGCGATGTCGATGGTGGAGATTCAGGGCTGGCGCTCATGCCTGGAAAACGGGGCGCCGGTCGAGATTCCCGACCTGCGGGACGAGGCCAACCAAGCGCGTTACGAGGATGACCACTGGTCGCCATTTCCGGAGGACCGTGGACCGGGCCAGCCGCCGCCGAGCATCCGTGGCAATGTCGAACCTCCCGCCGAGAGTATCGCCGCGGCCCGCGAGATATGGCGTAAGACCGGCTACGAGACCGACTACGGGCTGCACTGAGCGGGCGGGGACTCACCGGCGAATTGATGGATAGGCCGGAGCGAGATTACCGCTAACCCGCTTCGGCTAAGAGGTCCTTTCCAGCGGGCGGGCGGAGCTGCCGCGCAGTCGTCTAACTGTTTGGACGCGGCTTAGCGGGCGACGACGGCTCGGTCGATCGGGAGTCCTAGATTTCGACGGTGTCGTCGGGTTCGTTGCACGAGAGGAAGCACATCATTAGCAGCGGCTTGTCGCCGAAGACCGTGAACGTGTGCTGCTGGCCTGCCGGGGCGTAGAGGAACATGCCGGGTTCGACGTTGTGAACCTGGCCGTCGCCGAAGTCGAACTCAGCGGTCCCCTGGTGGATGACGAATATCTCCTCGCAGTCGGGATGCGTGTGCATGCGGGGGTGGGTGCCCGGCAGAAGCTGGAGGAGGACCGAGCGGTGGAGGGTGGTTGCGGTCAGGATTTCCCGCCACTCGCCGTCGCCGTTGCGGGCCTTAACCGCCTCGATGGTGTCGGCCTGGCGGTTGTTGGCGCTGGAAGGTGCAGCGTACGGCATCTGAATCGTCATCCCTGTTTTTGGTCAAATCCGGCGAATAGCTTACGCGCACTCGCCATCGGAGTCCATTTGAGCGCGACCTAGATGCTCAAGACCACTCGCCGGAACGGAAGTCGGGGACTTTGACGGGCGCTCCGCCGTTGGATATCGACTGCTCGGAGAGAAGGCCGGGCAAGGTGTAATCGAGCGCCTTGTAGACGTCTATGACCGGCTGCCTGTCCTCGCGGATGGCGCTGAGCATTTCCCGCGCGACGAGGTAGTCGAATCTGAATCCGCTTGTTTCCACATCGCCCTGGGGAACCTTCATGTCGGCGGGCAGATGCCGCTCCTGGAACTCGGCGAAGGGCCGCCAATCGTATGGGTCGGCATGGAGATGTGGATCAGGAGGCCTTGCGCCGAAGGAATCGAGCCAGATCTTGTGCTGGTCGCCGAAGCCCCGGGCGCTCTCGAAACACCCGCGAGTTCCCTGGAGGGTGAAGTAGTCCATTACGTAAGGCCGCCTGGAGAGCATGTCGACTCGAACCCTGATGAGGCCGCCGGTGTTCAGCTTGCAAAGCATGAAAGTGGAGTCTTCCTGGACGAACTTGGGCGTGACGTGATGTCCGGTGCCCATGCAGACCAGCGACTCCACCCTGGCGTCCTTGCCGAACCATTCGAGGGCCGGGCCGAGCTGATGGGTGGCGTAGCTACAGCCGTTGACTCCGACCTGCCAGGATGTGCGCCAGCTTGGCGAGCCGTCCGACTCCGTCTGGAGATAATGCAAGTCGTGGACGTACTCGGCTTCGGCCAGATATACATCGCCGAACAGACCCTCATCCACCATGTTTTGCAGGGCGACCGTTTCGTCGAAGTAGCGGAAGTTCTCGGCCATCATGTACTTGAGGCCCGATGGTTTTGCCTGTTCGACACCGGCGAGCAGCTCTTTGCACTGGTCTACCGAGACCGCCGCGGTCACCTCGGACAACACGTGCTTACCGGCGGCGAGCGCCTCGAGGCTTTGCGGCACGTGCAACTGCATTGGCGTGGCGACGACCACGAGGTCAACGTCCGATTCCAGCAGATCGCGGTAGTCGGTATATCGCTCGCGGACACCGTACTTGTCCGCTTTCGCATTGAGGACCGTTTCGTTTACGTCGCAGAGCGCGGTCACTTCGGCATCGTCGTGGGCGTTGAAGGACAAAGCGTGCCAACCGCCGCGAATGGCGCCGACGATTCCAACTTTGAGGGGGTTCAATTCAAGGAGCCTCCGATTTCGGTTGGGCAACCGAGATATAGGGTAGCTTGACCAGGGAGTGGCGAATGTCCCCGTTGCAGCCCGGTCGAGTCTGATGGAGCGGGAACTGCACGGAGCATGAAACAGGTCGGGAGAACGCGACCCTGCTACGGCTTTGAAGTTGACTTATGGGGAGAATTGAAGCGCAGCGCCGACTGACGACCTATCGAGAGAGTATCCGATTGCCTTATCAGTTGATGACACAATAGTCGTCCGGTCCGACCCGCAGAAGCTCCTCGCCTACGCAATCTTCGCCGTCGAACACGAGACGGACGCCCTCGACGTAACCGATGGCCGGTCCCCAAGCTTGGTGGTCGGCATCGGGCCGCAGGGCGACCGCGCCGGCCTCGACCACACCGCCATGCGAGACTACGAGGGCCGCGCCGGTCTCAGGCAGGCTCTTGGCGATGACTCGCAGTATGTCCGCCTGCTGGCGCGCGAAGTCACCGGCGGGTCCGTCGCCGAGGAGCACTCCAGCCGCTTCGCCGAAGTCGACCGGCCAGCGATATTGGGTCAGCACGGCGGAATCGAAGGCGGTGAGGCCCTCGATCTGCGCGGTAACGGCGAAGCCCATAGCGATGGCCGTCTCGAAGGCGCGGGGTATGGTGCTGGCTATCACGAGGTCGTAACGGGGCACCGGACCGAACTCTCCATTCCCGGCGCGGCGCGCAAGGTCTATGCCGGCCTGGCTGAGGTGCTGGCCGGGCTTGCCCCGCATGGCGTGGCGTCGATGGTCGATGATTGGCATAAGGCTGAATCGCCATAAATGATCGACCGCCGCCGGGCAAGTCGAGCACGGAACTTCAAGCGCGGATATTCTAGCCGCGATGGGGAAATGTCACGGTGAATCTTTGAGATTGAGTTGTGCGGCCTGATGGACGCGAAGAGAGGAGGCAAAACAATGGCCGAGACGGCGACGCTATTTGTTGGTACATACACGAACCTGGGCGCCGAGGGTATCTATACGTGCCGGATGGACGTGGACTCAGGGATGCTGGAGCAGGTTGCTGTCGTCGGGGGAATCGACAATCCGTCGTTTCTGGCGGTCGATCCCTCCGGCGAGCACCTCTACGCCGTGTGTGAGACACACGACGACGAGGGGGCCAGCGACTCGATATCGGCGTATTCCATTGGCGACGACGGTTCGCTCACCCTGCTCAACGTAGAGTCGACCGGCGGACCCGGGCCGTGTCACCTGGCGGTCGACAGCACCGACTCCTACGTGATCGTGGCGAACTACTATGGCGGTAGCGTGTGCATGCTGCCGGTCGAGGCGGACGGCTCGCTGGGGCCGAGGTCCGACTTCGTGCTGCACGAAGGCTCGTCGATAGATCCCGAACGCCAGTTCGAGCCTTTCGCGCACTCGGTGACGATTGACAGCTCCAATTCGCGGGCCTACGTCTGCGATCTGGGCATGGACAAGATTCTCGTCTATCGCATCGACCACGAACAGGGGCGCCTAATCGAGGAAACAGGATTGCGCGTGTCGACGGAGCCGGGGCATGGACCGCGACACTTCGCCTTTCATCCGTCCGACAGATTCTGCTACGCGATCAACGAGATGGGATCGACAATCGCGGCCTATGAGTACGACAGCGAAACGGGGAGGATGTCCCAGACACAACTGATTTCCACCCTGCCGGCGGGGTGGAGTGGGGTGACATCAACCGCCGATATTCACGTTTCCCAGGACGGGCGGTTCGTGTACGGGTCCAACAGAGGACACGATTCGATAGCGAAATTCTCGGTCGATCCGGACACGGGGCGTCTGACGTCGATAGGACGTGAGCACACGCTCGGCAAGACGCCGAGGAACTTCGCGATAACGCCCGACGGCAGGTTTCTGCTTGCGGAGAACCAGGACTCCGGGAACATCGTTACGTTTGCGATAGACGCAGACTCGGGAGGGCTGGAGTACACCGGGAACCAGATCAGCATCCCGGGGCCCGTGTGCATACAGTTTCGCCCTTAGGGCGGGGCAATGATGGTTCGCGCTAGCAGCGGGCGGGCTGACCTGTGGCGAAACAGCTGCCGGGCGTACTAGTGGAAGAAGCGCTCAGATCGCGTTCAGTCGGTCCTGGTCAGGAGACGGTGGGATCGTGCAGGACTGCCAGCCGGTCTTACGGCAGCAGCATTCCGTGGGGAAGAACGCGCTCGACTTCCCCACGCGACGGCAAGCCCGCGATCGCTCCGGTACGGCGCACCATTAGCTCGGCAGCGGCGACGGCTATCCGGCCGGCCTGATCGGGCGCCGCGCCGCGAATGAGGCAGTGCAGCAGCGCGCCGGCGAAGGCGTCCCCGGCTCCTGACGCGTCTACCACGTCTACTTTCGAAGCCTCAATCGCCAGACTCCCGCCGTCCCATTGGACATGGGCGCCGCGGGCGCCGGCCTTGACGGCCACGATGGGGATACCGGCGTCGTGGAAATACTTCGCGGCGTCTTCGGGCGCCTCGATTCCGAGAAGCGGCACAGTGTCCTCGGGCGTGCTTGGCAGGACGATGTCGGTGAAGGGAAGGACCTCGTCGAGCGCTTTCCGCGCTTCGAGCGCGGTCCAGAGCCGGGGGCGGTAGTTTATGTCAAAGCTGACGAGCGCCCCGGCGTCGTGAGCCTGTCTGGCGGCTTGATAGATCGTTTCCCTCGCCGACTTCGAGAGCGCCTGAGTTACGCCGCTCAGGTGAACGACGCGCGCCGATCCGGGGAAGCCTTCGGGGAGGTCTGACGGCTGAAGCTCGGAGCCGGCGGCGCCTTGTCGGAAGTACAAGACCGCCTTCAATTCGGATGTCTGACGCGATGAGATGAACAGTCCCGTATAGGTATCGGTTCGCCGGACGGCAGACAGGTCGAGATCGGCGTCCCGCCATTTGCGGACAACGTAGTCGCCAAGCGGGTCGTTGCCGATCCGACTGATGTAACCGCACTTCGTGCCAAGACGGGCAGCCATGATTGCGGCGGCGCAAGTATCGCCGCCAAATCCCCTGGTGAAGGTGGTGGCCCGGTCGAGCGGGCCGTCGGGAATGAACTCGACCAGACACTCACCGATAGCGATTAGTTCGGGCATCTTCCGAGTGGGCAATCAGTTGCGTGGCGATTGACTCGACATAAAAGCTACGTTTCCGGTGCTGGCTCCGTTGGCATCCAGGGATGCCTATGCGCCGAAGTGGAAGCCGTATATCTCGGCGTTGCGCAGGTATATCTTGAGCTTGACGCTTCCGGGCAGCTCGCTCACGCGATCTCGGGCTGACCACTTCACCCGGTGGTTGATGCTATCGCCCGTGAAGGTCTCGCAGTCATTCCGGGAGAATCCGTCCCATACGTTGTTCCACGAGTCCATAATCTCTGTTTCTATGTAACCGCCGGGCTCGCAGCGCGCGTTGATGTAGAGGTGATCGGCGGTCGAGAAGACGGGAACAGTTTCGATCCAGCCTTCACGCACGGTTGCGTCGAGCGAGACGTATCCGTCCAGGCGCATCGTGGCGAGACAGAGATGGTGACCATCCCGGGAGATGCTCTTGTCCCGAGATTCGGGTACGTCGACTCCCTCGTTAGCGAGGCCGATCCACCAGTCGTGATGAACCCTTGCGCCGCCGTAGAAGATCCACAGCTCGTCACCGACAACGAGCGGCTGCGTGGCGATCTCGATATCGAACTGGTCCAGACTTCCCTCTCCGCCACGCGCCAGCCAGGGCCTGTGGTCGGTGAACCGATGCCAGTCTTTGCCGTCGCGGCTGTAATGGAGAAACATGTCGACCGTGTTGTCGACGTGGTGCAGGACCGTCAGCGTGCCCAGATGCATTTCGTCGGCGCGCCAGGGGACGAACCCGTAGAAGGCGTCGTCCAGGTTGTCTTCGGGGCCGGGATCGAAGACCAGGTCGGGGTCGGTCCAGTTGAGGCAGTCATCGCTCTCCTGCCTATAGACTCGGCGGCGCGTTCCCCATACGCCTTCGGGCTTATGCGGCCAGACGGGAGCGAACCAGCCGTCCCAGTCAGGGTGAGCGCTGGAGGGCCTGCCGCCGTAGCGTCCGAAGAGTATGTATTTGTCGTCGATGGAATCGTAGGTGAGTATCTCGACGTCGCCTCCCCACTCCGGGAACATGGGGTTGTCCTCGTAGGGGGTCCAATCGAATCCGTTGGGCGAGTACTGCATGAACAGCCCGGTTTCCGGCCGCAGGAAGTGAAGCATCTTGAAGCGCTTGCTCTCGTCGGTCTCCTTCGGGTCTAGCATGATCGACGAGCAGCTATTGGCGTTGTCGGGCGATAGGTCGATGACCGTGTTGGTGTCGGTGTAGCCGTCGATGACGTGCCTTCCGAGCGCCGGTTTTACCCATTCGATCCCGTCGTCGGACTCGGCGTAGTGAATCCGGCTGCGCTGGAAAGTTCCCCGGTGCCCACCGAAGTAATCGAAGAAGTCCTCGTACCAGCACCGGTACTTGCCCACCGCGTCATCCCAAATGACGTTGTAGCAGCTGTTGCGGAAATAGGTGTTGCCCTCCCAGGGCTTGTCGCGCCGGATTATCGGGTTGGCCGGATGCTTCTCGGGGCTGTGCAGTCTACGGGTCACGTTCTTGACGACGGAGATCACGTCGTCGTCGATAAAGAGCTGCCTTCTTGTCCCAACATCCTTGTATGTCTTTTCTCTGGAATAGGCGACGTGCATCGTGCTCCTCCCTGGTCAGGTGGGGAAAACGGGCGGGTTGTCGAGGCTCTCGGTTTTCGTCGATGTAAGGGGCCGTGTTGCGATGGGATGATGCGCCGCGATCATGGCAGGACCGGCGGCGCGCCGCTGATGTCGTTTCGCATCGAGCGGAGGGTACCGGACTCCGATTCGGTGATGTAGAGAGTCTTCAGATCGGAACTGCCGAAGCAGCAGTTGGTAGGGTCAGCGCCGCCGGTCTGTATGTCACGCAGGTGGCGGCCGTCCGGCGAGACCACCCGCACGATTCCGCCCGTATAGATCGCAACGTAAAGGTTGCCCTCGGAATCGACGCACATCCCGTCCGGACCGCCTTGTCCCGTTCCCCGACCAACCTCGGCAAACACCGAGCTGCCGGTCACTTCACCGCTTTCCGCAACGTCGAACGCCTTGACAAGTCCCGTAAGCGTTTCGGCCAAGTAGACTCGGCGTCCGTCGTGGGACACCGTCACGCCGTTGGGAAATCCGAGGTTTTCGGCGACGCGCACGGTGCGGCCTTGAAAGTCGGTGCGGTAGAAGCCTCCATTGGGCCTGGCGGTGACGAACTTGCCCGGATCGCTGAAGAAGACGTGCCCGGAGGGATGCATGGCGAGATCGTTGGGACCGAGAAAGGGCTGTCCCTCGTAGTCGGTGACGAACGACTCGACCGCTCGTTCTGGAGTTATTCGCAGGATGTGATTCGTCCCGTTGCCCCCGGTGGCGAAGGCATATCCCGCCTGGTTGAAGACAATGCCGCCGGTCCCGGCGTTGGGAGTCTCAACCCATGTCCGGACTTCACCGCCGGGACTAACGGCGACGATTCGGTGGTCTCTCGGCTGCTGAACCAAGAGCCGCCCGTCGGGAAGCTGGTAGGGGCCTTCCGGAAACGACAATCCGTCCGCAACGATGCGTAGCTCTTCGGACATCGGCGCAGGTCCCTGTCAGCTAAAACCCCTGCCAGTATCCACCATCCTTGGGTGGATTGGTAGTTGAGGCGAGATTGCGGGGTGCGGTCTCCTGAGGGGGTGATCTTCCGTGGAGTGCGTTGCAACGCGTCACCAACCTGTCAGGGTGACATATAATCCGCGCGTCACTGGTCTATGGCTAGTCAAGACCTTTGCATGATGGCGGGAGCAGGAGCCACTGATTCCATGAACCAGTGGCTGCCCAGGCTTAGCTCGCGGCCTCTGGATTCCGGCCCCGTATCAAGTACGGGGCAGGCTTTTCGCCGGAATGACGGTCTTGCAAAGGTCTCTAGTCGCGACAGTCACGTTGGTGTGGATCGGAGGAGACGTTGGACCCGAGCTGCTTGCAATATGCGCTTACAGACGAAGAGCGGGAGACGTTTGAGCGGGAGGGGTATTTGATCGTCGAGGACGCGCTGCCGCCGGAGAAGGTCGAGTCTCTGATCGAGACAGTGGACCGCAGCTACCGGGAGGACCGCCTTACCGACATCGTCGAGTCGGATATCAAGGGCTATGTCGCCGCTCCCAATTTCCTGTCGGCGGACCCGGCCTTCTTCGACATGGTCGACTACGAGCGGATATTGCCCAAGGTGTGGGGAATCCTCGGCTGGAACATCTTCTTGTATCACAGCCATTTGATCATCACGGAGCAGGCCGAGGGAACATTCGATCCCAACGGGAAGACCTTCGGTTGGCACCAGGACTCGGGCCGTCTGAACTTCGACATGGAGACGGATCCGCGTCCGCGAATTTCGCTAAAGGTCGGCTATTTCCTGACCGACCTGACTGAGCCGGGCCGCGGGAACTTCTGGGTGATACCGGGGAGCCATTTGCGGAACAAGGTGGAGATGCCGGCAGGCGGCATGGGACAGCCGGAAGGCGCGATCCCGGTGCTGGTGAAGCCGGGGACGGCCGTGATATTCGATCGGCGCATGTGGCATTGTGGAACCACCAATTACTCGCCGTTCGTCCGAAAGGTCATGTTCTACGGTTACGGCTATCGATGGATTGCGGTGCGGGACCAGATGACGATCCCGCCGGAGATATACGAGGCGGCGTCGCCCATCCGCAAGCAGCTATTGGGTCACACGACCAGCGAGTTCGGACGGTCTTCGCCGAGCGACGAGGACGTGCCGCTGTTGGTGTGGCTGCGAGAGCACCAACCGGAGATCGCGGCGCGGTAATCTCCGGCTAGCCGGTCTTGCCTCCGGCGAACCGTTTCAGGACGTTTCCGGTGATTCGGGAAACGTTGTTCTGGTAGTTGTTGTAGGACAGGCTTCCTGACCAGGTGATCGACCCGACCGAGAACACCGCCCCGCCGTTGGGAGTCTCGAAGTACACGAGATCGGACCGCACCTCCGGGTCTTCGCCGCCGCCGAGCTGACCGCTGTTGACGTTGACCTCCTCGACCGTGCGCTGATAGTAGTCCGAGTGCCCGAAGGATGAGGCAAGCACGATTGTGTTCTTGGGACTGCCGAGCTTCGGGTCGTAGCGGTCCAACTCCAGTCCAGCGGCACCCTTAGCGAGCACGAGCGACTCGGAATCGCCGATTATCTCGTCATCGCCGATTCCCTCGAAGATGAACGCCGCTTCCGGGGCGAAGCTGCCCGGCTGACGCCGGTAGGGGGAGCCGTGATCGACTCCCTGCGCGCAGAACCCGATGCCCACCAATCGCTGGGGGGCGCGTCCGCGGTAGCGCCAGAGGCCGCCGGGTTCGCCGGTAGTGCTGTGATGGTATTCGCCGGGTCCCATTTCGGTCATTCGGGTCCCCTGACGGCGGCGGATTTCGACGATATGCGGTCTCTCTGGATCCAGCGAAGTGACCCAGTAGAAGCCGTTGCCGCCGAGGTACATCAAACGTCCGCCGTTTTCCAGGTAGCTCTCCAATCCGTCGAGCATCTCGGAGGTGTAGTACTCGGGATGCGCGCCGGTAAGGACGACGTCGTATTTGGCGAGCAGCTCCGCGCCCTCGAAGTGAAGGTCTTCGTCGGTGGCGACGTCGTATTCATGGCCCATTTCTTCGAGCCAGTCGGTTATGTGAAGGTCGGCCGAGAAGGTGAACGGACCGGCGCATACGCGGTTGTAGTAGGTCGGCCGCAGGTTTACTACCGGACGGAGGCGAGAGAAGTATCCATGCCCGGTTTTGTCGGGATGGAAGTCGTACATGCTCCCGAGCCGGTTCTGGCGGATGTACTCGTATTCCTCGATGCACAGGTCCATGTTGATGTGCGCGTAGTAGATCCTGGGCAGCTCGTCGAAGTGCTCGTTGCCGTAGGCCATGTAGGTGAGCGTGGGTACGAGAAACAGTACCCGTGCCGTGGCCTCGCCTTGAGGGGCGCGCACGAAGAATGGCACGTAGTCGAGGCCGCCTTGCGTTTGCAGGCGCGCGGCGTAGATGCCGCTCTTCATGTCGGACGGCACTTCAAACTCAAAGTCCGTTTCCCAGTCAGCATCTTCGAGGTCGTCGTCGTGGAAGTAGATAGCACCGTATTCGTCGGGCGCCTGTCGAAAGTCCGCTTCGAGGCCCGTCCAGTTGTGGCCGGTCACGGCGCGGGCAGGCAGGTTGACGACCCGGCCATGCAGCGCATTGCGAGAGGAGTCGACGATCCGGTCGGACGAGATCTCTCTTGAGAAGTCCCATGAGGCTGCTACCCCGCTTGGGTTGTCTCCCGAAGCCATCGAGATGATCTCCTGATCGCTCAGGCAACGATCGTAGACTCGCGGGCCGTCGATCTTGCCGTTGAAGTGGCAAGCGATGCCGGGTTGGGAAGAGCCCTCCAGCGATTCGGAGGCCGCCATGAGCAGCGGCGAAGCGTTGCCGCCGATGCACTCGATTTGCACGGGGTCGTTTGACCCGACAACGTGGCCACCGCCCCGCCACCATGACTCAGGGAACTGATGAACGGACATCCGTCCGGAATCAAGGTCGATTGATCCGGCGACGAAATACCACTCGTCCGAGCTGACCGGCTCGCCGGTGCTGACTGTGTGGACGGCCCCTAGGCCGTCTCCAACTTGAAACGCGATCTCGCCGTTTTCGTCGATGAACAATCCGTAGCCGGAACTGTCGGAAGCGGACCACTTGGTTATCAGCCCTTGCATTCCCTTGGTAGGGGTAGTGGGATATACCCAGGCCGCGAGCGTGATCTGCCGCCCGGCGCGCAACGGCGGGGCGTCGGGCACGAGAGCGTAGGAACCAACGCGAATCTCCTGAAGCCGTCCCGGATACTCGCCGTCGATGGAGGATGGCACGCGAGTTTGCTTGAAGCCGGGATCGTCGGGGGTTTCGCCGCCGCATCGCAGTCTAACGACGTCCGCCGTATAGGAGTCGTTCTGGCAGCTGACCATGAGGCTGATCGTTTCGCCCGGAGCCACGCTCCAGGGGTCGCTGTATCCGACTAGTTTCATGAGTTCGTTACTCCAGGGACGGGGGAGAAGCGTTCAAGGCGCGAGAATGGCCTCGGCGCTGCTGGGGAACTCGCTTGACATTCGGTTCGCGACCCTCACGTTGCCAGTGGATTCCCGCTTTCGCGGGAATGACGGAAGGGGGGCGCGGGAATGACGGTTGGACAGGTCGGATCAAGGTCTTCGCCTTTCGCGGGTTGATTCCGAGGCTCGCGCGCCTAGCCCCAGATTCCGGAGCGGAAGTCGGGGACCTTTACCGGCTCGCCGCCGAGGGCTATCGACTTCTGCGACATAAGACCAGGCATGGTGAAGTCGAGGGCACGATAGACATCGATCCGCGGGTCCGTGTCGTTTCGAATCGCGTCGATGATGTCGTTGGCGATGAAATAGTCGGTCCCGCCATGTCCGGCCGCGATGGCTTCGGGCGGCGGATTCCTCCACATTTCTGGCAGAAACTCGTTCTCCAGGTCCTCCAGCGGACGCCACTCGTAGGGGTCGGTGTCTATGGTCTCTCGCGTAGTGGAGCCGCTTCCGAATCGATCTAGCCAGACCTTGGGCACGTCTCCCAGTCCGCGCGCTCCTTCGAAGCAGCCTTTCGTGCCCTGCAGCGAGTAGTAGGCCATGGTGTGAGGGCGGTTGGAGAGCATGTCCACGCGGATCTCGATCAGGGCTCCGGAAGTGGTCTTACAGAGCATGGTGGTGCTGTCTTCCGCCTCATGCTGCGGCGCAGTGTGACGCCCAGTTCCGAGGCAAACGACGGTGTCGACCTGCTCATCAAACCATTCCAGCGGCGGCCCCAGACTGTGCGTTCCGTAGGAGCACCCGTTAACGCCGACCTGCCACCGGCTCCGCCAGGTGGGGGACCCGTCGGCGTTGTAATGCAGGTCCTTGATGTCGTGCACGTACTGACCTTCGGCGTAGTAGATGTCGCCGAACACGCCGGCCTGGACCATGCTCTTGATGAGCACGTTGTGTTTCATGTAGGTGAAGTTCTCGGACATCATGTATTTGAGGCCCGACGGCCTGGCTTTCTCGACCGCAGCGACCAGCTCTTCGCACTGCTCGACCGAGACGGCGGCAGTGACCTCGCTCATCACGTGCTTGCCGGCGGCGAGCGCCTCTACCGATTGGGGCACGTGGAACTGCATGGGTGATGCGACGACCACGAGGTCGACATCGCTCCGGAGCATTTCGTCGTACTCAACAAAGGAGTTTGGAATATCGAACCGGCTGGCCTGAGAGGCCAGGAAGTCCGCGTTGATATCGCAAATCGCGGTCACGTCCACGCCGTCGATGGCGCGAAAGCCGTCGACGAAGGAAGGTCCCCGCCTTGCTCCCACGAGTCCGACATTGATCCTATCGCTCAACTGCATACCCCCTCGAACATGGATGCCGCATCGAGTGAAACACTAATGACGGAGTTAGTAAAGGCGGTAAAGGGCAAGGTGCCGCCGACCAGTGAGTGCAGACTAGCCCTTGACGCCGGTTAGCGCGATTCCCCTCACTATGTGGCGCTGGAATATCAGGAAGAAGATGACGATCGGCGTCAGGCCGAGGACGGAGGCCGCGAGCATCCGCGACGGATGCGGCCCCTGGGCGGCCGTGACCTTTCTCATCACCAGGGGAAGCGTGTAGAGGTTCTGGTTGTCGACCATCACCAGGGGCCACAGGAACTCATTGAAGGAGCCGAGGAACTGCAAAATCGCGATGGCGGCAAGCACGGACCTTGAGAGCGGCAGGATGATGTACCAGAAGACGCGCCAATCGCCAGCGCCATCGACCGTTGCGGAATCGATGAGCTCGTTGGGGACCGAGTGCAGGAATTGCCGCGTGATGAGGATTCCGAAGGCCGTAAAGACATGCGGCAGGATCAATGCCATGTAGGTGTCTTTGATGTTCAGGAACACGGCGTACACGACGTAGGACGGGATGAAAATCGCGAAGAAGGGGACCATCAACGTGCTGAGGATGAATATAAACAGCAGGTTCTTGCCCCAGAACTGTTTTTTTGCGAAGAGGAATCCCGCCATCGCGCTGGTCACCACGGATGCCAAGACGCCGATGCCGGAAACGAAGACGCTGTTGGCGTATCCCCGCACGAGCGCGAAGTGCTCGAGCGCGTACTCGTACCCCTCCAAATAGAACTCGGAGGGGAACCATGTGATTGTGAGACTGTGGATTTCGGTGGGAGTCTTGAAGGAGGAGAGATACATCCAAATGAACGGCAACGCCGCCGCAACGGAAACGGGGAGAAACACGATGACAAGCGCCCAAGCGGCTACATCGCGTCGCAGCCTGCTACGGAACGTGGAGAGCGAGCTGGTGGCGACGGTCGGCGCCGAGGCCGCAGATCTAGTGCCTAGTAGTCCCATTCGGTCGTCGCTGATCCTGGCATCGCATATCTCTTGCTTGAATTCAGACTTGATTCACCGGCCGTAAGCGTCGCGTTATCATAGGGCATCGGGCCCCTATCGGATTAGCCCTTGACGCCCGTTAGCGAGATTCCCCTCACAATGTGGCGCTGGAATATCAGGAAGAAAATTAGTATCGGCGTCAGGCTGAGGACGGCTCCCGCCAGCAGCCGTGACGGATCAGGCCCCTGAGCCGCGAAGGCTTTCCGCAGCGCAAGGGGAAGAGTGTAGAGGTCCCGGCTGTCAATCATCACCAAGGGCCACAAAAACTCGTTGAAAGCCCCCAGGAACTGCAGGATCGCGATGGCGGCGAGCACGGACTTGGAGAGAGGCAGAATGATGTGCCAAAAGACTCGCCAATCACCTGCGCCGTCCACGGTCGCGGAGTCGATCATTTCTCCGGGGATCGAGTGCAGGAATTGGCGCGTGATCAGGATTCCGAACGCGGTGAAGATATTCGGGAGGATCAAAGCGAAGTACGTGTTCTTGAGGTTGAGGAACACAGCGTACACGACAAATGACGGTATGAAGATAGCGAAGAAGGGGACCATCAACGTGCTAAGGACGAATACGAACAGCAAGTTCTTGCCCCAAAACTGCTTCTTGGCGAAGAGGAATCCCGCCATCGCGCTCGTCATCACGGATGCGGACACGCTGATCGCGGAAACGAGAATGCTGTTGGAGTAAGCGCGCACGAGCTGGAAATGCTCTATCGCGTACTCATATCCACCAAGATAGAACTTGGATGGGAACCACGTGATGGTGACACTGTATATCTCACTGGCCTGCTTGAACGAGGAGAGATACATCCAGAAAAATGGCAACGCGGCCGCGAATGACACCGGCAGAAACACCACGACGAGCGTCCAGGCGGCGATGTCCCGGCGCAGCTTGCTGCGGGTCGTGGAAAGCGTGATAGTTGCGACAGTGGGCGCCGAGTTTGCCGATTCTGTGCCTAATAGTCCCATTCGGTCGCCGCTGCTCCCGCAATCACGTATTGCCTAGTCGACTAAAGCCGCGCGTTGGACCGCGCCGACCACGGTCCCGACCTCAGGCCTTCATTCCGGTCAGAGAGATGCCCTTGACGATCTGACGCTGGAATATCAGGAAGAAGATGACGATCGGAGTTACCGCCACGACGCCTGCGGCAAGAATCCGGTTGGACCCGGCCATGGCGCTCCCCTGTCCGTAAACACGGCGGAGGACCACGGGCAGCGTGTAGAGCTCCGCTCTGTCGGTCATCACCAGCGGCCAGAGGAACTCGTTGAACACACCCAAAAACTGGATGATGGCAATCGCCGCGAGTATGGACCTCGAAAGCGGAAGGATGATGTGCCAAAGCACACGCCAGTCGCCGGCTCCGTCGACAGTCGCGGAGTCGATGAGCTCGTTAGGAATGGAGTGCAGGAACTGGCGGGTTATCAATATGCCGAAGGCGGTGAACATGTGCGGGAGGATCAGCGCTATGTAGGTGTCCTTGAGGTTCAGAAACTTGGAGTAGACGACGAATGACGGAATGAAGATCGCGAAGAACGGCACCATGAGCGTGCTGAGGACGAAGATGAAGAGCGGAGTCTTGCCCCAGAAGTCCTTCTTGGCGAAGAGGTATCCAGCCAGCACGCTCGTAAAGACCGAGAGCGTTACGGAGGCACCCGACACGAGAATGCTGTTGGCATAGCCCCGAACGAGCGCGGTTTCCTCCCAAACGTAGATGTATCCATCGTAATAGAACGTCGAAGGAAACCAGACCAGCGTGGGGCTGAATATCTCCATGTCGGTCTTGAAAGAGGAGATGTAAATCCAGATGAAGGGAAGTCCGGCCATGACGGCCAGAGGGACAAGCGCAATGATGATGATCGTGCTGGCGAGGTTGGCGCGCGTCCTGGAGCCGAACGTCGAAAGAGACGTCTGCCTGCCTATTACCGCCGCGTCGAGGGTGTCGGCGGGGTCGCCTAGTACTCCCATCTCGTCCTGGCAATCGCAAGCTGGGAAACCGACAGGATTAGCAGAATCAGGAACATGACCATCGCCATGGCGGAAGCGTAGCCGAAGCGGAACTGATCGAAGGCCTGCCTGTAGAGGTATAGCGAGAACACATTAGTCGCGTCGCCGGGTCCGCCGCGGGTCATAACAAAGAACGGATCGAATATCTGCAAGGCGCCGATGAAGCTGGTGATGGAGAGCGCCAGCATGATTGGGCGAATCAGCGGCCAGGTAATGTGGCGAAACTGACGCACGGCGCCGGCGCCGTCGATTCGGGCGGCTTCATAGAGGGTCAGCGGAATCTCGTTGATGCCCACCAGGAAGATCAGCGCCCCGAAACCGAGGAACTTCCACCCGGTCATCCCCATGATGCCGAGGAGGGCGGTGTCCTTGGACCCCAATGGATTGACAAAGCTGGTGTCTATCCCTAACGCGCTGAAGATATCGTTCAACATGCCGGGCAACCCGGCCTGGGTATTAAAGAGATAGCCGAACATCAGCACGGCGATCAGCCAGGGCGTGACCACGGGAAGGAAGAAGAGGGTCAAGTAGACCTTCTGGGGAAGCGTTCGCATGTTGGCGAGGATCGCACCGAGGATGAGCTGGGCCGACAAGGCGATGGGTACGTAGGCGCCCACGAAGATCGCGGATACCTTGAGCGCATTCTTGAATGTGCGGTCGTCGGCCATTGCGACGTAGTTGTCGAATCCGACGGGCACGACGGTGGAGAGCAAGTCCCAGTTGAGGAAGCCGATGACCAGCGCGGCGATGAAGGGCGCGGTGAAGAAGAGCATGTAATAGATGAGCAGCGCCAGAGCCACGACGAGCACAAAGCTGCTCGGCCGCCTCCAACGCGGGCGCGGCGCACGAGCTACCGTTGCCATTGTCGTTTCGCTCTCTTCCGGCTAATCAACCGATTTAACGCATCCCTCAAAACTAGCTATAAAACTACCGAATGGAGGGGCCATCTAAAGACAGCCCCTCCATCCGTCTCAGGTCAATACCTGATTGCGACTTGGACTAGCCGCCGGCCTTGAGGCGGGCCAGAGCCTCGTCGTTGATGGTGCTCAGGTCCTTCTGGATTCGGCCGATGCCTTCCTGAAGGTCGAGACCGTCGAACGCAACCTCGTCGATCATCTTGCCGACGTGGTCGCCCTCGATCTGGGCGACGCGGTGAGGCACGTACTCGACGTAGGGCCAGATCTTGGTCGGCACGATCGGCGAGCCGTAGCGGCCCCACTTGCTGGAGCGGTATGCGTCGTTTTCGTACACGGCCTTCACTGAGTGACTACCGGAGTAGAAGTTACCGAAGCTGGCAAGGTTTTCCGGCTGCCAGATGTGGACCATGAAGTCGAACGCCGCGTCCTTCTTCTCGTCCGTGACGAACTTCGGAACCGTGAGGCTTCCGATAGCCGCGTTCATGTAAACGAGATCCTGGGCGGCTCCGAACCTCGGCATTACGAACGGACGAACCGTCAGGTCGGGAGCGACGCCGCCGTAGTAGGAAACCGTCCAGATGCCGACGTTGTGCATGACGGACCGCTGCTTGACCAGAGGCGGCCAGCCGTCGGTCTGCACGTCGCGGGTGATGCTCTCACCGTACCAATCGGCGATGAACTGGAAGCCCTCGGTGACTTCGGGAATCGTCCAGTCGAACCTTTCCTCGGCCTTGTTGTACCACTCACCGCCGAGCTGGCGGGCCATGGCGGGGCCCCAGAAGCCCATCATCGAGCCGGGCGAGTAGGTACCGGCGCGAACGAGCTTGTCGCCGTCGTAGATGCGAAGCTGCTGGTCGACTTCGGCGAACTGCTCCCAGCTAGTGAACTGCGAGTTGTCGGTAATCCCTTCAAGGTCAACGCCAGCCTCGGCCGCGGCGTTGACGTCGGCGGTGACAAACGGGCCCTCGCATCCGCAAATCAGCGGAACGACGTAACGCTCACCGTCCTTCGACCAGACAGAATCGAGCGTGCTCGGGAAGAAGATGCCGTTCATCTCCGACCTTGACCGCAGTTCCGGCGTGAACGGATGCAGGACCTTGGTCACGTCGATCGGGTTCCACCACTGGGTGTAGGTGTAGACGATCTCGCCAGACGTTCCGGCGCTGACGGCCGGGTAGAACTTGGAGAGCAGGTCGCCATATCCGATCGGCACCAACTCGACGGTGTAGTTCGGGTTGGCGGCCTGGAAGGTGTCGATCGCGCCCTGCATCGAGTTGAGTCCGTCCTGCCATTCCTGCATCCAGAACTGGAGCTTGGCCTCTTTGGGCTTCGCCATGGCCTCGACGACCTTGGTAACAACCTTCTCGACGACCTTTTCCTCGACCTGGACGACGACCTTCTCGACCTCGACCTCTTGGGTTACGACCTTTTCGACCTCGACCGCAACCTCTTCCTTGACGATCTTGGTTACGACCTTCTCGACCGGAACCTCTTTGATCACTTCCTGGATCTTGGTTTCAGTGACGACCTGCGTTTCGCCGCAACCCGCAAGTACGGCTGCTCCGATGCCGGCTCCGCCGGTCAGAGCAAGCGCGCGAAGCGCCTTACGTCGACTGAATACGCTATCCCTCATAGGGCCTTCTCCCATTCCCAGCGTTTACCTAGCTGGCATTTTCCGCGCCAATCTTAACCAACAGAACGGTATATAGCACAAACCCGACGACCTAGCGTGCGTTATGTCGATGGAATGCCCTAGAACCAGCTAGCACTGGCGCGACTTTAATTTGACTTCTGCATACTACACGAAGTTGAGGCCCGTCCAAACCATCGGCAGCGGAAGGGACCCGCCGGACATGGCCCCTAGCTCAACCCTTCATTCCGGTCAGACTATTTCAAACCTATCTTGTGACCGTCGCTTACGAAAAGTACCGAATGGAGGGGCTATGAGGGGACAGCCCCTCCATCCGTTTCAGGTCAAAGCCTGATTGCGACTTGGACTAGCCGGCCTGTAGACGGGCCAGGGACTCATCGTTGATGACGGTCAGTTCCTTCTGAATTCGGTCCATGCCCTCTTGCAAGTCCAGACCGTCGAATGCGACCTCGTCGATCATTTTGCCTACGTGGTTGCCCTCGTACACCCCGACACGCTGCCCCGAATACCTGACGAACGGCCATACCTTAGTGGGCATGAGCGGCGCGCCGTAGCGACCCCACTTGCTGGTCCGGTAAGCCTCGTTTTCGTACACGGCCTTCACCGAATGGCTGCCCGAGTAGAACTTGCCGAACGAGGCCAGGTTCTCCGGCTGCCAGATGTGCACCATGAAGTCGAACGCCGCGTCCTTCTTCTCGTTCGCGACGAACTTCGGAACGGTAAGGCTTCCGATGGACGAGTTCCTGTAGATGCGCTCTTTGGCGCCGGGGAAAGTCGGCATGACCATGGGTCGCACGGTTATCTCGGGTGCGACCCCACCGTAGTAAGAGACGGTCCAGATTCCCACGTTATGCATTACCGACCGCTGCTTGACCAGCGGGGGCCATCCGTCGGTCTGGAGGTCGCGGGTGATACTGCCGCCGTACCAATCGGCGATGAACCGGAACGCCTCGAAGGACTCAGGCTCCGTCCAGTCCCACCTCTCCTCGGCCTTTTTGTACCACTCGGCGCCGAGCTGCCATGCCATCGCGGGACCCCAGTACCCCATCATGGCGGGCGGAGAGAAAGTTCCCGCGCGCGTCAGCTTGTCACCGTCGTAGATTCGCAGCTGCTCGTCGATCTCGGCGAACTGCTCCCAGCTTTCGAACTCCGAGTTCAAGGCTTCAAGATCGACACCCGATTCGGCGGCGAGCTCCATGTTGCACGTTACAAAAGGCCCCTCGCAACCGGAGATCAGCGGAACGACGTAGCGCTCACCGTCCTTGGACCAAACCGCGTCGAGCGTGGCCGGGAAGAAGATTCCGTTCATCTCCGATTTCGACCGCAGCTCCGGCGTGAACGGATGCAGGACCTTGGTCACATCCACCGGGCTCCACCACTCGGTGTAGCTGTAAACGATCTCACCCGAAGTAGCCGCGGTCATCGCGGGATAGAACTTGGACAGCAGGTCGGAATAGCCGATTGGCACCAGCTCGATCGTGTAGTTGGGATTCTTCGCCTCGAAGGAGTCGATGGCCCCCTGCATCGAGTTGAGGCCGTCCTGCCATTCCTGCATCCAGAACGACAGCTTGGCCTCCTTGGGCTTGGCCATGGCCTCGACGACCTTGGTGACGACCTTCTCGACGACCTTTTCCTCAACCTGGACGACGACCTTTTCGACCTCGATCTCTTGGGTTACGACCTTTTCGACCTCGACCGCAACCTCTTCCTTGACGATCTTGGTTACGACCTTCTCGACCGGAACCTCTTTGATCACTTCCTGGATCTTGGTTTCGGTGACGACCTGCGTTTCGCCGCAACCGGCCAGTACGGCTGCTCCGATGCCGGCTCCCCCGGCGAGAGCAAGCGCGTGAAGCGCCTTACGTCTGCTGAATTCACTGCCCTTCATAACCGCACTCCCCTTCTCCGTCCCCCGTGAGGCTATCTCTCTCTGTGCAAATACTAGACCACTTGACACCACTCCGCATCCGTGTAGGAACGGCCTCCTTCAATCAAGGAGCGAATGCGGTTGAGTCCAAACCGGCCAGTGCGGGCCGATACCCGTCGGACGATTGCTAGACGAAGTTGAGGCCCGTCCAAATCATGGGCAGCGGAAAGCAGGCGGAGACGGCCTCGCCCAGGCGTCCATTGGGTCCGATTTCCGCCCTAAGACCTGGTTCGAATATGAGTTCCAGCAGACCGGCATTACGTCCGATTCGATAGTGCTGGTTGTCGAGTTCGAGCAGGTAGGTTCCGTCCGTTATCGATATAGCGAGCCGGTCGGCGATGTCTGCGCCGGCACGTTCGATGATCAGGGGTTTGATAGCGTCCAGGAACCTTGACGGGGCCAGCAGCTTGAAGGTGCCGGGCTGATGCGTGACATGGCGGGGATAGCCGTGACCAGCGCACTCGCTTAGCAGCTGGCGGTAGGCGCCTGCCACGGAGAGGTCGAAATGGGGTGCCCCCGCACGCCCGGCGGCGGCGCGCGCCAGGGCAAGGACCGCTCCGGCGCCGCCAGCGAATTCGTTGGCTATGCGGTTGCCGACGGAGACGCTGCCAATGGATTCCTCCTCCAGCGGGAACGACGGTTCGCCTACAGTTGCAGTCGGGTCCGGCGCGCCGGATTCATTGTCCGAATCGTGGACCGTATAGGTGAGATACGCTTGCAGCGAGCCGTCGCGCTCGGCAACCAGCGCGTGGCGCTGGTCGATCACTCTGTCAATCCAGATAGCGCGGACGGCGACCTGGAAGTCTTCCAGGGGACGATGGAACCGGACGGGAAGCCGCTGGTAAAGCCGCACCATTTCGCCGATGTCGGCCTCGGTGGCGTCGCGAATCGTGTAGCCGCCGTTGTCTGGTTCAGTGTCAGCCGGAATCCGGTAGACGCTGACGCTTCCGGCAAGCTCGTATTCAAGCCGGCGGTACAGGCCCCTTTCGCCAGAGACGATTACGAGATCGACGCCGGCGTCTTGCATGAAGGACTCGCAGTGATTCATGAGAATCGTGGCGAGACCCCGCCCGCGATACGCAGGGTGGGTGCACACGCCGCCGACGCTGGCGACCTTGACTTCGCATCCGAAAAAGACCGCATTGCGGATATGGAGTCCGACGTAGGACACGATCTTGCCGTCAACGCAAATCACGCGGCGGGATTCTGGGTCCTTGTCGCGAAAGATGAGCGGATACTCGTCCGGCACCTGGCCGCCGGGCATGTCGCTGGTCCCGAAGACATCTGTGATGAGCCTGTGGAGCTCGCCGGTTTCTTCCGGCGCGGCGGCTCTCGGTCCCTCGATTTGGTCCATTCGACCGGGGGAGTCCAAAGCGCGGCTAGGCGAGGATGCCTGTCATCCGAACGTCGCTTGCTGCCGTGTCGGCGATCATGCAGGCGAGCCGCATAGTTAGATTTCCGGCGCCACCGCCGGCTCGAACCGGCCCGTCTCGACCGACTTAATCGCGGCGTCCAGGACGGCCATGTTCTTTACTCCCTGAACGGCATCGCTACGTGGAGTGCCGTCATTTTCGATGCAGGAGAGGAAGTCCGCGACGCAGTCGACGTAAGGCTTGGCTTGTCCGTTGAACGGGATGTACATGGGACCGCCAACGTCCTGGACGTTCCAGTTCGTGTGCAGCTCGACCACGTTCCGGCCAGCATTGGCCCAGCAGCTTCCCTCGTCACCGAATGCATTGCAGAACGTCTGGAACCCCGGATTTTGCTGGATCCCGAAGGTGTTCCAGACGCGGCCTATCGCACCGCTGGCGAATTTGAGCAGGATTACCGCCGTGTCGTTGATCGGGAATTCCTCGGGTTTGGAGGCTTTGGTTTCGACGGCGCAGACTTCCGTCACTTCACCGCCGACCCAAAGCACCATGTCGATGGGATGGAGCGCCCCGCCGAACCAGGGATTTTGAGGCTCGTCCGGGTCGCGGCGCCAGGGAGTTGCGTCCCAAACGGGTCGCAGGTCGTGTACGTAGCCGGCGTCCACCTGGAAGATTCGCCCCAGGTCTCCGCAGTCCACTCGCTCCTTGACGAACTCGTATTGCGGGCTGAACCGGAACACTTGTCCCACGGCGACCTTTAGTCCGTTTCGCGCGGCCTTGCGGGCTATCTCGACGGCTTCGGACGTATCGACCCCGAGCGGCTTATCGGTGATTGCGTGCTTTCCCCCGTCGAGCGCCGCGCTGACTTGCTCGGCGTGCAGCTGGTCAACGGTGTTTACGATCACGAAGTCGAGATCGTCGGCCTCGAGCACGATTCTCGGGTCAGCGGACGCCCGGTCGACTCCGAACTGCTTTACCGCCCGTTCGAGCGAGTCAGACTCCTCGTCCGAGAGGCATTCGATCGTGACGTTGGGCATTTCCGTAAGAGTTTTCGCCCACAGGTCGCCATGAACCGTGCGAGATCCGACGCCGATAATCCCTGCTCGATATTCAGCCATTTGCGCCTCCGGCTATGGAAACGGCGAGTTTCCTTTTCTAGAACGAGTTGCGGACCTTGACGACCTGACCGGTTTCGACCGAGTGTCCGGCGGCCCAGCAAGTCGCGACCGACTTCGCCCCGTCTATAACGTTTGGGCTGGGCTCGGTGTCGTTTTCGAGGCACTCGGCAAAGTGCTTCATGTAACGGATCACCGTTTCGCCGTGACCGTATGCGCCGAGCGTCTCGGGAGCGAACCGGAACTTGCCGGTCGGCTGTCCTTCGAATCCGTCGTAAACGACGTTGATGTGGCCGCCCTGCTGGTCGGTGTAGTCGGCGAAGAGGGTCCCCTTGTTGCCCCAGAGGTTGATACCCATCATCGGCATGGGCGGATGCACTACGTCGTAGACGCCCAACACGCGGCCCATGATGCCGTTCACGAACTTGACATTCAGGATGAAGTTGCTCTTGATCTCGAGCTCGGGCGTCAGTCCTCCGCGATTACCGTAGGCGTGAACTTCCTCGATGTCTCCGAGTATCCATCTGAGGATGTCGACCGGATGGGATACTCCGCCGTACAGCAGATCCTGGGGAACGTCCTTGCGCCAGGGGGTGAAGGGGAATACGTGGCGCATGTCGTGGACGTAGTGGCCCTCGACGAAGATCAGGTCACCCAGAAGGCCGGCGTCGAACTGGTCCTTAGCCGCGGTGAACTCAGGCTCGAAGCGCATGGTCTGGCCGACCAGGAACTTGACGCCTTTTTTCTCGACGAGCCGAACGAGGTGCTCGGCGTCCTCCACCGTGGTGACCATCGGCTTGGTGCAAACGATGTGCTTGCCGGCTTCGAGCGCGGCGGTGACGTGCTCGGCGTGAAGGTGGTCGGGCGAATAGATGCTTACCACGTCGATGTCGGATCGCGCCACCACATCCCGATAGTCGGTCGACCAGTGACGGATGCCCCATTCCTTTGCCGTGGCTTCGACCTTGGCCGCGGTCGGAGAGCAGATCGATCGAACCTCGAACGGGCTCGATTCATCGTTGTTGAGGGGCAGCATGGTGCCGCCCATTCCCAGACCTATAACAGCTACACCTATCGACTTGCCCATAGTTTCCCTTTCCTCTCGCTTATCACTCCAAAGCCTGAGTCATCCTGAGCTATTAGAAATCGAGCCGCACCTTGACGGGAGTACCGCCCGAGCCTATCGATTCCCAAATCGCGTCGCCGACGGCGGTGACACGCGCTCCGTCGACTTCGTTGAGGTCTTGCGGTACGTCCGCGATTATCGACTCCACGAAGTTGCGAGCAACTCTCTGCTCGGCGGCCGCGTAAGCCTCCTGCGCGTAGTCGAAATCGATAATGGGCTGACCGGCGATTCCGTCGAGAACGATCTGATTTTCCACGAACGTCCCCGAGGTTCCGAATACCTGCACGTAGATGTTGGGAAGCGGCGGCCTGACGCACGGCGCCATGGCGATCCTTCCAAGCGTGCCGTCCTCAAACTTGACGTTGACGACGAACGTCTCGTGCTTGTCCCGGGGATAGCGGTTGTCGAGTCCGCTGTAGGACCCGTAAGCCGCGACCTCGACGATCTCGCCCTTGAGAAACCGCATGGTGTCGATGTTGTGCGAAAGCCCGCCGTAGACGAAGTCCTGCGGAATCTCGTAGCGCCAGGGCGAATAGTCGTACACGGGGCGCAGGTCCTGGTAGTAGTCGGCGGCGACAAAGTAAATGTCGCCTAGCTCGCCCAGGTCGATGAACTTCTTGGCGGTCAAGTGGGGCAGCACGTAGCGGAACGTCTGGGCGGGCATCACGCGCTTGCCCGTGCGCCGCGCCGCCCCGACTATCGCCTCGGACTCCTCGGTGCTGACGGTCATGGGCTTGGTGACGAGAACGTGCTTGCCGGCTTCGAGCGCCTGGACAGTCTGGTCTCTGTGGAGGCCGTCGGGGGTATAGACGGCGATGAGGTCGATGTCGGACCTGTCGAGGAGAGCGTCGTAGCTGTCGGTCCCGAACTCTATGCCGTGCTCGGCCTTTGCGGCGTCCACCCGTTCGAGCCGCACGTCGCAAATCCCGCGAACCGTTGCAGGAAACGACGGATCGCCGTTGATGGGCAGGAGGCTGCGCCCCATGCCGAGACCGATGATGCCAATTCCTAGGTTCGCCATCCGGCGCCGATCCTTCCTGGTGACTGAGTGTTAGCTGTTGCCGTTACACGGATGTCGAATGTAGCAGACCTGGGCGCGTAGCTCATAACGGTGGAGCGAGCCGGCGTGGTCTGCTGGGTCATCAACCGACGATTCGTCCGGGATGGCCGCTCGGCCCCGGTCTTAGATGACTCTCGATCTGGAAATATCAGAAGTCGTTGAAGACCTTTTCGGGCTGGCCGGACTCGATTGACTTCCACGCCGCCCAACACGCCGATATGCACTTGGCGCCCTCGATCTCGTTGACCGTGGGCTTCTTATCTTCTATCAGACACTCTTCGAAGTGGCGCATGTAGCGCAGGACCTCGTTGCCGTGTCCGGCCTCGGGGCGGAACTTGAGCGTCCAGTCGGGCTGGTTCATGAACTTGTCGAAAACCGCGATCTCCTCGACGAACGACCCTCTGGTGCCATAAACGGACAACCCGTTCATGTGCTGGGGCGGCTCGACCAGGCCGAAGACGGCCATGATGCGACCGATGACGCCGTTTTCGAACTTGACGTTTATCAGGAAGTTGTCCATCTTGCCGCCGGGATATCTGGCGTCCATGCCGGAAGCCTGTCCGTAGCACGAGACTTCGAGGATGTCGCCCGCGAACCAGCGGAGCAAGTCGACGGGGTGACACGCGCCGCCGTACATGAAGTCCTGCGGAGCGGAGGCTCGCCACGGGGTCGCGTCGAAGACCGGCCGCATGTCGTGAACATAGTGCGACTCGGCGAACAGCAGTCGGCCGAGATCGCCGTCGTCGAGGAGCTTCTTGGCCGCCATGAACCGTGGCACGAACCGGCAGGTCTGACCGACCAGGAACTTCCTGCCCGTCCGCCGCACGAGGTCGACCGTAGCTTTGGCCTCGTCCAAGGAAACGACCATCGGCTTTGTGCAAATTACGTGCTTGCCGGCCTCCAGCGCGTCCCTAATGTGGCGCATGTGCATGTGGTCGGGGCTGTAGATGCCGACGATCTCGATATCCGAACGGTCGAGGATTTCGCGGTATTCGTCGGTCTGGAATAGCGTTTGGCCGCTGTGCTCGCCCGCGATCCTGGCCACGGCGTTGGGGTTGACGTCACAGATGGCCCGTACCGCCAGCCGCGAGTTGGCGTCGTAGTTGATCCCGAGCATGTTTCGTCCCATGCCCAGACCGATTACTCCCACTCCGATTTCGCTGCTTGATGAAGTCATCTATATACAAGCTCCCTAATCTTGCGCTGGGAACATGACGGTCAGGAGATGTTCCTGGTACCGGCTAGATATTACGCGCCCTGCTGGTTAGGAGTTTCGCTAGCGCATCTCGCCAGCAGGGACGGTTCGACATGCCTGAACTTCAGAGGGTTGCCAGATGTGCGGTCGCTTGGTATCCGCTTCGATCTCGACTACCCATAAACTGACAGTCTGGCAGGTGCATTAGGACTGTCCTCCGAAAGGGAGCTGAAGATCATGCGGCTTGAAGGGAAGGTTGCCATCATCACCGGGGCGGCGTCGGGAATCGGCCGGGCGTCGAGCATCATGTTCGCCCGCGAAGGGGCCACCGTAGCTGTCACCGATATCAACGACAGCGCCGGGCAGGCGACCGTCGATGAGATCGAGGCGGCCGGCGGGCAGGCCCGATACTGGCATTGCGACGTTTCCGAGAGGGAACAGGTCAAATCGATGATCCAGGACGTCCGCGACAGCTTTGGCGCGATCAACGTGCTTTTCAATAACGCGGCTTACCTTCGGGGGTTCGGCACGGTGACCGATACCGACGATGATCTGTGGGACCTCGCGATTCGGACCTCGCTTACCGGCGCCTTTCTGTGCTCCAAGTATTCAATTCCGCACCTGGTGGAGGCTGGTGGCGGATCGATAATCAGCACGGCTTCGGTCGGAGGCGTGGTCACGTTCAAGGGGAATGCGCCGTACTGCACCGCCAAGGCGGGCTTGATAATGCTGATGAAGTCCATCGCCGCCGACTACGGTGAACAGGGAATCAGGGCCAACTCCATCGCGCCGGGGGCCATCGACACTCCCATAAATAAAATCTATAAAGACGACCTGGAAGTTCAGGCCAATTGGGACCGCAAGTCGCTGGTCGGCAGACCGTTGGGCCGTCCGGAAGAAGTCGCCGCGGCGGCGGTGTTCCTGGCCAGCGACGAGTCTTCGTTTGTGACGGCGACGGTGTTGGCCGTCGACGGAGGGTGGCTGGCGACATAGCGCGCTAGAGGTTGGATACCTTGACGATGGTGTTCCAGTTTCTAGTGGTTATCCGCTTCCCAAATCCCTTTTCCAGGATTTCCATGGACTTGGGAGTCCTTCCTCTGGCTCCGAGGGTCAGCACGCTACAAACCGCTTCGGCCGATACCTCCAAGATCTTGAAATCCATAGCCGGCGATTCGTAGGGCGCCTTCAAGCCGCGGGGCGAGTCTGGCGAAAGGAAGGTGACGTAGAGCCTGGTTCGAGAGGTGACGTCGATATCGCGAAATGGATTTGCGGACACCAAGTCTCTGATGCTCGCCATGGTCCTTACGATGACTCCCACTTCGAAACCAAACGTGCTCTCGACCCCGGCTTCTATCGAGGCAGCAATAGCGTTGCACCCCGTTTCGTCGGCACAAAAGGCGACGTTGCCGGAGGCCAGCAGGGTCTTAACGTCGATGAAGCCCCACGAGCCGAAGGCGCGGCGCAGGTCGGCCATCTTGATCTTCTTGTGCCCACCGACGTTTATACCGCGCAGGAACGCCACATATCGGGTCATGGCAGCTTCTTATTGAGAGGAAGTATCGACGTGATTCTATTCCCCTCTCTGTGATCTACAGACGGGCAATGGGGATTGCGGCTGCGTCTGAGATCGGTTGACTGGCAAATAGTGTTTCCCGGCGTCAGTGAATCCGCGGTCGAAGTCTTGGGTTAAAGTGGCATCGCGCGGCCTATTGCGGGTACGTTAGGTCAATGCGTTAGAGCGGATTTAAATGTGCAGTAACTCGGACCTCGTAAGGGAGTGGTGAATATGAACATCGATCAGGCGTTGTACGAGCTTGGAGTTCGCGACGACACGCTTTCTGATGATGATATCGAGTCGCTGGACCGCAACGGCTTCTTGCGGGTTGAGAACGCGCTTACGCCGGAGCAGGTGGAAGTGCAGCGACGCCGCGTCTACGAGCTGATCGAGCTGGAGGGCGAAGACGCGGGCCTGGAGGTCCACAAAGAAGAAGGTGCGGACCGTCTTGGCGACCTGGTTAACAAGGACGACATCTTCGACATCTGCTTCACGCATCCGAAGCTGCTAGCGTCGATCCGTCACATCATCGGCGGCGATTTCCGCATGGGCGCGCTAAACGCGCGCAACGTTCACCCTGGATACGGCCACCAGGCTTTTCATCAGGACTCCGGCAAGCCGGGATCGCCAGGCAACTACGAGTACGTGAACTCCATCTATTTCCTGGTTGACTTCACCGAGGAAAACGGCCCGACGAGGGTCGTTCCCGGATCGCACAGCGGGGGGGAGCTCGCGAGCGAGGCGATGGACGATCCGACCGACGAGCATCCGGACGAAGTGCACCTGACGGGCAAGGCCGGCACTGCATACATCTTCAACGCTCACCTCTGGCACGGAGGGACAATCAATAGGAGTGATGGATACAGGCCGGCCGTGTTCGCATACTTCGGCCGCCGAGACGTGCCGCCGTATATCGACCAGCGCAAGTACATCAGACCTGAGACCTTCAACCGTCTGGGTGACGGCGCCAAATACGTCCTGGACGTTCAGGGAGTGGAGGAATTCACGCCGGAAGGGTTCGAACGTTCCCGGGTAGTGCAAGCGACCGGCCACAGGTAGAGGGCGTTCCGTTAACGGTCTTTGACCGCGTTCTTCTGGCGGACGGGCATTGACGAAATGGTGAAGCAATCCGCCGGCTGAATGCCGCATGCCGAAAGGATCAGAAATTGAGCACCAATTCAGGTAAACCGCCCATTCGGATGGCGCAGTACGGCACCAAGCACGCACATGCCCGCGGAGTGCTCAGCGTGATGCTGGCCGACAACGAGGTTGAAGTAACGGGCGTCTTCGAGCCGGACCCGGAGCAGCGGATTCAGCTAGAGCAGGCGGGCGAGAAACCGTGGTCGGAAGTCAACTGGTACGACGATCCATCGGAGTTTCTCGACGATCCGACGATCACGGCGGTCGCGTCGGAGGGAAGCAACGCGGAGAGCCTGGACCACACCGACGCCATCATCGACGCCGGAAAGCACGCGTTCTACGACAAGCCCGCGGGTGACGATTACGGTCGCTTCGAGAGCATCGTCGCCTGCGCCAAAGAGAAGTCGCTGCTTGTGCAGATGGGCTACATGTTCCGGTATCACGACGGCTTCGAGCGGATTCTCAGCTGGGCTAATTCAGGTGTGCTCGGACACGTGTTTTCGGTACGGGCGCACATCTCGACCAGCATCCCGAACGAATACCGGGCCGCGCTCGCCGAGTTCAAAGGCGGTGTTTTCTACGACCTGGCCGGCCACGTGATCGATCTGGTCGTATACATTCTCGGGCGCCCAAAAGAGGTCACGTCGTTCATGCAGAACTCGGACACGTCCGGCCCTCCCATCCCCGACAACACTCTCAGCGTCTTCGAGTACGACGCGGCTCTGGGATTCATAGACATAGCGGCGATGGAAGCGCCGCCGATGGCGAGACGTTTCGAGGTCTACGGCACGGAAGGCTCCGCGATCATGGAGCCCTTCGAGCCTGCCGATACGCTTCGACTGTGCCTGCGGGAGCCAAAGGCGGGATTCCCGGCCGGAGTTTCGATATTGAAGCTCGAGGCGCGTCCGCGTTACGTAAAGAGCCTGGAAGCGTTCGTGAGCGACATTCGGGGTGAGAAGCAGCCCGACCGCAGCCTCGATCACGAGCTGCTGGTGCAGGAGACCCTGCTCCGCGCCACCGGAAGGATTGAGTAGACAGCCCGATGAGGGGAGGGCTGTTCGGTTGGCTTCAAAGCTGAGAGCGGCCGTTATCGGATGCGGGTCGATGGGAGTGCATCACACACGCGGCTACCTCGATACCGGGCGGTTCGAAATCGCAGCGATCTCGGATATGAACCCCGACGTCTTGGACGAGATGGACGCCCGGTTCGGAGCCGACGAGAACTACTGTCCGGACCGGTTCACCGATCCGAACCGAATGCTTGACTCGCAGACGTTCGACGTGGTTTCGGTATGCACCTGGCACCGTGAGCACGCCGTTTGGACTATCGCCGCCGCCACACGCAAGCCGGGAATCATCATCAGCGAAAAACCGATGGCGGAAGACCTGGGCCGCGCCGAAGAGATGCGGACCGTTTGCGAACGCAACGGGGTAAAGCTGGCCATAGCACACCAGCGGCGGTTCCTGCCGTCCTACGTCCTCGCCCGCCAGATGATCGCCGACGGGGTGATAGGCGACGTGGAGCTGATGTACTCGTCAGCCGGCTGGGGGCTTCCGAACTGGTCGAGCCACCACGCCGACATGTACCGGTTCCTCCTGCAGGATGAATGCGCATGGGTAATGGGCGCCGTTACGCGGACGACCGACCGCATGGAGCGTGGCACCCGCATTGAAGACGGCGCGATGGCCGTGTTCCAGTTCAAGCGGGGAACCCGGTGCGTTCTGTTGAGCGACGTGACCGGCGAGATCTACCAGGGTGCGAGCATCTACGGCTCGGAAGGGATCATCGACTTACTTCCGGAGCGCGTAAGGGTGTCGGGGCCTGATACGGGAGGCCAGTGGATTACTCACGCGCCCAATGGCCGCTTCTACAACGTAGACTCCGACAACTTCGAATATGTCGAAGGAGCTGCCGCACAAGCGAACGAGCTGGCCAATTGGGCGGAGGGCAAGATCGACGTTTATCGCGGCGAGGCGCTGAACGGATACAAGGCTCTGGAGATGATCATGGCGGTCTACGAGTCCGCGCGGCTCCACGAGCACGTTTTCCTGCCGCTAAAAACCAAGGTGAACCCGCTCGATGTGATGGTTGAGCAGGGCCATTTGCCGGTTGTTTATCCCGGCACCTATGACATTCGCGGCTTCAAGTTGCACGGGGAAAACACGCTGTACGACCGTGCGGGCGGGTAACGGCTATGGGGACATTCGTGGTGCGCATTGAGGGTCGGTTCCGATGACCGCGCCCGGCAGCCGGCGGCGGCCCGCCTGGAGATTCGGTAATCAGATTCGGTCTGTAGAGCGTAACCGCGGCGTCCGCATCATGGTCGAGTCGCCCGCGCTGTGCCGTTACACGCTGGACGACTGGGGGACCTATTACGAACGGCGGATGAGACGCCGAAGCCGCAGCGTGCATGACCTGTACCTCGGTTTCGGGCATCTCCAGGGGGGCGACACGCTGAAGTTCCAGTTTCGATGGTCCGACGACGGGGAGTGGGACGAGCGGGTTTACGAGATAGAGGTCGAGGACTAGCTCCGCACCGCCGCACGTATTCGGATCTAACTGCTGGCGCTCAGAGCCCCGGGACTATAGTCGCCTTTACGCATTCCATCGCAGAGGCCGCGGCGATGGCGTCGGCGACACCCCGTTCGCTCAAGGGGAACGTGCTCTGCACACGGGTCCAGTCGTAGTCGTTTTGGACGGAGTAGAGGTTGGTGATCGCCTGGTCTACCTCGTCGGGCGTGAACGCCCAGCTTCCGAGTATCTGCACTTCCTTGACGCACATGCGATGCCAGCTCGTGTCGATGCTGCCGGCATCGGTGAACTGGCCCATCTCGACATACGTTCCGCCGTCGCGCAACATCTCCACGCCTTCGGGTCCGGCGGCCGGACTTCCTGAGCAGTCGAGGGCGAGGTCGGCACCGAATCCTCCAATTGCCTCCCTCACTGCACGCACCCGCTCGTCGGGAGTCGAAGACTCCTCGATCGAGACGGTCGCGTCGGCACCCATTTCCCGGCAGAGCGACAGCCTGGGATTCTCCGGCGCGCCGACGACGACGATTTTTCCCGCACCCCGCTGCCTGGCCGCCACCAACGCCATCACGCCGATGGGTCCCGAACCCTGGATTACCACCGAATCGCCCGCCTTGAACGATTCGTTTCCGAGGGACATTGCGCGATTGAACGCTCGTGTCACCGAGCTGTAAGGCTCGACAAGCGAACCGACCATTGCGGACATGTCGTCCGGCACGCGGAATATCTTGGTCGCGGGAAGCCTTTCCAGATCGATATAGACCATTTCGGCCCATCCGCCCCAGAGGTGCGGCGGCTCGTCGAAACCGATCTTTCGACCGTAATACGTGGGACGCAGGCATCGGTTGGCCCGGCTAGGGTAGTGGATGCAGTAGTAGCACTCGCCGCAGGCCATCAGCGGCGGCATTATCACCCTATCGCCCTCGCGCAGGGGCCGTCCCATGTAGTCGCTGGTCAAGCCGGGACCCATTGTCTCGACTGCTCCAGCCAGCTCATGTCCGAGCGTGAAAGGCCAGGGCAGCTCTCCGGGCCAATGCCCTTTGAGAATGTGCAGGTCGGTGCCGCAGACTCCGCAGGCGTCAATGCGTATCAGCGCGCCGCGCTCCGGGACGCGTGGAAGCGGGACCGAACGCATAACCGGCCTGGCGCCCGGTCCGTCAAACGTTACGACGCCAACCTCCGACCTCGGCTTGCGTAGATTCACTTGAAACCGCCTGTGTCGCCGAATTGCCCGTTGCGCTCGTCGATCATAGGGTCAACTTCGGAAAAAGCGCGAGAACTGCTAAAACATAGAGAGTAAGTTAGCAACCGTTAGGCGCCGCCATCTAAAGTACCAGAGACAACGGGGAACGGTCTGACTCGGCCGTCGGCGTCTGAACTGCGTATTCAGGAGAGACCTATAGTGTCCGCGAAATCAATGACAGAACCACGGGCCGTCACAATAAACTCCGTCGCCGCCGAGGAAAGGCAGGCTGCGCTCAGTGTGGAGCTGCCCGACTATGACCGCGAGCGGTTCGAGGACGTTGCCTTCATGACGTCCATGACGCTTGTCTTGCTCGGAAACTACGCTCAGACCGGTCACTTTGGCGGACCGCTAGCCTATACGCCCTATAACGTCGCGGCCCATCTGGCGGGTCCGGAAGCGGGAGGTCTGCGCTACGACATTCGCCAGCCGAAGCTCCCCTTCTCCGACAAGTTCATGGTTGCGGGGGGACACAACATCCCGACCGGCTACGCGCTGTGGATGATCCTGTACGAGGCGATGGCACGTCAGCACGCCGCGTCCGGCGACGACCGTTTCAAGGTCGATCCTGAAATAGCGATGCTGTCAATCGACGCGCTTGGGTTCCGGCGCGGCGCTGGGGCGCTCGCGACCATGCTCGCTGAGAACGGGCTCGAAGATGACGAGTTGTTTAGCCAGGCGAAACTACGCGGGATACGTTCTCTGGCCGGACACGCCGAGACCACCGACGTTACCAACGACGTGAATGGAGGACCTTCGGGCATTGGCATCGCCACCGCCAGCGGCAAGGCGATGTTCTGGGACTTCGTCCAGGCGCCCGAATCCCTGAAAGTCCTGGCGCTCGAGGGCGAGTTTGCGATGACGGAGGGACACGCCCAGGAGCTCAAGACGTCGGCTCTCTCGCAAAAGGTGGGCAAGCGACTTCGCATCCTGCTCTCCTACAACAACGCCGGAATCGACGACAGCCTTGTCGGTGGAGTTATCGATTCAAAGTTCGATGCTTACGATCTGGTCGGTCAATGGGTCTCGTATGGATGGAACGTGTTCCAGATCGACGATGGAAACGACTTCGACCAGGTAATGGCGGTGCTGAAGGCGATGGAGGACTGGCCCCAGAGCGACCGGCGGCCGATGATCGTTATCGGCAACACGGTCAAGGGCTGGTGGCCGGGCGCGGTGGATGGCAAGGTCAACGGTCAGGACCAGCTTGTCGGCTATCCGAGCCATCCGTACGCGATGAAGATGAACAGCGAGTATTTCGTATCGCTGGCTCGGAGCTTCGAGCAGCGCTACGGGGTTGAGTTCCAGGGCATCGACGACGGTCCGGTGACTGACGAGCGCGAAAGGCTGATCCAGTTCAAGACGAACGTGGACGTGGCCCTGTCGGTCATGGACTCGCAGCCCGGTCTGCGCGAGTGGATCGCGAACAGGCTGGTTGACATCGCGGAAGAGGTTCCCGCCGATCTCCCGGTCCGAATACCGACCGAAAGCGATCCCTTCCTCGACGACAGGCTAAGGCCGGCAAACCTGCCGGAAGAGCCGCAGTCGCTTTCGCTGGAGGACCCGGCTACTGGGGAGCGGGTAGAAGGAAGCGTGGAGCTGTTCAAGCAGGCTGGAGATGTTGCCGGAACACGCCGGGCCATCTCCGAGATCGGCAAGTGGCTTAACTACGTGACCGAGAATCGGTTCCTGACGGTGGCCGCCGACCTGTCCGATTCGATTAACGTCGAGCACGCCCACTTCCTGGATCACTACGATCCGGACAGCACCTTCGCGGGCACCAAGATCAAGGCTCCGATCCAGGAAGCCGTGAACGCGTCCAGCGTGGTCGGCCTTGTGGGCCAGACGGTTTCGTCCGATCCCAACATGCATGCCGGCGTATGGGGACTGAGCGGGACCTACGGTGCATTTACTCCGCTGATGTACACGCCGGTGCGCGTGTTCAGCCAGCAAAACCAGGACAGCCCGTTCAACCTCGGCGTCCTGACGGTTCTTGCCGGGCACTCCGGACCCGAGACAGCCGCCGACGCGCGTACTCACTTCGGTATCTTCGCGCCGCAGGTGTGGACGTTGTTCCCTCGCGGCGAGGTGATAAACCTCTATTTCTGGGACTACAACGACGTTGCGCCGGGATTCTTCGCGGCTGTCGAGCATTCCGCTCGAACCAAAGAGGCGGGACTGATCGTCATTCACGTAGCGAGGCCCGACTTCCCGGTGGCAGACAGGTCGATGTTCGCAGATTCGGACGTGAAGGCCGCCGCGAAGGGCGTCTACCTGTTGCGCGACTACGATCCGAATGCCGAGAAGATGGGGAACGTGTTCGTGCAGGGATCGAGTTCCACCTTCAATCTGGTCAGCATCTTGCCTGAGCTCGAGAAAGAAGGCATCAACGTTCGAGTCTCGGCGGTTATCAGCGAGGACCTGTTCAGGCTTCAGCCGCGTTCGTACCAGGAATCGATTCTTCCGGATGAAGCGAGATACGACTCGATGTTCGTCACCACGATGACGAAGCGCGTGCCTCAGCTGGCGAATATGGGACCGCTGACCGAGGAGTACTCATTGACCGCCGATTGGGATGACCGCTGGCGCACGGGCGGGTCGGAAGCGGACGTGATCGCGGAGTCTCGCCTGGACGCGGACTCGATTCTCGCGGGAATCATACGGTTCGCGCGGGATCGTGACGAGAGGTTGCAACGGCAGCGCGGCGCGCTGTCCGCCTTGTAGACCGGATCCGGCTGCGCACGCCGGACGCAGCGCTGGTCGGAACTGCGGTGTAGCTGGCTGGGTCGGGTTGGCTTTGGCTTGGCGTCGTTAGGCGAGACGGCGAGCTATCCGCAGACTTGCTCGAACAGCCGCAGGTGGTTCAGGCCCATGACCTTGGCCAGGTCGTCGTCGCTCCAGCCGCGGTCTGACAGGCCTTCGGCAATCTGCTGAAAGTCTCCGGCGTCGGCCATTACGTCGCCGCCCCCGTCGAAGTCCGACCCGATCCCGACGCAGTCGATTCCGCCGACTTCGGCGAAGTGCTCAACGTGGTCTAGAAACCTGTCGAGCGATGGGGTTTCGGGGTCGACGAAATATGGAACCAAAGTCGCGCCAATTACTCCCCCTCCGCTGGCTATCGCGCGTATCTGGTCGTCGTCGAGGTTGCGGGGATGGTGGCTCAAGGCGCGGCAGCAGTTGTGAGTCCCGATCAGCGGCGCGCTCGACACGTCGACCGTGTCCCAGAATCCGCGGTCGCTGATGTGTGAGATATCCACGAGCATCCCGATGTCGTTCATGGCGCGCACGAGGCTCTTGCCGAACTTGGTCAAACCGCCGCCGGTCGCGTTCTCGAATGCGCCGTCGGCGGCGTCGGCCCGGTAGCTCCAGGTCAAGGTGATCGCTCTTACGCCAATCGAATAGAGCGCGGGCAAGACGTAAAGGCTTCGTTGCAGGACATCGGAGTTTTCCACGGCGAGCACCGCGGCTATACGGCCCTCGGAATGCAGCGCGTTGATTTCGTCGGTAGTAGTGGCGATGCCTATCTGATCGGAATGGGCGTTCACCTCGGCGAGAAACCATCCGAACCCGTCGAGCGCGAACAACAGATGGTTGCCCAGCGCCCGAGTAACGTCGATTGCGAAATAGGCCACGTCGACCCCGCCGGCCTTCAGATTGGGGATGTCGACCTGGATAGGGGCGGCATCGCGACCTAGCGGATCGCGCAGCTCCGCGACTATGCTGGCGGGTTCGTCGATCGGCGGCGCTTCCGCTCCGAGGGGATCACGAACCGCAGCCACGCGCCGGGCGGGAGCGTCGGGTCCGGCGAGGCTTTGCCCGCCTCTCCTTATGAGGCTTACGATCGCGTCGTTGTGCGAATCGACGACGATGCTCGAAGAGTTCAGCATTTCCGATTTTCCTCCTGACCGGTCTTGAGCCAGGCGTGCGGAAGCGAGCTTGCCGCAGCGTCAAGACTCGGACTGACACCGGTCAATTCAGCTATAAACCATCCGGTTCGTCGGAGACCTTTATCAGCAGTTTCCCGAAGTTTTCACCTTTCAGGAGTCCGAAGAATGCCTCGGGCGCATTTTCGAGCCCCTCGACGACATCCTCCTTGTACTTGATCCGTCCTTCATCGATCCATTCCGCCATCTGCCGCCGGCCGTCGGGATATTGCTCCTCGAAGTCGAACACGAGGAATCCCTCCATGCGCGCGCGGCGCACTAGAAGCTTCCGCGTTGGACGCGGCGCGATCTCGGGGGTGGGCAGGTTGTATTCCGAGATCATCCCGCAAATCACGATGCGAGCGCCGACATTGATGTTCTGGAGGGTCGCGTCGAGAATCTTGCCGCCTACGTTGTCGAAGTACACGTCCACGCCGTCGGGACAGAGACGTTGAATCTCGCGCTTAACATCAGCGGTCCGGTGATTGATAGAGGCGTCGTAACCGAGCTCATCGGCGACGTAGGAGCACTTGGCCTCGGTCCCGGCGATGCCGACTACCCGGCAGCCCTTGATCTTCGCAATCTGGCCGACCAGGCCGCCCACCGCGCCCGAGGCCGCCGAGACCAATACGGTTTCAGCGGATTTGGGTCTACCGACTTCCAGGAATCCGAAGTACGCCGTCATCCCCGGCATCCCCAGGACGCCGAGCGCGGTAGAAATGGGCGCCAGCGAAGGGTCAACCACCCGCACTTCTTCGCCGCTCAGCACTGCGTATTCCTGCCAGCCGATACGGCCCTGGACGATTGAGCCTTCCGCAACGTCGGGATGCCGGGATGATTCCACCACTCCAACGGCGCCCGCCTCGATCACGTCGCCGATCTGGTTGGGAGTGGTGTAAGACGGGCCCGGCCTCATGCGCCCCCGCATGTACGGATCGAGTGACATGTAGATCGAGCGGACCAGGACCTGTCCCGGGCTGGGCTCCGGGATAGGTGCGGTCGCGAACTCGAAGTTGTCCAGGCTTGGCTCGCCAGTCGGATAACTGGCGAGCAGCCAGCGCCGGTTGACTCGATCCGCCATCAGCCATACCTCCCGAAACCGTTTTTGAACGGCTGTCCTTCGCGACGCCGCGCGTGCGAATCGTATAACGTTACGTCGATCTTAGTAGACAGCCGCACCGGATTGCGGGAGATCCGATGAGCACCAACTATCCGACGAGAATGGACCTAGACGTCCGCGTCGCGATGCGGGACGGAGTGGAGCTCTCGGCGGACATCTACCTGCCCGATTCGCCGGGTAAATATCCGGCGCTGCTAAACCGGACGCCCTATAGCAACAACGAGGACGATACGGTCGAGCGCGCGAGGTTCATGGCGGGACAAGGCTATGCGGTGGTGGTGCAGGATGTTCGGGGGCGGTGGGACTCGGACGGCGTCTACTATCCGTTCACAGACGAAGCTGACGACGGTTTCGACACCCAACAGTGGATCGGCGAGCAGCCCTGGTCGAACGGCAAGATCGGTACCTACGGCTCTTCATATGGAGGGATGGTCCAGTGGCAGGCGGCTCCCCAAGCGAGCCCTTATTTGACATGCATGGCGCCGCGGGTCGGGCCCTCAGACTTCTGGGACCACTGGGTCTACTCGCATGGAGCATTCCAGCTCGGGTTCATGGGGACATGGGGAATGACGACCAACTCGCGCACCAATCAGAATATCGATTTCCACGACTGGGCAACGGTGTTCAAGTCACTACCCATCGCCGAGACCGACGAAGCCGCGGGGCGGAGCGTCGGTTTCTGGAAGGATTGGGTGGCGCACAGCTCCTATGACGACTACTGGATGCGACTCACCAACCGGGGCAAATATGGACAGGTGAAGGCTCCCGCCTACAACTTGGGTGGGTGGTACGACATCTTCGTGGCCGGCACGTTCGAGAACTTCAGCAGCATGAGAAAACATGGAGGTTCACCGGAAGCCCGAAAAAGCAAGCTCCTATGTGGTCCCTGGATGCATCCGATCGGCACTTCAACCAAGACGGGTGATATCGACTTCGGGGGGCATTCGCTTGTCGATATCGGGGCCGAGGAGCTGCGCTGGTTCGACTACTGGCTCAAGGGCGAGGACAACGGCATCGCCGACGAGCCGCCGATCCGGCTGTTCATCATGGGAAGCAACGTCTGGCGGGATGAGCACGAATGGCCGCTCGACCGGACCGATTGGCAGAAGTGGTACCTGCACTCGGGCGGCAACGCGAACACTCTTCACGGAGATGGGACGCTCAGCCCGGACACTCCTTCGGACGAGCCGGCGGATACGTTCGTCTACGATCCGATGGTGCCGGTCCAGACGCTCGGCGGAAACAACTGCTGCAATCCGGAGATAGTTCCGTGGGGGCCTTACGATCAACGGCCCGTCGAGATGCGAGGGGACGTGCTCTGCTACACCAGCGCGCCGCTTGAGAAGGACGTCGAGGTTACGGGGCCGATCAAGCTGACGCTGTTTGCGGAATCGGACGCGCGCGACACCGACTGGACGGGAAAGCTCGTAGACGTTCGACCTGACGGGTACGCGCTGAACCTGTGCGACGGTATTGTCCGCGCGCGGTTTCGCGACGATCCCGTCAATCCCACGCTCGTCGATCCGGGGAAGGTCTACGAATACCGGCTTGATCTGGACGTAACGGGAAACGTGTTCAAGCGCGGTCACCGGATCAGGATCGACGTGTCGTCCAGCAACTTTCCGCGGTTCGACCGCAACCTCAATACGGGGGGAGTCCTGGGACGGGAGCTGGAGTTCCGGACGGCTCGGCAGACAATACATCACTCGTCGCGCTACCCGTCGCACGTTACGCTGCCGGTTATCCCGCCAGCGTAGACTTCGCGCGGCGAAGCTCCAGGGCTAAAGCGGACCGAGCGCCTTGTAAGTGGTCCTGTCGGAGATCTTGGCGTCGATAAACCCGCGTCTGCGCTCGCCGCACTTGCCGCAGATTCCGCAGTGCTCGCCGTCGACCGGGTCGGCGCACGAGAGCGATAGCTCGATGGGGAAGCCCCGACCTGCGCGAAGGACGTCGGACTTGTGCATGTCGAGAAGGGGGGTGAGCACATGGAGCTCACAATCGAGCGCGAGTCCCGCCGCCCCTTCAAGGCTCCGCAGAAACTCAGGCGTGGCATCGGGGAATGGATTGCTCTTGAGAATGCCTATCGCAATGTTCGGGACGTCCGCGATCGATCCGTAGGTCGCGGCGACGCTGAGCAGCAGGAGATTCCTGCCCGGCAGGAAGAAGTCCGAGTCGGGAGCCATCGCATCGGGTACGGCTTCGCCTCCGGTGCTCCAATGTCCGCTGTAAAGTCCGCCCCGGCCGAATTCGAGCTCCGCGACCGGCCTTACATGCTCGGCGTCGAGCGCCTGGAAAAACCTGCCGAGCGCGTTCAGCTCGGCGTCCTCCCACTTCAGGCCGGAGCGAATGAACAGCGGGGTTATCTCTCGATAGGTTCTCGCCAGCAGGGCGGTCATGATGCAGCTATCGAGTCCGCTCACAAGCGAGATGACTCGGCTGTTTGGTTCTGGGCGGTCATTCATGCGTGTGACCCCATCGATATCCGCCTTGTGACGCGAAGGCGCGGAGCGCGCGTGGTAACTTAGGTTCGGTTGCTCCGGGCGGTTTGCCGCGCGGTCTCGCGGCCGGCAAAGAGACCCTACTCCTCAGAGATCGCGAATGAAGCTTGACGGCGCTACGGTGGTAGTCACCGGGGGTGCGCGGCGCGTCGGGCGGCACGTGGCCCGGCGGATGGCCGAACGCGGCGCGAATATCGTGGTCAACTACCGTACTTCGGCAGACGAGGCCGCCGAAGCCGTCGGGGAGTTCAAGACGCTGGGCGTCGACGCGCTCGCAGTTCAGGGGGACGTTTCCACCTACGACGGAGTTGCGGCGGTGCGCGATGCCGCCATTCACAGGTTTGGCTCGGTCGAGGTGCTGGTCAATAACGCGTCGATCTATTATCCGACTCCCATAGACGAGCTTACCGAGGACGATTTGGACCGCAATATCGCGGTCAACCTGAAGGGGCCGTTTCTCGGCTGCTGGCTTTTCGGGTTGCACATGCGTGACCACGGCGGGGGAAAAATAGTCAACGTTGCGGACTGGGCGGTGGATCGTCCGTACAAGAACTACGCACCCTACTTCGCAGCAAAAGGCGGCGTCGTTGCGTTGACGAAAGTCATGGCCAAGGAACTCGCTCCAACCGTGCTTGTAAATGCCATAGCTCCGGGGCCAATCTTATTGCCGGAGGACTTCACACCCGAAATGATCCGGGGCGTCGAGAGGGCCACGCTTGTCAAGCGAATCGGGAATCCTGAGGATATAGCGCAAACGGCGCTGTACTTGATCGAAGGCACCGACTTCGTGACCGGCGCCGTGATTACCGTCGACGGGGGACGGCAAGTCGTTTAGTGATGATTGAGTGGACATGATGTATGAGATCGTAAAACGTGTCGATTTTTCGTTCGGTCACCGACTCGTCGACTACCAAGGCAAATGCAACCGGCCTCACGGCCATAACGGCGTAGCGGAGATCCGTCTTGCCACCGATACGCTCGACGAAGCCGGCATGGTGGCGGATTTCGGCGACGTTGGCGACGCGGTAGGCGGCTGGATAAAAGCCCATCTCGACCATCGAATGATCCTACGGGCGGACGATCCTCTGGCCAGGGCGGTGGCAGCGCTTGGTGACGACGCGTATCTCATGGCCGAGGAGCCAACCGCCGAGAACATGGCGAGAATGATCTACGGCAAGGCCTCTGAGATGGGACTGCCCATAGTGAGCGTAACCATGTGGGAGACTCCCGACTCGCGCGCGACCTATGCCCCATCCCAGACGGAGTCCAAGGAGGGCGACGGAGTGGTCGAGAGGAGTGCGGCGCTAGTTTAGACGCGACGCATCATGTGTGAATGTTGAAGCGACGCGAGTAAATCGGAGTGAGGCCGCGCGCCGGGCGAATTGTGTGACATAATATGTTGACGGTCCGAAGCGGGCCGTCTTGTTTGTGTTTGGCGGGAGCGATTCGAAGTGCCGTCGAGAGACGATAGGTCAGTTATCACCCTGGCTTGCGGGGAATGCAATAGGCGCAACTACGCCACCACCAAAAATCGCCGAAACAATACGGGCAGGCTCCAGCTAAAGAAATATTGTCGTTGGTGCCGGCAGCATACCGACCACCGGGAGACGCGTTAGGCTAATACCTGATGGCAGTCGCGAAGCGAAGAAGCAAGCGCCGGACTAGACGCCGGTCTTCCGCCGGCGGCTTCAGGTCATTCCTCGACCGCGGGCCGTTCCGGTTTGTACGCGACACTTATGGCGAGCTTCGCCGCTCGCACTGGCCTTCGCAGCAGGAGACGACCAGACTTACGCTAATAGTTCTCGGCGTATGCCTGCTGCTTGCGGCTATTTTGGGGACCTTCGACTTTGGACTGTCCCGGTTGAGTGAATTGATATTCGGCTAGATATGTTGAGGCGGTCGAGTTGATTGACGAAGACAGAACACGCGGACAGTGGTACGTCCTAAACACGTATTCGGGCTACGAAAACAAAGTGAATGACAACCTCCGGCACAGAATCGAGACGATGGAAGCCGAGGACAAGGTGTTCGAAATCGTAGTGCCGGAGGAAGAGGTGGAGGAAGTCCGGCAGGGCGAACGGCGGCGTGTCAAGCGCAAGATGTATCAAGGTTACGTCCTGGTGCGGATGGAGATGGACGACCAATCGTGGTTTGTCGTCAGAAACACTCCGGGCGTTGTGAACTTCGTCGGGACCGGCAACCGGCCGACGCCCTTGCCTCAGGCAGAAGTCGATGAGATCTTTAAGCAGATCGCCGGCGAAGTCGCGCGTCCGCAGGTGAGCCTCGCGGTTGGCGAAATGGTCAAGATCATCGACGGTCCGTTCTCCGAGTTCCTGGGCACGGTGGACGAAGTCAACCAGGACAAAGGCAGAGTCCGGGTAATGGTCTCGTTCTTTGGCCGCGATACCCCTGTAGAGCTGGACTTTCTGCAGGTGGAGCGTGTTAAAGGCGGATCGCCCATTCCGGGTTAGAGCGACAATTCATTAACGAGGAATAGCTGAGATTTGGCGAAGAAAGTTCTGACAGTGGTAAAACTCCAGCTGTCAGCCGGCGAGGCGACCGTAGCACCGCCGGTTGGCCCAAGCCTGGGGCAACATGGTGTAAACAGCGTTCAGTTTTGCAAGGAATACAACGAGCGGACCCGAGCGCAGCAGGGATCGATTATTCCGGTAGAGGTAACCATCTTTGCCGACAGGTCGTACTCGTTCATAACCAAAACGCCGCCGACCAGCGATTTGCTCAGAAAGGCTGCCGGCGTCGAAAAAGGAAGCGGCACGCCCCGTAATGAGATCGTGGGAAGCGTTTCCAGGAGTCAACTGCGCCAGATCGCCGAAGTCAAGATGCCCGATCTCAACGCAATGGACGTGGAAGCGGCCGAAAAGGTGGTCGCCGGCACGGCTCGCAGCATGGGGCTGAGAATCGGCTCGGAATAGGCAAGAAATAGACGGAGGTCGAGTAACCGTGAGATCGGAAATCGAGGGTGTCTAGAAAGGGGAAGCGCTACAAAGGCGCCGTGGAGCTCATAGAGAAGGACAAGGCGTATTCGCCGGAAGAGGCGCTGGAGCTCTTGCCTGAGACCTCCATCACGAAATTCGACGCTTCGGTCGAGCTACACCTGAATCTGGGAGTCGATCCCACTCGTCAGGACCAGCAGGTGCGTGGCACCTTGACGCTCCCTCATGGAACCGGCAAGACACAACGAGTGGTCGTATTCGCAGCCGGCGACAAAGCCAGCGAGGCGATGGAAGCGAACGCCGACGAAGTGGGCGCTGAGGACCTCGCGAAGAAGATTCAAGGCGGATGGCTGGAGTTCGACGCAGCTGTTGCGACGCCGGACATGATGCGCATCGTCGGCCCGTTGGGCCGCATTCTGGGACCGCGAGGTCTGATGCCGAATGCGCGGGCGGGCACGGTTACGCAAAACGTGAAGCAGGCCGTTACCGAGTTGAAGGCCGGCAGGGTTGAGTTCCGCGTCGACCGGACTGGCAACGTGCACATGCTCATTGGACGCGCCTCGTTTGCGACCGAGCAGCTTCGCGAGAACCTTACTGCCGTGCTAGGCGCGATCGTCGCCGCAAGGCCGTCGGGCGCAAAAGGCACGTATGTAAGATCGGCTACACTGGCGTCGACTATGGGACCGGGTATCCCGCTGGACGTTCAGGAGTCTCTGGCCATGACCAGGTCTGTCAACTGATCTCGTCACCCGGTCGCAGTCGTAAGTACGGAGAAGCCTAGACGGGAAAAGACGACACAACTCAAAACGATTACGCCGAAGACGACGGGTGCGCCTGAATTGCTTAAACCGATACAACCCGTCCAGGCGGGACTAGTGAAGGCCCGGCCTTCGCACCGCGCGGCGTAACCGCGCGGTTTTTTTGTTTCAAGCGAAGGAGGAGCTTATTGGCAAGTAGAGCGGTAAAACGCGCGCAGGTCGAGGAGATGAAGACCCTGATGACCGACGCCCCTTTGTGGATGGTGAGCGATTTTCGGGGATTGGGGGTCGCGGATCTTCAGGCATTGCGGCGACGGATCAAGGAAAGCGGCGGCAATATTCGTATAGCCAAGAATTCGCTGGCACGTCGGGCCGCCGACGGCGTCGGCCTCGAACCCGCGAAAGCGCTATTTGAAGGTCCGTCGGCGATAACAGATTGTCGCGAGGATCTCGTCGGTCCCACCAAGGCGCTCTGGCAGAACTTCACTGCTGACGAACGCTGGGTGATTCGGGGCGGTGTTCTCAACGGAGAACTGATTTCGACGGACGAAGTGCGCCGAATCGCGTCGCTGCCGGGTAGGGATCAACTGCTTGCGCAGGCGGTTTGGGGGATCGAGTCGCCCATTTCGAGTTTGGTGCATAGCCTTGAGGGGATCATCGCGAGTTTTGTTTACGCCCTCCAGGGGCGGATCGATCAGCTTGAAGAGTCGGAAGCGTAGGCTTCCTTAGGAATAGGAGTTTTACAGATGGCCGCAAAAGGCACTGCAACGGGGAGTTCGGTTGACAGCATTATCGAGACTATCGAATCGATGACCGTTCTTGAGCTGGCAGACCTCGTGGAAAAGCTCAAGGACAAATTCGGCGTCTCGGCAATGCCCGCGATGGTGGCGGCACCGGCCGACGCGAACGGAGCCGCGGCAGCGGAAGTCGAAGAGCAGACCGAATTCGACGTACATCTCGCCGAAGTCGGCCCCAACAAGATTCCGGTTATCAAGGTCGTGCGTAAGGCGACGGGTCTCGGACTTCGGGAAGCGAAGGCCGTCGTCGACGAGGCGCCTGGGCCGGTGAAGGAAGGTATTTCGAAGCAGGACGCCGAGGAGCTTGCCAAGCTTCTCGAAGCGGAGGGCGCCAAGATCGAAATCAAGTAGCCTGATCCATCCGCCGGACGGAGTGGCAGGTCTCCAGGCACTCGCGAAGGTCTTGCCGCCGCCGGCGACGGGCCGTAACTTTAATCTCGTATTTCGCGTTCTCTACAGTGATCTTGCAGGTCGAATCATGTGACCGTGCCCTGATAGGCTTTGCCCTCCGGGCTCGGCGTAGTTCGCGGGGAAAGCCGATTCAGACAGGACCGATGCCGATTCTCTTCGAGTGGGAGTAATGGCGGGCTTCGCTACTCGGTTCATTCCCGCTTTTGGTCGAGGCGCTTACGTGCGCTTGAGCGGTGTGCGACTCAAACCGAGAGTCGTGGTCACGCTGGCGGCTCTAGTGGCGCTGTTCCTGAGAACGTGGCAACTGCCGGAGCTCGGCGACTTCGATTTCGATGAGGTGGCGAGCGTTTGGTACGCGCGTCTGGTCGCCGTCGACCTTCTACAAGCCATTAGCACAGCGCCGTTCGAGCACCCGCCGCTCTACTATCTGACGCTTCATTACTGGACCAAACTCTTCGGCGAGCATGAGCCGCTCGTACGGCTGCTTTCGGTGCCCGCGGGGGTCGCGCTCGTGCCGGTGACCTATGCGCTGGGAGCGCGTCTTTTGGGCACGCGCTCGGGGATGGTCGCTTCGGTCATCGTCGCAACGTCCCCGACCCTCATCTTCTACAGCCGTGAGGCGAGGATGTATATCTTCGCCACGCTGTTCGGGTTTCTCGCCTTGTATCTGCTGATTCGCGCATTCGAGCGCGGGGGGATCCGCGCCTGGCTTGCGTACGGTCTTGTTTCGCTGGCCGGGGCGTTCCTGGACTACTCGGCGTTGATGGGGGTTCTAGCCGGGAATGTCTATCTGCTTTCAAATTGGAAGCGGAACAAGTGGGTCGTAGTGAGGCTGCTGGCGGCGCAGGCCGTAGTGATTGCGGCGCTCTTCAGCTGGATGCTCACCTCCCCGGGAGTGCAAGCGAGCGTGGGGGCGTTCGGAAAAGGGACGCTGACCTACGGCCTTATTAGCCATGCCGCGCACGAGGGCTGGTTGAATATGACCACCGGTATCGGCAACGTTCGGGGCGGGCGGGCTTCGGTTGGGATCGCCGTCTTGCTGGGAGGGACCGCGCTGGTCGGCTTCATCCTGGCCGCGTGGAGGCGGCGAGCCGGGTCCCTCCATGCATATGCGGTTCTTGCAGGGATCGGTCTCTTGATACTGCTGCTCTTCGGGCAGGAATATCAACCGCGCTACTTGATGATGGGCATTCCCATCATCGCTCTCTTTGCCGGCTACGCCGTAACGCGGCTGAGGTTGCCCGATCTTGCGATTGCGGGTTTGGCAGCGGTTTTGTTCGCCGCAGGGCCGCTGTACGCCTCCAGGTTCTACTACCTGGGATACGAGCGCGGCGACTACCGAGCCATTACGTCGGCCATAAACGAGCTATCGCTTCCAATGTCCGAATCTGAAAGACCTGGCAAATTTCGTGACGCGGTGGTTCTGGCCGGCCCCTGGCAAGGCTGGTTTTGGCGGCACTACTACCCGGAATTTCTGGAAACAGTTGATGTTTGGCTGCTGCCGGATAAGGTGCCGCCCGCTGTGACCAAGGAAGAGGTCGAAGCGAAGCTGGGACGGGCCGCCGAGAGTCATAGGCGGGTGTGGGTAATTCTTAGCGCGCTGAATCAGTCGGACCCAAACGGTTATGTCGAGGACTGGCTCAATTCCCGTTTATGGAAGGCCCGCGACTCGGCCTACAGAAACGGAATGTTGTTGCTTTACATAACTAAAGCAAGCGACATGGTGATACGTGAGCAAGGTTTTATTGCCTTCGAGGGAGGGCCTGACGTGCTGTCGATCGAGTTTGCCGGTGCTCGGGAGGATCAGCCTCCCAAGGAAACCGGCAACGGGATCCGCTTTACCTTCCGGTTGTTCTCAAACGGCCCGGCGGACCCCGATCTTGCTATCAGAGCCTGGCTGGAAGGTCCCGACGGCCGAATCTACGAACGCATCTTCCGACCACTGGCGCAAGACGCCCGAAAGCCACATCACTGGATCCCGGGTGAGCGGATAGTTGCCAAGACCGCGGTATGGATTCCCGCAGGCGCGCCGGCCGGGAATTATGAGGCGTATGCGAGCTTCATCCACGCTGACCGCGTGCCTATCGACCTGGACGGTAGATTGACAGGCGTTTATCAGAACGAGCCCGGGATCTTGCATCTGGGGCCGGCTGAGATCGTCCCGTCGTCCCGCGGCCTGCTCGATGACTCGGAGATATATGAGAAATTCGGCGCGCCGCTGCACGAGCGCACAATGGAGGACGTTGAGAGCCGCAGCATCTATCACGGCTCGCTGCACGAACGCTAGCGGGAACCAGTCCGGATAGCCTGGTACGCCGAGACCAGTTCTCCGCGGCTGACGCCGCCGGTGGCAAACGTAACCGCCGCGTAGGCGACACCACCGGCGACGGCTCCTGCGAACCAGCCGAACGAGCCAACCGGGATCGCGATTCCCGCCATCACGGCCGCTGCGAACGCGGGCTTCAGCAGCGGGCCGGGCACTCTCCCCAGGAGACCTCTTCCGCGCAGAGCCGCACCGTAGAGAATCAGGAGAGCAATTTCAGCGATAACCGTGGCGTAGGCGGCGGCGACTATGCCGAATACAGGCAGCAACGTGAGGTTTAGCGCCAGATTCAACGCGGTCGCCACAACGAACGAGGTCGCGATAGTGCGAAGCCTATCGATTGAAATGAGCACCTGCTGAAACATGGCGTTAAGCAAAGCAAATGGCAGGAACCAAATGAATGTCCGCAGCACGTCGCCGCCTTCCGGCAGAAACTGCTCTCCCCAGAAGCTGCGTACGATGCCGTCCGCGAATACCGTAAAGACAACCACGATGGGCAGTCCGATGAGTACGAGGAATCTCCACGCTCGTACGAACCACCGTCCAAGCTCTTCCGGGTTCGACGCGGCGCGAACCAGCGCCGGAAACAAAGGGAGCGCAACGGCGACCGGTATAACTGTGAGCGCGGCGATGAATTTGTACGAGGCATTGTATTTCCCGACCATCTCGGTGCCTTGCAGCGATTGAATTACGAGTATGTCGATCTGGAAAAAGACGTTTGCCAGCAACTCATTGAGCATTAACGGGGTCGCGCTGCGGGCCATTTCACCCAACTCCCGGCGGGCGGCCAGCTTATACGTGCCGAGCAGCTTGTAGCCGAGCGGGCGCGCGAGCGTCGCAAACGTCAAGACGCCACCGGCTATCGCGACCGCGCCGAGCCCAATCAAACCTGCGCCTATTAACAGCGCCAGCACTCCGGCTCCAACGGTAAACAGCGCGGTCCCTATCGCGACCGCGCCGCGAAAGTCGGCGCGCTCGAACCCCGCATACACCGCCGCGTAGGCCTGGTTTATCGAGCTGGGTATCAGAGAGATTGCGATCAGGATAGTCACCACGACCGTGACGTCGGAAATCGAATCCCCGACACGGTACGCAACCGCCAGGAGAACCATCACGGGCGCGCCCGCCAGCAGAACCAGGAGCCTCAAGACAAGCGCGTTGCCAAAGATGGTGAGGAGGTCCTCCCGTCTTCGGGCGACCTCCCGCGAGACCAGCGTGGATAGCCCAAAGTTCGTGACCGCGGCGAAGTAGACGAACAGATTCGTGGCGAAGGCGTACTCGCCGTTTCCGGTCGGACCGAGGATTCGCAGCGCGACGATCCAAAACCCCCAGAACAACGCCCGTTCCGCTATTCCCGAGACGAACAGGATGGCTGTATTGCGGGCCGAACGCTGGGCCACTGAGAAGTCGGAGAGGCTTGGATGAATGTCCAGACGCCTTCCGGACAGCCACGCCATGTAGACAACACTGAATACCGTGGCGGCGGCGGCGATTATGCCGGCTGCGATCCGAGCTGCCTCCGGCAACATTGGTCAGATGGTGTGCGGCGGCACGCAGATTAGCGAGTCAAAGCAGAGGGCTAACCCGTGGGTATAGCCATTTCCGCTACGTCGACGATTGGGGCGAAGACGGGATGGCTGAGGTACCTTTCACCGGTGTCGGGAAGAATGGCGACGATCAGCTTGCCTTCGTTCTCGGGACGGCTCCCGACTTCGACGGCCGCGGCGACAGCCGCTCCCGCCGATACGCCAACGAAGAGTCCATCTTTTTCGGCAAGTTCGCGGGCCATGGCCTCGGATCTGTCGTCGGAAATCGGCAGGATCTCATCGAGAATGTCTACGTCCAGAACTCCGGGAACGAAGCCCGCGCCGATTCCCTGGATGCGATGCGGGCCTGCTTGCTCACCGGATAGCACGGCGCTGCCTTGCGGTTCGACGCCCACCACTTTGACGGTGGACTTCCTCTCTTTGAGGACCCGTCCACACCCGGTCGCCGTGCCGCCAGTGCCGATGCCCGCCACCAGAATGTCGATTTCCCCGTTGGTGTCGTCCCAGAGTTCGAGGGCGGTCGTTTGCTGGTGCACCTTTGGGTTGGCCGGGTTCTCAAACTGCTGCGGAATCCAGGCGTTCGGGATCTGGTCCCGCAACTGCTCCGCCTTTGTTATTGAACCGTTCATCCCGGCCGGACCCGGCGTCAGAACGACTTCAGCGCCAAGGAGCATCAGGAGCTTGCGCCGTTCGAGGCTCATCGTTTCCGGCATCGTGAGAACGCAACGGTATCCGCGGGCCGCGCATATCATGGCGAGCGCGATGCCGGTATTTCCGCTGGTCGGTTCAACGACTACGGTCTTGCCGCGCTGGATCAGCCCGCGTTCCTCCGCGTCGCGGATCATTGCCAGTCCGATGCGGTCCTTGACGCTGCCGCCGGGATTAAAGGCTTCGACTTTGCCGACTATGATCGACTTGCAGCCTTCGGCCGGACTGTTTATCCGTACCAAAGGAGTGTTGCCGATCAAGCCCGTAACGTCTTCGGCTATCTCCGGCAAGTCTTTTCCTTTGATCCTTGCCATTGTTCCTCACTTTGATTTTGACCGAGCCGGGCGCGGGTTATCGTGAGTTCGGCCGCAGCCTGAGTCGTAAGGCGGGAGTAAGTATTCCTACAACACTCAGCATAGCCTGACTGCTGCGACAATCCGTCGCGGGAGCGGGTCCGAAGTCCGAATTCGAGTGACGGTCTTGCGACGAACCGGCGGCCTGTAAGTCGTCGAGGCAGTGCGACTCGCACCGCTCCGCCGTCGAAGCCCCTGGACTAGCGAATAGTTATAGGCACGCCCGAGTCGGCGAAGTTCCACATCCACTTGGAGTCCCACAATGTCATGTTTACGCATCCGTGGCTCATCTCGGTGCCGAAGTTGTTGTGCCAGTATGCGTAATGCAGAGCGTGCCCTCGCCACGTGAAGTACTGGGTGAAGTAGACGTTGGAAAGGTCGTAATAGTCATCGGTCCCGAACTCGCCCCCGATCATCCGCTCGTTTTCCACGCGGCGGAGGATTGGGAAGATCCCAGTCGGCGTTGGCGTTAGCTCGCGGCCGGTCGACACCAGTACGTCGTAGACGCGCTTGTCTCCTTGAAACGCGGCGAGCCGTTGACGCGAAAGGTCGATCTCGATCCTGCGATCCTGGACCCTACCGATTGGAACCGGATTGCTAATACCGTCGAACAGCAACGCGCCAGGGTGCATTGGGACCCGGCGAGTATCGAGCTTCAGCTCGTCGGCCATCCACTTGCCCAGGGGCGAGATGCTGACGTCATCGTTGTCGCTCAGTTCCAACCGGGTGTTTTGATACCACTGAACCCGCGTTCCGGAATCCTGCACGAGATGGGAAATTGGATACCCAAACACAAACACGCCGCCACCGTCCAGGAATGTTTGCCAGAGCTGAGTATGCGTTCCGAATTTCGTCTGCCAGAACCAGTAGCTCGCGGACGAGTCGCCGCGGCGCGGGTTTCCGGAGCCCATGAAGCGTGCAGCCAACGTAGATCCGACGGGCAGGATATTGACCTTACCAGGGAGTGGAGGGGTCAGCCAGTACTCCAGATCACGGTAAAGCACACCATTTCGAAACGCCTGATACTCGATGAAACGTTTTGTGGTGGGCTCCGAAACTGGCGGGCCCAGTGTGACCATGCCTCCCGTCCGTCCCCACATGCGGAGGTATTCTCCGGAGAGGTGGTGACCGGTCTCAGGAAAGTACAGCATCCGGTCGTTGGTTGGATCACTTGCATTGGCGTCAAAATAGAGTGCGGTGGCGCCTGCCGTTGCCGGAGCCGCAACGGCGGAAGCAGCGAACAACCCGCTCGCCATGAGAAGTCGCCGGCGGGAAATGGGATTTGGAAATCTACTGTTCAAGGGAGGGAGGTCCTCCTTAGCTAACGAGCTGAACTCGTTCTGACTCAGACTACGCAAGCCTCCCTCGCGGCTATTCTAATAGACACTATATGTGATGCGAAAGGGAGGGATTGCGGGAGAATCTGGATTCCCTTCCCGAGGAACATTGCCGGTTGAGCGCGGCGCGTCGCCGTCGTTGGCTGCTAGGTCCAATTGGAAGGGTGTGACAAGTGATCGGACAAGAGACATGCAGGTAGGGAAATGACGGCAACGCTGTTGCTAGGGGCGGGCTCGATCTGGTACCACGCCGATCACATCGATCCCGGCAGCGGATTCACGGCTTGGAATCTGGATCCCATTTTGCTGGGTGCGGTGATCCTGGGCGTAGGTTTGTACCTGTACGTCATTGGACCCTATCGAGAACGCCGCCGGCTGGGGGCGCCGTTATCCGGGTACCGGATCATCGCCTTCACGAGCGGGGTGTTCGTGATTTTCCTCGCACTGGCCTCGCCGATCGACTCGATTGGGGAGCATTATCTTTTTAGCATTCACATGGTCCAGCATCTGGTGCTGATGTTCGTCGCGGCGCCGCTGGTCGTGATGGGAACTCCACCCTGGGCTATAAGGCTATTTCCCTATAGCAGCGCTATCCACTCGGTGACTCGATTCTTGACGCTGCCGATGGTGGCGTTTCTGGCCTCATCGGGGGTCTTCCTCATCTGGCATGTACCGCTGTTTTACGAATCCGCGCTAGAGATCAAGCTAATCCATGATTTTGAGCATCTGACCATCCTGGGCGTGGGAATGCTCATGTGGTGGCCGGCGTTGAGCCCGGTCAGGGCGCTGCCGTCTCTGTCGGCGCCAGCGCAGCTACTCTATTTCTTCGTTCTGCCAATCCCGACTTCCATTGTTGGCGCCCTGATCACCTTTATGGACGAACCGCTCTACTCCGCTTACGTGGAAGCTCCGCGACTCTGGGGGCTTTCGGCGCTTGTAGATCAGGAGATGGCGGGACTGCTCATGTGGGTACCTGGCAAGCTGGTTTTCTGGGCGGCCATGGCCGTGGCCTTTTTCCGGTGGTTTAGCGATGCGGACGCGCCGGATTCGCCGCGTTTGCGCCGAAACCTCTAGACGGCCGTCCAGCCGCCGTCCACGACGAGCGTGTGGCCCGTAATCAGATCGGAGGCCGATGAGGCGAGAAATACCGCAACACTCGCCACTTCCTCCGGAACGCCCAGCCGACCGATTGGCATCTTCGGCAGCATTTCGGCAAGAAAAGCCCTCGAATTTACGCGCTCGGAGTTGAAGTCCGTCTCGACGTGAGTCGGAGCTATAGCGTTGACTTGAATCCCATGGGGGGCCCATTCGGCCGCCAGGGCGCGCGTTAGCTGCTCTACACCGCCCTTAGCTGAACAGTAGGCTGCTCTGCCGGGATAGCCGACCGAGCCGAACTGGGACGACATATTGATGATCTTGCCGGCGCCGGCTTCCACCATTACCTCCGCCGCAGCCTGGCATCCGTAGAACGCGCTGGTCAGGTTTCCGTCGATGAGCGCGCGCCACTCGTCGGGCTGCACCTCAAGCGACGGCTTGCCAGCTAGCGGAATACCGGCGTTGTTGATCATGACGTCCAGCCGGCCAAACTCGCGCACGGCCGCGCCGACGAGGCTCCGGCACTGCTTTCTATCGGTCATGTCGGTGGTAATCGCGATGGCCCGTCCGCCCGCAGAGTTGATCTTATTGGCCAGGTCGAGAATCGCCTTAGTCGTTCGCGCGGCTAGCGCAACCGAAGCTCCCGCCTGGGCGCAGGCTAGCGCTATAGCCTCACCCAGTCCTCGGCTGGCACCCGTGACGACGACGACCCGATCCTCCAGGGAATAGGAGAGCTTTTCGCGGTTGAGGCCGAAATCCATGATGTCAGATTCTAAGGTCTCTTCACGTACCCGAATGTCGGTAAGATCAGGGTGGGGAGGATGGGCGAAGTAATCGCCGTGCGCTGGCCGTAATCGTTTGGACTGCCGTTCGTGCTTCCTGGACCCTGAAGAGCCATAGTCCGGTCGCATACGCAGCCAGCCCTATCGAGCCGGCAATCGCGATTGTCACGATGCTTGCTTCGGAGCGCGGTTCGGCCAGACCGGCGACTTGAGTTCCCACGAAAACCCCCGTCGCCAACGCCAGGGTCGCGAGCAGCATTCTGGCGGCGAACCCGAGCATCGCCGCGTCGGGCCTTGCACGAAGCGCCCGCCACAGCAGAAGACCGAGCACGAGTCCGTGAAAGCTGTTCTGGATCGTATTGGCCCAGACGAGGCCGTGAAACCCCGCGCTTCCAACCAGCGGCAGCGCAACCGCGAGATAGACGAATCCTCCGGCGATACCCATGAGCACGGGAGTGAGCGTATTGCGAGCGGAGTAGTAGGCGAATATGAACATCTGATCCAGCGCGACGAGAGGAAGCTGAAGCGCGTAGATGATGACAGCAATCGAGGTAGGGCCTGTTGCAGCAGCGACGAACTCGCCTCGTTGGTAAACGAACCGGACTAGCGGCTCCGACATACCGATCACCAGTACTGTTGCGGGAATCACGAGAAGAAGCATGTAGCGGATGGTCCCGCTCAGGACCTGCTTGAAGTCATGCGCTTTGGGAAGGTCCGCGAACCGGGCCGGCGCCGCGCGAGACAGGGCAGGCAGCGCCGCCAGACTCACGGCGGCAACCACGATCCCCAGCGGGAATTGCTGCAGCCGGGTGGCGAACCGCATCATCGCCAGGCTTCCTTCACCCGCGTCTGAGGCAAGCCGAGTATCTATCGACGTTATGAACTGCGTGAAAATCAGTCCGCCCAGAACAGGAGCGTAGAGCAGCATCGCAGTCCGGAGATCGGGGTTGCCAAACGGGTTGGGACGGGATCGCGGGATTTTCTCGGCTATCAGGCCGGGAATTTGAATCGCAAGGTGCGCCGCCGCCCCGGCCAGATAGCCGAGCGCCACGCCAGGCGGTCCGACCAGCGGAGTAAGGGCGAGCGCGCCAACGACCAGCGTGCCGTTCAAAGCGGAGACGCTGAATGCCGGAAAGGCGAACCTCTCGGCGGCGTACAGCCGTCCTGAGGCCACCGCCGAAATACCCAGCAGAATCACCGCGGGCAAAGTTATTCGAAGCATGGTCACAGCCATGTTGTGGGTTTCGTCGGAAAAGGCGGGTGCCAGGAGAGTTACGAAGGGATGCGCCAGCGCGATCAGCGCTCCGGCGACGGCGGCGATCAGGACTCCCACTATCAGGAGAAGGGTGTAAAAGAGCCTGGCGGACCGCTCTCTATCATCGGCGAGTCCGCTGAAAACAGGGACCAGGACCGCGGAGATCGCGCCACCAACAACCACGTCGAACAGCATGTTCGGGACTCGCGTGGCAACTTCGAACGCGTCGGCCGTTCCCGTTGCCCCGAACAGGGCCGCGATGACAGGTTCACGGATAAAACCGAGCAGCCTGCTTAGAACGTTTCCCGCGGCGACCAGCGTAGCCGCGAATGCTATCCGCTTACCTGTTTCAGCCTTGATCGGTGGGATCTCGCGGAACGGTGGCGGATGCGCGGCGGAACATGTCTGATGACGATGCGCCCGGAATCAATTTGACGAAGCGGAGCTTGCACCCGGCTTTGGTCGCGGACTCCAATTCGGGAAGCGGCCGGTCGCCGGAGGCCGGATCGTACTCAGCCCCTTTTACGTAGACGTTCGGTCGCACGACCTCGATCAGGCGTCCGGCGGTCAACTGCGGAAATATGACGACGAGATCGACCCACCTGATCGCGGCGAGGACTTGGGCACGTTGATCGGCCGTAAGGACGGGGCGCCCCCGCCCCTTGAGCGTGGTGACGGATTTGTCGTCGTTCAGGCCAACTACGAGAACGTCGCCCAGCGCCGCGCACGCCTGCAGAAACCGTATATGGCCGTGGTGAATCAGATCGAAACAGCCGTTCGTTAGTACGACCGTTTGCGACGAGCGCCTCGACGCTTCCAGGTACTTGCCGGCGTCGACAAGCTCGACGACAGGAGCAGAAGCGGAGTCAGTCACCGGCCGCTTCGAGCATCGCCGCCACTTCTTCCGGGCGGGTTGTCGACGCGCCGAGCCTGGAGACGACGGCCGCTCCCGCCGCGTTGGCGATCTCCGCCGCCTCGACAGGGTCGGCATTGCCCAAGAGCGATAACGTGAAAGCCGACGCCACGGTATCTCCGGCGCCGGTGGCGTCGACCAGTCCAGGCACCGAGTGCGCCGCCACCCTCTTCATGGGCTCGTCACGGCTAAAGAGCGCCAATCCGTTGCCGCCGAGTGTTATCAGGAGATGAGTGCAGCCCAGGCGTGCTCGCAGCTCGTTGCCACCCGATTCGAGCGCTCTGTCGTCGTCCATCGACATGCCGAGCTCGGCCTCGGCTTCCGGTTGATTGGGAGTTACCGCGGTCACTCCCTGAAAGCGCGCAAAGCCGCCGTGGGAATCGACGATAACTCGCTTGCCGTGTCGCTCGGCGCTGGAGAGGACGTATTCGAGGATCGGGGCGTCTACGACGCCGCTTTCATAGTCCGAGATGATCACGGCGCCGTATTCGGGAATAGCTCCTTCCAGATAGAGCAGCAACTCTTGCTGGGATTGCTCCGACATGGGTTCGCGATTGGACACGTCCACGCGGGCAACCTGTTGATAGTGCATCTGTCCGGCACCGCCCGCCCATACGCGGAGCTTGACACTGGTTGGCCGCGACGGCTCGGTGGCCAGACCGGCGGTGTGGATTCCAGCTTCGTCCAGTATCCGGCGAAGTCGATCTCCCATCTCGTCGTCGCCCACGAGTCCACAGACCGAGACATCCGATCCGAGGCTCCGGGCGTTGTATGCGGGATTAGCGGCTCCTCCCGGAACGAACAGATGCCCTCGCCGCTCGATGACCGGAACCGGGGCCTCTCGGGACAATCGGGTCGAATGTCCGATGATGTGCTCGTCCACGACCATGTCGCCCACCACCAGCACGCGCGTCCCCTGCGCCGCCGCGAGGATTTGACGACAGCGCTCCGCAGATATGGTCACTGCCCGACTCCGACTTCGCGCTGACAGTTCAATAACTTACAAACCGATTGCCGAGTAATGCGTGACGCTCCTGTCCTCGTCGCTGCACACCTAAGTACCCAAGAGTGAATCGAAATCGGTTACCGGAAATGGTTCGCAGCCGACGAGCGCGGCTTGAGTCGCCGATTCGAGCCTCGCTCATCACGAGCGTTAATGCAGGTAGGATCTTAGATGGTCGGAGGAAAGTCTTAGCTCAGCGACTGGAGGTCCATCCGCCAGCCGGCACTCCAACGCCATCGCTCCGTCAAACCCGATCGACTTCAAAGCCCGCATACCCGGTTCGAAATCAGTATGCCCTCGTCCGGGATTCAGTCTGTTCGAATCGGCCAGGTGAACGTGCTTGATCCAGCTTCCCGCGGCCGTGATGCTTTGAGCGATGTCGGCTTCCTCGACGTTCATGTGAAAAAAGTCGGCCATGATGCCTACGCCCGAACTGCCGACGGACTCGGCGATTTTCACGGCCTGCTCCAAACGGTTGACCAGATGAGTCTCGTACCGGATCAGCGGCTCGATCACGACGACCATGCCCTGCGACTCCGCGTGCTCACCCACAGCCCTGAGCGCGTCGCAATACCGATCGATCTCTTCCTGTTCAGTTACACCTTCCGCGAGAGGTCCCCGTACGGGGACAGAAACTATCCGCTTGACGCCAAACTGGCCGGCAAAATCGATGGTCTCCTTGAAGAAGGAGATTCTGGCGGCGAGGTCCGTGCCAACATCGCCGAGGTCGTGCTCAAGCGAAGTGCACATGCTCAGGGCCTCAATCGGCGAATCGGCGAGCGCGGACCTGGTTTCTTCAGGCCGATGTATTGTGAAACGGTGTACCAGTTCGACAGCCTCGTACCCGCAGTTTTCGAGATTCCGCAACTGCTCGGCGACTGACTCACCCGGTACTATCGACTCCTGGGCGGCTAACTTCATGAGTACCTTTGCGCTTAGTAACTACTCGGGGACAATCCCAAACATCGACGGGAACGTATCAAGGTTACCCTTTCCGCCCTAGCGCCAGGTTCATCATTGGTATCATTGCCACGCGCGATCAAAGTAGCAGCGTGTAGCCCATTCGAGTCCGTCCATCGCCAACCGTGAATCCTAGAGGCCTGAGGCATCCAGGCTTTGGCGGAAAGCACCTTTGTTCGATATCCAGACCCTAGATAATGGTCTCCGGGCCGTCATCACGCCGGTTGCGCATACCCGGGCAGTGACGATTCAGTTGGCGGTCGGGATCGGATTCGGCTACGAGTCGGAGCGCACTCATGGACTCGCCCATTTCGTCGAGCACATGCTCTTCAAGGGCACGGAGTCGCGTCCCACATTTTCCGACATCACGGGGTTAATCGAGTCGCTTGGCGGATCCATTAACGGCGCGACCGACAAAGAGATGACGTTCGTATTCGTGAGGTGTCCATCAGTCCACTTCGAAACGGCGCTCGAGATCTTGTCGGACGTAGTACAGAACTCGAGGTTCGATCCGGAGGAGGTCGAACGCGAACGCCGCGTGCTGATCGAAGAGGCGACGATGTCGCATGACACACCTGATGAGTGGGCCATGCAGCTATTGGAGCAGCTCTTGTGGCCCGGACACGGTCTCGGCCGGCCGATTTCCGACAATCTGGACGTGACGCGGAATACGACTCCGGACACACTGCGCAGCTATGCGGCACGCAACTTCGGCGCCGCCAACGCGGTGGTCTCGATAGCCGGCGCCGTCGAGCGGGAACGGGCCTTGGAATCCATCGAAACCCGCTTCCACGGCTATCGATCCGGAGAAAGGGCCGAGTGGCCCAAGGTGGACTCGTCGAACCGTCGTCTGGAATCCCGGCTGACCATCGAGGAGCGCGACGTGATGCAAGTCAACGTTGCGCTCGGAACGCACTCGCTCTCCCGAACCGATCCCGACCGTTATGCGCTTGAATTGCTCAACGCAGTTCTAGGCGAGGGGATGTGCTCAAGACTGTTTGCCGAAATCAGGGAGAGACGTGCGCTTACGTACGATGTCTTTTCATACACTTCGCAGAATCGGGAAGACGGCTCGATCGCCATTTTCGCCAACACCAACCCTGAAAATGTTGGAGCAATGACGGGCGCCATCATCGAGGAATGCGAGCGTCTGAAAACTCAACCTCCGTCCGATTGGGAGCTGGAGCGCGCTCGCGAATACGTCAAGGGCGGTCTCATTCTTGGCTTGGAGGAGAGTCACAACGTGGCGTCCTGGTACGCTCGCGAAGAGCTTCTTGAGTCGGAGAGGATGACCGTCGATGCGGTCATACGACGCTTGAACTCAGTGACTGCGGACGACGTTTCGCGTGTCGCGCAACGCATATTCACGGGAGACTGGGCGCGGCTGGCCGCGGTCGGACCTGTTGAGGACGACAACCCGCTGACCCAAATAGTTGGAAGCGGATATACCTCACTCGAATATGTCTCCTAGGAAAATCGTCGATCAGGCGCACCAGCTTCTCGACGGCGGCGACCCCGACGGCTGCATGCGCATCATCGGTTACGTGCTGGATATTTTCCCCAACTACTACCAAGCGCGACTGGTACGCGCCCTGGCTTTCGAAACGCTGGCGCGGATGTCCGACTCCGCCGACGATGCGGCTTTCGTTTTGGGCGTCGTGCCGCACAACGGGACCGCGCTCCTGCTGAGCGCGCGCCTGCAAAGCCGAAAGGGTGACGGTCAGCAGGCGCAGAAGCTGTGGACCCGCGCCGCGGAGACGGATCCCTGTCATGCGGACCTCGGTAACACGATCGATGGAGTGAACCTCACCCCTCGCATAACTCACGGCTTGCTCGGCTACACGTATCTGCGCTCTGGATGGCCTGAACTCGCGGAGCGTCTATTGAGAGCTGCCATCGAGTCCGACTCGGTCCGGACCGACATCCGCCTGGCGCTGGCCGAGTCGCTCTGGAGCATCGGCAGGCTCGAGGACTGCCGGCGTCATAGCCGCACCGTGCTGGACCACCATCCGGATTGCCTGAAGGCGCTCCTGATGATGGCTCATATTTTTACTGAGATCGGCAGAACGAATCACGCGGCTGAGCTACTCGACCGAGCTTCGTCTCTGGACCCCGAACAGCGATTGGCCCGCGAGATGTACGGTCGCCTTGAATTCGATCGCATGAGCCTGGCGGAGCCCGCGTCGATAGCGCCGCCGCCGGGCGTAAGCGACCGGGCCAAGATCGACGCCGAAGCTGGCGAGCGAGATTGGATAGCCTCACCGGAACAGGACTCGACGCCAGAGCAACCGGTGAAATCTGTAGCTGACAGTGCAGAACCCAAAGAAGTGAAAACCGTTGTACCACCACCTTCAACTGGGCCTCACCTTCACGATACGTCCGCTCCGGTCGCCCCTGACCCGGAAGCCGCCGAGCAAGAGCAGATGGCGGACGCGTCCGCGGCAATCGATAGTGGCGGCACGGATGTGGGGATATCCGAGGAGCCTATTGTCCCAGCGATGGAGGCACAGTCTCCTGTAACCGAAGAGCCACTTCCACCCTCCGCGATCGCGGCGATCGAACTGGCCAGAGAAGGGTATTGGGACGAGGCGATGAACCTCGTGAGAGTGCATTCCGCCGAAGATGACTTGCAGGCTTGGGAAGCGGCGCTCCGTGAGATTTGCGGCCTTGACGAAGCGCCTGCAACCGCCTGGGAGATTTTGGGCGATGTATATATGCGTCAGAGTCTCCCCCAAGACGGGGCGCGTGCCTATGCGCAGGCTAACGAATTGAAGGAGCAAGCTCTTAACCGTGATGGATCCTGAGATTGGACTGGCTGAGTCGCTGGCCTCTCTGGAGGGAGTCCGATCAGCGGTCGTATGGCGGTTGGGCGGAGTACCGGTTACCGCTCATAGTCATGAAGATTTCTCGTCCCTGCGGGGCAGAATGCTGTCGGCTGCAGTCGGCGCCTTCGATACGGATATCGACAGGCTTGGCTTCGGTCAGATCAGCCAGATCTGGTGGCAATCCGACGACGCGCAGTGTGTCGGATTCCGGGCGGGCGAGTGGCAGGTTCTGGTCGTGGCCGGGGCCGAGCTTGGCGTAGCGACTCTGAGATCAAACGTGGCTGAAACCGTCGGCAAATTCTGGGATGAAACTGCAAAAAGAGACGAGAATGGAGTCAACTGAAATGGAACAAACGTTTGTGCTTCTCAAGCCCGATGCCGTGCAACGCGGTCTGGCAGGAGAGATTCTTGCCCGGTTCGAGCGGCGCGGATATCGCGTTGTGGCCTTGAAAATGCTCCAAGCGGACCGGGAACTCGCCGAAAGACACTACGAAGTGCATAAGGGCAAGTTCTTCTTCGAAGGGCTTGTACAACATCTGACTTCCGGTCCGGTCGTAGCGATGATCCTAGAGGGAGAAAATGTAATCCAGGCGGTGCGGACGATGGTCGGTTCCACCATCCCGAACCAGGCGGCGGCCGGCACCATACGGGGCGATCTGGCGGTCGCCGGCCTGCGAAACCTTGTTCATGCGTCGGATGCGCCCGAAAGCGCCGAACACGAGATGTCGCTTTATTTCGAAGATGTGGAGGTCTTGGAGTACCAGCGGGATCTGGACCGCTGGGTGTTCGAGTCCTGAACGGCCCGCTGTGTCAACATACGCGGGGCACGAAGATAGCTAGGAGCGAGCGATGGCGGTAGAGCGTGAAAACGAGAACATCCGCTACGAACCGGATGAGAACCCGCCCTCCCCAATAACGGTTGGCGCCGGCCTTCAGGCCGCGGCGATCATTCTGACGCCGGTGGTATTGACCGTTGTGATTGTGTTTCGGATCGCCGACCAGCCCGATTCGTACGTGTCGTGGGGCGTCTTCGCCGCACTCATAGTCAGCGGAATTACCACGGTTCTCCAGGCCGTCCGGGTGGGACGGATTGGAGCCGGACACGTGTTAATCATGGGAACGTCGGGGGCCTTCATCGCGGTGTGCGTCGCGGCTCTGGTCGAAGGCGGGCCGGCCACCATGGCGAGCCTGGTAGTAGTGTCGTCGCTGTTTCAGTTTGCGCTAGCGGCGCGGCTCTCGCTGCTACGCCGGATATTCACTCCAGTCGTCTCCGGCACGGTGATAATGCTGATCACCGCCACGGTAGCGCCGGTTGTATACGACACGATGGTGTCCGTGCCTGAAGGCACCTCCGCGGCTGCCGCTCCACTCGCTACGGTGGCGACGCTGGTGGTTGTCGCGGCGCTTGTGCTACGCGGTCCTCCGGGATTGCGGCTATGGTCGCCCGTCATCGGGATAGCCGTGGGTTGCGTGGTGTCTGCCCCCTTTGGGCTGTACGACTTTCAGCAGATACTGGACGCGCCCTGGGTGGGTGTTTCCTTTGGCTCCTGGCCGGGATTCGACCTAACTCCTGGTCCGGAGTTCTGGGCGCTATTGCCGGCGTTCGTGGCGGTTACTCTCGTTGGCGCCATCGAGACGATTGGTGACGGAGTGGCAATTCAACGGGTTTCTCGACGCAAGCCGCCGGCAACCGATTTCCGCGTAGTGCAGGGGGCCCTCAATGCCGACGGCGTGGGAAATCTCTTGTCAGGAATCCTGGGAACACTCCCCAACACGACCTACTCAACCAGCGTTGCCCTCCCCGAGGTGACCGGAATCGCCGCGCGGAGGGTGGGCGTGATTATCGGCGTGATCTTCCTGGTGCTGGCCTTCCTGCCGAAGGTCACGGCCATATTGATAGCCATCCCCGCCCCCGTTGCCGCCGCCTACATCATGGTTCTTCTAGGACTGCTCTTCGTCCAGGGCATGAAGATCATCATTCAGGATGGGGTCGATCACCGTAAGGCCGCCGTTGCCGGACTGGCGTTCTGGATCGGCGTGGGCTTTCAGAATCAATGGATCTTCGCCGAGCAACTGGGGGATGGGTTTCTGAGCGTACTGCTCGGGAACGGCATGACTTCGGGAGCCATCGTCGCGATCATCATGATGGTGTTCCTGGAGCTGACGGGGCCCCGGCGCAGGCGCCTAAGCATCCCGCTAGATTCGGAAGCTTTGCCCAAGCTCGTGGAGTTCCTTCGCGAGTTCGCATCAAAAGCCGGATGGAACGAGGCTTCGAGGGAGCGTGTGGTCCTGGTTGGGGAAGAAACACTGGCGAGCCTGTCATCTGAAGAAGACGAGGACGTGGAAAGGACGCGAGCGCGGCGGCTAATCGTGACCGCCCGCCCCGATGGCCGTGGAGCCGAGCTGGAGTTTGTATCGGGATATGAGGGGGAGAACCTGGAGGACCGGCTGGCGTATCTAGGTGAAACGCCGGACATACGGGACGACCGGGAAATATCGTTCCGCCTGCTGCGTCACTACGCATCGTCGGTGCGCCACCAGAAGTACCATGGCGAAGACGTGGTAACGGTACGGGTGGAGAACCCGCGCAAATAGATTGACTCCTTAGGCGACACTCCGCCTTAGCACGTTGAGGGCTGATCCGGCCCAAATCCACTCTATCTGTTGCTCGTTTAGCGTGTGCGCCAACTCGATGGCGTCGGTTATTCCGTCGGCGTGTCGAAGCACCGCGGTTACGGCTTTGCCCGGGGCCAGCTCGTCGATGTCCACGAGGTCGATCCGGTCGGTTTTTTCGATCTTGTCGTAGTCGTCGGGATTGACGAACGTAAACGGCAGCAGGCCCTGCTTCTTGAGGTTCGATTCGTGGATTCGCGCGAAGCTTCGCACGATGATCACGGAGCCGCCCAGGTGCCTGGGCGACATGGCCGCGTGCTCACGGCTGCTTCCCTCGCCGTAGTTCTCGTCGCCGACGGCCACCCAGCGCAACCCGCGCTCGTTGTAGGACTTGGCTATCTCGGGAATCGACTCCTCGTCGGCCCCTGAAATCTGGTTGTAACCCGTCCCCGGCGTTTCCGAGAACGAGTTGTTAGCGCCAGTGAACATATTGTCGCTCAGATTGGTCAGATGGCCACGGAACCGCAGCCACGGTCCCGCCGGGGATATGGCGTCCGTGGTGCACTGTCCGGCGGCTTTGAGCAGCACGGGCATGTTTTGGAAATGCTCCGGGGATTGCTCGTGAAACGGTTGGAGAATCTCCAGTCGCTTGCTCTCTGGATCGACCTTGACTTCGACCGATGACGCGTCGCTGCTGGGAGGTTCGTATCCATAGCCTTTCCCGGTAAACCCGTCGGCCGGGACTTCAGGCGCGGGAGCGGGAGGATCGAGCCGGAACCCATCGGAGCCGGAGGATTCGATCCGGTCGACAAGCGGGTTGAACGAAAGTCGCCCGGCCAACCCGTAAGCGACGGCGATCTCCGGGCTTACGAGAAACGAATGTGTGCTGGCGTTGCCGTCGTTGCGGCGCGGGAAGTTGCGGTTGAAGGACGAGATGATCGAATTGACCTTGACCGGCCGGCTTCCATCTGGGCCGGCCTCCCTCCTACGCCACTGGCCGATACACGGACCGCAAGCGTTTGCGAGAACCGTGGCTCCAATAGATTCGAGGACTCCGAGCTGACCATCACGCTCTATGGTCGCGCGCACTGTTTCGGAGCCGGGCGTGACCAGCAGCGGAGTAGGCGCCCGAGCGCCGCGCGCCGCGGCCTGAGCGGCGACATCGGCGGCGCGCGATACGTCTTCATACGATGAGTTCGTGCAACTGCCTATGAGCGCCGCAGAAAGCTTGTTTGGATAATCGTTGGCTTCGACCGCCGCCGCCATCTCGGATATCGGCCGCGCCAGATCCGGCCGGTGCGGACCGACGACGTGCGGCTCAAGCTCACTGAGATCGATTTCTATGACCTCCTGATAGAACCGTGTTGGGTCGTCGTGGACCTCCTCGTCCACAGTGAGCAGGTCGAGGGCCTGGCCGGCCAAGTCCGCCAGTTCACCGCGACCGGTGGCTTGCAGATAGGTTGCCATTCGTCCGTCGTAGGGAAATACGGAGCTTGTAGCGCCAAGCTCCGCGCCCATGTTGGTTATCGTCGCCTTGCCGGTGCAGGAGAGAGATCGAGTTCCCGGACCGAAGTATTCGATAACCCGGTTCGTCCCGCCGCTGGTCGTCAAAATCCCGAGCAGCTTTAGGATCACGTCTTTGGGAGCGGTCCAGCCGCTCAGCTCACCCGTGAGTCTTACGCCCACGACGTGCGGGTTCTTCACTTCCCAGGGGAATCCGACCATCGCGTCAACCGCATCCGCTCCACCCACGCCCACGGCCAGCATTCCGAGGCCGCCGGCGTTGGGCGTGTGCGAGTCGGTCCCGATCATCAGACCGCCGGGAAACGCGTAGTTTTCGAGCACTACCTGGTGGATTATTCCGGCGCCCGGTCTCCAGAATCCGAGTCCGTACTTCCGAGAGACAGAGGCGAGGAACTGGAATACTTCGGCGTTCTCGGTGCGGGCGACGTGCAGGTCCGATGCGGACCCGTTATGCGCGCGAATTAGGTGGTCGCAGTGGACGGTGGTCGGCACGGCCGCCTCCTCGCGGGCGGCCAGCATGAACTGGAGCAGCGCCATCTGCCCGGTCACATCCTGGAGCGCAACCCGGTCGGGTCGAAGCTGCAGGTAACTGTCGCCGGGCGTCAGGTCGTCTCCTGATGGATCGTCCAGATGGCCGAAGACGATCTTTTCAGCCAGAGTCAGCGGGCGTCCCAGGCGCGTCCGCACGATCTCCAACGTCTCACGCATCCGCGCGTATATTTCCGCTACTAACTCGGGGGTCGACTCGATGGTTGGCATTACATCTACCTCTTCACCAATTGTGTGCGGTCCACAGAGTAAGCGTTTTCATCGGCGCACGGCGGCGCCAGTCTCTCAGTCTATCGCCTGCACGATGCGACCTCCGGACCCGATAGCCGTACCTTTTGCGATTCACATTTCACCTAATTGTGTCCAATCCGACGCGGTCTGCGGCTCACGCCAACACGGCATGGATAGCGCGGGTATCATTTAGCCCGGCATCGTCCTAACTCACTACAAACGGACCACATGACATATAACGTCACACTAATTCCCGGCGATGGAACAGGCCCGGAGATCGCCGAAGCTATGCGTCGAGTCCTCGACGCGACCGGCGTCGAATTCAACTGGCATATCCAGAACGCCGGAGCCGAAGTCGCGGAGAAAACCGGAGAGCCGCTGCCGGAGTCGGTACTAGATTCGATTCGAGAGAACAAGCTTGCCATCAAAGGACCACTAACAACTCCCGTGGGAACAGGCTTTCGCAGCGTGACCGTGGCCATGCGCAAAGAGCTGGATCTCTACGCATGCCTGCGTCCCTGCAAGATGTACAAGGGGGTCCGCTCGTTCTATGACGAGATCGATCTTGTGATCGTTCGTGAGAACACCGAAGACCTCTATGCGGGAATCGAGTTCGAGAGAGGGTCCGAGGCCGCGTCGGACTTGATAAGACACCTGGGCAGCCTGAACGGGTCGGCCATTCCGTCGGACTCGGGCATCAGCATCAAACCGATATCCGTGGATGCGACCGACCGCATCGTCCGTTTCGCCTTCGACTACGCAATCGCGAACGGCCGTAAAAAGGTAACGGCCGTTCACAAGGCCAACATCATGAAATTCTCGGACGGGTTGTTTCTCGAAGTGGCCCGCGACGTTGCGCGGGACTATCCCGAAGTTGAATTCGAGGACCGGATCGTGGACAACATGTGCATGCAGCTTGTCCAGAAGCCGGAACTCTACGACGTGATGGTCTTGCCGAACCTGTACGGCGACATCGTTTCGGATCTGTGCGCGGGGTTGATTGGGGGACTCGGCGTCGCTCCCGGAGCGAATATCGGAGACGATTTCGCAGTATTCGAGGCCACGCACGGAAGCGCGCCCCGCTATACCGGTATGAACAAGGTCAACCCGCTCGCCATGATCCTGTCGGGTCTAATGATGCTGCGCCACATTGGCGAGACCGCCGCCGCCGACAGGCTCGATAGCGCCATCGCGCGGTTGATCGAGGCCGGGGATTCCGTGACGTACGACATGAAGCCCAACCGCGACGACCCGACCGCGGTGGGTACGTCCGACGTTGCGGACGCTTTGATCAGGCTCATGCACGACGCTTGAAGCTCCACGAATACCAGGCGAGAGCGCTGTTTGCAGGGGCCGGCATCCCCGTACCGGCGAGCAATGTAGCCTTCTCGGCCAGTGAGGCGCGAGGCGTTGCGGAGGAGATAGGCAATCCGGTCGTCGTCAAAGCGCAGGTCCTGGTCGGCGGACGGGGCAAGGCGGGCGGAGTGAAACTGGCCCAGACTCCCGCCGCCGCGCAGGAAGCGGCGGAGAAGATCCTCGGGCTCACAATCGGAGGCTATCCGGTGGAGAAAGTGCTGGTCGCCGAGGCTTCGGATATAGAGCGGGAAATCTATCTAGGCGCGATCGTAGACCGCGATGCGAAACGCATCCTGCTAATGGTCAGCGGCGAGGGTGGAGTCGAGATCGAACAGGTCGCGCGAAATAATCCGTCCGCGATTCACAGGGAATTCGTTCAACCATCCAGCGCGCTGGATGCTCACCAGGGACGCCGTCTGGGGTTCATGCTTGGTCTCGACTGGAGGCAGGTCCGTCAGTTCGAGTCGATAGCCCGCTCGCTGGTAAAGCTTGCGGTGCGGATCGATGCTTCACTGGCGGAGATCAATCCATTGATCGTCACGCCGGAAGGCGACCTCCGGGCCATCGATGCCAAGGTAAACATCGACGACAACGCGCTCTTCCGGCGGCCGGAACTAGCAAAGCTCCGGAATTCCGAAGAGGAGACGGGGCCTGAGCGTCGGGCGCGAGAATCGGGCATCAGCTACGTCAAGCTCGACGGCGATATCGGCTGCATGGTCAATGGGGCGGGGCTGGCGATGGCGCTGCTGGACGTGATAAAGCTCCAAGGAGGCGAGCCTGCCAACTTCCTCGACGTCGGGGGTGGAGCCGACGCCGCGCAGGTGCGTACGGCCATGGAGATCATCCTCGCCGACCCAGCGGTGAATCTGGTACTGGTGAACATCTTTGGCGGGATTACCCGATGCGACGAAGTCGCGCGCGGCGTCGTGGCGGCGACTAGCGGTCTGGACCGCGACGTTCCGCTGGTGGTTCGGTTGGTCGGAACCAATGAAGAAGAGGGGCTGGCAGTCCTCCGCAGCGCTGGAATCTCAGCGTATACCGGCATGGTTGACGCCGTAAACGAAGCGGTTGGTCGGGCGGCCGCTTGAGCATTCTCGTCGACGCCGACACACGAGTGCTCGTGCAGGGCATTACGGGCAATCAGGGTTCGTTTCATACTCGGCTCATGCTGGACTACGGCGCCAACGTCGTGGCGGGCGTGGTGCCAGGACGGGGCGGGCAGTCGGTCCACGACGTGCCGGTGTTCGATACGGTTGAGGAAGCCGTCGACCGCACCCAGCCGAACTGCGGAATTATCTTCGTACCCGCGTTCGCCGCGCCCGATGCGATTTTGGAACAGGCTGCGGGAGGGGTTCCCCTTATCGTCTGTATCACCGAGGGCATTCCGGTGATCGACATGATTCCGGTCTATCACCGGGTGAGGGCGGCGAAATCGCGTTTAATCGGACCGAATTGCCCTGGCGTGATATCACCCGCGCACAAGGTCAAAGTCGGAATTCTGCCCGGACAGATTCACCTGCCGGGGCCGGTGGGGGTTGTCAGCCGCAGCGGGACGCTAACTTACGAGGTCGTTCAGTCTCTTTCGGCCTTGAGACTGGGACAGAGCACGTGCGTGGGCATAGGCGGTGACCCGATTATCGGCACGTCCTTTATAGAAGTCGTGGACATGTTTGAGCGCGATCCGTCAACCGAAGCGATTGTCGTAATCGGCGAAATCGGTGGAACGGATGAAGAGCAGTGCGCCGAATTCATCGCCGACAACGTGAGCAAACCCGTCTTCGCATTCATCGCCGGACGCACCGCGCCGCCGGAGAAACGCATGGGGCATGCGGGAGCTATCGTTTCGGGGGGATCAGGAACGGCGGTGGAAAAAATCAAAGCGTTTGAGAGCGCGGGCGTGCGAGTTGCGACTATACCGGACGAAATCGCCGCTGCCGCTCGGTCTGCGCTCTCTTGATGTTTCGCGATTGCGGCGCTGAGACTGGCGGCATTTGGCAAAATCGACCAAAATCACCGGTGTCATCTTTCTGGGCTCATTAGTGGAGCATTTTTCAGCATGACGATCTGGCTGACGAAAGGCGCGCGGCGCTGATGCTCGAATTTGACGTAATAGTTGTCGGCGGCGGTGTTGCGGGTATGCGCGCGGCTCTCGCCGCTTCGGCATCCGCCGAGGTCGCGTTGATATCGAAAGACCATCCTGTCCGATCAGGTTCGACGTCTTCGGGAGGCGGCATCAACGCGCCGCTCGATCCTTCGGACGATCCGGAAACTTACGCGACCGATACCGTTCGGGCGGGAGACTTTCTTTCCGAGAGGGATGCAATCGAGACGCTTTGCGCGGACGCCGCAAGCGCCGTTATCGAGATGGAAAACAGCGGCGTCGCGTTCGATCGCGATCCGACCGGCCGCCTTGCGCTTCGCAGGTTTGGTGGTGCGAGCCGGTCCCGCGCGGCCCATGGAGCCGACTGGACAGGTATTCTCCTGGCTCAAACTCTGTGGGCAGAACTTGTCAAAGCGGGCGTCACCGTTCTGGACGAATGGTACGTAACACGCTTGGTGGTGCGCGACGAGGAAGTCCTGGGCGTGGTCGCAACGGACTTGCGATCAGGCGAGCTGCACGCGGTCGGGGCTCGGGCGGTCACACTAGCCACGGGAGGCGCGGCGGGGCTTTACGAGATCAACACAAGCCCGGTTACCAACACCGCTGACGGCCTCGCGCTGGCGTACCGCGAGGGACTTCCCCTGCGCGACATGGAGTTCGTTCAATTCAATCCGACGGGCCTTCACGCCGCCGGGAACGCGCTTGCCCGCGGGATATCGATAACCGAGGCGGCACGGTCGCACGGATCGCTGTTGCGCAATTCGGATGGCGAGCGTTTCATGGAGCGCTACGCTTCCGAAAGCCTGGAGCTAGCGCCCCGCGACATCGTTTCCCGCGCGGTGCAGACGGAAATCAATGCGGGCCGTGGCGTAAACGGCGGATGCGTGAGTCTCGACGCGAGCGGCAACGGGGATATGGCCTCCTCGCTGCCGAATTTCCAGCGCCTCTGCGGGGACCTGCTCGGTCTCGACCCTGCCGAGAGCCCCGTTCCCGTCGTTCCTTCCGCACACTCCAGCGCAGGCGGGATACCCACCGACCTTGAGGGCGCTACGGCTGTAGGCGGGCTATATGCGGTTGGCGAATGTGCAAGCACTGGAGTCCATGGAGCCGGTCCGCTGGCTGGAAACGGACTGGCCGAGGCGCTTGTCTTTGGCCGCCTGGCCGGCAACGCAGCCGCCAACCGGGCATCGGGAGGAGTTCTCCACTACGCTGACTTGAGCGCCACGCGCGACGACGAGGCCGATCGGGTCGGCCGGTTGGTGGCGCATCCGGGCACGGAGAGAGTGTCGACGCTGACGGGTGAAATGCGTTCGGTCATGTCATCCCACGTCGGAGTCTTCCGCGATAGTGAAGGGCTGGCAAGCGCTCGAACCGCTCTCGACTCAATCTCCGACAGACTCGCCGACATCGGCGTGAGCAACAAGTCCAAGCGGTTCAACCTGGAAGTGAGGGCGGCGCTCGAGCTGATAAACATGGTGGAAGTTGCGGGAGTCGTGCTGGACGGCGCAAGCAACCGCACGGAATCGCGCGGCAGCCACTTCAGGCGAGACTATGCCGACCGAGACGATGAGAACTGGCGACTCCACACGCTCGCCTATCGAAATTGCGAGGGGACCCGAATCGAAACCGGTAAGCTTGCGGCAAAGACCGACGATCCCGACGCGAGGGCTTATTGATGACGGAACAACGACTCGGACTGCGGATCATCAGGTACGATCCCGAAACGTACGACAGCTCTGAAACGCGTGAATATGAAGTTCCCACGAGAGATTCCCTGACCCTTCTCGACGCCCTGGTATCGATACACGAGGAACAGGACTCGTCCCTGGCGATTCGTTACTCCTGCCGGGGCGGGTTCTGCGGAGCCTGCGGGGTACAGGTCAACGGCCTGCCCGTGCTCGCGTGTCGAACACGCGTATCGTCCCTCGATTGCAACGGGTCCCCCGTCGAGATAGCTCCCTTGCAAAACCATCCGGTTATCCGGGACCTCGTCGCCGACTTCGATCCCACCTTCCTGACGCTCGGGGCGGGGGAGCCCTGGATTCAATCCGATGAAGGATCGCCGGGGAGCGGCATGGACTCGGACATGACGCAGGAGGAGGTTGACCGTCTGGGACGGTCCCAGGCGTGCATTTCCTGCGGCCTTTGCGATGCGGCCGTGCCCCACGCACATGTGTCGGCAGGCTTCGTCGGCCCCGCAGCGCTCGTTCGGGAGTTCCGGTTGGCGGCTGACGTGCGCGACGGCTCCGACCGCGACCGCCTCGAACGGGTCAACACGAGCGGCGGAATTTGGGACTGCGATCCCGACAATTCATGGGACGACGCGTGCCCCGTTGGAATAGACCCGGCAAACAAGATCGAGCTGCTTCGCGAAGCTTCGATTGCAAACAAGATCGGCGGTCGCAAACGGGTCGAGTCCGAAACGGCCGCGTAGACCAATGCAAATGAGCGCGGACAGGCGTGTTGGCCCCGGTATTGGAAGATTGATGCGGAGGAAGTTTGGCACGCACTAAGGTAACCGTCGCCGGCGCGGGGCAGACCGGGGGATCTATCGCCCGTCGGGTAGCCGAGAGAGGTTATGCCGACGTCGTGATGATCGACGTGGTCGAGGGGTTTGCCGCTGGCAAGGCGCTCGACCTCAATCAGACCGGCCCGCTGATGGGGTATCCACCGAACCTGATCGGCTCGACGGGCTATGACGAGTCCGAGGACTCCGACATCTGCGTGATTACGTCGGGGTTTCCGCGGCAGCCCGGAATGTCGCGCGACGACCTCCTGCTGAAGAACAAAGAGATCGTCGAGGACGTAGCGGGCAAACTGGCAGAGAAGTCTCCCGACTGTAAGTTCATCGTACTGACCAACCCGGTCGACGCCATGGCCCAGCTCGTCCATTCCGTCACGTCGTTTTCCAAGGAGCGCGTGATAGGACAGGGCGGCATTCTGGATTCGGCGCGATATCGGACGTTCATCGCCTGGGAACTGAGCGTGTCGCCTCAAGACGTGTCGGGATTCGTTCTCGGAGGGCATGGGGACGCGATGGTGCCGGTGCCTCGTTACACGTCCGTGGCGGGCGTCCCTGTCGGCGAGCTGCTGCCCCAGGACCGTTTGGATGCCATTATCCAGCGGACGCGGGACGGGGGAGCCGAGATAGTAAAGCTCCTGCAACGCGGCAGCGCTTACGAGGCTCCGGGCGAGGCCGTGATGCTGATGATCGATGCGATTGTCTTGGACCAGAAACGGCTATTCCCATGCTCGGTCCTGCTCGAAGGCGAATATGGGATAAGCGGCACGTTCGTGGGAGTGCTGGTGAAGCTGGGGGCGCAAGGCTACGAGGGGCTGATCGACGTTTCCTTGACTGAGGAAGAGCTTGCTGCTTTACATAAATCTGCGGACGGCGTGCGCGAACTCGTGGAGATAATGGGCGTCTGACCGCGACTCCCGACAGATAAAATCGAACGGTCCCTTGATTACCGGTCGCGGCTCGGTTGGTTACGATCCCGCAATGCAAAGGATACGAATTGATGGCAACACGCACTGAGCGCGATCCGCTCGGCGAAGTCGAGGTCCCGTCCGAAGCGCTTTACGGCGTTCAGACTCAGCGGGCGGTCGATAATTTCCCAATCTGCGCAATAGGTCCGCATCCGGCGTTCGTCTGGGCGACGGTGCTCATCAAGAAGGCGGCGGCCGTTACGCATCGTGAGACGGGGCGCCTGGACCCGAAGCTTGCCGACGCGATTATCCAGGCGGCGGACGAAGTGCTGGACGGGCTGCACGGCGATCAGTTCGTGGTGGACGTTTTCCAGGCCGGAGCCGGCACGTCGCACAACATGAACGCGAACGAATTGCTCGCCAATCGCGCAAATGAGCTGTTGGGCGGTTCGCGCGGCGACTACGATCCCGTGCATCCCAACGACCACGTAAACATGGCGCAGTCGACCAACGACATCATCCCGACCGCCATCGCGCTAGCCGCGCTGCATCTCTTGCAGCCGCTGTACGAGGCGCTTGACGAACTAGCCGATTCGCTGGAGCAGAAGGCGCAGGATTGGGACGGGATCGTCAAGTCGGGCCGCACGCACGTGCAGGACGCCACCCCAGTCCGCCTCGGGCAGGAGTTCGGGGCCTATGCAGTCGCCGTGCGACGCGGCCGCGAGCGAATCGCGGCGGCGGAAGTAGATGTCCAGGAGCTGAGCGTCGGCGGGACCGCCGTGGGAAGCGGTCTCAACGCGGAGCCTCGGTATCAAGAGCGGGTGGTCGAGGTGCTGGGCGAGCTGAGCGGATTGACCGTACGGCGGTCGGAGAATCTGTTCTACTCGATGCAGAGCATGTCGCGGTTCGCGATGCTATCGGCGGCGCTCAAGGCGCTGGCGGTCGACCTGGGCAAGCTGGCCAACGACATCCGCCTGCTGGGATCGGGACCACGCACGGGGATATCCGAGCTCAGGCTGCCGGCGGTCCAGCCGGGATCGTCGATCATGCCGGGCAAGGTCAACCCGGTGATGGCCGAGTGCCTGAACATGATTTGCTTTCAGGTGTTCGGAAACGACCTCGCCATCACGATGGCGGCGGAGGCCGGGCAGCTTCAGTTGAACGTGATGATGCCGGTGATAGCCCACAACCTCTCGCAATCGATCGACATCCTGGCGAACGGCTGCAAGCAGTTCGACGAGCTTGGCGTGCGCGGTCTGGAGCCGGACAGAGCGATGATCCGACACTGGCTGGAGCGCAATACGATGTTGGCGACCGCTCTAGCTCCAAGGATCGGCTATGCGGCGGCAGCTGAAATCGCCAAGGAAGCGGTACGGACAGGTGAGAGCATCCCGGATGTCGCTGGACGCATGACCGATCTGTCAGAGGACGAATTGGCTCAGGCGCTGGATCCCGCGCCGATGACCGAGGCCGGCATTCGCGCCGGTGGTGGAGGCGGCGGCTAGGCTTCCTCGCGCCGCATTGCTCCCGGGCGACGCTGATGTGAGAAATCGCTACCAGGGCCAGGCTTGCGGTTCGCCGGTGTCCATGTCGAGCGTCCAGGCCTCAAACGACCGTCTGATTAGCTCGTTGCGAATCGGGTCTCGACCAGGCTCAAGCCAAAGATCGTCGAACTCATGTGGGTCGTTATGGAGATCGAAAAGCTCGCCCAATCCGGCGCCGTGATAGCAAACTAGCTTCCAGCGCTCGTCGCGGTACATCGTTGCGTAGGCGGGTATTCCTTCCGGGGAATGGTAGAAGTACTCGCATCGCACGAACTCCTTGTGATGATCAGGAGACGCGCCGCCGGTGAGAATAGGCAGCAGCGACCGTCCCTGAACGTGGGCGGGAACCGGCAGACCGGTGATCTCCAGAAGCGTCGGCACGATATCCACAAGCTCGACTAACGCGTCGCTCTTCAGTCCCGCCTTCGCTCCGGCGGGAAAGGACCATAGCAAGGGCACTCGCACAAGTCCTTCGTAAAACCTCGCTCCCTTCATCACAAGCCCGTGGTCGCCCAGCGCCTCGCCATGGTCGCTGGTGAAGATGATGACGGTGTTCTCGCGAAGACCGGCCGATTCGAGCCAGTCCAGCAGCCGTCCTATTTCGTGGTCGATAAGCTCGATCATCGCGTAGTAAGCGGCTTTTAGCTGGCGGGCTCTGATCACGTCGAGCGGGTACGGTCCCACGGCAAATGGGACTTGCGCTAAACGCTCCTGCCGGTGGAGATCGCTATCGCGAAAGGGGGGATCGCTCAACGTCTCCGGCGGATAACGCTTGTAGTAGTCCCAGGGAGGATCCGAGGGAGGATGCGGGTCGAACGCATTGACGCTGAGGAACCAGGGGCGCTCGCGGGGCTGGGATATGAACTCGATAGCCTTATCGGTACACCACCTGGTCTGGTGCAGCTCCGGCGGCGCATTATCCGAACCGGGCGTGGGTACCTTTAGTCCAGCCCATCCGTTTTCAGGAGTTACCACCCTCAAACCGGGCGAGTCGTATGTGTCGATTGCGTCAACGGGATCGTGGCCCTGAAGCCGTACCCATTCGAGGTATGAATCGCCATCTGGCCAGTACCGATAGGGCATGTGGCTGTATTGGAAATAATCGAAGCCGTCGTCGCGGCGGTTCTCGGGTCCGTTGTGCGCGCCTGCCAAGTGCAGCTTGCCGATCAGACCGCAGTCGTAACCGGCGTCGGACATGATACGGCTTATGAGTTTGTCGACAAGGCTCGCGGGGTAGGTCTCGCACCCGTTGCGAATGACGTGATTGGCGCTCGGGTACATTCCGGTCAAGAAGCTGGCACGGCTCGGCGTGCAGACGGGGTTCTGGCAATAGGCATGGGTGAAAGCCGCGCCCTCGGCCGCCAGCCTGTCGAGATGGGGCGTGCGAATCTCGGAATTGCCGAGAGCGGCTATTGTGTCAAAACGCTGCTGATCGGTGCAATACAGCAGTATGTTCGGACGCTCGTTAGGGCCGCCTTGCCCGGAGACTGCCACTCTCTACGCCGCCCACGCGGACGGCGGCGGCACCGGGATGTTTGCGGGGGCGGAACGGCAAGGCGGCATGGCTATCCCTTGATTCCCGTCAGAGTAACGCCCTGCGTGAAATAGCGCTGCGCAAAGCCGAATACGACCACCATGGGCGCGACGGAAGCGAAAGCCGCGGCCATCATGAGGTTCCAGAACTGGATGTCCTCGCCCGTCGCGTCGATCATGGCGCTGAGGGCGATGCTTATCGTCCACTTCGTCCTGTCGGTCAGAAAGACGAGCGGGTAGAGGAAGTCGTTCCAGACGTTGGCAAACGCGAATATGCCGATGGCGATCAGCACCGGCCTTGACAACGGCACCATGATCTGCCACCAAATCCTGAACTCCGACGCGCCATCGACCCTCGCGGCGTCGGAGAGCTCCTGTGGGATCGTTCGATAGAACTGCCGGACGAAGAAAATGAAATAGGGCGTGCCGAAGAAAGCCGGCACGATCAACGGCAGGAAGGTGTTGACCCAGTTCATCCACTTGAAGAGCAAGAACGTCGGTAGCAGTCTGACCGCCAGCGGAACGATCATCGTGCTGATCATGACTATGAAGAGGAAGTTCCGTCCTGGCGCGCGCAGCCGTGCAAAACCGTAAGCGACGAAAGAGGCCGACAGAACATCACCGACGATCACGAGCGCTGAGATCAGCGTCGTGTTGAAGAAGTATTGATGGAACGGCAGGAAGGTTAGCGCCTCAACGTAGTTCTGCCATACGACCGGACTGGGTATGTAGACGGGCGGGAAGCTCTCAACCTGGGTCGCTTCCTTGAGCGAAGTCGACGCCATCCACAGGAACGGCAGGGCGAAGATGAACGCCACAATGAGAAGAACAAAATGGATGGCGGCGTGGCGCCCCACTCCGGGCGCGGACTGGAATAGTCCGCGCCGGACGTGCGTGGCGATTACCGCGACTCGATCACTCATGTCTCGTAGTGCACCCAGTGCCGGCTTGTGCCGAACGTAATTCCGGTTACGGCGAGCACCAAAACGAACAGCACCGTCGCCATGGCCGACGCGTAGCCCATCTCAAAGTTCTTGAAGGCGTAACGGTAGAGATAGAGGACGTAGAAGAGCGTCGAATTCAAAGGCCCGCCCCGCGTCATGATGTACGCGAAGGTGAAAACCTGGAAGTGCGTGACGAGACCGATTACGAGTAGAAAGAAGGTCGTAGGACTGAGCATCGGGATCGTTACGTGCCACATGCGCCGCAGGACGTTGGCCCCGTCGATGGACGCCGCTTCGTACAGGTGGGTCGGGATGTTCTGCAAGCCCGCCAGCATGATCACCATCGTCTGACCGACATACCAGAACGAGAGCAGAATTATTCCGGGCTTTGACCAGTTCTCGTCTTGAAACCAAAGCGGGCTTGGAATTCCGAATACGTCCAGAAGGTGCTTCACTACCCCCAGCTCAGCGTGCAGCAGCCACAAGAAAATCACCGAAGCGGCGGCGTGCGGCACGATCATGGGGAGATAGAACAGCGTTCGGTAGGCGCCTCTGCCATGAATACGGGTGTTGAGGAACATCGCGAGCGTGAACGCGATCAAAAGCTGTCCGGGCACGGATATCACGACGAAGTAGATGGTATTGAGCAGCGTGATGGTGAAAAGGCGGTCGTCGGTGAAGATGCCGACGTAGTTTTCCAGCCCAACCCATTGCGGCGCCTTGAAGACGTTGTAGCGCGTGAAGCCGAGATAGAAGACGGCCACGATGGGGCCGGCGGTAAACACCAGGAACCCCAGCAGCCACGGCGAAAGGAACGTATAGCACCAGAGGGCCTCTCGCCGGCTTGCCGAGAGGCGGACCTTGCCGCCGGCCTGAGGCGCGGAAGCGTCTACAGTCGCCATGGCATGGTCCGCCCCTGTACGGCTACGCCGATAGATCCCTTAAGCGCCCGCTGATACACGGCCGCGGCGCAACTCTCAGAAATCGAAGGCAGTGTTGGTTACAGAAGGGTTCGACGCTATATCTAGCCTCGCTGCTCCCACCACTTGTCGACTTCTTTCTGGGACTCGGTGGCGCCCCATTCGACGGCATCCTCGGGCGTGCGCTTGTGCAGCAGGGCCTCTTCCTGCATCTGAATCGTGATATCGTTCAGCTTCTCTTGAACTGGCGATGCCGGGGAATGGACACTTAGATCCATTACTTCAAGCGCGAGTTTCCATTCGTCCGGGAAATTCTCGCCGAAGCGCGGGTCCTTATTGAATTCCTTAACCGGCGACGGTCTGACCTGTGCGATAAAGAACTCGCGGTTGCCCTCGTCGGTCGTGGTCCATTTGAGAAACTCCCAGGCCCCGTCGGGGTTCTTTACCCCAGTGGGCATGGCGTATCCCCACCCGCCTTCGATCATGTATTGGGTCTTGGCCGCCGGATTCCGGTCGTTGTAAGGAACGTGGGCGACTCCCCAATCGACGTCGGGAGCCTGAGCTCCCATGATCAGGAACATCCAGATACCGTCGAAAAGGCTCGACACCTTGCCTTCGAGGAAGGAGTTGCGGAATGCCGAGCCTCCGCTCACGATTGGCCGCACATTCTCGAATCCGCCGTAGGTGGTGTCATAGAAATCGACGAGCCAACGCAGCGCGCCCTTGCCCTCGTCCGAGTTGTAGAGCACCTGCTTACGGTCGGGGCTGCTGATGCGTCCGTTGTTCATAAATGTCCACGCGCGGAACCAGTAGTTCGAGCGGACACCGCCGAGCAGCGGATCGACGCCGACTCGCTCCACCTTGTCGCCATCGAGCACCGTCAGCTTTTCCGCCGCTTCTTCCAACTCGCTCCACGTTTGCGGCTGCATGTCGGGATCGAGGCCCACTTCCTGTGCTTGGGCTTTATTCCAGAAGAACAGGTTCACATTGGTGCTCGTGGAAAACGGAGCGGCGAACATCTTGCCGTCCCAGGTGTAGACGTCGACCTCGTAGTCGAACCAGGTGTCCTTGGAAATGTTGTCGATTCGCAGCAACTCGTCGAGCGGCGTCAGCACGCCGTTGTCGGAGAATGCTACAAGGTGACGCTGGCCGTGGAGCATGATCACGTCGGGCGGATCGCCGCCGGCGATCGCGGTGAGGTACTTCTCGTCCATACCTGTTTGCGAGATGAGCGTATGGCGGACTTTGATCTGGGGGTTAAGCTCCTCGAATCCCGCCACCTGGTCCTCGATCAGGGGCAAGCGGGGACCGCCCCAGACGTGCCAGTAAGTCACCGCCTGAGCCTTGACCATGGGCGCGGCTTCCCGAACAACCTTGGTGACGACTTTCTCGACGACCGTCTCTTTTTCGACTTCGACGACCCTCTCGACCTCTACGACTTTCTCGACTTCCTTTTCGACCTCGACGGGGACTTCCTTGACGACCTCCCTGGTCACGACCCGCTCGACCGGCACCTCCTTGGTGACGACCTCGACGACCCGCTCGGTGACCGTCTGCACCTCGCCGCATCCGGCGATTGCAGCCGTGGCGAGTCCCAAACCGCCCGCCGATCCGGCAAGAAACCTGCGCCGCAAGATCTGGTTTCGCGAGTTCATCAACCTACCTCCTCATCGCCGGGAACCCGGCAGCCTACTCTTTCAAGACCAGATAGATAATCACTTTGACCTCTGGATCGGAGCCGTCTAGGTCCGCGCTGAGGCGGAGCCATCCTCCAAACTCCCGGAGCTTTATCGAGTAAAGTCCTTCCTCGCGCATGACGGGCAGCTCGGTCCCCTCGTCGATCCAAAACATGCCGTCCGGCGAAATCTGCACTCGCGCCCTAAGCTCGGCGCCTTGTCTGATGCTCAGGATTCGCACGAACCATCTGGCTTCCGACGCCCAGGCGCACTCGTGAGGCTCGGTGTCGAAACTCGAAGTGAAGACCGAGTTTCGTTCGACTACCGCGGTGTGGGACGTTCTCACGCTCGCTACCAGTCGGCCGAAATCAGCAACGAATCGACGTACAGGAAATTGCGAACCGGCACCCGCGTACGCACGTTGATCTCAAGATTCAACAAACGGGCGAGCCCCCAATACGGAGAGTCGTGCACGGGTACAGGGATGTCGCGAAGGTCCATGACCTTGTCGTTGACCTGAAGCTCGACGTTGCGGCCCCTGCCGATGTCAAACACCCACCGCAGGTAGTGCCAGTTCACTTTGGACGGAATCTCGTTGTAGCAGAGCGGCTGATATCCGTCAGGAACATCCTCCCAGTCGGCCGGGTCCTGCACCTGGAAGTCCTCGAGCGGATGCTCAAGGTAATCGTCGGGGAACATGTCTCTGATCGTCCTGCGCGTTACCTGCAGCGACGTTTTGTATTTCCAACGCCGAATCAAGTTGCCCTGAGCATCGGCGTTGACGTAGCGAAGCGCGCAGTGAGTTCGCCGTCCCTCGTCGTCGATTTGAATGTCGTTACCGATCATGATGTCGCCGAACTGCGCTTCCGAGGGATGGTAGTTTCCATCCCATTCCCGTCCGCCTTCGGGCACCGGCTCGAAGTTCCATTCGGACTTGTAGCTGAAGTACATCTCCATTTGCACCGGCCCAAGGTCTTGCCACGTGAGTCGCTTGCACAGTACCGCCATATGGTCGGGAACGGGCCGGGTAGCAGCCTTGAGGGCGTATGTACCCGACATCGGCCCGTGCGTGCCCTGGTCGAAGTACGTGCACGTGCTCAACTGGGCGGGATGAAAGTCACGGACGTAGCGAGCCATGTTGTCGAGATTTCCGTCTGTGTTGCCGATCAGCTCGCACCAGCCGTTGACGCCGTTGTCGAAGTCGTCGAAGCACAGGATTCGCGGGAGGGGATTGAACTTGCTCAGCTTCGGATCGGCCCGAAGCAACGCCAGCCTGAGGGCGTCTGCATCGATCACTCGGCGCACCTCCCGCCTTCAAGTCGTTGGGGCTGCGAAAGTAGCGCACACTCCTCCAAGAATGTCAAGCAAGAATGTCAAGCGCTGAGCTCTACTCCCGCGACCTCCTCCCAAAGCCTTACCGCAGAGGTGAAGTTCTCCTCACCGAAACCCTTGGCGGTCGATGCCGTGAACATCTGTTGAGTCACGGCGGCGTAAGGGGTTATAGACCCAATCCGAGATGCAAGCTCAGTCCCCAGGCGGACGTCCTTCAAAGCGTGGCGAGTGAGAAATCCGGGCTTGAAGTCGCGCTCGAAGACCGAGCCTTCGAATACGGCTTCGAGCGACCTGTTCCAGACGACCGTCTTTCGGAACAGGTCGACCATGAAACCGATGTCCAGGCCAGCCTTGGCGCCCAGCGTCAGAGCCTCGGCGTCGGCCAGGATGATCGTAAACGCGAGCATGTTGTGGATCAGCTTGAGCGTCGACGCGGTCCCGAGCGGGCCGCAATATACGATCTCCTCGCTTAGCCGGTCCATGACGTGACGAACTTCATCCAGATCGGCCTCGTCGCCGCCCGCCAGGAGCCGCATGGTGGCGTTCTCGGCATCACGCGAAGAGCCGGTTATCTTGCACTCAAGCATTCGCACATCCTCCAGGCGAAGGCGCTCGGCAACGCGCAAGGTGGTGTCGGGGTCTACGGTGCTGAGGTCGATTAGCATCCGTGGCGGCTCTTGGGCACTCGCAATTCCGTCTTCACCGGTGACGGCGTCATCCAGATGCTTGGGTTCAGGCAGCGCGGTCATCACGTAGTCAGTCTTCTCCGCCGCAAGTCTGGGCGAGGCCGCCGCCCTGCCGCCGGCCGCGGCCAGCTTCCCGGAGCGCTCCGATACGAGATCGAACCCAACAACGTCATGGCCTGCCTTCAGAAGGTTCTTGGCCACGCCGGAGCCGATAGCTCCGAGGCCGACAAAGCCGATGGTGAGACTCCGTTCCATTACTGCAAGCTCCTGCAAGGGCAACTCTTAAGTTCGAGCCGAGATCCCGCCAGAGTGTACCCAAGACGGAGAACAGGACGAGGCGGCCTGGGATACTATTTCCCGGCTATGGCAGTGCCAAATCACGAGTACCGGGTGGTTTTGGCTGATTGCGGCGCGCCCGCCGAGTCGAGAGGCCGTCTTCCGTGACGAGTAGCGCCCGGCCCAACATCTTGTGGTACTGCACCGATCAACAGCGTTTCGACACGATCGGCGCGCTCGGCAATCCACACGTGCATACCTCCAATCTCGACCGGCTGGTGGAGGGGGGCGTTGCCTTCACCCACGCGTATTGTCAGAGTCCTATCTGCACACCCAGCCGCGCCAGCTTTCTAACCGGGATGTACCCGAGCGCGCTCCACGTCCACAGCAACGGGTCGCTGTACTTCCCCAGCGAACACACAATGGTGACCCGAATGCTCGCGGACTCGGGCTACGACTGCGGCCTGGTTGGGAAGCTTGGGCTGGCGAACGGCGACGGCGCCGGAGAACCGCGGGTCGAAAGCGGATATCGATACTATGAATATTCCAACGGCCCGAAGGTGGGGCGGTCCAATGGCAACGATTATCTGAGGTGGATTCGTGAGAAAGGGCTTGATCCTGTCTCGATCCTCGGTCCGCCGTCGGACATCGAACGATACGACCGCGCCGCATTTGCGGGATTCACGTCGAGCCTGCACCGCGGCGGACTGAAGTTGCCGACGCCCGACAAAGACAACGCGCCCGTCGCCCATCACCAGACGACGTGGTGCACGGAAAAGGCCGTCGACTTCATCTCGGAATCGCAGTTGTCCGACCAACCGTGGCTGCTGTCGGTAAACCCGTTCGATCCTCACCCTCCGTTCGATCCGCCGTGGGAGCACTTCCGCCGGTTCGACCCGGAGACGATGCCCGGACCGCATTTCAGGGAGAGCGACCTGGGCCAGCAAGAACGCTTGAAGAACATCGACTTTCAGACCAAAGCCCGCAACCCGGAGGAATTTGACGCCCGCTCGGTACAGGCCGCTTACTACGCGATGATCGAGCTAATCGACGATCGGCTTGGCGCCATTCTGGACGCCCTGGACGAGACCGGTCAGCGCGAGCGCACTGTAGTGGTGTTTACAACCGATCACGGCGAGGCCCTGGGAGATCACGGACTGTTGCTGAAGGGTTGCCGATTCTACGAAGGGCTTGTGCGGGTGCCGCTGATATGGTCGTGGCCGGGACACTTCAGCGCGGGATTGCGCAGCAACGCGCTGGTCGAGCTGTTAGACATCGCGCCTACACTGCTGGACCTGGCCGGACTCTCGATTCCGGAACGAATGCAGGGACGGAGCCTTCTGCCGGTTCTCGGCGGCAGGGCCGATCCCGATGAGCACAGGGATTTCGTCCGAAGCGAGTATTACGACGCGCTGCCGCTTCCCGATGGAACCATGGCGACCATGTACCGCGACCGGCGATGGAAGCTTGTCGTGTATCACAGCCACGGTTTCGGGGAGCTGTTCGATCTGCAAGTCGATCCGCATGAGTTCGAGAATCTATGGGACGATCCGGCGTGCCAGGCGGTGCGGGAGGACCTCTTACTCAAGTCCTACGACGCCTCGGTGATGGCCATGGACTGGGGGCCGCCGCTGGTTCAGAAGTATGAGGACCGGCCAGCCTTTCGGCGGCCGCTGGGCAGGTGGGGCCGGAGATAGCAGCCGGCGGCCGGTAAGGAGGCTTCGGTGATGGGAGCACAGAGACGACCGACGATCACCCGAATCGAGGCCGTTGAGTTCTTCGTGGAGTTGGAGAATCTGGGGATGACGCCCGACGGCTGCGAAATGCAATATCAACCGGGCGAAACGCTGCGGGCCATGCGCTACGCGCTCACGATCGATTCCGATGCGGGCGTGCGAGGAGAGTTTGTCGGTCGAAGACCGGAAAGCTACAACCAGCTACAGCGAGTGGCCGGGAGGATGCTAGGGCGAAGCGCTCTCGACCGCGAAGGGATTTACGGCGAATTGAAGCGCCAGTTCAGGGCGACGATCAATTTGGCCGTGGCTCCCCTCGATATCGCGCTTTGGGACCTCGCGGGCAAGCTGTACGGAGCGCCAGTCTACGAATTACTGGGGGGCAGCGACCGTCCCCTGCCGGCATACGCCAGCACCCACTTCGGGGACGCCAGCGGAGGACTTGACAGCCCCGAGGCGTTCGCCGATTTCGCGGTCCGCTGCAAGGAGATGGGCTATCCCGCCTTCAAGATACATAGTTGGGGCGCTCCCATCGAGAGGGAAGTGCGGCTGGTGACCACCGTCCGCGAGGCAGTAGGCGACGGAATGCAGCTCATGCACGATCCGGGCTGCACGTACCGGACGTTCCTCGAAGCCTTGACCGTGGGTAAGGCGCTCGACGAGGCGAACTACCTCTGGTACGAGGACCCTTACATGGACGGCGGCATGTCGGCGTTCGGCAACAAGAAGCTGAGAGAGCTGCTCCGAACTCCAATAATGATTACGGAGCATATCCGCGGACTGGAGCAGCACGTGGACGTGATCGTCGCCGGTGGAACAGACCTCGTGCGGGTCGACGCGAACCTGGATGGCGGGCTGACGGGGGCGCTCAAAATCTGCCACGCCGCCGAAGGCTTTGGGTTGGACGTCGAGATACACTCGCCCGGCCCGGCGCACCGGCACCTTATGGCGTCGATCCCCAACTCGAACTACTACGAAATGTCACTGGTCCACCCCAAGGCGCCTACTCATAACGGAAAGGCGTACCTCGACTACGAGGACGAACTGGAGTCCATCGACGCCAACGGATGCGTATCCGTACCGACTGGACCGGGCCTGGGCGTGTCGATCGACTGGGACCTTGTAAGCAGGAACCAGACCGGCGGGTTCTTGTTCGAGGCGTAGTTAGGCTCAGATGGTTGCCCGCTGGTTTGCCGCTCGTTTATTTTGATTGTCTGGGTAAGCCCCCGTAGCTCAGTGGACAGAGCAACTGCCTTCTAAGCAGTGGGTCGTGTGTTCGAATCGCACCGGGGGTACCGGACCGTACAGAATCAAGAATCTTGACTTTTTGGCTCAGATTGGCACCGTAAGGCGCTCGCTGTCGCGGACGCTTGGGCAGCCTCGGTCGTCCCGACCATAAGGCCTGCCTGGCCGGGCTCCAGGGGCACAGGAGATGTCGATGGATCCCGGTGGGACCGGGTTGACAGGATGGCACGACTAAAGCATCTGAGAGAATGGAACACGCCGCTCCGCACCGAACGAAGGGGGCCGCAGTCCGGACGGGAGCCGGAGATGTGGGCCGTGACTCGGCGTACTCCCCGGTGGATGGGGCTCGGTTAAGGGGGGCATGAGTCCGTGACCGCGCTGTCACCGAGCGGCGATCCGTGGTTGCTGACTCCGGGGCCGCTCACTACCTCACCGGAAGTAAAGGAAGCGGCGCGGCACGACTACGGATCTCGCGATCACCGCTTCATCGACATCAACCGGCGAGTGCGCGAGCGTCTCGTCGACGTCGTGGGCGGGCACGATACTCACGTCTGCATTCCGCTCCAGGGCAGCGGCACGTTCGTGGTCGAGGCCATGCTCGGCTCTTTTGTCCCCCGTGACGGCAAGCTGCTGATCCTCGTCAACGGTGCCTACGGCCGGCGGATGGCGAAGATCTGTGAGGTAGCGGGCCGTCGCAGCGTCCTGGTGGAGACGGGAGAGGACGTGCCCAACGACCCGCGAGCGCTCGACCGCGCGCTGGCGGGCGACGCAGGCGTATCCCACGTGGCGGCCGTCTATTGCGAGACTACCTCGGGCATCCTGAACCCCATCGAGGCGATCGCCCGCGTCACCGCACGCCACGGCCGTGGTCTTCTCATCGACGCCGTGAGCGCCTTCGGAGCCCTGGCTCTCGACACGTGCACGGTGCGCTTCGACGCGATGGCAGCTTCTTCCAACAAATGCCTTGAGAGCACGCCGGGCGTGGGCTTTTGCATTGCACGGCGCGGGGCCCTCGAGCACAGCGCCGGCAATGCCCACTCGCTCAGCCTCGACCTGCGAGACCAGTACCTCGCGATGGAGAAGGACGGTCAATGGCGTTTCACCCCACCGGTCCAGGCCATTCTCTCCCTCGACCGTGCTCTTCATGAGTTCGAGGCCGAGGGCGGCACCGCGGGACGCGGCGCGCGCTACCGGGAGAATCTGCACGTTCTGGTGGAGGGCATGCGCCGGCTCGGCTTCGAGACCCTGTTGCCGGACGCCGTGCAGGCGCCCATCATCGTCACCTTCCACATGCCGGCCGATCCGCGTTTCGCGTTCGAGGCGTTCTACGAGCGCTTGCGGCGTCGGGGCTACGTCATCTATCCCGGCAAGCTCACTGCCGCCGCCTCCTTCCGCATCGGTTGCATCGGTCGCCTCGGGGTAAAGGAGATGCGCGGCGCCCTCGCCGCGGTAGAATCCATCCTCGATGAAATGGGAGTCAAGAGTGGCGCGCCCGCCGGATGACAGGCGGTCCGGGCCTCGGCATCATTGGCAAAGCAACGGAGACAGGAATTGGCCCTAAACGGCGACTTCGTTTTCAACCGCAGCTACCGCGGCAGGGTCAAGGCCGCGATCCTCGACTGGAGCGGCACAACCGCGGACGCCTACGTGCTCGCTCCCGCGGTGGTGTTCGTCGACGTGTTCAGGAAGCACGGAGTCGAGATCACGATGCCGGAGGCACGGGGGCCGATGGGCCTGCGCAAGGACCTGCACATCAAGGCCCTCACCGAGGTGCCTGAGATCGCCGAGCGCTGGGAGGGTGTGCACGGCAAGCGCCCGGGCCAGGCGGAGGTCGATGCGATGTTCGCCGACTTCGTACCGATGCAGATCGCCTGCCTGCGCGAGTACACCACCCTGCTGCCCGGAGTCGCCGAGACCACCCAGCGCCTGCAGGCGGAGGGGATCAAGCTTGGCAGCACCACCGGCTTCGTGCGCCCGATGGTGGATATCCTGGAAGCGGATGCGAAGAAGCAGGGCTACGTGCCCGATGCCTCCGTGGCCGGCGACGAGGTGATCAACGGCGCCCGTCCCAAGCCCTTCATGGTCTACCGCAACCTCGATCTCCTCGACGTGCACCCCATCCAGTCAGTGGTCAAGGTCGACGACACCGTGACGGGGGTGGGCGAAGCACTGGAGGCGGGCTGCTGGGGGGTGGGCATCGCACGCTACAGCAACTATATGGACATCGACAGCCTGGAGCACGCAGAGAGCCTCTCGGAGGCGGAGATGCAACGCCGGCTCGCGTACACCCGGGAGATCCTGATCAAGACGGGCGCCCACTACGTCATCGACACACTCGACGAGCTGCCGGCAGTGATCGACGATGTGAATGCCCGCCTAGCGAGGGGTGAGAGGCCCTAACGGCGGTACGCTTTCCTGCGGCGGCGGCGCGGCTGGAGCGAACGCCAATGGCGCCCGTGGGAGTTCCGTCAGATAGACGCCGTCATCTGAGCCATGGGCCGTAGCGACCTTCCCTGGAATGCGCGAGGATGCCTTCGTCGAGAAGCGGCTCCACGAATTCCGGGGCGTAGCGGGTAGCCCGGTAGACATTGACATATTGATCGCCGAAGAACGGCGAGTAGTAGTCCCAAACCACGTCGCCCTCCATAGTTACTTCGAAGATGCGACCGCAGTCCGCTTCGCAAATGAGCGTGTTGCCGTTGGGGAGGCGCTGCTGTCCCGCCCTAAACGGGCTGAAGAAGCCTTCGGGGTCGCTGTATTCCCAAAGGAAGTCTTCCGGCTCGCGGGGGTCGAATTCCAAGACCCTGGAATATCCGCGTAGAGTGCCGTTGTCGAAGAGCAGGATATTGCCATTGGGGAGCATCTGAGGCTGATGCTGCCTCGAGCACGCCGATTCCCCACGCCCAGACGATCTCGCGGGAGTCGCTATCGACGACCGAGATGATGTCGATGCATCGGTGGCTGAGCAGGTAGTTCCCGGCCCGGAATCGCTTGTCGGCGCGTCCGACCGGCGTGTCGGGCAGGACGGTGAGCGTGTTGGTGTGCGACCAGTCAGCGGCGGGTCTCGGCAGCTCCAGACCGGCAAGATCCACCAGCTCGTCGACGTGGTCGCTGAGCCACCATTCCCAATGGACGAACGTCTTGCGGTCGACTTTCATTATCAGATCGTCCTCGACGGGACCTCGCGGGAATATGTCGGGGCGGTCGCGGTCGCGTTGGTACAACGTAAGAAGCGTGCCGTCGTCGAAGCGGTGAAAGTCGTGATGAACCCGCCCGTACCACGCCCAGGTGACGTTTCCCTCAAAGTCCGACTCGAACAGGCCGCCGAAGCATCGATCGCGGTCCTCGTTCCAATCCGTGAAGTTGTCCCAGAACAGGCTGCCGTCGCTGTCGAGCTCAGCCCACTGGCTCCTGACGACGGGCCAGGTGTGAACGACCCGGCCGTTCATGTCGATGAGGTATTCGGTGTAGCCGAATGCCGGCGAGAAGAGCGTGTAGCCGGGCCAGGCGCGGGCGCGGTCCCAAACACGGACTCCACGGAGTCCGTTGTCGACGCGCGGAGGCAGCGGCGCGGGGAGTTCGCCGTAATCTCGCGGGGGATTCCCTCCAACTTCCGACTTTGACTGCTCTGTCCCCATGGTGCGACCTCTCCGACCGGCTGACTAGTCGAACGCGAGCTGGACTCATTATGAGCGATTCCGAGCCTGCCGGGCAGCCGTAAGGCCAGAGGCGGCGCTCATCCATCGCGGCGCTGCAGCCGCATTGGCAAGATAGACTAATTGTCGTTCACAAGGAGCTTGACGATGCCGGTTTTCAACGACCGCGATTTGGCGTTTTGGGAAGAGAACGGGTACGTGGTGCTACATGATGCCGTGCCCGCGCAGCAGCTTGACAATCTCGTCGAGGTCATCTGGGACTTCCTGGAGATCAATCCGGATGATCGGGACGACTGGTACAGGTGGGAGCCGTTCGAATACGCGGACCCGCAAACCCCAATTGGCGAGGCGGGCATGGTGTCGCTGTACCAGCACCAGGCGCTATGGGACAACCGGCAGTATCCACGGGTGTACGAGGCGTTTACGGAGATTCTGGGGGCCAGGAAGCTCTGGGTCTCTCTGGATCGGGCAAACATGAAGCCGCCGGCGCGCGCCGACCGGCTGGAGTGGGGGCACACGGGAATGGTGCATTGGGACGTGGATACGTCGCAACGGCCGATACCGTTCGGCGTTCAGGGAGTGCTGTACCTGACCGACACGGCGGAGGACCAGGGCGGTTTCCAATGCGTTCCGGGTTTCCAAAATATTTTCGATGAATGGGTCAAGACGCAACCGCCGAACCGTAACGTCAGGGTTCCGGCGCTTGACGGGTTGGAGGTCAGGTCGATAGCGGGAAAGGCCGGGGACCTGCTGATTTGGGACCAGATGCTGCCACACGGCAACGGACACAACAGGTCCGATAAACCACGGCTGGCGCAGTACATAACGATGAGGCCCGCGGAAGAGGAAGACGACGGGCTGCGGGAGATGCGGATCGAAGCATGGCGGCAGCGCAGGCCGGTTGCGAAGTCGGCAGCGAGGGGCATCCGCTGGCCGAGCGATCCGAGAGACAAGGAGCATATGACCCAGGCTCCGGCACTGCTGACCGAACTCGGCCGGAAGCTGTTAGGCGTGGACTCGTGGGGAGACGCTTAACCCTCGAAGATCCGACTCTGGGTCTCGTGCAGATAGAGCGACCGTCCGCTTTCTCGTTTGGCCGCCCTATCTGATTTCCGCCGACGGCTGCGTGACCGCATGAGCCGGCAGAAGGCACGGATGACCAGACCGCCCGATGACGCGAGGCGGCTAGACACGTTTGTAAGAGCTCGGGACACACGGGAGTCGCGATGAGTCAAAGCATCCTTGAGCGTGCCGAGGAGTTCATCTGGAAGAATGCCCGGCTGCTCGAACGGCGGCTGTTCGCCGTCCACTTCAAGGACGGCTCGCCTGACTCCGTAATAGATGCGCTGCGTCCCTATCAGAATGCTGACGGCGGATTCGGACACGCGCTCGAGCCGGACATCCGCTGTCCGGACAGCCAGCCCGTGCCGGTGGAGCACGCGCTTCGGATCCTGGATAGAGTCGGGTTTGACGGAGAGATTGTGAAGGCCGCTTGTGATTACTTGACGTCCATCACGACATCTGAAGGCGGCGTGCCGTGGCTCCTACCCTCAGCGCATGGGTACCCGCGGGCGCCCTGGTGGAATACCGATGACGCGCCTCCGGCGTCCGTGAACCCGACGGCCGCCATCGCCGGAATGCTGCACCGGAACCGCTTTGAGCATGAATGGCTGGAAGGGGCCACGTCATTTTGCTGGTCGAAGATCGCGGAGATGGAACTTACCGACCCCCACGACATGGCAGAGGTTCTGACGTTCCTAAACAACGTACCAGACCGTGAGCGGGGGCCGAATCTGAACTGACGCGCGTTGTCGATCAACTATTCTCGTTCGGTCTTGTGGCTGACGCGGATGCGGAAGGGTATGTGTCCAAACCTCTGGACTGGGCCCCAACGCCCGATCATCCGCTTCGGAAGCACTTTCGAGACGAGGACATCGACGCGAATCTTGACGTCCTCGTCGCGGGGCAGCAGGAGGACGGGGGTTGGAACATTACATGGGAGCCGATCAGCCCAGCCTGTGAGATCGAGTGGCGCGGCGGCGTTACGCTCGACGCGCTGTTGACGCTGCGGGCCAACGGGCGGCTCAACGCGTAGCTGCCCCGGCGTGGATCCGTGGGGAACCGCCTAACTCCTGACTAGCCGAAGCAAAGTCCGGCGCGCCAGTCGACCAGGCGCTAGCGATGGCCCACGCCAGCCACATCACGCAGTGTGTCAATCTGAGGTCAGATCCAACTTCGTTCCGAGGTGTGTCGAGGAATATTGCACTGGCAGCGCGGTGCCCTCGGCGAATAGGCACCTGCGGGCATCCTGGTGGATTACCCATGGCTCGCATGCCACATCCGTGACTTGGACGGCCGTGATGGCAACGCGAAACATGCAGGCCACCGCGCCGTCGCGGCTGAGAAGTAGCCGCTTACTATTGCTTCTGCGAATGATTCTCATTACTATACGTGGCGGCATTGAAATTATGTGCATCTTTTAAATCATCGATTCTGGGGATGCGAGGAGATTCGAGGAGACTTATGGATTTAATCGAAAAGCCTGCCAGACGGAGATCGCGTCGCTGGATGCTAACCGCGGCCGCGGGCTCTGCCGCTCTTGGGGCCGCTGCCCTAGTCGGCTGCGTGGAAACCGAGGTCGTCGAGGTCGTCAAGGAAGTCCCGGTCGAGAAGGTCGTAACGCAGGAAGTCGACCGGGTCGTCGTCCAGGAGAAGGTTGTAACGCAGGAAGTCGAACGCGTCGTTACGCGAATCGTGGAGAAAGTCGTCGAACGATCGCCTGACGACGCACGTGCGGATGAGCTCGTCTGGGTGAATGGCGAACTCTTTTACGGGCTCGATCCCGTACACGAATACAGTTCGGGCTACATGTTGCCGGTAGGAGTAGCTGAAACGCTAATGACGGTCGGTGATGATGGCTCGATCATCCCGTGGCTGGCGCAGTCTTACGAGCTAGTTGACGCGAACACGGCCAAGATCACGCTTAGGCAGAACGCCACATTCTGGAGCGGCGCGCCGGTCAACGCCGAGGCGGTGAAGGCGAGTCTAGAAAGATCGATCGAGCTGGCGCCTCCGGCGGCGGCTCTTCTCAAAGGGATAACGATTGAGGTCGCCGGCGAATGGGAATTGCGATTTGCGAGCGACGCTCCCATTCCGCAGCTGCCGTTCAATCTGACCGACGCATGGCTCGCCATACACAACGCGGCGTCGTACGGACCCGAGGACAACGCGTTCGATGTCGAAGCAGCAGACCTGACCGGCCCGTACCGATTGGTCGAGTTCAAGCCTCGCGAGGAGGCCCTGCTCGAGCTTTGGGACGGCTACTGGGGGCCCAAACCGCAGTTTTCCAGAATGCGCTACCGCGAGGTGCCGGACCCGCAGGCGAGGGCCCTGATCGCCCTCAGCGGAGAGGCGGACGTCGTAAAGAAACTGCCAGCTGAAACCGCCGCCCTGGTACGCGCGAGCGATAAGGTCGACCTGGCGCTTCAGGTCTCAACCGGTACCGCGAGCATATATCTCAACTTGCAGCGTCCGCCATTCGACGAGCCAGCCGTGCGGGAAGCCGTCGGGTGGGCGCTTGATCGCAACGAGATAGTGGAACTCGCCTGGAGTGGATTGGCGAAACCGGCGTCGAGCTGGCTTTCCACGAATGCAGCCTATCCGGAGGCCGCCGAGATCGGGTTCATGAAGTATGACCCGGAAAGGGCCGCGCAGATACTGGATGAGGCCGGCTGGGTTGTCGGAGGCGACGGCATCAGGGCCAAGGACGGCAATCAACTCAAGTTCCGGAACCTCTGGTGGGGTATCGAAAAGCCCGTGTCAGAGGTAATTCAAGAACAGCTGAAGCGGATTGGCATTTCGGTAGAGGTCATCGGTTCGCCCGACTACGGCGTGCTAGACGGGGCGCGCGCCTCTGGCGATTGGGAAGCGCTCGTCGAAGGATGGGGCCATTTCGGAGACCCATTCGGTCCGCTCCATCGACACTTTGGGCCGACTGGCGATATCAACTACGGGCGATATCGAAGCGACGAAATGGATGCATTGTTCGCGCAATTCGATGATGCGATAAGTCTCGACGAACGAAGGAAGATCGCCGTGGAAATCAACGAACTGGTTTTCAGAGACGTGATCATTATTCCTTTGTACGCGAGGGCAAGCGTCGGGGCAATTTCCAGATCGCTCGCCGGATACAAGCTGCCCACCGAAGAGTGGCGCGTTACAGAGGTGACACCGGAACTCTCTCGCAGGTAAGGCTCGGAGGGATGCCGATCCATGGCGCTGCGTGACCGCGGCGACTAGCGAAATGGCTGTGTCAACAGCACATGCGATGAAGTCGCCGCCAAACGCGGTTGAGCCGTCACGTTTGGCGGCGAGCTATGTCCGGCAGCCGGCGAAATGCTGAAGTACGCACTGCGACGAATTCTGGTCGTGTTTCCGACTCTTGTTGCGGCCTCGCTGATCATTTTCGCGCTCATTCGATTTGCGCCCGGTGATCCTGTTGACATCATGTACGGACCCGCGGGGATGGGTCATTCGACCGCCACCATAAGTCAGGAGGCGCGAGACAAAGTCAGGGGGCAACTGGGCTTATTGGAGCCCCCTCCCATTCAATATGCAATCTGGCTCGGCAGAGTGGTGCGGCTCGATCTCGGCACCACGTTCAAAACTCGCCGACCGGTCGTTGATGAACTCGCCGAACGCCTGCCAACCACAGCAAAACTGGCGTTCCTTTCGTTCGGTATTTTGCTGGTAACCGCTATTCCGCTTGGAGTCGTGTCGGCAGTAAATCAAGGCAAGGCGGCCGACCACGGCGTGCGGTTCGTCGCGCTGGTGTTTTCAGCGATGCCGAGTTTCTGGCTCGGCTTGCTGCTTCTGTACCTGCTCGGCGTTCAATGGGATGTCATCGACATTTCGGGGGGGTCCGAGCTCAAACATCTGATACTTCCCGCGGCCGTGATGGCGCTTGGTATCGTGCCTACGATTTCGAGGCTGCTGCGGGCAAGCCTGATCTCCGAGCTTGGTCAACTCTACATAGTATTTGCTCGCGCACAGGGGCTCTCCGATGGGGTGGTCCTCTGGCGACATGCGGTAAGAGTCGCGGTCCTGCCCATCATGGCACTTCTGGGTCTCTATCTCGGCGGGGCTCTAGGAGGATCGGTGATCGTTGAGTCCATATTCTCGATACCCGGTGTCGGCAAATGGGTCCTGGACTCAATCCTCGGCCGCGATTTCCCGGTCGTACAAGCCTACATGCTGCTCGCCGTGGTCATCATTGCCACCGCCAACCTTGTTGTGGATTTGAGCTATGCGGTTCTCGATCCGCGAATCCGGTTTGGAGGGCGCCAGGTTGCTTAGGGTAGTGGCAGGTCCCCTGCTAAATCGATTTGCAGCTCGAACGAACTTCCTCATTGTCATAGGCGGGGCAGCGCTAGGACTAATACTCCTCGCGGTGTCGATAGGACCGTTGGTGATGCAAACTGACGCACTTTCGTTCGAGCGAGGCAAGGAGCTTCTGCCTCCATCGGCGGATCACTGGTTCGGTACGGATCGATTCGGTCGCGACTTCTTCGCCCGAGTCCTAGAGGGAGGCCGAGTTTCGTTGACCGCCGCATTTATAGCCATGTCGCTGATCCTCGCGATAGGAATAACGCTCGGCGCCATCGCAGGGTATCTAGGTTCGTGGGTCGATGGAGCCGTCATGAGAATCGTGGACGTTTTGCTCGCACTGCCGCCGTTTGTTGCGGCAATCGCAATTGCCGGGCTGTTCGGCACCGGGTTGCAGGTAATTCTCATCGGAGTCGTCACCCTCTGGTGGGCCTGGTATGCGCGAATTACCCGGGGAATCGTGCTGCAGGTCAAGGAACGACTTCACGTAGACGCCGCGAAGGCCGCGGGCGCGACGACATTTTCGATCGTATTTCGCGAAATCGTGCCCCTGGCAGCCGGGCCGGTGATCGTGGTTGCAACGCTTGATCTGGGCAGTCTGATTCTCACCATAGCCGGCCTGTCGTTTCTCGGACTCGGAGAACAGCCGCCTAATCCGGAATGGGGAACGCTTCTGTCCGAGGGCCGAGCATATTTCCTAGTATCTCCCCACCTGACTTTGTTCCCGGGACTGATGATATTTCTTACGGTTCTGGCGCTGAACCTCCTTGGGGAAGGTCTCCATGAGCGCCTAGATCCATATAACCTAGCCGGCCGAGGGGGATAGATGGTCATGGAGACGCTAGCTACTTCCGGTTCGAATCTCGTCCGGCTTACCAACTTTTCCGTCGGTTATCCGACGAGCAATGGGGTTGTTCCGGCGCTGCGCGACATTTCCCTAGACATTTGCGAGGGAGAGTCGTTGGCGCTTGTCGGTGAGAGCGGGAGCGGCAAGAGCACCCTGGCCAGGGCGCTCATCGGCTTAGTTGAAGCTCCCGGCCGTGCCACCGGGGGAGAGATCGAGCTCGCCAGTTTAGGCAGATCGACAAGCGCTGACCGTCGGACGGGGGTTGCGGGCAAGATCATGACCATGGTGCTCCAGGAGCCACGTGACTCGCTGAACCCCGTTTTGTCGATCGGAAGCCAGATGGGAATGGTGCTGGCCCGACGTGGAGTCCCCAGGCGGGAGCGTCGGTCAGCGGCGTCGGAGTTGCTGCGGAGCGTGCGACTCGAGGACGCGTCCCGAGTTCTTCGTTCGTATCCCTTTCAGCTCAGCGGAGGCATGTGCCAGCGAGTCGCGATCGCAATGGCGCTCGCGGGCCAAGCGAAGCTGCTGATTGCGGACGAGCCGACCACGGCGCTGGACGTCCGCGTGCAAGCCTCGATCCTACGGCTGCTCAGTGAGCTGCAGCGGGAACACGGGTTTGCGCTGCTGCTTGTATCCCATGATTTCGGCGTGGTTGCCGAGGTGTCGCAGACAGTGGCCGTAATGTATGCGGGACGGCTAGTCGAGTACGGTCCGACCACCGAGGTTCTGGGCAATCCGCGACACCCCTATACCGCCGCACTGCTAAACGCACGCCCGACTCTTGGGGCAGGATTGCCAATACGTCCGATCGGGCAGGCGCCCGATGCCGGCAAGGTCCACGATCAGTGCGCGTACATTCCGCGCTGCCAGCACGCGGACGCGCTGTGCTCGGAAAGCCCGCATCCGCTGCCGGACGGTAGCCTGTCTCACAGCGCGGCATGCTATCACCCAATCGAGTTCGTCGGTGAAAGGAGCGTGGACGCAGCCGCCGCGCGGCAATCACCAGAGATTCCGAAGCTGCCGCTCAAGCCGGCAAAACTCCTTGAAGTTCGAGATCTAAACAAGCGATTCCGCGTGGGAGGAGCGCTCGGCAAGCAGAGCGTTCAGGCACTCACGGATGTGTCGCTAGACGTGTCTCCAGGTGAGATCGTCGGCATAGCCGGTGAAACGGGATGCGGGAAGTCCACGCTGGCCAAATGCGTTCTCGGCCTCGAATATCCCGATTCCGGCTCAATTCGGATCGATGGAGTCGATTTAACGAAATTGGGTAAATCCGAAGTACGCAAATTACGGCGCCGAGTCCAGGCGGTATTTCAGGATGCCAGGGCGTCGATGAATCCGAATCGGAAGATAATCGACGTCGTGCAGGAGCCGTTGAGGAACTTCGGGATCGGCGATCGGCATGAACGGGCGGAACGGGCGCGAGAGATGCTCTCGCGAGTTGGACTTAGCGACGACCTCTTTGAGCGTTCGCCAGGGCAATTGAGTTCCGGTCAGTGCCAGCGCGCTGCGCTCGCTCGAGCGCTTGTCCTAAACCCCAGGCTTCTGATTTGCGACGAGCCGTTCTCGTCATTAGACCTGTCAGCGCAGGCTCAATTGATGCATTTGCTGAGTGATCTACAAGCGGAATACGGCTTCGGATTGCTTCTGATATCGCACGATCTGGCTGTACTGACATCGCTCGGCAGCCGCATCGTCGTAATGCTGGGGGGGAGGATCCTGGAGGTACTGCCGGCCGGGCAAACCGAGCATCGTATTGTTCACCCCTATACAGGTGCGCTCCTGCAATCCATCCCGGGGTTCAGCGGCAATGAGCGTCGTGTTGGTCGACCTCACTCTGCGGCCAAGAAGATTGAACTGTCAGGCTGCCCGTTCGTGTCGGATTGCGACCTGGCGATCGATCTGTGCGGCGAGGTTATGCCGGCCATGTCGACTACGGCGGCGGGCCACGAAATGGCCTGTCATCGCTCCGCTGACCTGCCGGACCTCCAACTCGTTTCGACAGCTCACCTCTGAAACAGCATCGGTCCGATCGAACCATTGCCGACGTTGTTCTCCGGTTGTAGCTGCTGATCAGCTTGGCGGGCCGTGCTAGAGTCGCCCGCGAGTCGGAAATCGGGAGCACATGAAGCCGCCAAATATTCTCTTTGCCTTCGCCGACGATTGGGGGCGATACGCCAGCGCCTACCGCCGGTATGAGGGCGATAACTCGCTCAACGCGCTCATCGACACTCCTACTTTCGACCGGATCGCTAGGGAGGGGGCGCTCTTCCTCAACGGCTTCGTTCCGGCTCCGAGCTGCACTCCTTGCCGGAGCTCGATCCTCTCTGGACGGTACTTCTGGCAAACGGGGATGGGAGCCATCTTGCAGGGGGCGGTGTGGGACGAGACGATTCCAACCTATCCCCTCATTCTCGAGGAGGCGGGCTACCACATTGGCTACACCTACAAGGTGTGGTCGCCGGGGCGCAATGTCAACGCGCCCTATGGCGGCGATAGAACCCAGTACGAACGAGAGGGCAAGCTGTTCAACTATTTCTCCCACGTCGTAACGGAGACAGCTCCCGAAGTGGGCGTCGAGGGAGCGAAGCAGATGCTGCTAGACGAGGTGCGGGGTAACTTCGACTCGTTCCTGGAAGCCAGACCCGAAGGCGCGCCGTTCTGCTACTGGTGGGGGACTACCAACACCCACCGGACTTGGGAGCGCGGATCGGGGAAGGCGCTATGGGGAATCGAGCCGGACGACCTCGAAGGGCGACTTCCAGAGTTTCTCCCGGACGTGCACGAAGTGCGTGAAGACGTTGGCGACTATCTGGGCGAGTGCATGGCTGTAGACGCCGGACTTGAGGTGCTGGTCGAGCGTCTGGAGGCCATCGGCGAGCTTGACAACACTCTGATCGTAGTTAGCGGCGACCACGGCATCCCCGGATTCCCTCGCGCCAAATGTAACCTTTACGACATCGGCTGCGAGGTTGCCCTGGCCGCCCGCTGGCCGGGCCGCATACCGCCGGGGCGCGTGGTGGAGGACTTTGTGAACCTGATGGACCTGGCGCCGACGTTTCTAGAGGCGGCGGGCGTGGACGGTCCTGACGGCGTGACGGCCACCAGCCTGATACCGGTACTCGAGAGCGATCGCAGCGGACAGGTCGATCCCGAAAGGACGGCGGTCGTCACGGGACGGGAGCGTCACGTGGCGGCGGCGCGGGAGGGGAACCTGCCCTATCCAATGCGGGCGATTCGCACCCGCGACTTCCTGTACATCCGTAACTTCGAGCCGGACCGCTGGCCGTTGGGGGATCCCGGAGGACTAGACGACTTGGAAGCTGAAGCGCCTTCCCATGAGGACCTCTGCTGGGATACGCATGTGGTGCTAAAGGACCTGGACGCGGGGCCGACAAAGGCGTGGCTGGTGCTCAACCGCGCCCGCGAGGACGTGAAGCCGCTGTTCGAGGTAGCCATCGGAAAGCGCCCTCTCGAAGAGCTGTACGACCTTCGCATCGATCCCGACCATATGAACAACGTGGCCGACGATCCCGGCTACGCGGATATGCGCAAGGAGCTCGCCGGCAGACTGGAGGCCGTGCTTAGAGACAACGACGATCCCCGTGTGAATGAGTCGCCGTGCAGGTTCGAGCTGCCGCCGTTCGCAGCCCCGCCTGAGCGGCAGGGGCAAGAGCCGCATATTCCGCCGTGGCGCCCAGCATCAACGCGGGAAAAGACGTAAGACAGTTGCCCGAAAGGGCGTTACCGACCCAGTAGTACCGGACCGGGGCAGCACGACGATTTGACAGTATGCCACCGGGGTCATAATCTTCCCACGAGCGTAAGCTTGAGATCACTGCTCGTTCAGGTGCCCGACCTAGGGAGAATAGGGAAGGCGGTGAAAATCCGCCGCGGTAGCGCCACTGTAAGCGGGATTTAGAGCGGGCGTCCACTGTCGTAGATTCGATGGGAAGGACCCGGCGAAAACCACCCGCGAGCCAGGAGACCTGCCTGAACGGAAGGTGACCACTCTCCGCAATAGAGAGGGGCCCTCGGTCTTCGGGTTGGAATCCGGGGCGGAGTGAAATTTTGACCTCCAGCGGAGAGCCGCTGGAGGTTTTGACTTGTTGAGAGCCGTTGGGCGCGCCAGGTTGCGTCGCTATCGTCAGGCCAGTGTTTCAGTCCGGCTGACGATCGGTTCCTCGATTCTTCTTCTGTTGATTCTGGCAACCGG
>JAPOWW010000010.1:0-115149 GCA_026707405.1 Chloroflexota bacterium
CATTCCCGCGAAGCATGTCCCCGCGAAAGCGGGGAGCGGGAATCCATCCCCTCCGACAGGGAGAGGGCTGGAGTGGGTACAGACCGGGGAGCTATGTTACGTCCAAACCGGGCACATGGGTAACACAATGTCCGATCCGTCATGCCGGACTCGATCCGGCATCCAGAGGGGGTGGCGCGCGCTCCCAATCCGTCAATCCGGCGGTCCAACCCGTCATTCCCGCGAAAAGCCTGCCCTCGACCCGATCGGGGGCGGGAATCCATCCCTTCCGACAGGTAGAGAGCTGGAGTGGGCATAGACCGGGGAGCTAGGTTACGTCCAAACCGGGCACATGGGTAACACAACGTCCGATCCGTCATGCCGGACTCGATCCGGCATCCAGAGGCCGCCCAATTACGCACATCGGTAGCGCACGCACTGCCCCCTGTATCCCCCGCCACGAATGTGGAAAATCCTGCAAAATACCCAAAAGTCACGTATTCGTGATCCACTTCACCCCCTAAGTCACCAATAAGTCATATTTGCGGGCTGTATCCTCATACATCGACAGAAGGCGCGTCACACTCGCTCCCCAACACGAGGACGCGGCTCGGATGAATTACGAGGAGATGAAGCGGATGTCGGAAGAGCGACCGTACCAGAGACGCAAAATCGGATTTGTAGGAAACGTCGGTCCAGAGGAACAAGTACAGCCAGCCCAAGAACAAGCCGCTGATTTGAGCTCCGAACAGGCTGCCTTGGGGACTATCGCGATTGCGGAGAAGGAACTGGGGCAGTTGCTTGCGGTTCAAGGGGCGTACGGCTTTAGCTGTAATCGGGATAGACGGGTGGGGCCTGCTAGGTCTGCGGGACTTGGCATGGGTACGGATCTAGTAGGCCGGTTCTCTGCGCTTGATCGTATCGTCGGCCTGATGCTCGAAATCTCCCCGGACGGAGGCCGGTTTTATGTGAAAAACGCGGGAGTTTTCTTGTCCAGGAACGACAAGCAATTCGTACAGTTCGTGAATTAAGACCTAGCCACCCACACCGCCTTGGAGCGTGCATACCGGTCGTGGTCATAGGAGGGTATCAATGCGGCTATTACGCATTGCCCTGGCAATCGCTTCGGCGCTGATGTTCGCGGCTTGCGGCGAGGTTCAGATCGTCGAGGTCGAAAAGGTCGTAACGGTCGAGGTCCCTATCGAGGTCGAGAAGATCGTCATCGCGACGCCGACGCCCTCCAGCCTCGAACCCAGTTCAGCGTCGCAATTGTGGTTCTATGAATCTCATACTGACCCGGTAAGTCAGAGGGTACGGCATTTGGCGAGCATTGGGTCACTGGACGATTCTTCAGGAATTATTGTTCGTTGTGATCTAAATCAAGACGATTCGTTCGACGTGTACGTCGCCTTTCCCGATGAGGGCATTGGTGGCAATGACAGGAATCACGTTGAAGTTGAATACAGGTTCGCGAATAGCAGTCCTGTAGCCGAAAACTGGAAATCATCGGTGAGTAGCAAAGCTGTGTTTGCTCCTGATGATGTCGAAGAGGCATTTGCTCGGCTGTTAATCAGCGCATCAAGTCTTGCCTTTCGAGCGGTCGATTACCGGGATGGGAGTCGACATCTTGCTGAATTCACGCTTGACGGACAGTCAGACCCGGATCATCCCGTGCGCTGGGTTATGTTCGCCTGCGGGTGGGACATGGATATAGGAGGCTAGCAATGGCGTTTGACAGAGCATTCATGCAACTAGTCGGGATGCCTTGGGAGACAATCACAATAGAGACTATGGGAGAAGCCCTCGCCGCAATGGGCGCCGCTAACAGAATTTACGACGCGCTCGAAGCGCCGCGCCGAGAGTCAACGGATGACATGATCTCAACCCTCGAGAGTATAGTTCGGCGCGGCGAGGCCGATGGACTGACCGTGTCCTCACCAAAACCTACGGGATATGACGTCTTTTCCGACTTGGCTCGGTTCTACGAATATCGCTTCGCGATAGCTCATTTGGCGTGGGTGCGAGCCTGCAATTCCTGAGACTGAGAACATATCCGCAGTAGCGGGTATTGGTGGCGGCAAGTAAGAGGTCCCGCGCCTGCCTTCTCTGGCTAGTAATTGGCGCGGTCGTCGTTGTCATGGGTTTCTGCTATGTGTCGGAACGTATCGTCTCCGTCGATCCCGTGCCGCGCTGTCCGCCTGTGAGAGTCGATCCTGCCATGCCGCGCTATGTTTCCAATGCCAAGTTGCGCCAGTTCCAGCACGATGCAACTCGCGAGGCGCTTGCCCTGCCCGCTGGAAGCGACGAGCGATACTTCCTCCTACAAGAGGCCCGCGATTGGGAGAGGCGAGCGAACAACAACCCTGATGGCATGTGCCTGGACGATATATTTGACGACTAGGGTATTAGCTCTCTGCCTGTTTGTTCTGCTCGCCGCCTGCACATCCCAACAGGTCGAGCAGCAACTACGGGACTCCCAATCCCGCATCCATGCCCGCCTGGACGCTATCGAGTCGGAACTTCAGGCCCTTCGGGACGAGCGCAACGTCGTGCCGGTCGTGCGCGTAATCGACGGAGACACCATCGAAGTTATGTATCGCGGTCTCCCTGAGAAAGTGCGCTATCTCGACGCGTGGGCGCCAGAGCCGGACGAAGAAGGCGGGCCGGAGGCCTCGGCCTACAACGCCTCACTGGTCGAAGGCCAGACGGTCCGGCTAGTCATTTCAGACAAGGGCAACGGACGGGACGGCTTCGGGCGGCTGCTGGCTGACGTGTACCTACCAGACGGTCGTCACGTCAACGCGCTGATCGTCGAGAATACGGCAGCAACCGCGGAGCGGCCCCGAATTCGAAACTGACACACGACCCGCCCCCTCTTGGCTGCTGCTCTTACTCGCTAACACGACTCCCGTCTACCGAAACCACTCGTAGACCATCCCCAGCGACCGGTCTTCCAACGGCAGTTCCACCCTCGCGCCGCCCGACCGGTGCGACTCCCGCATCGCTATCTGGATTTCTATCGCGTTTCTCACGCGTCGCCCGCTGACCCTCGGTTCCTCCCCGCTGTCGATGCACTCGATCACGTTGTCGATCGAGTACAACGGCGACCACTGCCCCAGGAAATCCGGCTCCGGCAGCGAAACCTGCAAGCGCTCCGTTCCCGCCGGACCTTCCACATCCTGGAATAGCTGGAATCGATTCCAGTTGAACGTCAATTCGCCCGTTTCGCCCGTGATGCGCGCGAACGGCGCCCCGATCCGTATCGAGCCGTACAGGCCGTCCCGGAATCCGATCATCCCTGACCCCGTAAACTCCCCGTCCCGCATCACCACGTCTTCGTTCTCGGCAAAGCCCATCACCCAGGCGGCCTCGCGGTCGACCAGGTACATCCACCCGTTGTGTTGGGCAAAGACCGAGTCCGACTCGAAGCTCAGAACGCGCCCTATCGCCCCGCCGTCGATCAGTTGCTTCACGGCTCCAAACGCCGGATGCCCCACGCTGATCGGACCGCACGCCAGCGGCACGCCCGCCTCCCGGCAGACGTCCACCATTCGGTCGGCCTCCGCGAGCGTATGCGCCATCGGCTTTTCGGTCAGGATTCCCTGCGCCCCGCACTCGACCGCTAGCGCCGTCACGTCAGGCCGGTCGTCGGTCCTGGTGCAAACGCACACGAAGTCAAGCCGTTCGTTTCGCAGCATCTCCCCGTAGTCGGTATAGAGCGCGTCGACGCCGTAACGTTCCCCGAACGCTTCCAGGCGCTCCTCGTTGACCTCGCAGCCCGCGACCAGCTCGGTCCGCGGATGCGCTACGAGTCCGCCCGCGTGCGAGTCCGTCAGCCCCTCTTTGCCCGGATGCGCCGTCGGAGGCGGGTCGCGGTCCGGCCGCAATTCCGGCATCCCCTTCGGGACCGCGCTCGGTCCAAGATTGACGGGCGGCCGCGTGGCCACGTCGTATAGCCATCCTGTCCAGCCCAGCCCGACGACGCCTGCGCGAAGGACGCTCGAATCGCCAGCGGCCTCTCCCGACCTATCGCTCGAATTCGTGGCCATCAGTCGATCACCCGTCAGCTACAACCGGGTTGCGCAGCACGCCCACGCCCTCGACTTCGATCTCGACCACGTCGCCCGGCGCTATCGGACCGACGCCTGCCGGCGTGCCCGTGTAGATCACGTCGCCCGGCAGCAGCGTTATTGCATCGCTTATGTATGAAACGAGCTGCGGTACGGAGAACAGCAGGTCCGACGTGTTCGAGTTCTGGCGCTCCTCGCCGTTCAGCCGCGCCTTGACCGCCAGGCTGGAGGGATCGATGTCAGTCGCTATCACCGGACCCATAGGCGCAAACGTGTCGAATCCCTTGCAGATCAGCAGACATCCCATCGCCATCTCGGCCCGCTGGATCGCCCGCGCGCTCACGTCGTTGCCGCACGTGTACCCGAGAACGTAGTCCAGCGCGTCATTTTCCGAGACGCTCCTGGCCGTCTTGCCGATGACAACCGCCAACTCGGCCTCGTATTCGACTTCCTCGATGCCCGTCGGATACACGATCGAATCGCCATTGCCAATGACCGCTGTTGTCGGCTTGACGAACAGCATCGGGATTTCCGGCGTCGCCATGCCGCTCTCTTCGATGTGCGAAACGTAGTTCAGCCCGACGCCGATCACCTTGGCCGGATTAGCCACCGGCGCCAGTACCCGCACGTCGCTCAGGTTCGCCGCCGCCCCGCCCACTTCAAAGTCGCCGTACGGGCATCCGTCTATTCCAAGTATCGAGCCGTCGTCTTGGAGCGCCCCATACGACGCTTCGCCGCCCATCTCGTATCGAATCAGTTTCATAAACAGACCTCTCCATCGAATACAGGACGCCCGCCGGGCGCCGTCCCAAAACTAACCGAGTAGAGCGCTCCGGCTCGCCTCGTATATATCCGCAACTCCCGCCTCTTCGGCATCGCCGTCGTGAACCACGATCCTGATGCCGTTGTTTATCTCGCCGCCAAACTTCAAATGCCAGGTGTCCTCGTAGATCGGGTTCAGGTTGATGGTCCCCCAATCGAAGATGTGCCATGGCACGTCACCCGACGAAGCGAACTTGAACGCCGCGATTCCCGCCCATTTGCCATGCGGGCCGGGTCCCGATCCATCGACCCAGTCGGCCTTCTTTCCGCTGATCTGCGCCGCGCCGTCTCGACCTTCCGAATCGCTCGACTTCCCGCCGTCGATTTCGCGAAGCCCCTCCGCCAGGCGGATCGTGAAATAGGCGTGCCGGGTCGGCCCGATGCTCAGCTCCCATTCGGTCGGCACAAGCTTGGACCGGATGTCGATGATGTTGGAAGACTCGCCCGGATATATGTCGATGACACGGGTCTCCTCCGCGAGATTCCGCCTGTTCGGCGCCGCCCACTCGATAGGCCCCTGCCAATAGAGCGACTGAACGACCCGCAAATGGTCCTCCGCGATTTCCGTACTTTCGGTTGAAGTCGTTAGAACCCGCCCCGGCGTCCGTCCCTGAAACGTGTCGTTTACGTAGAGGTTGTAGTTTCCGTACTCGGTCAGGGTCGTCATCTCCGGAAGCAGCGGCGGAAAGTGACAGTTGACGTGGTCCGACCCCACCGTTATCGAGTTGTGATGCGGATGGTCTCGCGGCGACTCGTCGGTTACCGCCACGCCCTGGGGCGTCCAGACCGGAAACAGGTAGGCTCGAAACTCCCCCTGGGCCAGCACCGTGATCGGCCTCCCGCGCCAGCTCACCTTCGTGCGCCGCGCGCGCGGAGTTGCCGAATGCGGCAACGAGATGTATTCCGTCTCTACGGAGAAGTTCTCCAAGTCCTCACCTCCGATACGGTCGATGCGAGCACGGCCCTGCCCCCTCACCGTCATTCCCGACTCCGATCGGGGATCCTGCGTTGGCTGCGCGCGGCCCTGATCCCAGTTTCCACTCAAGTTCCTCCATCAAACGCGGTACTCATCCCGCCAATCAATCCCCTCTCCCCCACGTGGGAGAGGGTTAGGGTGAGGGGGATCCCCGGCGCCAACACGCCCCTGTTCGCACTCACCGCCCGCCCCGCTCGTCATTCCGGTCCTCACGCAGTCGCAGCGAGAGCCGGACGCGGACTCGGATTCCAGCGACAGCCCCTCAACCCGCTTCACCTGCCGCCTTCAGCAAGTCTTTCAATTTCCCGTAGTTGATGGCCATCGCTTCCTTTTTGGAGCCGCTCGGCGGCGCGAAGTGCGTCGCCACCGCCAGCACCACGTCGCAGCCATGCTCTTTCAGGCTGCGGAAAATCGTCACGTAGTCTATGTCGCCCTCGCCGAGCGGCCGGTACTCGAAGTCTAGATTGAAGCCGTCTCTGACATGCAAGTCCTTCAGGTGCAGCGAGTTCAGATAAGGACGCACGTTGTTGAATCCCGCCGTCGCCACGTCGAACTCACCGCAGTTGAAGTTATCCGCCGGCCCCCACATCAGCTTGATTCGGCTCGACCCGACCCGCTCCGCGATCTGCCGGAAGTTGGACGTCGTGTTCGTGTAGTTCCAGGGCATCATCGAAAGCACGACGTTGACATCGTGCTCTTCCCCGTGCTCGGCGACTATCGAGAAAATCCTGACCAGCTTGTCCATGTCGACTTCGGCGATCACGCCCCCGCGCGTGAGCCACCGCATCGGCCAGGTGGGCTTGTCCGCCGAGTATTCGCCCGGCCAGGCAAACGTATAGATCAACACGTCGCGAACCCCCAGCCGGTTCGCCAGCTTCATCGTCTCGACAACGTCGTCCATCTCCTTCTGTACGCTGGGCGCGTCCTCGGGAGCGTCGCTGTCTAGCTCGGTCAGATGGATGAACTTGAACGGACTGCGCGGACTCAACAGCGAGATCTTCAGACCGTGGCTCTCGACGCGCCGCCCAATGTCATCCGCCTCCGCCGGCGTCAGGTCCACGAGCTCCGGTCCGCCCATCAGGTTGTCGAACCAGACGTATTCGGCCCCGATTTCCGCCGCCGCCGCCAGCGCTTCGTCAAACGGCATTCGCAGTTCGTTGAGGAACATTCCCAGCTTGAACCCGCTGTCACCCCCTGAAGCCGTCATTCGCAAGCCTCCCCAATCGCGGCCGCAAGCCCTCCGTTGGCTCTAGCGTCTGTACGCATCTGTGACTTTGGCGACGATAGTGGCCATGTCGTCGATGTCGCGCTCCGTGTATTTCTCGGTGAACCCCCAACGCACGGTCCTCTCCAGGTGAGTGCGCGCGTTGACGAGCCGTTCGACATCAGCTTCCCGGTCCGGCAGGAACTTGTGACTGTGCGGGATCAGGTAGTACATCGCGGGCGAGCAGTTGAGACCCTCCGCCGACAGAGCCTCGCCCATCTGGCTGGCGTCGACTCGAAACTGCTCTAGATCGAACTGTAACGGGTACAGCCAGTGCAGATGGACTTGTCCCTCTGGGACCCGCGGGGTTATCACTCCCTCGATATCCGAGATCTTCGCCGTGAATCGCTCGGCCAGTTCCACGCGGCGCTTCAGCTGGTCCGGCAATATCTTCAGTTGGGCTAGCCCCACTGCCGATTCCATGTCGCCGAATCGATAGTTGAATCCGATGCCGTTATGCTCGCGTCCGAGCGGCCCCAGGTCGTCCGCGCCGCGGTCGACCGCGAATTTGCGAATTGCCGCTATTACGTCCGCGTCATCCGAGATAGCCATGCCGCCGTTGTCGGTCGGCAGCAGCTTGCCCGCGTCGAACGAGAAGCAGCCGATGTCGCCGACGCCGCCCGCGACCCGGCCCTTGTAACCCGCCAGCATCGCCTGGCAAACGTCCTCGACGACGAGAATGTCGTGACGCCTCGCAAGCTCGACGATCGGGTCCATGTCGCACATCAGACCGTAGAAGTGCACGGCGATGATCGCCCTGGTTCGCGGCGTGATTACCTCTTCGATCGTTTCAGCGGTGACCAGTCCCGTCCGAACGTCCACGTCCGCGAACACGGCTTTGGCCCCTTGCATCACGACTCCCGCCACCGAACCGTAGTCCGAGATGGCCGAGACGATTACCTCGTCCCCCGGTCCATATCCAAGACCGCCGATCACCGAGTGGATCGCCGCCGTGCAGTTCGCTACCGCGACGCCGTACTTGGCGCCTGACGCCTCGGCCACCGCCGTCTCGAAGTCGCTTGTCAGGTCCAGCGTGAATCCGCTGTCGAGGACCTCGCGCACCATCCCCGCCGCTTCGGGCGAAATTATTCGAGGACGAGGCGTCGGCAGCGGATCGTCAGCCGAGCGCACGGGAGCGCCGCCGTCCAGCGCCAGCGAAGTCTTAACAATCTCAGCGGTCGTCATTTTGCCGCTCCCAACCCAACGCTCGCTTCACGAGCTCCGATTCCCCACTAGATTGTGCTCCCATCGCTGAGCGGAAACAAACCGGACGCTTGCGAATCCCTGGACATCTGCTCGAACGTTGGCGGCGCGTCGCCAATGCCCCGCATCCGCCGCGAACGGCGGCTGCCCCCGGAAAGCGATATCCTGCCAACTCAAGGAGGTGTCCGGTTGAAACCGCGCACGGCGCTTTTCGTCGCTTCGGCACTGGCCGCGATAGTGGCTGTGCCCGTTGTCGCCCTGATAGCGTTGGGAGCGTACGGGGAGTCAATCGAGAGCGCAGTGCGCCTAACCTCCGGCTCCAGCGATCAGCTCAGCATCGACCCCTCAGAGGGTCTCCCAGGCAGCGCGGTTAGAGTCACCGGAAACGGCTGGCCGCCGCGCGCCGATGTTGACATCTTCCTGCGTAGGCAACGTGGTCAGGATGACTCCCTCAAAACCCGTCTCGCTTCCGTAAGAGCCTCCCGCAGCGGCTCGTTCGCTCTGGAGCTCGTCATACCCCCTTCGCTAATCGGTTCCAATACGCAGGCGGTGTTTGTCGAGGCGCAAGCCGCTGAAACCCAAGCAACCCCGACTCAGGCTGCGCAAGCCGAATTCAAGCTGGTCCCATACGCCAACGAGATAGCCATACGAGTCATCGATGGCGAGTCCGGGGAGCCGCTTTCGGAAGCACTCGTGGAGCTCCGCGACTCGCTGGGAAAGACGATTCACACAGTTCGGACCTCCCCCGACGGCCTCGTCTCGATTTCAGACGTGAAACCCGGACGGTTCACGGCGCTCGCGCGCACGCGCGACTATCTGAATGGAAGCGTTCTGACCACGGTGCCCGAAACGGGACAAGCCGAAGTTTCAATTCCGCTGGATCGGAGACCCGACCGTAGACTCTACCTCCCGTTCATGCAACCTGTCGGACTGGGAACCCTCAGAGTGGCCGGCGTGGATCGTTCGTCAGGTCTCCGGTCGGACCTGACCATCACGGTACCGCTCGGCCAGCTTGGACAGCAATCGGGCGAGACTTCGACCGCCCGTCTCCTGAACAACTTTCAGTTCCTCATTCCCGCGACGTCGCCCGGTTCCTCGACAACATCTCAGGATCTTTCTGCGGTTCAAATCGAGGCTACTTTCAGGTTCCTCCACAACTGGAACATTCCGATCGCTGACACCGGCCAGGTGCTCGGTCCACATGTCAACTACGTGGGGCAAACCGTCGCCGGAGAAATCGCGCTCCTGGTCGAAACCGGAATCATGTCGAGGTTTACAAATCTGTTGACCATCAATCCTGAATCTGGTCGACCGCGACTCATGGCGCGCTCGCTTAGCATCTTCGACACTGCCCCGGTGCTCTCAACGGACGGTTCCCGGTTCTACATTCTTCGACGCGCCTCCCGCGGGCTTCGCATCCTCGATGCCGCGTCCGGCGAGACCGTCGGCCGAGTCGGCAACTTGCCGCGACTCATTATGAAGATTGCGGACTCACCGTCCGGCCACGAGTTGTACTTTCTAACGGGCTTGGGCGACATCTATCGCGCTGACACCGTGACTGGCGCCGTGGACGGCCCCATAGCGCAAGTCCCTGAAGCAACGTCGATAGCCGTCAGCGGCAGCGGCGGCACGCTATTCGTCGTCGGCTCTGATCTCGACTCGATCGTCGCGGTGGACCTGGTGGACGGTTTCCCGCTGCGCATCGCGCCGCTCCCGGGGTCCGCCTACTGGATCTGGGCCGACCCGGACGGGCCGTTCCTCTTCGCTGGTCATATCCGAGATCCCAAGGTAACAATCATTCATGCCGAATCGCTGCACGTTGCCGGCGAACTCGATTTCACGGGAGAACCCGATTGACGCCGGAGCTCAGCCGAGTTGTCTACGAGTCTGGACGGCGCTGGAACAAAGCCTGCCGGAATCTCCAACTAGCGCCGTCCACGTCCGTGTCTTTGACACAAGCCGCCCAGGACCACCTCCTTCGATCTCGAAGCTGCCTTGACTCATTGACATCTACCTTTGTTCGCATAGCTTCAGCGCGTTACACTGCCGCTACGCGCATTGTCTTATAGAAGGACGGAGGGAACGCCATGACGACCGAACTGTCAGAACGCCGAATTACCGGTTATCCCGACGATCCGGTTCTCGAAAGAGAGGAGTTGGACCTGCGTACCTATCAGTACGTGGTGCCCTTCAACTACCCCAACGTCGAAGTCGACCGCGCATGGGTCGGCGGTGAAAAGCACGGAATGGAGCTCTTTGCGCTTCACTCCACTGACGGCTCCACAGCCACGACAAACATGCCCGGCGACGGAATCATCATTCGCGAAGACGACCCGATCGTCCAGGTGGTCGTGATCGGAAGCGCCTGCACGCCGCCCGGCGCCCTGATGCTCGAAGCCAAGACGATTGAAGGTGAAGCGCACGCGGGCGAGCTTCCCGAAGCCTTGCCCGTTCGATTCAGGATCGACAACCTCTGGGGGATGCACCTCCGCGTCGATCTCGTTAACGCGGGCGGGCACTACCGCAACCTCCCCGTTGCCGGCATGAGCTCCGGCACCTTCGACATTCCCCCATCTAGCGAAGTACGGGTGATGAGCGCCGGCGCCATTCCGGCCTGGTCGGAGGACAACTACCCCGACGACGCCCACTACTCGATCCGCTACATCCGCACGGTGGTGGCCGTCGGAGCCAAGGGCAGGCAGTAGGACTGAAGCCCTGACGGCGACCGCGCCCAGCGCTTAGCCGTCTGAGACCAACAAACGGCCCCGGCGGGCAAAAGCCCGCCGGGGCCGTGGAGTTAGCGTCGAAGCCTTACAGCATCCGCGATCCGAGGTAACCGCGCAATTCTCCGACGGTCCGCTGCGACGTCTCCAGCAGCATCGCGCCGTCAAAGTTGAGCGACATGAACGTCGCGCCCCGCTCTACCCAGTGCGCCGCCTGCTCGGGCGTGCTCACGTGCGGACCGCCCGCGATCCCCTGCCGCTTGGTCGCGGCCAGCATCCTCTCGATGCAGTCGATCATGTCCGGGTGGTCCGTCTGTCCCGGGATTCCGAGCGTCGCCGATAAATCGCCCGGCCCTATGATGATCGCGTCCAGCCCCGGCACCGAAGCTATTTCCTCTACGTTGTCGATCCCAGTCCCGCTTTCGACCTTGACGGCCACCAGGATTTCCTTGTTCTGCTCTTCGACCCATTCGGCGGAATTCGCCGCCTCGAAATTGGAAGGAGGCCCCTGCGCGATCAGGCCGCGCTTGCCCATCGGCGGATACCGCGAGGAGTTGACGACCAGTTCTGTCTGGTCGGCTGTCTCCACGTGCGGAGCTACCACTCCCATCGCTCCCGCGTCGAGCGGCCTCGCGATAAGGTGGTCCGACAAACTCGTCGGCCCCGCCACTGGCACGATCCCTGCCAGCTTCGACGCATAGCTGATTTCCCTCACTTGGTCGTAGCTGAGCTGGCTGTGCTCCATGTCCATGTAGAACCAGCTGAATCCCGCCTGCGCGTAGATTTGGGCCACCGGCGCGCAGGGGAACGAAATGCTAAGCGCGCCTATGCAGACCCGTCCCTCCCTCAGTGCACCGGTGACCGGATTGACACGATGACAAATTACCTTGCGCGCGCTGGTTTCAGGCACAGCGTCCTCTCCTTGCTTCATTCTAAGACGGCGCTCGCTGATTCGGACACGCGAGCCCCGTCCTTCAACCGCTCCCCAGCTCTTGCACCCTGCGGCGCAGCGGACGATATACGTGTTCGTTGAGCACGGCAACGGCGCCGCGGTCCGACTGATCGCGGGTCACTCCCACCTGCGCCTTGATCGCGCGCCGGACGGTATCCAGCGCATCGCCGGCCAGCCCTTCCGCGTCGCCAGTCTGACCACCCGCGTGGGCCGCCGCCGCCCGGCGGACCAGCTCAACCGCATCCAGGTACGCGATTCCGAATTCCAGCCGCCCGATCCAGTAGTCCACGTACTCGCGACCCGCCTCCTCCGTCTTCGCGCCCGCCGACCGGGCAGCGCTCAAAGCCCTCATATAGCAGTCGCGAACCTCGGCCAAATCGGCCGAAAACGGTTCGTCCGTCCAATGCTTCATCATCATCCCCGGCACCGGAAACGTTACCCCCAGCGCGTGCTGCTCCAGGATCACGGTCGCGGCTTCGACCTCGTGAAAGACCGTCAGCATGTCCTCCACGCAGCCGCGCCCGCAGACCTTGCCTACCTGGTCGCTCGAAACCTCGTCCGGCGTGATCGCCCGCTCCCAGGATGTGCGGGCAAGATACGAGACCGTCCGGTCGTGGTCTCCAATCAACCAATAACGGGTTGTGAATCCTGCCCACCCGTAGCGTTTCATTTCCGTCGACAGACCGTGCAGCGAGCCGGCCGTTAGCTGCGGAAGCACTCCCACGTTGTCGTCGTGCAGAGTGAATATCAGCGTCGCCGGTAGCGACTCGTCCGGGAATTTGGCGAGAACCCCCGGCCGCCTGAGGATGTTCGACGACGTGTAGTCCACAAAGTTCTGCGTCTCGGAGCCGGGCGGGACTATCGCCTTTAGCACCGGGATCAGCTCGTCGGCGACGCTGTCGAAAATCAACTTGATCTCAGGACGGCTGGAGCCTCTGACCGCGTCCGTGTCATTGAGCAGCCGATCATAGAAATAGAGGTTGACGATGTCGCCCTTGACTTCATTCACAGCCCGCGCCGCGCCGCCCGGATAGACCGTCCTCTTCGCGGCCTCCGCCAGCACCGACTCCAGGCTCGCCACTTGCTCGATCCCATATCGCTCGTCCAGCGCCCGCCACGCCCGCTCGTACCCTGACACCCATTGCCGCTGCTCCGGCATATCCAGCGACAGCTTGTCGGCCTCCGGGTAAGTTTCGATTGTTGCCCGAAGCGCCGCACCCGCCAAGTCCAAGAGCTCCGGACCATCGGGCGCTACCGACTCGCCCGGCACTACGGTGATCTCGCCCCACTGCGCGCGCGAGTATTGAAAATCTCCCAAAACCGCCCCGAATTCCGCCGGAAACTCGTAAGTCCCCGCAAGCAATGCGACGTCCATGCCCCGCGACTTCGCATAGTGCATGATCGCGTGGACGTGCTGTCTCGCGGCCTCGGCCAGCTCCTCGTACTCGCCGCCCAGGGGAAGATCGGGATTCCAGAACTCCTCCCGGTCGTCGAACAGCTCTCGCCCGATCATGTCGTCCGTGATCGGATATCGGAACCCAAACCACAGCGTGCCCGAGTTCCGCGTCACGTCCCGGCACTCGAAATGCAGGAACGGCTGGTATGCGTAGATATAGACGTAGATTCGATTGAACTTCAGCTTGGCAAGCTGGTCCAGCACCGGCTGGTAGTCCGCGATTCCCCACGATTCCGGCCCGCAAGCGAAGTCGTTCACCACCCTCCACTGGCGGATCGGGAACTCCGGTTCCATAGCGTCATCAACGTCCGGCAGCCATAGCGCCCGCCCCCGCGGAATGACGTCGCCGTGAAGCAGAAACCGCACGCCCCATCGTTCGGCCAGTTCGTATACCGACCACAGCGTCGCTCTCGGACTGCCCCCACCCACCAGGAACGCCCGCCGGCCCCGTGGCCGCAGGCGCCGCAGCACCAGCCCCTGATCGCTGATCTCCGGGAACGCCCGCCGTGCCGTCGCGCGCCCGACCGCCGGATTCGTCGCCGGACTGCCTACCAGAAAGAGAACATCGGCAGACTCGCCCGCCTCATCGCCAATCGACACTTCCGCGCCGAAGCACTCTCGCAAGTACCGGCCAAGCTCCGAAGCGGCGAACTGCTCCAGTTCCGGCGCGTCTGGACCGATTACGACGTGGACGCGTGTCAACGAATTCTCCCCGGTCGACTGGTTACCCATCTGGCCGCAGTCTAGGCTCAACTCCCATTCCGCGCCACCACCTAACGCATAATCAGCAACCGTGTTGACGTGTTACCCATGTCCCCGGTTCAAGTGTTACTCATGCGCCCGGTCTGCATGTAACCCATCTCCCCAGTCTGCACCCATCCGTCCCCTCTCCCCTTCGAGGGAGAGGGATAGCGTGAGGGGGCTCCCAAGAGTCGCTCCATCGTCCTGCGCCTGGACTCCCCTGAGCTTGCCGAAGAGCCTGCCGAAGGGGTCGAAGGGCGAACTACCGAAAACACCCAAATCCACGCCAGCACCCGCCCATCCCCCTCTCCCTTGACGGGAGAGGGTTGGGGTGAGGGTGAGCCCAAAGCCTCGCCCCTTCACCGTCATTCAGGCGAAGGCCGAAACCAGACCACCAGTCGAATCTCGTAGGGGCGGTTCGCGAACCGCCCTCCTTCCGTTCTTGGTCGGCCTGAACGCCCCTGAGCCTGTCGAACCACGCTCCAACCTCCATCCGCCACCGCCGCGCATCCCGACCGCCGGTTCCGATAATCTACAACCCACTCAATCAATAACCCCAAGGCGGTGTGAAGTGACAGCCGGAGCATCCCGTCAATTGCGCTTGGGAGTCATCGGAGCCGGAAGTTTCGGAGGCGAAATCCTCAAGATCGTGTCGAACCTCCCGGACTTCCAAATCGCCGGCGTCGCCGACGTAAACCAGGCCGCCGCCGAAGAGCTCGCAGCCCGTTACTCTGCACCCTCTTGGGGCGACTACCATCAACTGCTCCAGCACTGCGACTGCGACGCCGTCGCCATATTCACCCCTCACAACACTCACCGCGAGATCGCTCTCGCCGCGGCCGCCGCCAAGCGCCACATCTTCTGCGAGAAGGCCATGGCCATAAACGTGCGCGAGTGTCACGACATGATCGACGCCGCGGCCGAAAACGGCGTGAAGCTCATGGTCGGCCACAAACGCCGCTTCCGGCCCGCCTACCAGGAGTTGAAGCGGCTGCTGGACAGCGGCGACTTCGGACGCCCCCTGGCGATCAACGTAAACGGATTTATCGGTCGGCGCATCGGCAGTTGGTGGGCCAGCCGCGAGGCCTGCGGCGGACTGCTGCACTGGGCGGGCGTCCACGACGTCGACACCATCCGTTACCTCCTCGGCGAGGTCGAGGAGGTTTCGGCATTCGAGAGTGTCAAGGTCGATCACGACTTGTCCGACTACTCCGACGCGATCTCGGTTTCGATGCGGTTCGCTTCCGGAGCCGTCGGCTCGCTGCAGGTCTCGACGCTTTATCCGATGGGCACCTATCGCACCGCCTTCGGTTTCGACATCGTCTGCGAAAACGGCGGTATGTCCTACGACCCGCGTAAGGTCGCCGTCCACCACCAGCTTCACGACCGCCCCATGCACACAACGTTTTTCGAAGGCTATGGACACGATGTCGCGTTCGTCAGGGAGTGGTCGAGCTTCGCCGGCTGGGTCCTTCGCGATGAGACTCCCGCGTTGACCGGCGAAGACGGACTCCGTTGCGTCGAGATCATCCAGGCAGCCTACATCTCCGTCGCCGAAGGCGCGAGCGTCAGCCTCCCGCTGGACCGCAACGACCAGCGCCCCCGGAAATAGTCCGATGACTCAGACCTTCTCACCCCTCACCCAAACAGGCGCAACTCGCCACCGTGTATTCGCAAACATAGGCAGGGCCGATCAATGAAAATCACCGAAATCAAGACCCGCCACGTCGGCGCCCCCGCCGACGAGAACACGCGACTCGACCGCAACTGGACGTTTGTGATAATCGAGACCGATACCGACATCACCGGTCTCGGCGAATGCACCCTGCTCGGCATGGAGTTCCCTGTTACTACCGCCATCGACCGGATGAGCGATTTTCTGGTCGGTCAGGACCCGACCCGCGTCGAGCACCTGTGGCAGCAGATGTTCAGGCATCCGTTCTGGCGTGGAGGACCGGTACTTAACGCCGCCATCAGCGGCGTCGACATGGCTCTCTGGGACATCGCCGGCAAAGCCGCCGGACTCCCCGTCTACAAGATGCTGGGCGGACCGGTCCGCGACCGCGTGCGCTGCTACGCGCGCCCTGACTTAACCGGCTCCGTCGTCGACCAGGCCATCGCCGCGAAGGCGCAAGGTTTCACCGGATTCAAGTTCGGCCCCGAGGCCCCTTCCGGCCTGACCTCTGACATGGACCTCGTAAACGCCGCCGTCGCCGATGTATCCGCGATCCGGCAGGCGGTCGGTCCGGAGATGGACCTCATGATCGACTTCCACGGTCGCCTCAACCCTCCCACCGCCGTGAAGTGCCTCGAAATGCTCCGCCCGTTCAACCTGCTCTTCGTCGAAGAGGTCATTCCGCCCGACAACCCCGCGGCGTATGCCAAGGTCGCGGCCGCTGTACCCAGTGTGCCTTCAGCCACCGGCGAGCGCCTCTACACGCGATGGGGTTTTCGCGAGCTGATCGAGTTTGGCTCCGTCCCGATAATCCAGCCCGACATCTGCTACTCCGGCGGCATCTCCGAGCTCCGCCGCATCGCCGCCTACGTCGAACCTCACTACGTCAAGGTCGCCCCCCACAACCCCAACGGCCCCGTGGCCTGCGCCGCCTCTGTCCACACCGCCGCCGCCATGCCCAACTTCCTGATACTCGAATACGCCCGCAAGCCCCCGTACTTCGAGAGCGTCCTCCAGCAACCGCTCGTCATTAAAGACGGCTACTTCGAGCTGACCGACCGCCCCGGACTCGGAGTCGAGCTAGACGAAGACTTCGCCAACGCCCACCCCCACCACCTCATCACCAGAGACACCCACTGGTACCCCGACGGCTCCGCCGCCGATGTTTAAGAGGACGTAACCGACCTACAAAACAAACCGCACTTCACTAAACTAATGCCGTCAAACGGCGAAGGCCGTTACGTTCGAACGAAGGTCGGTGTCTGATGACCACCATAAACCGGCCAAACAGAGACGCCCTCAATCAGGCTATAGACATCCTTCGCGACTCCATGCGGCCCTTTCTCATGCGCTGTCTCAAAAGCATCCGGGGGTCTACCCCTGAAGAAGCCATAAGAAGGTCCCTTCCCCCCAGCCAGGCCATTCAGTTCGCGCAGACCTTGAAAGACATCAGCTATGACGTACAAGCGGCGATAGACATCGCCCACTTCCCGCATCTCGTCGGCAAGAACTGGGAGGCGTTCAGGCGTCGATTCAACAATGACCGGACCGTAGGAAACGAGCTGTGGCTAATCGTGAGCGCACGCAACCAAGTGGCGCATCCCGGCCACCAAGACCTCGACTCCGATTACACACTCGCGCGCCTGTTCGATATCGCCGAGGTTCTCCGCCGAATCAATGCCCCGGACCAGAAGCGCGAAGTTGACGCCATTAGAGACCGGTTGCGAACCGCTGCCGAGTCAAAGGCGGAACCAACCGAGTCGGTTGGCTTTGAATCGACTGAAACTCCCGAACCTGATCCCAAGCCGGCGAAACCGTCGGGCAATCTAAAACCTTGGCGAGAAGTAATCCGCCCCAGCACCGATGTCGCTCAGGGGACCTTTCAACAGGCCGAGTTCGCGGCAGACCTGCAACAAGTCTACGAGGGGCGCGCCGACGCTACCGAGTACGGCAACCCTGTCAATTTCTTCAACCAAACCTACATCACTCCCGGCATTCGAACGCTGCTTATAAACGCCCTGAAGCGTATCGCTGGTGCCGGTGGCGACCCCGTGATCCAGACCAAGACCGGATTCGGCGGCGGCAAGACCCATAGTCTCATCGCCCTTTACCACTTGGTCAACAGCCCAAACGAATTGACGAATCCATCTCGCGAAGGTGACTCCAAGCGCACCAGTGACGAAGTCCGCAGCCTGCTTCAAGAGGCCGGACTGGCGCCCGACAACGGTCTTCACGCCAAGACCGCCGTGCTGGTCGGCACTTACCTCTCCCCAACCGACCACGACCAAACCGAAGAAACGGGCGATCCCCTTCACACCCTGTGGGGACGAATGGCCTATCAGCTAGGCGGACAGCAAGCATACGAATTCGTCGGCGAAGCTGCCCGACAAGGGATTGCTCCCGGTGGCTCTCAGCTTGACCGGCTTTTCCAGCACGTAGGACCGTGCGTCATCCTTGTCGATGAGCTCGTTGCTTACGTCCGCAACGCCGGAGTAGCCAGGGACAACGTCTACACCTTCATTCAGGCACTCACTGAATCAGTCCGCCGTAGCGAGAACGCAATTCTGGTCGTCACGCTGCCGGAAAGCGAAGTGGAAGCTGGCGGCGAGGGCGGCGCGGAGGCCCTCGCTAGGCTCGACCATCTGCTGGGCCGTATCGAAGCCGTTTGGGAACCATTGGAAGTCAACGAGGCGTTCGAGGTCGTGCGCCGCAGGCTATTCGGCAACGCTATCGACCACGAGGCACGCGACAGCACCTGCGAGTCTTTCGCCGCCATGTACAGCCGCTCCCGTAGTGACTACCCCCAGGGGGTAGGCGAACAGCGCTACTTGGAGCGGATGAAGTCCTGCTACCCCATTCACCCGGAGATCTTCGACCGCCTCTACGCTGACTGGTCATCGATTCCCCAGTTTCAACGAACGCGCGGCGTCCTGCGGATGCTTGCCAACTGGATCAGCCGCTTGTACTTGGACCAGGACCCGGCGCCGCTGATCCTGCCAGGCTCATTGACCTTGAGCGATCCGGCACTGCGCAGCGAGTTCACCAACCTGCTAGGTGGGCAGTGGGCAGCTGTGTTCACCGAGGCCGACAGTGACGGCTCCCGGGTCGACAACATCGACAAGACGGTTCAGCGCTTCAGAGACATCGGCGGCGCGGCCCGAAGAATCGCACGGGCGGTTTTTCTGGGCAGCGCCCCCAGCGGTGCGCTCAGGGGCATCGACGACCGCCAGATCCATTTGGGAGTTACACAGCCCGGCCAGGGCGTCTCCGTCTACAACGAGGCCCTGGGCCGCATGAGCGGCAGTCTCTACTTCCTCTACTCAAACGACGGAAGGCACTACTTTCACGCCGAGGAAAACCTGAACCGGATTGCCGTCGATCGCGCCGGAACGCTTAACCCCCAAGCAATAAACTCGCAGATCGTGAGCGTGCTTCGGGACGAGGTGACTCAGACATACGGATACCGCTCGGATGTAATCGTCCTCGATGACTCGGTTGACGTGCCGGAAGCGGAACACGTTCGCCTGGTTATCCTGCGTCCCGATAGAGCTCTGCCAAGCCGGTCCAAGGAAACCGACCACGCTTCGCAAGAGGCGCTGCGCATTCTCAAGTATCGCGACGGCGCGCACCGCGTACGCCGGAACACTCTGCTTTTCTTGGCCGCGCGCGAAGACGACATTCGCGCGCTACGCAACCAGGTCAGCACATATCTGGCGTGGCATTCCATCGTCAATGGCGAAAGCCGGATCGTGAGCCTGAAGGGCGAACGTCTGCGTCAGGCTAGGACAAGCCTCAACAGGGCTGAGCGTGACGTGCATTCCGCACTCGTCAGGGCCTATCGGCAGGCCATGGCCCCGGTTCAGGACGATCCGCGCGACGCCAACAACTATCGGATCGCCGTCTCCCAGGTTGACGGCCCGGACACCGGAGAGATAGTCGGAAACGCGTTCGACAAGTTCATCGCGGATGAGGCGCTCGTCGAGAAGATTTCCACTTCGGCTCTTTCCCAGCTACTCCTGCAGCACGTCTGGAGCAGCGAAGCTTACGAGGACCACATCGACATAGACACGCTCTGGAACCTTCTAACCAGCAACGTCTACATGCACCGGCTGCGCAATAAGAGCGTTCTGCAAACCTGCGTCGAGGAAGGGGTAAAGGACGGCGCATTTGGCTATGCGGAGAGCTACGCGGGGAATGAATATCAAAACCTGCGTTTCGGGGAGCCAATCGTGTACCAGCCCACACTCCTGGCCGAGCGAAGTCCCGGCCTGCTCGTGAATCCGGTTATGGCTGACTTGATAAAGCAGGAAGTCCAACCGCCTCCGGTGCCCGACCCGCCACCCGTCAATGGAAATGGACCGTCACCGAAACCCAAGCCCCCACCGCCGAGGCCCCCCGGCCCCACCCGTATCGTCGCCACTAAGATCTTGCATGGCGAAATGTCACTTGACGATATTGATCAGTTGCGCGACGAGATAGTTCGCAACTTGAGCGGCGACGGCGGCAAAGTGACGGTCGAGATCATCATTCGAGCGAGCAAGTCTGGCGGCTTCTCCGAAAGCATCACACGCTCCGTGCGAGAGAACAGCGAGCAACTCGACGTTGATCTGAAAACCTTCGACGACGCATAAGGGCGATGCCATGACGCCCTACCGCCGCAAGCTGATCGAGGTCGACCTGCCGCTCGACGCGATCAATGCCGAGTCGGCTAGGGAGAAAAGTGGCGCCAAACCTGGACATCCCGCCACTCTCCACCCGTGGTGGGCGCGGCGGCCGCTCGCAGCCTGTCGCGCCGTGATCTTCGCAAGCCTCGTCGACGATCCATCATCCTGCCCCGAGGAATTCCCGACGGAAGAGGCACAGCGCGTCGAGCGTGATCGGCTCCATGGAATCATTACGCGGTTAGTCAGGTGGGAAAGCACTGACGAGAGCCGACCCGAAGCGAGGCATCTCCTGGCCCAAGCGCGCTATGAGATAGCGCGTTCTGTCGCCCGCGCGCGCGGCGAGACCGCCCCGACCGATCCGGCAGACGTGCTGCGCTACCTCCGCGACGAGGCCAAGCCGATCTACGATCCGTTCTGCGGCGGTGGCTCAATCCCGCTCGAAGCCCAGCGGCTGGGCCTGCGGGCCATGGGATCGGACCTTAACCCCGTCGCCGTCCTTATCACCAAGGCCCTGATCGAACTTCCCCCCAAATTCAGAGACCAGCCTCCCGTGAACCCTGAGGCCAACCGAGCCGGGATGACTGTTGGCAAAGGCCGCAAGCAACGGCACGTCCCTTGGCGCGGCACGGCGGGACTGGCAAACGACATCCGCTACTACGGGCGCTGGATGCGCGACGAGGCTTTCCGGCGCATCGGCCATCTGTATCCCAAAGCCAAACTGCCGGACGGCTCGGAGGCCACAGTCATCGCCTGGCTCTGGGCACGCACTATTCCCTGCCCCAACCCGGCCTGCGGCGTTCGAATGCCCCTTATGAAGACCTTTCAGCTTTCCAAGAAGAAGGGAAACGAGCACTGGACGCGGCCCGTTGTTGACCGTGATTCGAACACAATCTCATTCGTCGTTCAGGACAATAACGGCGGCGTGCCAAAGGGCGGCACCGTGAGCAAAAAGGGCGCAATCTGCATTGCCTGCAACAGTGCCGTAAAGCTGGACTACGTACGTAAGCAGGCCAAAGCCGGAAACATGGGCGAGCAGATGACCGCCATAGTAGCTGAGGGCGACCGGCGACGGCTGTTCTTTCCACCCACCGATGAACACATCCGAGTTGCTCTCCATGCAACTCCGACCTGGCGTCCTAGCGGAAGTCTGCCGGATCAAGCGCGCAGCATTAGTGTGCAGATTTACGGGTTCACAGACTGGTCGCATCTTTTTACCGAACGTCAGCTAACCGCGCTAACCACGTTCAGCGACTTGCTTTCAGAAGTTCATAACGAAGTAGAACAACTCGAGGAAACGAACGATCGCTACTCGAACGCCATCAATATGTACCTTGCTCTAACTATCAGCGGAATTGCCAATGGAGGGAGCAACTTCACGAGATGGTTAAACGATCTACTTGCTATCGCCCGAGTTTTCTCGCGTCAAGGAATTCCAATGATTTGGGATTTCGCCGAGGCCAATCCCTTTTCGACGTCAACTCAGAACTGGATGGCTCAGGTCGATTGGGTCGCCAGCGTTCTCGAGCGCGTGCCAGGCGATGCGAACGACGGGAAAGTCTATCAGGCAGACGCGGCTACTATGATCCGCGCCAAGAGGGGGCCTGTTATCGTCACCGATCCTCCCTACTATGACAACATCCACTATGCCGACTCCTCCGACTTTTTCTATGTGTGGCTGCGTCCGCTGCTCCGCGACAGTTTCCCCGAGCTCTTTGCTAGCATCCTCGCGCCGAAAAATGAAGAGATTGTTGCCAACCGGTTTCGTTTCAAGAATCACCGCGAACGATTTGAAATCCTGCTAAGCCGGGCGCTTAAGCTGATACGGGAACGATGCTCGGACGAATTTCCCTCCTCCGTCTTTTACGCATACAAGCAACATCAGGAAAAACGCGAAGGGCGGACATCCACGGGTTGGGAGTCCATGCTGAACGCCATGGTCACGGCAGGCTTTCAGATCGTCGGCACTTGGCCGGTGCGAACTGAACGCTCTGCGCGCTCGAACGCTTTGCAAACCAACGCGCTAGCATCGTCGGTCGTGCTGGTATGCCGCCCGCGTTCAAACGACGCGCCTGCCGCGACCCGGCGGCAGTTCCTGGAAGAACTTGGAAGAGAACTCCCCGATGCGCTGGATCGGCTCACCCACGATGGACACATCGCGCCAGTGGACCTTGCGCAGGCCGCTATCGGGCCAGGCATGCAAATCTACTCCCGCTACGGGCACGTGGAGACGATCAGCGGCGAACAGGTGACCGTGCGCGAGGCGCTGGCCGCGATCAACCAGGCTATCGCCGAATACTACGAACGGCAGGAGGGCGAACTGGATGCCGCGAGTCGATTCTGCTTCGACTGGCTCCAGGAGCACGGCTTCAGCCAAGGCAAGTTCGGCGACGCCGAAGTGCTGTCACAGGCAAAGAACGTCGCGGTAAGCGATTTGGCTTCCAACCGGCTGCTGACTGCCGCAGGCGGCGTAGTGCGACTGCTTCCGCTCGACGAGTACAGTTCCGACCGCCCCATGCGCCTGGAAGAGATGACAGCTTGGGAGGGCTGCTTCCGCATGGCTTGGCATATGAACCGCGAGTACGGCGGTGGAACTGTGGGCGCGGCCGACGTCGCCCGGCGCATGGGCGGGGCTGCCGAGCGCGTCGAGCGTCTAGCCCGCATCCTCTACAACCACTACGACCGCAAGGGAGATTCTGCAAACGCGGTCATCTTCAACAACCTCGTAACCTCATGGCAAGATATCGTCCGGCAGGCGCAAGAGCCGCCCCCGGATCGGCTGTTCTAGGCGGCATGAGCCGGGCCGAGCAAGGCGGAACGACGCCCTTCGGGCTGAAATACCGCCTTGAGAAGGAAGTCCACCCGTTCAATCGCGACCAGGTCGCCAAATTGCCCAAGGATCGCACCGGCGTGTACGCGCTCTGGCTGCCCAACGAGATCGAGGACGCTTACGACTGCCTCTACGTCGGCATCTCCACCACGTGTATACGCAGACGCCTCTTACAGCACATCACTAACGAGACTAATCCCAAGCTGCGGCGTCAGTTGCGCATGTTCCGCGACATCGTCCGATACTCCGTCGCCTTCACCGAAGGCCATCAAGAGACGCTTGCTCTGGAAACCGCCGTGATCCGGGACTGGCAACCCGAAACCAACCGCGCCAAGCTAGGGTAGTCGTCGGACTGACACGTCGGCGCTCATCCGTCATTCCCGTGAAAACGGGAATCCATCCCCTTCCGAGAAGAACCCCCTCTCCCTCGATGGGAGAGGGCAGGGGTGAGGGTGAAACCTCAAATCACGAACCGCGGGAGCACACCAAACCTACCCCCTCAACCTCCCAGTCGCCCCCCAATCAACCCTCGACGCGCCGTTTTCGCTATCGATAGCCACCCCGTAGCTCGCCAGCGCCTGGTTGTCCGAGACATACCCTTCCGCAACGTCCTCCAGCACCGACTCCGGTTCCCGCTCGGCGGGCGGACCGTACCCGCCGCCGCCCGGACTGCACAGCATCACCTGGTCTCCCGCCTTCAGCTTGATGTTCGCGACCCGCGAGTTGCTCGCCGTTCCGTACGCTTCCCGAAACGTCACAAAATCCTCCGAGCCCGCCTTCTTCACGAGCAGCCTCGACGTATCCGCGCCCCCTCCTCCGAACAGTCCCCAAGGCTTGCTCGTCATCCGGTCGTAGAGCGCCGAGACCGTAATCTCCGGAGCGCGGACTTCCAGAACGCGTTCCGACCCAAGCCCGCCTCGATGCTTGCCCGGACCTCCCGAATCTGTCCGCAGCCGGTATGACCATTCCACGAACGGATAGCGCGTCTCGAATATCTCCACCGGCGTAGTCATGCAGTTGCCGTTTGGAATGCACAAGTTGTCGTTTCCGTCCGCACCCGGTTGGCCTCCCCATCCGACCCCGTCGAAGTGGTAGTGCACGTAATACCGCCCGGTATCGGGATGCGTGCCACCGAACAGGAAGTTGCAAGCAGTCCCTCCTGTAGACGCAGCCACTAGATCGGGAACGGCCTTCGACAGCGCGCCAAGCACTATCGACCACAGCCGCGGATGCGTCTCGGTGTTGCCGCCCACCGACGGCGCCGGCTCTCCCACGTTCGTCACACTTCCCGGCGGGGCCACTACCGTTATCGGCCGATACGCCCCCTCGTTGTGAGGAACGTCGTTGTCCACAATCTGAAAGATCGCGTTGTAGACCGACGACGCCGTCACGCCGTACGTGCAGTTGACCACGTGCGGCCCCTGCGGATCGCTGCCCGTGAAGTCCACCAGCAGGCCGCCGTCTTCGACCACCACAGTCACCCGTATCCAGTCGCGCTCGGGCGGGTCGCGCGAGTCCTCCATGAAGTCCTCGAACGTGTACTCGCCGTTGGGAATCGCCCTCAGCTCGCGGCGCATCCACCGCTCGGCGTAGTCCATCAGTTCGTCGCTGATCTCTGTGACTCGCTCCACGCCGTGCTCGTCCAGCAACTCATGGACCCGCTGCTCAGCGACGTTCAGGGAAGCCATCATCGCGTGCAGATCGCCCCACGAATATCGCGGCGCGCGATGGTTCGCCATGATGACCCGCCACACGTCCTGGTTGTATTCGCCCTCGCGCATCAACCAGACCGGCGGAAGCCGTAGGCCCTCCTGGTATACCTCCGTCGCCGTCGCCGCGAATCCGCCCACTGCCATGCCGCCTATCTCGACCATGTGAGCGATATTCGCAACGTATGCGAACAGCTCGCCATCGTAGTACACCGGCTTGATGACCACGTGCTCGGGAATATGCGCTCCCCCGCGATACGGGTCGTTGTGAATCACCACGTCGCCCGGCCGCAGGTTCTCCCCACCGACCTCCGCTATCAGCCACTTGACCACGAACCTGATCGCCCCGACCTGCGCGGGGCAAAACTCCGACTGGGACATCATCCGTCCGTGCCGGTCGAACAGAACGCAAGAGAAGTCCAGGCTCTCGCTGAATATCGGCGAGTAAGAGGCCCGCATCATCGTCGTGCCCATCTCCCGGCAAATGCCCACCAGCCGGTTATAGATCACCGTCATCGCGACGGGATCGAGCGCGTCCTTAGGACGATCGGAGCTAGCTGTGTCTTCCATCGAAGTCGGTAATGAGTCAGTCATCGATTAGTCCGTCGTTCCGCCCGCCCTGTGCCCAGCTCGTGCTTCTTCCCGTGCATCCTGAGCCTGTCGAAGGACCGGCCCGTACTCCGACACGGGGACGGAATCCAGCATCCATCCCCCCTCCCTTGACGGGAGAGGGTTAGGGTGAGGGTGAAATAGTCCACGCATCCTGAACCCGTCGAAGGATAGAAGGGATCGCTACTAGCGGGAAGAAGCATCCACCGAAGATCCAAGCCGCCCATAGAATACCCAGTCACGCCGATTACTTCCGGCGCGCGGTCTCGCCTACCCGCTATCCTGATTCCCGGCAGGCATTCACGATGAACACGAATCAGAATTACGACCCCGACTACATAAGCGCCTTCTTCGACGACTACGCCGAACGCGAATGGGAACGGTTCGAGCGGGGCGGGGCGAGCCGTGTCAACTTCCTGGTGCATCGCCATCACCTCCAGCGTTTCGTCAAATCCGGTGATCACGTGCTCGAGGCCGGCGCCGGCCCCGGACGGTTCACCATCGAGCTTGCCCGAATCGGCGCGAAGGTCACGGTGGTCGACATATCGCCGGTGCAGATCAAGCTAAACCGGCAAAAAGTGGGCAAGGCGGGATGCGAGTCCAGCGTCACCGGCCGTCATGTCGCCGACATCGTCGACCTGAGTCGGTTCCCCGACGCCCGCTTCGACGTGACGGTCTGCTACGGCGGCGGTCTGAGCTACGCGATGGACCGAGCCGCCGACGCGCTCGCCGAGCTGGTCCGCGTCACAAAACCCGGCGGCTACATACTCGTTAGCGTTATGTCTCTGGTCGGCAGCGCCGGAGCGCTGCTCTCGACCTTTCCCGACCTGATCGAAAAATTCGGACGCGATTCGCTCGACAGAGAGATTGCGACCGGAGATTTGTTCGGGCCAACTTCGCGCGGCCACAGGTGTCACATGTATCGCTGGAGCGAGCTGGAGGCTTTGCTGAAGACGCAAGACTTCGAAATCGTCGGCAAGTCCGCCTCCAATTTTCTGGTCATAAACAACGAAGACGCCGTGACCGCGTTCGAGCACGACCCCGAGCTGTACGAGTGGTTCCTGCGCTGGGAGATTGAATACTGTCAGGAACCCGGCGCCATCGACGGCGGCACCCACATGATCGCCATCGTCAGGCGCGGCAACTCAGAACGGAATTGCCCCCACCGACCAGGGCGCTCATTCCTCTCCGACGGTCTCGGCGAACCGCCGCCTACTCAGCCGGAATAACCGGCAACAGTATGTGAGACGGATACGCCCCAGAGTGCTGCACCGTCTGGCGCGCTGTCCGCATTTCGGTATCCGTGCCCAGGTCGTTGCCTGTGTTGTGGTTCCTGTCGAAGCGCGGGAAGTTTGACGACGACACCTCGACCCGAATCCTGTGCCCCTTCTTGAAGACGTTTCCGGTCACCGCGAGATCGATTTCATACTTGTACAGCCAGTTGGGCTCCAGCAGCTTGGCCGACGTGAAGCCCCCTCGATAGCGCGCCCTGATAATCCCGTCGCAGAGGTTCTTCGCGTAGCCGCCGGTTGAGACGTCCACCAGCTTGGCGGTCCAGTCGGTGTCGAGTCCGTCCGTGGCCGCGTATAAGACGACCTTTATCGGTCCCGTCACTTCGAGGTCGGATTCCAGCGGCTCGCTGGTGTAGCACAGCACGTCCGCCCGCATCTCCACGTCTCGCTGGTCGTAAGGCCCCCACGGCACGATGTGCGGCGAGCAGCAATTGTTTCCTCCCACGGTCTGCACCGGGAAATCGGGATCGTATACGAAATGATCGGCGGGCTCGTCGCCCGGCTCATCGGTCGACAGGCCCCCGTCGCCCAGCAGCGTGTTGGCATTGCCCCCCGAGTGCAAATACCACTTCTGCCAGTCGGTCCTGGCGAGCGGCCATTCATGTTCATTCCGCCATTCGTTGACGCCCATGATGAAAAGCCTCAGCGGGGCTTCATCGACGATGCCGTTGTCTATCCCCCTCATCCAGTAGTCGAACCAGCGCCGCTCCAGTCCGTCGAGGTCGTAGAGCGAGTTCGCCCCAAAGTCGATATCGCCCGTCTTCGTGGAAAGGCTCAGCCCGTGCGGCCAGGGACCCACGATCAACTGACTCTGCCGGGCTTCGGGCGTCCGCCCATTTAGCCTGAGACCGTTGAAGTTGATAAACGTGTTGTGAGAGTAAAGGTCGTACCAGCCCCCCATGATCAGCGCTGGCGCGGCGATCTCGTCCCACTTGTTCTCGACGTTGACCGAGTCCCAGTAATCGTCATACTCGGTGTGCGTGACCCAGTCCTTCCAGAACTGGAGCTCCCTACCCGCAAGCTGGTCCATCTCGATCAGCGGGACTGTGCGAAACGCCTCGGTCCAGTTGTGATACTCGATGCTCTGCGCCGTTCGGCCGTTGGTCCGCATCCCCCACGTCAATGCGACGCTAAGCTGGAACGCGCCGCCGGGATGGATGAGGCCCGAGTACAGATCGCAGCACATCACCCTCGGCGCGATGCACGTCAGGTACTGGCTCCGGTGAGGGGCGCTCTGCCACTGCACCCATCCGAGATAGGAGCCGCCCGACATGCCGATATTCCCGTCGCTCCACTCCTGCCGGCCGATCCACTCCTGCGTATCGAAACCGTCCGGCCCGTGATTGAAGAGCGCGTAGTGCACGCCGTCCGAATCCCAGCGCCCCCGCACGTCCTGCATGACGCAGGCATAGCCATGGTTTGCAAACTGCATACCCTTCTCGATCATGTTCGACATGTTGTTGTCGTACGGAGTGCGCATCAAGACTGTCGGAAACTTGCCTGGCGCCTTCGGCAGATATATGTCCGAAGAAAGCTCCACGCCGTCCCGCATGGGGGTCTTGACGTTGAGTCGCATGTCGACTTCGTAGTTTGCTTTCATGGTCAACTCCGGCCTGTCTATTCGTCATTCCGGCGAAAGCCGGAATCCAGGGGCCGGAGATCACTCGTCAATTGGTCGCCGCATGTCTCCGGCGCTTGAAGAATACCGGCTCCCTACAGCCGATTAGACTGCAAAATAGCACACGCATCATGATTCAAACTCGGTACTCGAAAGAGGTAACGCCGGGAACTAATCGGGCGTTCAATTCGACATGGCCGAAAAGGGCAAAGCTGTGTCACAAAGCAGACCCATAGACCGCCCGACCGTGCGGCTCATCGTCCTCAACGACAGGGACGAAGTCCTCCTCTTCCGCCTCGAAGGCGCTGGCGGCCCATTCTGGATGACTCCCGGAGGCGGCCTCGAAGCCGGTGAATCGTACGAGCAGGCCGCGCGGCGCGAGCTCAAGGAGGAAACCGGCATCGAGTTCGCCGACCTGGGCCCTTGGGTCTGGAAGGGCACAGACCTCTGGCACGCGCCGAACGAGACCTACCGCATGGTCCGCCGCTTCTACCTCGTCCGCTTGCGCGACACGCCCGAAGTGGATATCAGCGGTCTAACCGGCTTTGAAGAGAAGGTGACACTGGACTATCGCTGGTGGCCTATAGACGAAATCCGCCAATCGTCCGAGAGGTTTTCGCCGCAACGCATGGCCGATCTGCTGACGCCCCTGATCGCCGGCGAGATTCCGCACCCGCCGATCGAAGCCGGACCGTTTTCCAAACTCAAAAAGCACTCACATGAAGACGTCCAATGACTCCAAGTCCATGCCTGCTGATCGTCAACGGCCATCCCGCAACCGGAAAGACCACGCTCGCTGAATTCCTGTCCCGCCGCCTGGCCCTGCCTCTGCTTTCCAAGGATTATGTCAAGGAGACTCTTGGCGATCAGCTGGGCACAGCCAGTTACGAAGACTCTACCCGTCTTGGACGAGCGGCCTTCGAGATCATCTTCACGCTCGCCGAGTCGTGGCTCGGAAGCGGGGGCTCGGTGATTCTCGAATCACCGCTTCGCGCCGACATCGAGGATTCGCGAATCGCCCGTCTCGAGAGCGAGTGCCCGTGCACCGCCACGCAGATTGTCCTGACCGCGGACCCCGCGACTCTGTCCCAGCGCTACCGCCTGCGAAGCCGCGAGCCTTCGAGACATCACACCCATTTCGACCACGAACGGTTCTCACAGATCGATGCGATGGTCGCTGAACCCCTGAAGCCTCTCACCGTTTTCGCCGGCACGCTGACCGTCGATACGTCCGACTGGACTAAAGTTGACTACGACTCGATTCTCGATTGGGTCTTGGAGTCGACGAATCTCAGCGACCGGCGGACCTGACCTTGCACTCCTCAAGACGGATTCCGCCCCAGAATTAGAATACCGCTGTGACTCAGGAACATAACTACGATCCCGCCCGCGTGCGCGACTTCTTCAACCGCCTGGGATACGGCGAGTGGGAGCGGCTGGAACAGAGCGCGACCAGCCGAATCCAGGCGCGAATCCATACTCACTATCTGCATCGATTCTTTGAGCGCGGCGACCGCGTTTTGGACGCGGGAGCAGGCCCCGGACGATTCACCGTCGAACTGGCCCGGCTGGGAGCGACCGTCTCCGTGGTCGACATCTCGGAAGAGCAGCTTCGGCTGAATCGCCAAAAGGTCACCGAAGCGGGCCTGCTGGACTCTGTGGACGGATGGAACAGAGCCGACATCCTCGATCTCGGCCTGTTCAGTGACGCAACGTTCGACGGGACGGTCTGCTACGGCGGCGGACTCAGTTACGTACTGGAGCGCGCGGACGAGGCGCTAGAAGAGTTGCTGCGGGTCACCAAGCCGGGCGGACTCGTGGCCCTCAGTGTCCCGAATGTAGTCGGAACCGCCCGAATGTCGCTCCCCGGTTTCCCCGCGTGGATCGAGCGTCACGGACGCGAAGATCTCGATCACCAGATGGCGACCGGAGACGCCCTGGGCACTACGAAAGAAGGTCACTGGACCCACATGTACCGCTGGCGCGAGTTCGAGGAGCTCCTGCTGGACCACCGCTGTGAGATCGTCGCCGCCTCGACCTCGGGTTTCATGTCGATACTGAACGACGAAATCGTCGCGGCGTTTGAGAAAGACCCGGACTTCTACGACTGGTTTCTCCGCTGGGAGATCGAATACTCTCGGGAGCCCGGCGCGCTCGATGGTGGCGCCCAACTCATCGCGGTCGTCAGGCGAGATGGGTCGGCGGAAAGACAGGACACCGTTTGACGAAAACGCTCATCTTCGCGCATAGAGGCGACACCGAAATCGCCCCCGAAAACACGTTGCCCGCATTCGAAAGCGCGCTGAAGAAGGGAGCCGACGGTATCGAGCTGGACGTTTACCTGACGACGGACGGCTATCTGATCGTTCATCACGATCACTACCTGGGCCGGACCAACGAAGGTTCGGGATTCATAGGCGACTTTACGCTCGCCGAGCTCCAGAGGCTCGACGCCGGTTCGTGGTTTGACACCGCCTTCTCCGGCGAGCGGATGCCGACGCTCGAACAGGTGCTGGATCTGGGCCGTGGCGAAACGCGTTTCCAGATAGAGATGAAGAGTTCGTCAACCGCGATCGTCCATCACGTTCACGAGACCGTCGTAAGATCCGGCCTTGCCGACGTCGTTCACCTGACCTCGTTCCACGTGCCGCTTCTCGTCGAGGCAGTGCGGCTCAAGCCGCGTTGCGCCATTGGAGTCTTCTTTGCCGATCCTCTGCCGGAATGGATGCAACCAGAGCTCAGAGAGCGTCAGATAGTCGACTGGATGATGGCTATGGATGCGCAAACTGCGCACGTGAGGCCCCAGCTGCTCACTTCCGGTTTTGTCGACCGAATGCACAGTCGGGGATTCGCGGTCCACGGCGCAAACCTGGACTGCGAGAACCAGATGCGTCACGCCATCGCTATTGGCGTGGACCGATTCGACACCGACTGCCTCGAAACGGCCCTGACTATCCGAGCTGAATCACAACGACAGTGACCTGCAGGTTGGGATCGACGGTATCGAGCCTCGATTGTTTACCCAGCCCATAGGATTGCAAGCGATGCTGGAAGACAAACCCATAGACCGCCCAGCCGCCCGGCTTATCGTCCTCAACGAAAAGGATGAAGTCCTGCTCCTGCGCCTCGAAGGCAATGGCGGGCCGTTATGGAGAACCCCCGGCGGCGGCCTCCAGGCCGGTGAGTCCTACGAACAAGCTGCGCGGCGCGAGCTCAAGGAAGAGACACGCATCGAGGTCGGGCAACTCGGCCCCTGGGTGTGGAAAGGCGCACACCTCTGGCGCGGCCGTCATCAGACCCACCGCAGGATTGGACGCTTCTACCTCGTGCGGTTGCGCCACACTCCGAAAGTCAATATCGCCGGTCTGACTGGTTTGGAGGCGAGCTTGACCGTCGAATACCGCTGGTGGTCTATCGACGAAATCCGCCAATCGCGCGAGAGGTTTTCACCGCACCGCATGGCCGAACTCCTGACGCCCCTGATCGCCGGCGAGATTCCGAACCAGCCAATCGACGCCGGTCCGTTTTCCTATGTCACAGAGGACCTGCGTTAAGATGCTGCAGACGTAAAGTCTCAACAGTTGAATCTCAGTCGTGGTCTGCAAGCCTTAGCCAATCAGGTTGCCGGCCTTAAGAACGCCATAAAACGATGAAACGCTCCATCTTCGCAATCATCGCCGGCTTGCTTCTCTCTGTCGGTATTGCCACCGTTGCCCTGGCGCAATGGCCCACAACTTGCGTGGAGGCGAACGATGCTTTTGAGCGGTACGTGGGCAACGAGCACAATGTAGGTATCTATCAGCGGACGTTTGGAGACGGCCCCCTGGCCGAGCAAGCCTGTCAGAACGATCATCGCGAAGACATCCGCGCCGCGTTCAACTGGGCAATTCCAGAGTCCACTCCTGCCTCTGAATCGACACCTGTTGAACCCCCGCCTCCTCCAGCGAATGACTATGGCAATTGGTGGTACACCAATCGTGACGGCACTCACTGGGCTGTGATTAATTCCTCTTCGGGTAATGCGGCTTTGGAAGTCCGTTGCGGTGAGACCACCCGACGATTTCCATTCTTGGTGTATCTCTTCTGGTACGACACGCCGGACGATGGACTATCGGACCTCGACGACGGTGAGTACGACATCAGGGTTGAGTATCGCTGGCACAGACACGCTGCCGCCTTTCAGACTCACACATGGTGGGAAGGAGGGTGGAGAGTTTTCCTTCCCGATGATCGAGGCGCTGACTTCGCTAGGCTGCTGATCAGAGACCCGGGGATCAGCTTCAGGGTTCGCTCGGAAAGGTCCGGCAGGATTTATGAAGCTGACTTCGACAATCTTGGAACCGATGATGGGCCGGATCACCCGATCCGCCAGGTGATGAAGATTGGCGCGAAGACCTGATAAATAGCAGACCTGAACACTAAGACGACGCAGGTGCCGCCAAAAGCCGGTGATGGGAGTCAAACCCACAACCCCTGGCCGACTGAAACCGAGGTTCTCCAGGCACCGGCCAGTGATGAGGTGGACGTGATTTCCACTCGATTCTCGACTGGGTCTTGGAGTTGACGAGTCTGAGCGACCGACAAGCATGACCTTGCGCTCCCCCGAAGCCGAATCCACCCCTGACAAACCGAAACCCGCAATCCGCAACCAGGGGGTGATCCCGTTCTACGGCGCGACCGATCCCGACTTGTTCGCAATCGAGCGAGCCAGCATGGACAGGGCCGGCAAGGTCGTCCGGTTCCTCGACGAAACGCTGCCCCAGAGCGGCCTCGCGCTGGATGTCGGAGCAGGTGACGGATTCACCGCCCAGGCACTCACCACACGTTCCCGGACCGTCGTCGCCCTGGAGCCGTCCGCTGGAATGGTCCGGCCCGAGCGACCGCTGCGCTGGTGCCGTGGCCAGGCCCAGGCCCTCCCGTTCGCCGATGCCTCGTTCGAAGGCGCGTACTCGACCTGGGCCTACTTCTTTCCCGGCTACCACGACATCTCTCCGGGTTTGTCCGAGATTCGCCGCGTGACGAAAGCGGGCGGTCCAATCGTCATAGTCGACAACGCCGGCGGTGACGAGTTCACCGCGCTCGGCGACGATAAACCAGTCAGGGATATCGACGCGTGGATCAACCTCGGCTTCGAAGTTGTTTACATCGACACTGCCTTCGAGTTCGAGACGCTCGACGACGCCCGCCGCCTGCTGGGTTTCTTCTTCGGCGAACGTGGCCTCAAGAACGTCAGCCTGCAAGTCGAATTCAGAGTCGCCTGCTTCATCGGCGAGGGCATCGGCACAGCCGCCTAGCCCTACCCGGAGTCAGCCGCCGGCCTGGCGCGCGGCGTCCCGCAAGCGCTCCGCCTGCTCAACGAAGTCCAGCCCGACCAGCTCCTTGAACGCTTCCATGAGCCGCGCCGTCACCGGCCCCGGCACGCCGTCACCAAATTCCCTCCCGCTCACTGCTCGCACCGGCACGATGACGTAAGGCGTCGTCGTAAAGAACGCCTCGTCGGCCATGATCACCTCATACTGGCCTATATTCGTTTCCCTAAACGGAATCCCGAGACCGGCCGCCAGCTCGATCACGACCGCCCGCGTCACTCCCAGCAGGATGTTGCGAGGCTCGGGCGAGATCAGCGCCCCGTCCCGCACGATGAAGAAATTCGCCCCCACCCCTTCGGCAATGAATCCATCGTCGTCCATCAGCAGCGCCCACGCCTTTGGATCGACCCGTCTAGCCTCCAGGTCCGCCAGCGCGTAGTGAATACGGCTCCTGTTCTTCGACTTCGGATCGATCAGCCGCGCCGGTACCGTCCGCTGCGACGTCACCACCACGTCGACCCCGTTCGTGTAGACCTCCGCGATTTCCGGACTGCGCCGCGACAAGGGCCATGTGTAGACCAGCACCGTCGGCCTGAACCCGCTCGGCGGCGGCGGACCGAACCCCGCCATCGGGCCGTTGGACACGTTGTGCGAAATGCCGATGTCGTCGCCAGAGTCATACAGATGCCGGTTCCGCTCGACCGTCTCCAGGGTCACGCGCTCCATCTCCGGCAGCGTCAGACCGCAGTCGATCTCCGCATACCGCATCGACGCGTACAGCCGCTCCAGGTGCTCGCCAAGCCGGAAAGGTCCGTGATTGAACGTCCGCGTGTACTCGAAAACGGCATGGCCGTACAGCACTCCCGCGTCGGTGATCGGAAGCCCCGCCCGCGATTCCGGGATGAACTCGCCACTCAGATATAAGACGCGCTCTTCTTCCATCGGCTCCTTGGTGGTGGAATCGGCGTCAGCCGGGTTCGGGCGTGCGACCGGAGCGGTTCTCACATCATGGACTCGCTTTCCCTATTCTGCGATGCCCTCACCCGTCATTCCGGCGAAAAGCCTGCCCCGTACTCGATACGGGGCCGGAATCCAGTCTCCCGGCCGTCATCCCCACGAAATTGGAAGTTCAGAAACCGCCACCCAACTCAGTCCCTAACCGCCACATCCGTCCCCTCTTCCCTTCGAGGGAGAAGGACAGAACCTGCCTCGTACTCCGATAGGGGGCGGACTCCATTCCAACATTCGGACGCCGTAGGGGCGGTTCGCAAACCGCCCTTCGTCATTGGTGGCAAGCCTCCCTCTCCGGCAATCTGACTGTCATTCCCGCGAAAGCGGGAATCCATCCCCGTTTGCCTGCCCTGAACCTGTCCAAGGGCCGACCGCGTCGAACCACTTCCCAATCGGTAGCGCCCGCCGTCTCTTAACCACCCCTAAGCCCCCAGCGTTTCGTACTCCACGCATCCCCTGTAAGGCTTCGGCTCCTCCAGACCCTTGGGGATTATGTCAAGCCGCTTCATGTGCTGGTAGTAAAGCCAGTTGAACTTCTCCGTCGCGTTGATCACGAACTGCTTCGACGATCCCTCGAACTCGTCGTCATCCAGCACCGCCCTGAACCAGCGCGCGCCGTAGCGGACGTGCTGGCTCTCGTCCGAGATATCCCATTCGATCAACGTCTGCTCGTGGAACCTGCCGTCGCTGATGAAGTTCTTCCGCTGCTTGTGCTTACCGACCAGCGAGCACGCTTCCCCGGTCTGGGTGATCCAGGCGTAGTTCTCCGCAACCGACATCTGGCGCCAGACGGTCCACCGCATGGGCCGTATCAGGTCCATCGGGTCGATGCCGTTGAGCCTCATCACCCGATGCCCCATCGATGTGTGCCTGAACTCATCCCAAAGCTGCCGCGTCGTATCCCGATAAAAGCCGAGCGGCAGGTCGCGTGACGCCCTGTAGATGATCATCGCGAACTGCAAGAATACGTCGATCTCGCAGCAATAGCTGTAAAGCTGGTAGCCGCGGTCGGTGATCTCGTTCCCGTTCTCGTCCACGCCGTCGAACTTGATCCGGTTCTCGCGCCAGTAGAGCGTGTCCTCTCGGCTCATGTACCCAGTGTCGAACTTGAAGGCCGGATCGAAATTCACTTCCTCGGGAATCGGCTCCATGCTCCCCAATTCGATGGCGGGCTTGGTGCCGGATAACGTGCCGTCAACTCCGCCGGACCACTTCAGCAGCGACCGGAAAGTCCGTACCCGCTTCCTGACCGCTGATCGCTCAGCCTCGTCGAGATCGCGCAGCATCTCCCGATATCTGTCGCCGCCCCACTTGATCTGCGCCCGCTTGGTGGCGATCGCGTCTTCCAGGATCTTCGCGGTCGGACGGTTGAAAAACTCGTCGCTCTCGGCTCTATGCCGCTTGTACGCTTCGAGCTGGGCTTTGCACAGCACCTCGAAGAGATTCCCGTAGAACTCGGCCAGCGAGTCGGGATGATCGAGATGTCGCGTGAATTCCTCGAACGCCTCTTCGTCGATCTTCTCGCGCTTCCCGCCGGGATGCTCGTGGTTGCGCTCCTCCAGCCTGATCGCCAGGAGAACATCCTCATACGCGATCTCCGCGAGATTGCCGATGTCCTCGTAAACCGGCACGCTCGGCAGTTGACCGCAGATCGCCAGCATCGCCAGCTTCTCGAATTCGACGTAGCGCCGCAGGCGCATCCGTTCCACGGGAACCCGCAGAAATCCAGCCTCGAACTTGCCGTCCACCTGGACGTTCATCCGCTCCAGCGTGTCGGAGTCCCAGATAATCCGAGTTTCCGTTTTCGGCTCCTTGATCGCCACGCTCACTCACCCCCGTCCCGACTTCGAGTCGGCTAATTGCGACTGCCATCCCGCATTGATCCGAAGCATACTACCTGCAAGCCTGCGTGGGAATAACGGCGATTGACACCCATGGCTTGAATCACACACCGTGCGGTGTTAGCTTGGCCGCGCGCATGGCGTATCGACCTGAATGAGGCGGCCCAAGATGGAATATCGGACTCTTGGCAAATCGGGACTCAAGGTCTCGTTAATCGGTTTTGGGTGCTATGCGATAGGCGGCACCGTCGGCTACTGGCCCAGCGCCGTGGACGACGCCAAAAAATCCATCCATCGCGCGCTCGACGCGGGAATCAACTGCTTCGATACGGCCCGCGTCTACGGAATCTCCGAGGAAATGCTCGCCGAAATCATGAATCCCAAGTCCGACGACATCGTCATCGTCACCAAATGCGGCCTCCTGCGGAACCACCCTGTCACCGGCGGCCAGTACCGCGACTCCCGTCCCGAGGCGATCAGGCGTTCGGCGGAAGAAAGCCTCAGACGCCTGAACACCGATTGCCTGGACGTGCTGCTTATCCACTGGCCCGACGAAAACACTCCTATAGAAGACTCGATGGAAGAGTTGAACCGGCTTCGGGCCGAAGGTAAAGCGCGTCACATCGGAGTCTCGAACTTCAAGCGGCCCCTGCTCGACCGGGCCGAAGAGGGCGGTCCGATAACGGCGAATGAGATCAGCTACAACATGCTCGACAGGGGGCCGGAAGAGTCCACGATGCCCTATTGCGAGGACTCCGGTATTGGCATCCTTACGCACGGTTCCTTGGCATACGGCTGGCTCGTTGGGCAGTTTGACTCGGTCACGTTCAGCGACGAGATACGGTCTCGCGGTCACCCGGACGGCCTTCCGTTCTTCGAGGAGGAGCACTTCGAGCCAAACCAGATCGCCGTCGCCAGGCTCAAAGCCATCGCCGAGCGAAACGGCGGCACGTTGCCGCACCTCGCCATCCGATGGCAGCAGCGTCAAACCGCGGTCAGCTCGGCGCTGATAGGCTTCCGCCGTCCGTCCGAGGTCGACGAGGCGATTGAGGCCTTTGAGTGGGACCTTCCGGAAAGCGAACTGGACGAGGCGGACTCGATAGCCAGATCGGCATATGAGCGGATGAAGCCGGATCAGATCCCCTGGCCCCCACGGCAGCCCGCCCACGCACCCGGCGTCATGGGAGACGCCGCCTAGCAAACCGCTCCGAAAGGACCCTCCGATGCACCCCAGCCAGCGCGTCGCTCCGGTATCGGGACCGACCCTGATTCGAGGCGGATCGGTATGGAACGGCTCAGACGCCGATCAGTTCGTCCGCGGCGACATCCTCATCGAAAACGGCGTCATCACCAAGGTCGGTCCCGCCGGCTCCGTCGACGCGCCCTCCGGTGCTCGTGAGCTCGACGCCGATGGAAAATTCCTGATTCCCGGCCTTGTCGACATGCACGTTCACCTCGTTCCCGGCAACTCCACCGAGCTATGCGTGGCCGCTGGCGTTACTTCCGTCCGCGATGTCGGCAACTATTCGGAGTGGGTTTTCGGCCTGCGCGAGAAGATCCGGCGCGGCGAGTTGCCGGGACCGCGAATATACGCCGTCGGCGAGATCATCGAGGGACGCATCCCATGCCGTCGCGGATTTCTCAGGGTCGAGACTCCCGAAGACGCCCGCGTCGCGGTTCGCATGCTCCTCGACCGCGGCGCCGATGGAATCAAGCTCTACCAATCGACACCCCCCGACGTCGTCTCGGCGGCCGTCGACGAAGCCCATCGGCTCGGCGTGTGGATAGCCGGTCACCTCTGCTGCATGAACTTCATCAACGCCTGGTACGCCTCCGAAAGCGTACGTAACGAATACCGCGGCCACCGGGACTGCCACGGGGCGCTCGAAGCCGGAGTCGCAGCCGGAATCGACACCCTGGAACACGCCTTCGCAACCGCCGACAGCGTCCTTGATCAGATGGTCGAGAACAACGTCGCCCTTTGTCCTACCCTTGCTTGCGGCGGCGGCCAGGGAGGTTACCAGGATCCCAGTCTCCTCCCCGACATGGAGCTCGTCTACGAAGATCCTTCTGAGGTCTCCGGTCAACCGCCCAACACCAAGCCGAGCGGAAGGCGCGCCGAGCTTTGGTTTGAATCGCAAAAGCAGTTGGTAACGGAGTTACACCAGGCCGGAGGCAAAGTGCACGCCGGGACCGACAGCCCGTTTGGCGTGGCCGTGGGGTTCGGCCTGCACAGGGAGCTGGAACTGCTCGTCGAGTGCGGACTCACCCCGCACGCAGCCCTGCTCGCGGCTACCCGGCACTCGGCCGAAACGCTCCGCGTCACCGACATGCAAGGCACGCTGGAAGCCGGAAAGGCGGCTGACCTTGTCGTTCTGACAGCCGACCCGCTCGACGACATCGCCAACACGCGCAAGATCGACACCGTCGTCCAGGCAGGCCGCGTCTACGACCGCGAGAACCTGCGAGCGCTCACCGAATCCAAGCAGCACTACCTTCCCAAGCCTCGACCCGTCAGTCAGGACGGCGCGCGGATCGCCTACGAAGCGCGAGGCGCCGGTCCCGCGCTCGCCGTGCTGGCCGGCGGACCCGGCGCATCCTCCATAGAAGTTGGCCGTCGGGCCGGCCATGCCGACTGGTTTTCACTTTCCGAGCTGTCGCTCGACAACCGGATGCTGTTCATCGACCCCATCGCATCGGGCCACTCCGGCGCCTGGACGGGCGACAAGCCGCCGACGCCCCAAGACATGGCCGAGAGCATCGACGCCGTCCGCGAAACCGAAAACCTCGACGGCCTAACGCTCATCGCCCACGGTGCCGGAGCGCTCACGGCGCTCGCCTACGCCAACCGCCACGGTTCACAGTTGGACAAGCTGATTCTGGTCAGCCCCACCGTCAGCGCGCCGATGCTGGCCGAAGACCTGCGGCGCATTCGCCATTCAGCCGGCCGGTCGGCAAACACGGAGCTTGGCCGCCAGTCTGCTGAGGGGATCTTCGAAGACGACGGTTGCACTTACCGCGACGACTACTGGCGCGCCACCCGAGCCGTGCTCGGCACAAACCACCAGCCGTTCGAGCTGATGCTCGGCTTCCGCCACGATTCGCCCGGTAGGCGTCTTCAGTGGCGTACGTACCGCGACCTGTGGAAGCCGCGCGGCGAGTTCGACCTGACCGGAGCATGGTCCGTAATCGACATGCTGCCATCCATCGCATCACTCTCCGTCCCGTTGCTCGTGATCACCGGCGCACACGACACCCCGGCCATGCGACAGAGCACGTCGATAGCCAAGGCGAATCCCAATGCCCAACTGCTCGTCTTCCCGGAAAGCGGTCACTATCCGTTCGCCGAGGAACCCGACCGCTTCATGCGCGCCGTCCGCGCCTTCATCTCCGACCGCGACCGCGTCGCCGAAGCCCGGCTGGGACCCTGTGGCGGGAGCTCAGACCTCGCCGCTACGGTAGACCGCGTTCTTGCGGAGGAACTCCGGCAGGCAGACTCGTTTGACCTGGCGCGTCCCGAAGCCTCCGAACGCGCCCGGTTCACCTTCAAACCGGAAGTGACTCAGTCAATCGGTGGGGCGCTCACCTTGCATGTGGTCGCGCGCGATTCCGGCGCGACGCCAAGTGAAATCAGGATCGCCGAGACGGTCTCCGACTCTGCGCAGGTCGGCCAGGCCGCGCGCCGCGTTGCCGACCGGCTCCGCGTCTGGGCCGGGGACTTGTACGGTACGGTCCGGCCCTAGGTCAGCAGCTCCCTCGCCGCATCGGCGACGCCCGCCGCATTCAGACCGATCATCGCGCGCATCTCCGTGTAGTCGCCGATTTCTTCCATGTAGATGTCGGGAATACCGAGCCGCTTGAACTTCGTCCCTATGCCCGCCTCGGCGATCACCGTTCCCACGGCCGCGCCCAGTCCTCCCCAGATCGTCTGCTCTTCGACCGCCAAAACGGCCTTGTAGTTGTTCGCGGCGTGTTTCACGGCATCGTCGTCGAACGGCTTGAGCGAGCACATGTTCAACACGCCCGCCGATATCCCGGAGTCGTTGAGCTGGTTAGCGGCCTGGACCGAGTACCGCAGCGCCGGCCCGAACGAAACGATGGCCACGTCGGCCCCCTCGCTCAGCCACTCCGCCTTGCCGATCTCGAAAGGACGTTCTCCCAGCTCCAACGCCATCGGCCCATCGGCGCCCAGGTCGTACGTCATGCTCGGCCCCATCAGCACGACCGGCCCCTCCACTTCCATCGCCGCCCGGAACGCCGCCTCCATCTGCCAGTCTTCGGCGGGCGCCAGCACTATCAGGTTCGGAATCGTCAGATACAGCGCCAGGCTTTCATAGTCGTGGTGGGTCGCTCCGTGCGAAATGTTCTGCAAGCCCAGCGCCCGTGCGATTATCTTCACGTTGCCGTCGTGCCTAGCCAGAACGGTGCGAATCTGGTCGTAGTTCCTCAATGGCGAAAACGGCGTAACCGCGTTCACTATCGGAATCATTCCCGCCGCGGCCATGCCAGCGGCCACCGCCATCTCGTTCTGCTCGGCGATTCCGACGTCGATGACGCGCTCCGGATGCCGCTCCGCGAACGCCGCGTCGATGGTATCCACTCCCACGTAACAGACTCGGTCATCCTTCGAGCCATATTCGAACAGCAGCTCGGAAACGCTTTTGGGTTGGCTTGTTGCGGTCGCCACTCTAGTACCCCCGAACTTCCTTGATCGCCGCGTCCTGAAGAGCGGTGTCGAGATTCCTGCCGAAACGGCCCGCGTGCGTTCGATTCTCCTCGAAGAACGACACACCCTTGCCCTTTACCGTGTCGCAAATCACGGCGCTCGGACGGTTGGGCTCCAGCGGCAGCGCGTCCAGCGTTTCCACCAGCTCCCTGACGTCATGGCCGTTTATCCGGCGCACCGCGAACCCGAAAGCCTCCATCTTGGTATGCAACGGCTCCAGCGACATCGTGTCCTCGGTGCCTCGCGCGCTCGTCTGATACCGATTGCGATCGACTATCCACACGAAGTTTTCCAGCTTGTAGTGCCCGGCGGCCATCGCCGCCTCCCAGTTCGCCCCTTCCTGAATCTCGCCGTCGCCCGTCAGCACTATTGCCCGGCCATCCAGGCCGCGGGCGCGTTTGCCAAGTGCCACCCCAACGCCGAATCCCAGGCCGTGTCCCAGCGATCCGCCCGAGAAATCGACGCCGGGAGTTGTAGTCGCGCTCATGCCGTGCATGTGGCTCCCCATCTCCTCCGCCATTGCCAGATCGGACTCGGGAAAGAACCCCAGATCGGCGAGCGCCACGTACAGCGGCTCGCAGGCAAAACCCCGCGAGTTGACCAGCACGTCCCGGTCGGGCCAGGCAGGATTCTCTGCATCGACTCTCATCGTGTGGTAGTAGAGAACGGCGAAAATGTCCGCCGACGAAAGCGCCCCGCCGGGATGCGCCGTGCGGATATTCATTTCGACGCTTCGCCACCGAAGGAACTTCGCCTTCTCCTCCAGGCGTTCGATCAGTTCTTGGGTCGCCATCCAGTACCCCTTCCGGACCCGGTTATCCGCCCGGCTCCGTGACGATGAAAGCGCGGTTGACGCCAACATTGTCCCGCCTCGCGCCCCAAGCTGCAATTCAACGTAGGGGTGACCATGGTAGGGATGACCATGTTTCTCCGCACATCCGCACCGCCTTTGCCACTGCCGCCCACACCAACCATCATTCCAACGCATCCTGAGCCTGTCGAAGGGGAAAGCGGGAATCTAGTGGCCAAGGGTCCCTCTCCCCTTCAACGGTCCCATGTGCCCGGTCTAGATGTAATCAATCTCCCCGGTCTGTACCCAACGGTTCCCTCTCCCCTGGAGGGAGAGGGTTAGGTGAGGGGGATCAAACAATCCATCCCGCTCCCACTCCCATCTTCGGGGCAAAAGCCTGGTCCTAATGCCCGATCCCACTTTTCTTAGACATTTTTCGCGAAAGCTGTAGACGACCGCATTTTTGGGGTCGATTCTCTAATTCAGGACCGTTTACTCAATCGGGAGTTGAATCCACGACCGAATCGAATTTGACCAGGAATGGCACGCCACCCAAGCGTGCGCGTCCGTCCGACCGCCGCCGCCGCGCCCTGGAGCTCCGCATGCAAGGCTTGACTCTCGCGGAGATTGCCGACGAGGTCGGCTACGCGTCGCCATCAGGGGCTTACGCGGCGGTCAAGAGAGCGCTGGATGCCGAGACATTCGATGAGGCCGCCGAGTTCCGCAAGCTGCACGTCGCCCGCCTGGAGGCCTTGATTGTGGGTATCTGGGATCTGGCCCGCGAAGGGAAGCTTGGAGCCGTGGACAGGGTGCTGAACCTGCTGAAGCGTGAGGCCAAGCTCCTGGGTCTCGATTTGTCCCCACAGTCGCACGAGCCGCCCGAAGAACTGCCCGTCAAGGCGTACATAAACTTCCCCATGGACGACATCTAACTTGGCGCACGGTATTTCATCCGGCGCTTCGCATATCCCGCCGCAAGCAACGCCCATGTGGAGTCATCCGGTTGCGCCCTCGGAGTCATTCTGAGGGCCGCCGGCGACTCCCGCATTTCATCATGCTCTGAATGTCATTCCAGGCGCCCCCAACCGATCATCCCGCGAAGCAGCGTCACCCCGTCCCTCGATACGGACGCGATTCCAGACAATCATTCGAACACCGTAGGGGCGGTTCGCGAACCGCCCTCCCTCCGCAGGCCGTGCCCAACCACCAAATCAGAGCCTCCGATCCCCTCCCACGCATGACAAGCCGGACAGAACCGGCGCTCACCTAGACGACGTTTCCACCATCGTCAAACACCCCGTTTTTCAAAATTCACAGGGTAGATTTCACAGATATTTATGAAAATCACTCCTCCCGCACCCGCCCGACTCTCCGGAATACACACAAAATGCCGGGCGGATATGCGACCCGTCCTACCTGCGGAACGACTTGCCCGATTCCAGTTTTCGGACGTTTTAGGTCCTCGCTCGACTTCGGCACGGCGCATCGAGATTCCTGCGATGGAGCCTGTTGTTCCGCTTGCCCAAGCGCTCGGAAAGACGAATCTCGTAGGGGCGGTTCGCGAACCGCCCTCCCTCCGCAGGCCGTGCCCAACCACCAAATCAGAGCCTCCGATCTCCTCCCACACATGACAAGCCGGACAGGCTCGGCACTCACCTAGACCACGTTTCCACCATCGTCAAACACCCCGATTTTCAAAATTCACAGGGTAGATTTCACAGATGTTTATGAAAATCACTCCTACCGCACCAGTCCAGGTACGCCGAATCAGACGCATTTGCCGCCGGCGAGGTTCCCCGACCGCATACCAATAAAGGTGCCCGGCCAGCTTGATGCACATCCCGCCTCATCGTCAGTTGCCGGGCAGGGCAGTTCGTACGGAACCGCCCTGCGTTGGCAAGCGCCGCCTCATGCGAGTACCATCGCAGCAAACCAGCGGCGTCCGTAATCGATGCCCAGGATAGGAAGTCAAGGGGGGCAACGGTGGCAGAAAACAAACGTGTGGCTTACTTCAACGGCGAGATCGTCCCTGAAGAGGAGACGCGAGTCTCGATCTGGGATGCCGGGGTGCGTTCCGGCGAGTGGGTCTTCGAGTCCACGCGCACTTTCAATCACAAGTGTTTCAGGCTGCGCCACCATCTTGAGCGTCTTTACGCCTCGATGAAGGTAATCGAGATCGACGCCGGAATGACCATCGACGAAATGGAGCAAATCACTCTGGAGGTGCTCGACCTGAACTTGGCGACCATCGCCGCGAACGACGACTTCATGTTCAGTCACGATGTCTCCCGTGGAATGTCCAAGCCGTTCAACCTCGGACCCAACGACTCTTACGAGCGCACGATCATCATCACGTACCTGCCGATGGGACCCTTTTCGCACGGGTATGTAGACTCGCTCGTGAACGGAGTCCAGGCCATCATCCCGCCGCAGCAGACCATTCCCGCGCGTCTGCTCGACCCGAAGATGAAAAACCGCAACCGGATCCACTATTCCACGGGGGCTAGACAGGCCGCCAGAATCGATCCCAAGGCCAATGCGATATTCCTCGACGAGGACGGCTATCTAACAGAGGGCGGCGGGGCCAACTTCCTGATCGTCAAGGGCAGGGACGTAATCTCGCCCGAGCCTAGGAACATCCTTCGTGGAGTCACTCGCGGCGCGATCCAGGATTGGGCGCCTCGCCTCGGCCTCAACTTCGTCGAGCGCAATATCGAGGCATACGACGTCCACACGGCTGACGAAGCGTTCTTCACGTCCACGCCTTACTGCGTGATGCCGTGCGTAATGCTCGACGGCGCGCCGATCGGCGACGGCAAGCCCGGACCCGTCACGGGAGAGCTGATGGGAGCGTTCAGCGAGGAGCTCGGCGTCGACGTCATCGAGCAGGCCAGGCAGCTCGCCGAGCCGTTCATGGAAAGCCCGCCCAAGGGGTCGCGGCCCTACTAGGCGAGGGCCCCGGGATGGCTGACCTCAGGGTCGGTTTCGTAGGCGCGGGCATTATCGCCAAAGCCCACGCCATCGCCTTGAACAGGATCGAAGGCGTCACGATCACCGCCGCCATTGACCCGCTCAAGGACCGCGCCGAAGAGCTGGTCGCCGAGTTCGGCGGCAAGGCGTTCACGTCGTTCGACGACGCCGCTGACGAAGTGGACGCGGTATGGGTCGGCACCCCGCCGTACCTCCACTGCGAGAACTCCCTCGCCGCCCTCGAAGCCGGAAAGCACGTCTTCGTCGAAAAGCCCATCGCGCTATCACTGGCCGACGCCGACGCGATGATCGAGGTGGCCGACCGCGGCAACCTCAAGCTCGCCGTCGGCGAGATGATCCGCTTCTATCCGGCCTACCGGGAGATGCGGCGCATCATCGATGCCGGTGAAATCGGCGACCTTGTCTCCGTATGGAGTCACCGTTATTCGAATTCCTCTTTGGATTTCGATCCCCAATGGCGCTGGGACCCAAAGAAGAGCGGCGGATTCGTCTTCGAATGGCAGACCCACGAGATAAACACCATCCGCTATCTCGGGGGCGAGGTCGTCTCCGTGGACGCCAGCGTCTACTACAGTCCCAAACTCCCGGAATACGACGTAACGGCTTACGCGTCCCTGGTCTTCGAAAACGGTTCAACTGGCCGCGTCGATGGAAGCGTTCAGTTTCCGTACTCGTTCGTCGAGCGCGGAGCGCTCGGTACGGAGGGAGCCGTCATCGCCCGCGACGACGAGACCCTCATGATCCACCGCCTCGACAGCGCCGCCCCCGAGGTCTACCGAGGCATCATCGGAATCCACGAAGGCGAGCATGGCCGCACCACGCTTCGCAGGGTGCTCGAAGACCGCGATTTCGTGGCGGCGATCCGCGATGACCGCCAGCCGTCGATGAACGGCAGGGAAGGCCGCGCCGACATCGAGGTCGCGCTGGCCATCCACGAGTCGTCGCGCGAAGGAAGGACCGTCAAGTTATCTCCCGGCGCCGGGTAGCCCGCCGGAAAGCCACCCGCGCGTGCCCCCTGTAGTTCCTGAAGTCAACGCTGCGAGTGACCCGGTATGACCGGTTCGGACGCTGTCGCCCAAATACTCAAGCGCGAAGGGACCGAGTATCTCTTCTGTTTCCCCACGACGCCGATAATCGAGGCCTGCGCGCGAGTTGGCATCCGCCCCATCATCACGCGCACGGAGCGCACGCTCATCAACATGGCCGACGGATACTCCCGCGTTTCCAACGGCAACCGGCTGGGAATCTGCGCCGTGCAGTACGGACCCGGCCTCGAAAACGCCTTCGGCGGCATTGCGCAAGCCTACGCCGACTCCTCGCCGATTCTGGTGCTCCCGCTCACCGAGTATCAGACTTTCGCCGACACAAAACCGGCCTTCGGCGCGGTCGAGCACTTCCGGGGAATAACCAAGTGGGTCGGGATGGTCAACCGCCGCGACCGCCTGCCCCAATTCATGCGCCGGGCCTTCACGCTCCTCAGGACCGGACACGGAGCGCCGGTAGTCGTCGAAATCCCACGCGAACTCGCCACCGGCGAATACCCTTCAAACGAACTGGACTACGAACCGGTCCCGGCCATGCGGACGATGGCCGACCCGGACTCCATTGAATCGGCCGCTGACCTTCTCGCCGCCGCTCGCCGTCCCTGCATAATCGCCGGACAGGGTGTGCTGTACGCGACCGCCGCACGCGAACTGACCCACCTGGCCGAAACGCTCGGCGCGCCGGTCGCCACGACCCTCATGGCCAAGAGCGCATTTCCCGAAACGCACCCCCTGTCTCTCGGCGTCGCCAACAGGAGCGAGGGCATCCCGGGGCGCGTCCTGGAACGCAGCGACGTGATCCTCGCCATCGGCGCCAGTCTCTCCGAGGGCCTGATGCTCGCGCCACTCCCGCCTAACAAGCAGTTAATCCATTCGACGGTTAACGAATACGACATAAGCAAGACCTATCCCCCCGCCGTCCCGCTGCTCGGCGACGCGAAGCTGGTTGCCGGACAGCTTCTCGACGCCCTGCGCGACCGCCCGTCCGACAGCGACGAATCTCCACGCGCTTCAATCAGACGCGAGATTGAAGCAGATAGGCAGTCGGAGCTTGAACGATGGCTGCCCGTCTTCACGTCGGACGACCAGCCCATACGTCCCTACCGGATCATGTGGGACCTCAACAATCTGGTTGACCGTGACAACACGATCGTCACCCACGACTCCGGAATGCCCCGAAGTCAGTTCGTCTTCACCTATCAGGCCACGGCGCCGCGCGGCTATATCGGATGGGGAAACTCGACCCAGCTCGGGACCGGGCTCGGTCTGGCAATGGGCGCCAAGCTCGCCGAGCCTGAGAAGCTTGTCGTAAACGTCATGGGCGACGCGGCCTTCGGCATGGCCGGAATGGACATCGAGTCTGCCGCCCGGCTGCGCATCCCGACCCTCACCATCATTCTGAACAACTCCATCATGGGCGGTCACGACCGGGTGATGCCCGTCGCCACTGAGAGTTACGGCTCGGCGTATCTATCGGGCGATTACGCCGCCGTCGCTGCCGATCTCGGCGCTTACAGTGAAAAGGTATCCAAGCCCGGTGACGTAATCCCGGCGCTCAGGCGAGGAATCGGTAGTACTAAGGAAGGCATACCCGCCGTGCTGGAATTCATCACGGCGCACGAGCAATAGCGAACGGAGAGCATCCAATGGCCGTCCACATATTCGAGCCGGAAACGTACTACTCCACGCTCGGCTCGCATCCTCCCGTGCTGGAGGTCGATCCCGGTGACACCGTCTCCACCACTACCGTCGATGCCGGTGGAGGCGATAGAAACGGCGACTTCTGCGGTGTTTCGGGAAATCCCCAGACCGGCCCCTTCGCCGTTCGCGGCGCCGAGCCGGGCGATACGCTGGTGGTGAAGATCGACCGACTGTGGCCCAACCGTCCCAACGGATTCACAAGAGCCCAAATCGCACCGAACGTTGTCGACTTCGGTTACGAACCGGCTTTCGACGATACGGTAGACCGCGCCTGGTGGAGTCTCGATCTGGAGACCGGCGTTGCCAGACTCTCAACTCCGCGGAACCGCGTGGGCGGCATCAAGCTTCCGCTAAAACCCATGCTCGGCTGCTTTGGCGTCGCGCCCGAGCGCGGCCAGGCAATCTCTACCGCGACCTCAGGACCGAACGGCGGGAACATGGACTATCGCGGCTTCGTCGAAGGGGTGACGGTCTATTTCCCCGTGTTCGTTGAAGGAGCGCTATTCCACCTTGGCGATGGCCACGCTGTCCAGGGCGACGGCGAAATCGTGGGTACCGGCATCGAGACCTCGATGGACGTGACCTTTACCCTCGACCTCGTGCGCGGGCACTCAATAAGCTGGCCGCGCGCTGAAGACGACAGGTACATCATGGCCGTCGGCAACGTCCGGCCGCTGGATCAAGCCGTCCAGCACGCCACAACCGAGTTGATTCGATGGCTCTGTGGCGGCTACGGGCTGACGGAGCGCGAAGCGCATCTTTTGCTTGGCCAGTGCATCCGGTACGAGGTTGGCAACGTCTACGACCCCGCCTATACGATGGTCGCCAAGGTCGAAAAGAGCCTCCTCGCCCCGTTCAACTAGGCAGGCGCCAAAAGCCCTCCATCTATTCGACTTCATATCCGGGCTGGCCTTCACGCACGACAATCGCCGTATTGGCGGGCAAGTCGCCCGGGACCGTCGCTTCTCCCGTGGTCGGCCACGTCACGTTTACTTGCGCCACGCCGTCCGCTCCGGTTCCAAGTCCAGAATGCTCGACGCGCCCGTCGCCACGACCCTTATGGCCAGGAGCGCCTTTCCCGAAACTCATCCGCTGTCCGTGGGCGTCGCCACTGAGATTCACGGCTCGGCGTATCTATCGGGTGATTACGCCGCCGTCGCCGCCGACCCTGGCGCTTACAGCGACAAGGTATCGGACCCCGGTTAGGTAATCCCGGCGCTGAAGCGAGGAATCGGTAAAACTAGAGACGGCGTACCGGCCATGCTGGAATTCATCACGGCCCACGAGCAATAGCAAACGGAGAGCATCCAATGGCCACTCACGTATTCGAGCCGGAAATCTACTACCCCACGCACGGATCGCATCCGCCGGTGCTGGAAATCGATCCAGGCGACACTGTCTCCACCACCACCGTCGACGCTAGAGGAGGCGATAAGCACGGCGAATTCTGCGGCGTTGCCGGGAATCCGCAGACTGGCCCTTTCGCCGTTCGCGGTGCCGAGCCGGGCGACACGCTCGTCGTGAAGATCGATGAGCTCTGGCCCAACCGGCCGGACGGGTTCACGGGAGTGCGAATTGCCCCAAACGTTACCGATTTCGGTTACGACCCTACATTCGACGACGACGCCGCCCCTACGGCCATCTGGAGTCTCGATCTGGAGGCCGGTATCGCGACGCTGGCCACACCGCGCAACCGCCTCGGCGCTATTGAACTTCCTCTAAAACCGATGATTGGCTGCTTTGGCGTCGCGCCCGAGCGCGGCCAGGCAATCTCGACGGCGACGTCTGGAACGCACGGCGGAAACATGGACTACCGAGGCTTTGGAAAAGGCGTGACCGTCTATTTCCCTGTATTCGTCGAGGGTGCGCTGTTTAGTCTCGGCGACTGTCACGCTACTCAGGGAGACGGCGAGATTGTCCTCAACGGCATCGAGACGTCGATGGACGTGACCTTCACCCTCGACCTTCTCAAGGGGCATTCGATCAGCTGGCCCCGAGCTGAAAATGACGAATACATAATGGCGGCCGGCAACACGCGACAACTCGATCAGGCCCTTCGACATGCGACGACCGAGCTCGTCCGATGGATGTGCGACGGCTACGGACTGACCGAACGCGAGGCGCACCTGTTGCTTGGGCAGTGCATCGAATACGACGTGGGCAGCGTCTACGACGCCGCTGGCACAATGGTCGCCAAAGTCGAAAAGAGTCTCCTGGCCCAGTTCAAATAGGCGGCTGGCGCAAGCTCCCGTCTACTCGACCTCGTAGCCGGACTGGCCTTCTCGCACGACAATCGTCGAATTGGCGGGTAAGTCGCGCAGCACCGTCACTTCGCCCGTGGTCGGCCACGTCACGGTTACTTGCGCCACGCCCTCCGCTCCAGGCCCCAGCCCGAAATGCTCGGCAAGCTCGCTCTGTCCCAGGAAGTGACTGCGGACCCCGATCTCGCGGATCTGGGGGACTGCTCCGTCGTTCACCACGACCGACAGCTTGGCGCCTATTCCGGCGGTATTCGCGCTCTCGCCAACCACTCTAATCCGAAGCCACGGATTGGCGTTGCCGCCGTCGTTGCGATATAGCCGCGACACGCTCCCATTGTTGACGGCGAACAGGTCGAGGTCCCCGTCGTTGTCGTAATCGAACGTAAGCAGCCCCTTGCCGGCGGCCGCCTCGGTTAGGCCGACGCTCTGGGAGATTTCCGTCATCACCCCGTTTCCATCATTCCGCCACAGTCGCGAATAACCCAGGTCCACGTCCGAGGGCGACTCCGACTCGCGCATTCCGTTCACCATCGCCAGGTCCAGATCGCCGTCGTTATCGAAGTCGAAGAATATGGCCCCCCACCCCCAGCCGCCGTCCCGAACGCCGGCCTCGTCGGTCGCGTCGCTGAAAACGCGGTTGCCGTCATTCCTATATAGCCGGTTGCCCGTCGCCGTCCAGGGATCGCACCCGGACGACAGCTGGCAGCGTTCGAATTCGTGGAACGTCGACGACACGAACCAGTCCAGGTCGCCGTCGGCGTCATAGTCCCCGAAAGTCGACCCCATGCCGTTCTTGTCCGAACCGATCCGAGCGGCGATCGTGCCGTCGGTGAACGTCCCGTCGCCGTTGTTCCAGTACAAACGCGTCGTCCCGAAATCCGACGCCACCGCCAGGTCCGGCCATCCATCAGCATCGAGGTCGGTAAACGCCGAGGCGAACGAGAATACTCCCGTGGGCGAAGGTCCCGTCCAGGGGCCGGAAGAGCCAACCCCCTCCCCGCTCGTGCCTCCCACGACCTGCGATTGCACATCGTCCATTACCACTCCGGCCTCGACCGTCACGTCTTCGAAATGCCCCGGAGCCGCCGCCCCGCGGTTGCGCAGCAGCCGCGCGTGCGCGAGCGCGCCCTCCGCAAGCAGCGACTCCGATCCCCACTCCGTCACGTGCATGTCCAGCCAGCCGTCCAGGTCGTAATCGCCGACCCCCACGCTGTAGCCGATATGCACCTCGGAAGTGGATATCGACGCGCCGCGCTCGACCGCCTCCTCGGTAAACCGGCCCGAACCGTCGTTGATGAAAAGGTAGAACCGCGTATCTGCAATCGTCGTCACGTAGAGGTCCATGTCCCGGTCGTTGTCCACGTCGATCCAGGCCGCTCCATTAGAGCGAAGGTCGAACCGGTCCAGTCCTGCCCAGGCCGTACGGTCCTCGAACCGTCCCGCGCCTGTATTGCGGAAGAGGATGTCCGGCCCATCGAGCCGCGTCACGAATAGATCGACCAGTCCGTCGTTGTCATAGTCCGCCGCCGCCGCCCCTCCGCTCATCCTCTCCGGCAGACAGTATTGCTGTGGCAGATAACCGTCGGGCCCCTGATCGAGCAGGCATTCGCCCCTGGGGCGGAAGATGAATTGGTCGTAAATCAGCCCCGCCTCTTCGGTCACGTCGGTGAAGATCACGGGGCCCGAAGGCACGGCGGGAGCTTCGACGGATCTCGCCGGGTCCGAGCCGGATTTGAGCCCCGCCAGCACCGGACCGGTCACGACGCTGCTCATTAGCAGAACGCCCAGACCTCCAACCACTCCAAACCCCCATGTCGCCGCACCCAATGCCACGACCGCCCGCTTGGGTATCGCCTTCGCAAGACCCCAAAACGTAAAAGGACCGGCCGCGGCCGCGGTGAACAATAGAGTCGCCGCCGGGCCCGAACCCATCCCTGCCAGCAACAGAGCCGCCACGAGCGGGATTTCGAACATGAGCGGAACGTTTATGAGGATGCCGATGGTCGCCGCCACGGCCACCCCCTGAATGTTGTCGCCGAGCATCGAAGGCACGATCCCGGGATTGACCCATTGCAAGACGAGACCGGTGACAAACGCCGCCGCCACCATAAGCGGCCCCAGGCGAACCGCGTAGCGGGCGCTTATAGCCGCCCAGTCGCCTAGACCCTCTCTCAGTGCTTGCTGCCAGGTCGAATCGTCCGGAGCTGGCTGTTCCAGTCGCGCGTCACGCTCCAGCCGCGCCTTCGCCCGCCTTCCAATTGCCATGGCCACGAGCGGACCGACCAGCAGCCCGGCCGCAATCCCCAGCACTATCCTCGATCCCGTCAAGAGCGGAGTGAAGACTATTGCGGTCATTACTAGCGCCGGCAGATTCAGGGTCGACGATCCTTGAAGGATGCCCAGCGATGCCTCTATCCCTGCGCCCCTCCTTCGGAAGGCCGAGCTTATGGGCACGATGCACGCCGAGCAGAGCGTCATCGGCGTTCCAATCGCCAGACCGGTAAGCGCTCCCCTGAACCCTTTTCTGGAGATTCCGGGTGTGGCCGACCGGGGGAACAAAAACGCCTCCGTGATCCCCGCGGCCAGAATGGCGAAGATCATTCCCGCCGCCACCAATTCCAGGTAGGTCAGCGAAAACTTCCACCAGCCCGAAATGAACGATTCGTTCGGTTTGCTTTCGAGGCAGAAACCCTGGAAGCATCGCGTGGTTTCCGCCGTGGCCGCGACCATGTCCTCTTCGACGATATCCAGCTTCGGAACCCGATTGAATGTCAGGAATAGCCCGAGCATGACCGCGAAGATGGCCAGCCCGAGGATTCGCTTCTTGTTGAATGCCAGCGCCAGGCCGCGCGGCGCGCGCAATGAGCCGTTCCTAAAGTCGGTTACCGCTCCAAGTCGATTGTTGAAAATTCGAACCAACTCCTCGAACGGATCAATCGCCGCCAATCATCGCGAGCAGCATGACTCCCAGGGCCTTGCGCCGCCCGGCTATTCCCCGTCAACCAGCTCGGGCGACCCGCTCCTGACGGACTCCTCTACGGCCTCCATCACTGCCACGACGCGCCTGCTGTCGCGGCTCGTCACCGGCTCCGGGCCGTCGCCGGCCAAGTGTGATGCCAGATCAGAATAGTACTTGCCCCAGGCGGAATCTGAATACTTGACGACTCGCTCCCCCACTTGCCCATCTTCCAGCTTCCGAACCATGAAAGACCCCGGAGCTTCCGCTGTCACGGGAAAAGGATAGAGGTAGTTGGCCGTCGCATTCTTACCGGTGTCGATAATCGTCCCCTCGGTGCCCGAGATTTGCCACAGAGGCTGTCCGGTGAGGGACATGCGGGAGATAGTCACGTCGGCCAGTGCTCCGGAATCAAAGCGCAGCCATGCGCGCGTGTGCAGCTCGTTCAGATCGCGTTCCTGCGCGGGGACTGCCACGCCCACGACGTTTAGCACGCGCTGTCCCGCGAGCAGCCGCAAGACCCAGTCGAACGCGTGCGCGCCCAGCGAGTTGTAAAGCAGTCCCCCCGATCTGGACTTCACGTTCCGCCAGTGGTTTTCGTGCAATCCTCTGCTCTCGGACACGAGCCGAACGTCTCTCAAATCGCCGATTTCCCCTAACCTCACGATCTCCTCGATAGCCAGGAAGTTCCCGTCACGTCGGCGGTTGAAAAAAGTGGTTACGGTTCCCCCGCGCGTATCGGCGGTCTCGAAAAGTGTGTCGGCTTGCTCGACCGTAAAGCACATCGGTTTCTCGACCACGACGTGCTTCCCCGCTTCGAGAGCCGCGAGCGCCAGCGGAAAATGCAGATGATGCGGCGTCAGAATCGATACGAGGTCGATGTCCCCGTCGTCCAATAGATCGTCCGGAGTCTTGTAAGTCTCGACCCCCGGGAAATCGCTGCGGGCTTTGGATCGAGCTTCGGGATTGATATCGCAAACCGCCGCCAGCTTCATCCCGTCCGTGGAGTTGATGTACGTGCCGTGACGGCGGCCGTGCTGCTCCCATCCAAGGCTGTAGCCGATCAATCCGCAACGGATATCGCTCATGGACTTACGGTGCCGGTTCACGACTACGAATCATTCGGCGGCTCCGAGGCAAGCTGGCAGGCCCCCGTCAACCCTCGGCTGGTCTAACCCTTCAATCCGGTTAGCTGAATCCCGCCTACGATTTGCCGCTGCAATATCAGGAAGACCACGACCAGCGGCGCGGTGCCGACGACCGACGCGGCGAACGTGCCGGTCCAGTTGTCGTACTGCAGGTCCTTGTACATGCTCAGCCCAACCGTGATCGGGAACAGGTCCCAGTTGTCCAGCACGATCAGCGGCCAGATGAAGCTGCTCCACTCGGAGACGATTATGAAAATGCCGAGCGCCACCAGCGCCGGCCGCGCAAGCGGCAATGAGATCGTCCAGAAGACCCGGAACCACCCCGCCCCGTCTATCAGCGCCGCCTCTTCAAGCTCCGCCGATTGGTTGAGGAAGAACTGGCGCAGCATGAATATCCCGAACCCGCTCGCAAAGCTCGGCAGCACCACGCCCAGCATATTGCCGAGCGCGCCGTAAGTCGGACCCGCAAGCCCCATCCAGTGCACGATCAAATACACCGGAATCAGCATCACCGAAAACGGCAGCATCATCGTCGCCAGCACCATGATGAACATGAAGTCCCGTCCGGGAAAACGCAGCCGTGCGAACGCGAACGCCGCGAACGCGTTTATGAATAGTTGAATGAGCAGAGTCGCCGCAGCGTAGACGGCGCTATTGCGAACGTAGAACCCCATCCGCCCGCGATACGGGTCCACGGCTTCCTGGAAATTCTCGGTAACCCACTCCTGCGGCCAAGGTTGATAGATGTTCAGGAGAAACTCGCTCTCCGTCTTGAACGATGCCGAGAGAGTGAAGAAATACGGCAGCAGCATCGTCACGGCGAGAAGGGAGAGAAGCGCAAATATGACGCCCTTCCCAAAGCGAACGAACCATACAGTCCGGGTTCTTCGAATGGTCCGCGACGACAGCGACGGATCCGCTAGTAGTCCCTCTGGCGTTAACTTGGCTTGCGCTTCCAAGGTGATTGCCTAATAAAGCTGACGCGAGCGATACAGCTTCAACTGAAAGACCGTGAAGATGAAGATCACCGCAAACAGGAACCAAGAGATAGCCGCCGCCCTGCCCATCCTGAAATTCTCGAACGCTACCTGATAGATCACCTGCTGGACCGACTCCGTAGCCCGGTTCGGCCCCCCTCGCGTGAGCACGAACATCTGCGTGAACACCTGCCACGAGCCGATCGTGAGTATCACCCACACGAATGCAACGGAGTTGCGCATTAGGGGTAGCGTCACGTTCCAGAACTGCTGCCATGAGTTCGCGCCGTCAACCTTCGCCGCGTCGTAGTACACGGGCGGAATATCCTCGCGGCCCGCGATGAAGATGATCATGAAATATCCGACCGCCGCCCAGATCGTCATGAAGATCACCGCCGGCATCGCCCATCCCATGCTGTTCAGCCAGTTCGGCGGCGAGATGCTCAGGAGTTCAAGAATTTGGCTGAAGGGGCCATTCGGCGAATATATCCACAGCCAGATCAGCGCAACCACGACCATCGGCGTAATCGTCGGTATGAAATAGACGGTCCTGAAGAATCCCCTGCCTCTCGGCGCCCAGTGCGCCCAAAGCGCCAGGCATAGCGAAAAGACGGTGATTATCGGGACCGCCACGAACGTGAAGTAGGCGGTGTTCTTGAAGGCGTTCCACAACGTCTTGTTATCGATTGCGTGCAGGTAGTGGTCGAAACCGACGAATGGTTTATCGGGGTTGATGATGTCCCACCTGTGGAACGACACGTACAGCGAGAAAACCATCGCAATGTACGCGAAAATGAGAATGATTGTCATCGCTGGCGCTATGAACACATAGCCGTGCCAGCTCCTCTGCATGCGCTTGAGGAAGCGCGCAAAGAGGCCGGGACCTTGGGTTAAACCCCGCATCGCCCCGACCCCTTGCATCGCTATCGCTCCTTGCTCAGAGGTGTCGGACTCACCGACGCTCCTTTACAGACTCTACGGCACGTCCTCGAGACATTCGATCGACGCGTCGAATATCTCGGCTACCGCCTCGTCCGGCGTCTTGTCGCCCAGCATCACGGCCTGACCGAGCGGCCGGATCACCTGTGACAGGCATCCGCGCCTGATGTACGGCCACGGGCCAGCGTTGTCCATCGGCCTCAGACCTTCGTAGAAGGACCCCCACTGCGGCTGCGCCCGCTTCAGGAACGCCCAACCTTCCGTGTCGTAGAAGTCTTTTCTGGCGGACGGAATGTTGTTGATTCGAACACGACCGATCGCCGCGTCGAGGCTGCCGTACCAGGCCGCGAACTCGAATCCGAGATCGTTGTCGCCCTTCGTCGGCACCGTCATCATATTTGTCCAGGTGACGCCCTGCCGGTCCGTCCAGTTCGGGTACCTCGGCATCTGCACCATCTCGAACGGCAGGTCCGGCTGCTGCTGGTTGATTTCGCCGATGTTACCGCTACCCATGTACAGAGCCGACGCCTCGCCGCGGAAGAAGTCCGGGCGGTCCGTCCGGTCGGGAGTGATCGGCTTCGACACGTTGTGCACGTGCAGCATGTCGTACTCGTACTGCAACACCTCGGCGCCGCGCTCAGGCAGGTCCGGGTGCAGCGCCTTGCCCTCGTCGATGTAGAGGTTCGGAACGCCGTTCGCGTACGAGTTCGCCGCCCAGCTCTCCTCCGACTGGTTGATCGCTACCCAGCCTGATCGAGTTACCTTGTCGCCGTCCCGCTCCGTCAGCCGTAGCGCGGCGTCCACCCACATCTCGGAGGTCCACTGTTGGACTTCCTGGGGATCGGAAGCGAGTCCGGCCGCGTCGAAGTGCTCGGTGTTGTACGCGCGCGCCGTGAACTCCGGCCCCTCGCCCGGTATCCCGAACACCTGCCCTTTGTACTGGTTGAAGAACGTGGACCCTTCGAAGTAGTTGTCCATCGCGTACTCGGGCTGGACCTTGATGTAGTCGTTCATCGAGATCAGGGCATTCTTGTCATAGAGGTCTCTCGCGAACGCCACCGACGCGTGCAGCGCGTCCGGGGCCTCGCCGCCTGCCAGGCTCGCTATCGTTTTCGTCACCAGGTCGCCAAACGGCAGGAATTGCACCTCCGCTTTGATCCCAGGATTGTTCTTTTCGAAGTCCGTACGCAAGAATTCGTCCCATGCGCCGAATGCCAGACGCAAAGTCGGCGCCCACCACGACCAGTACGTCACCGTGCCGCTCCGGCGCATCGCCGGCGCCTCGGTCACGACCTTCTCGACGACGACCTGCTTCTCGACGATCTGCGTCACGACCTTCTCTTCGACGACCGCCTTCTCGACGATCTGCGTCACGACCTTCTCGACCGGCACTTCCTTGACGATCTCGACGACCTGCGTCTCGCCGCAGCCCGCCAGCGCCGCCGCCGCGACCGCGCTCCCGCCGCCGAGCAGACCAGCCTTAAGCAGCCGTCTGCGGTCTAGGATGCCACCCTTCTTTGCGTCTCGTTCCACTGCTCTTCTCCCAAGCTAAGCGCGTTCCGGTGAAGCTCCTCCACTGCCGGGCACACTATTACTCACTCGGCATAGTAGAGGCGTGAATGTACCGCGTCAAGGTAAAGTCGGCCCTATCGAGATCGTCTACGCGACTAGTCTCAATAGAAGGATCGACTTGGAAAAGCTGTGGTAGTCCATCGGCGGTAAATGCGTGCCGCCTGCAAAACGCAAGCTACGGAGGGCGTCTATGAGCGATCAGAAGATCAAGCTGGGAGTCGTCGGAGCCGGCCGTCACGGCCGCGACATGGGCCGTGCCGCCAGGGAAAGCGGCAGGTTCGACTTGGTCGTTTGCTGCGACCTCGTCCCGGAGCTTGCCTCACAAGCCAAGGATTGGGTCGGCTACCGGCACAGCGTTACCAGTATGGAGAAGATGCTCGAGTTCGATATCGACGCCGTGCTGGTCGCGACCAGCCACGACGCCCTTGCGGAAACGGCGTCGCACGCTGCCCGCGCCGGAAAGCACGTCTACGTTGAAAAGCCGCTCGCCCTGACGGCCGAACAAGCCGCCGGCGTGGTGGCCGCGGCCAGCGATTGCGGCGTCAACCTCATGGTCGGTTACTGTCTTCGCTATCTGCCCTCTCGCGTCGAGATGAAACATCAAATCGACTCCGGCGCCGTGGGTGAAATGGTCGGCATCGCGTCCGGCAAAGCCGGGAGCCGGTACCTCACGGGGCCGCTCGCCGATCCGAACCGAGGCGGCGGCGCGCTCCTCTTCGTCGGATCGCACCAGATCGACCAGATTCTATGGCTCACCGGAGAGACTCCGGAGACCGTCGCCGGCAAGGTCACCTACGTCCCCGAGAACGGCACCGACGACACGTCGTGGTTCACGCTCGAGTTTCCCAGCGGCCTCGTCGCCCAGGCGTTTTGTGGTCAGAATTCCGGCACCGTAATCGACTACGTGGACGTAATGGGTACGCTCGGCAAAATCCGAGCCGACTACCCGACGAACGAAGTCTGGATTCAGAGCCAGGTCAACCCCGCATACAAAGACAGAACTTACATCGTCAAATCTCCGCCAATCCTGCCGGAAAACTGGCCCACCCCGATGAGCAACATGTACGTCGAAGAGATCGTCGAGTTCGCCGACTCGATTGCCGAAGGACGCGTCCCGGCCATTCCCGGAGAAGCCGCCGTTAACGTTCTGCGCGTTATCGACGCGATAAAGCAATCCTCCGACCTCGAAGGTGAAAAGATCGAGCTATAGCAGGAGCCGACGCCCGAGCGAATTAGCCGGCGCAATCCCGCCGCTTGCAGTCTTAATCTCTGAGAGGCACATCGCTCCGCGAGCGGCCGATGCCTGGCTGGGACAAGACGGGATTGGCAAAGCGCGACGCTGTAGTATTTCTCATCGTTCGGTGAGTGAAGTCGTGAAGTGCGGGCAGCGGGAGGTTTCTTCTGCATGAAGTCGACAAAAAAGCCGCTTCTGCTGCTGATCGTCGTGGCAAGCCTTCTATTGGGAGCGCAGCCCGCTCTAGCCGACGACTGTACCTTCCAACTGGGGTTCAAGACCCTGCGCGACCTCATCCCCGACATCGTCGGCGACTGCGTCGACAACGAAAGCCACAATCCCGAAACCGGCGAAACTCGGCAACCCACCACCAACGGCACGCTGGTCTGGATCAAGGCCGACAACTCGACCTCCTTCACGGACGGGGAGCGTATCTGGTCCTACAGTCCGGATGGCTCGCTCAACGTCGAAAGCCTTCCCTCTTCGGAATTAGCGCCTGCTGACTCCGAGTCACGGCTGACGCTGGAACACCTGCGCAACGCCGAATACCGCCTGCCGCTGATCGGCGATGAGGAAACCCCGATTCGATTCGTCGACGGCCAGGCATTGATCCAGTTAGGCGAAGGAGCGACGGAACGCGTACACGCCGGCCTTGTCGACGACATGATCGCCTTTGGTGATCTTGACGACGATGGAGTCGCCGACGCTGTGGCAGTCGTCTACGTCAACTACGGCGGTACTGGTACGTTCATCCATCTGGTCGCCTTCCTCGACAGGGACGGCGCGCCGGTCCAGGCGGGACGCGTGTTGCTGGGCGACCGGGCGCGGGTGGAGAGCATGGCCATCTCAAGCGGCGAAATCTCCGCGAACATGCTCACGCACGGCCCCGACGACGGGCTGTGCTGCCCGTCCCTGAACGTGACCCGCAAGTTCCAGCTGCAAGCCGGCCGCATCGCGTCTGTTCAGTCCCTGGTACTGGAGGCGCCTCTGCCAGGCCAGACGGTCGCCAGCGGAGTCGAGGTTCGTGGCAGAACGAGCACGCTCCCACCCTCCGGTAGCCTCACTTATCTGGTCTACGACGCTCGCGGCGGTGTGATCGGCATGGGGCGTATTCCGGTTTCCGCAGGATTGGATCATTCTGGCGCCTTCGCCGAGCCGATCGAGTTCAACTCCGGTGCGGGTGGACCGGGGCGCATCGAGGTCATTGATGAACACTGGACCGAAAGCTCCCCGCTGGCCACTACCGCCGTTCAAGTGGTCCTGGAGGCCGCTCCAATTACAGATGGAAGAACCAGCCGTGAACCGACTCCCGAGCTTGTCCTGGAAGCGCCGCTGAGCGGAGCGACGGTCGGCCCCGAAGTGGAGTTGCGCGGGCGCATCAGCATCATGCCCTTCGAAAAGAACCTCACGTACCACATCTACGATCAGACGGGAATGATGGTCGGTGAGTCCTATATTTCGGTGGAAGGCGATTACGACGGGCCGGGCACGTTTGTGAAGTCCATTCCCCTTACGGGCATCTACGCGGCTGGACCCGTCCGCATTGAAGTCCGAGACGAAAGCGTCGTGGACGGCGCGCTGATAGTCAGCACGTCGGTCACCGTCTTCTTCGCCGGCGGCTAGCCGACGGCAGGCACTAGTGATGGTTGTTCAATCCGGATGATTACCGGCGGGGGCGCCGCCTACCCAACCCTCTTCCCATCACCCGCGAGAGGGCGCGCTAATACGTGAGCCCCGTGAACAGTCCCTATCCGCCGCAAACGCTTGCAGAAACGATCTACCTCCAGGACATGCCGGTAGCTGTCGCCGCTCCTCCGGACAGGCTGGTCGTTCGTGAGAATCTCGGCCTCATCACCGCCCCGGCCCTTGACGGCCAGGTCGTCTACCGCACGCAGCGCGGCACTGTCTTCGAGACCCGGGCCATCAAAACGCCTGGCGGTGACTATCTCTTGATGTTTCCTGCAAGCACCCCGAGCTTGCCGGAAGGCCACAGTCACTACGGGCGTGCCGACCGCAAGGTCAACGACCTCGTGGCATTCCGATCAACGGATCGCGGCGCAAGCTGGAGCGGACCGACTCGCCCCATGGATGTCGACTACAACCTGCATGGATTCGTCCCGCTCACGCCGAGCGCGGGCGGCGGCGTCCCGGAAGGCCGCATCTACTGCTTCGGCACGCAGCCCATCTGGGGCCTCTACACGCGTGAGCGTGGGCTCCACGAGAACGCGCCCATCGGGTTTCGCTACTCAGACGATGACGGCAATACCTGGTCGGAGGTCCGGCTGATCCGGCCGCTGAACGACCCCGACTTCACCGGTATGTCAGCCATGCGGATGTGCGAAACCGAGGCCGGAACCTGGCTGCTGGGATCGCATGAATCCGACTGGTCGTACCGCCCGCTGATGACTCGCCAGTACATTTTGCGTTCCGAGGATCAGGGGCGTTCTTGGGAGCTGCTGCCTCACGCTCGACACGGCGGCTGGCACGCTGGTGGCTTCAATCGTATGGACGAACTGCGCCCGATCGACCTTGGCGGCGGCGAGGTCTACGCGCTGGCGCGAACCCCAGAGGGGCATCTCTGGAACCTTCGCAGCTTGGACGACGGCCGGACCTGGTCGGAACCGAAGCCTACGCCGTTGGTGCATCCGGACGCGCCCCCGATGCTTTTCAAGTTGTCCAACGGCAACCTCGTGGCCTTCCACCACAACCGCCACCACGACCTCGACTACACCGGCCTGCACGGCGACAAGGAAGCATCGATGGCCGACCGGTCGGAAATCTGGGTGGCCATATCCGCCGATGGTGGCCGGACCTGGAGCGAACCTCGCTTCGTATTCGCGAACGCCCTGGCGCCGGAGTACGATCAGCCATTCATGAATCACCAGTGCTCCTACATCGATGCCTTTGTGGATGACGGCGTGGCGAATCTGTTCGTTCCCCATCGCTGGCATCAGGCATTGCACCTGCGGATCGAGGAAGCGGCGCTGCGTGAGTTGCCGACGTTCGCGGAGCTGTACTGAGAAAACCTTCAGGGCCGCTTCTCCCGGCAGTGGCTCAAACTTAACGCAGCGCAAGACAACCATTTTGTTGCCATTAGCTAGGGTTGTCGACAATAGTACATAGCCATGACATTGAACTGATTGCAAGACAAGGAGTTAACTGTGCCTCCGGCTTACTTGTCAGGTCGATCACCAGAGGAACGGGTCGTTGCCGGTCTCACGACCAAAAGCGACAAAATCCGGGCACTGTTTCGCGCTGGCTATAGTCGTTCTGAAATCAGCAAATATCTCGGCATCCGCTACCAGCACGCCCGTAACGTATTGGTGGCGGCTGGCTTCAAGGAACCTCAGTTGGAGTCACCTGCGTCGCCGGAACCGGTCGAAGCGGAACCCCGTTCCGCCGCGCCACCCGAGCAAATGCGCGTCATCCTCGGTCCGGGCGGGCGCCTGGTGATTCCGGCGGCATACCGTGACGCCCTCGGGATCGCCGAAGGCGACGCCGTATTCATGCGGCTGAACGGCGACGAGCTCTGCATAGTCAACGACGAGACCGAAGTGCTTAGGGTTAGAGAACTGATCGCCCGCTACGTACCGGAAGGCATCAGCGTGGTGGATGAGCTCCTGCGAGAACGCCGCCGGGAAGTCCATGGCGACGGCAACCGATGAACCGGGGCGTACTCGACGCGTCCGCGATCCTCGCGTTTCTCCGCGACGAACCGGGCGCCGACGTAGTTGCCCGGTACCGTGGCGGCGCCATCGTATCGGCCGTCAACGTAGCGGAGGTCGGGAGCCGGCTTGCCGATCTAGGCGCGAGTCTGCCGGAAGTGCGGCGAGCCATCGCCCTGATGGCCCTGGAGATTATTCCCTTCGACTCGGAACAGGCTTTTGCCGCTGCCGGGATCCGCGACCGCACTCGCGGCCGGGGCTTGTCACTCGGCGACCGCGCATGTCTCCAGCTGGCGGCGCGTCACGAGCTGCCGGCGGTTACTGCAGACCGCGCTTGGGCAACGCTCGATCTGGAAGCCGATGTGCAGCTCATTCGGAGTTGACGCGCAGAGCCAGCTCGCCTGCGCCGAGAAAACCGCTAGCTTATTTCCGCTTCATGCGAAGGCGTTGACTGTAGATTGCCAGACGGCAACGCACGGGTGACGAATCCGCAAACTGCACTGAGAGCCGCAGTCCAACTCCTCCCCGTTAACTCAACCAGAATGTCCATTGTTTAGAGAGTCACTTCGCTATCCTTCCTTACTGCCGGCGGAGAATCGGAGACTGTTTTGTGGAAAAGCAACCCATCCTGGAGTTGCGCGACGTCGTCAAGGACTTCGGCGGCGTCCGGGCCGTGGATCACTGTTCCCTGAAAGTGACGCCGGGCGCCGTTACAGGCCTGATCGGCCCCAACGGTGCCGGCAAAACTACTCTTTTCAACCTGGTTTCGGGCGCGATGTCGCCGACCAGCGGTGAGATTCTCTTCCGCGGCCAGCACATCCAGGGAATGCGGATGCACCAGACGTTCGAGCTTGGCCTTGTGCGCACGTTTCAGATTCCCAGGGAGATGAAACGCATGACCGTGCTCGAAAACCTGATGCTGGTGCCGGCCCCTCAGCTAGGCGAACGCCCATGGACGTCATGGCTTATTCCCTGGATAGTGGACCGCCAGGAGCGACGCATCGAGTCCCAGGCGCTGGAAGTTCTGGACTTCGTCAGTCTCTCGCACCTCGCCGACGAATACGCGGGTAACCTGTCCGGCGGTCAGAAGAAGCTCCTGGAGTTCGCCAGAACCCTCATGGCCCAGCCCCGGATGGTCCTGTTGGACGAGCCGGGCGCCGGGGTCAACCGGACCCTCCTTCGAGAGCTCTCCGCCGGCATCCTCAAAGCCAGCATTGAACGCGATATCACCTTCGTAATCATCGAGCACGACATGCGGCTGGTGATGGCCCTCTGCGACCCGATCATCGTCATGGCTAACGGTGCGGTGATCGCCGAGGGGACTCCCTCGCAAGTCCAGCAAGACCCAAGAGTGCTCGAAGCATATCTGGGAAGCTCCTTCAGTGGCGCTGCTTGAGGCCTCGCGAGTCGTCGCCGGTTACGGGGGGACCGAGATTCTGCACGGCGTATCCGTAACCGTGGACAACGGAGAGATCGTCACGGTCATCGGCCCCAATGGCTGCGGCAAGTCCACCTTGATGAAGGCCATCGTCGGGCTGGTAAAGGTCCGAACCGGAAGCGTGACCTTCCGGGACGAGGACATCTCCTCTCAGCCTCCGGAGCGGATAGTGCGGAGAGGACTCTGCTACGTCCCGCAGTCGGCCAACGTCTTCCCCTCTCTCAGCATTCGGGAGAATCTGGAGATGGGCGCCTTCATTCGCGACGACGACTACGAGGGACGGATCGCGGAGATGTTCGAGCTGTTCCCCGACCTGGCCGTGCGCCCCAACCGGAAGGCGGGCAGCCTGTCGGGAGGCCAGCGCCAGATGCTCGCCGTCGCCCGCGCCTTGATGCTGGACCCGGTGCTTCTGCTGCTCGACGAGCCTTCCGCTGGGTTGTCACCCACCATGATGAGCATGGTCCTCGAACGCATAGTGGACATAAACGCTACCGGAGTGGCCTTTTTGCTGGTCGAGCAGAACGCGCGCGAAGCCCTCCGTATGTCACACAGGGGTTATGTCTTGTCTGCCGGCGAGAACCGCCTGAACGACGCCGGACAGGCTTTGCTCGACAACCCGGAGGTGGCCCGCCTCTATCTGGGCGGGTGAGCATGAGTCGCTTTCGAAGATGGAGCCATCATCATTTCCCAAAGACCTTGACGCAATCGGCGACTGAACAGAGTAGATGCGGACAGGCCGTGGTTGATACCCGCCGCTTTCTCCAAGCGCCGGGCGTGCTCCTGTGTTCGCCCTGAGAAACACGGCCAGGCGAATGATCCCGGAGTGGACCCCCGGACGCATCACGCTTGCCATCGTGGTGGTGACGCTGGTCGCCGGTCTCCTGCCATTCGTGAAGATGAGTCTGATCGTCAACGGCGTCTTCCTTGGAGCCATCATCGCCCTCGGCGCCATCGGTCTGACTCTTATATACGGCGTCCTCAATTTCGCCAACATAGCCCACGGCGACTACATGACTATGGGGGCCTACGTGGCGCTTTTCCTTCTGACCGGCCTATTTCCAACGTTCGGAATCGAAGGCGAAGGACTGGGCCCTCTGACCTTCGGCTATCCCTTGCTTATAGCCCTGCCGCTGGCGGCCGCCGTCGTCGCCGCCGGAGCCATTCTGCTCGACGTGGCGATCTACCGCAGGCTGCGACGACGAGGAGTCAACGCCGTCGTCCTGGCGATGGCCTCCCTGGGCGTGGCGATTGCGCTGCGCGGACTGGTGCAGGTTATCTGGAGCGGCGAAACGCAGCACTACCCCAGGGAGTTTCGGCAAGTCTTTCGCCTGCCACTGGACGTGCGAATACCTCCGGACAGCATCTTCATCGCCATCGTGGCCGTAGTCCTGGTAGTCGGCGTGTATCTCGTGCTGACCCGCACAAAGATGGGCAAGGCTATGCGGGCCACGGCGGACAACCCGAATCTGGCCCTGGTCAGCGGCATCGATACCCAGCGAGTCATTCGTTGGAACTGGGCGATCGGTGCCGGACTGGCCGCTACCGCCGGGGTTCTGCTGGCGGTGTTTCAGGCGCAGCTTTTGCCCATCATGGGGTGGAAGTTCCTCATCCCTCTATTCGCGGCGGTGATCCTGGGAGGGATAGGCAATCCTTATGGCGCGCTGGTGGGCGCATTTGTCATAGGTGTGACCTCGGAAGTCTCGACCCAGTGGATCAATCCCAGCTACAAGCCCGCCGTGGCCTTCGCAATCATGATCGTCATGCTGCTGATGAGGCCGCGCGGCATATTCGGAGACTCAGGATAACGGTGAGCTCCGCATGGAAATAATCGGCATCGTCAACTACCTCGTCGGATTCGCCATCATGGCCGCGATCTACGCGGTGTTCGCGCTGGGATTGAACGTGCACTGGGGCTTCACCGGCCTGTTCAACATCGGCATTGCCGGATTCTTCGCACTGGGCGCCTACACGTCGGCGTTGATGACGACCAGGCCCCCGGACCCTGCGCTATTCGAGGACTTCAAGTTCGGCGGTAACTGGTCCGAGACTCAGTTTCTGGACCTGGGGATCGATCTGTGGTTCTTCTTGGGCCTCGCGGCGGCGGCCGTGGTCTGCGGATTGATCGCGTTGATGATCGGTTACGTCACCCTGCGGCTGCGCGACGACTACTTGGCGGTTGCAACCCTCGGAATCGCTGAGACGGTCAGGCTGTTCTTCCTAAACGAAAAGTGGGCGGCCAACGGCTCCAAGGGCCTATACCGGATACCGGCCTTTCTCGAAGGCTCGGTGTCGCCGGAACACTACGACTATCTCTATCTCGTCGTCGTCCTGGTGGTGCTCGCCATCCTGTTCCTCGCAGTGGAGCGAGCCGTCAAGTCGCCTTGGGGACGGGTGCTTCGAGCGATCCGTGAGGACGAGGTCGCCGCCGAGGCCAGCGGCAAGAACGTTTTCCGGTTCAAGCTCCAGGCTTTCATCTTCGGGGCGGTCATCATGGGCGTCGGCGGGGCGCTGTTCGCGCACAACATCCGCTTTCTCTCGCCCTTGACCTTCGATCCGCTGCTGGCGACGTTCGTTATCTGGGCCATGCTCATGGTCGGAGGCTCCGGCAACAACCGTGGTGCCATCCTCGGCGCGTTCGTCGTCTGGGGAATCTGGACCGGGACTCAGTTCCTGCCGGGCATATTCTCGGATCCCAACTTCCGGTTCTTCATGATCGGCGTCCTGATAGTCGCCGTCATCCTGCTCCGGCCGGGCGGCATTCTGGGGGAAGAGCGCCGGATCACGCGCGCGGCCGACAGCTAACCGACCGCATCCGTCCCCTCTCCGCTACGAACAAGAACGCCGGACGAGGGGCAAACCTCAGCTTACCCGCGTCAAGTGCGCCTGGCGCAAGCCCATGCATTCTGTTCCCTCTCCCCTCCGAGGGAGAGGGTTAGGGTGAGGGGGATCAGAGGTTAGTCTTGAGCTAAGCCTCCACTAAGTCCGTTCGAAATCTATCAATGCTCACAAGCGCTGGTCTTCGCCTCAATCCGACAAGAGTCGACAGCACCGTGGCTTGGTACGTGACTTCTCACGAAACAAGGCCGGACGCTCAGCCTCGCCCCGTCGACCTACGGCAGCTCGAACCTGCCGGTCGACGTGATTTCGCCGCCCTCGATCTTCCAGATCTCAATGGGACCGACCACGTCGCCGTGTTCGTCGAAGTCCACCGGTCCGGCGGCGCCCTCGTAGTTGATGTCCTTGCCTTCGGCTATGAGCTGCAAGGCTCTCTTTATGCCCTCGACTCCCGGACCGACCACCTCGCCTGGAGGATTCGCCACTTCCCGAAGCGCGTTGCGAATCGCTTCGGCGTCGGTCGTCGTGCCCGCCTTCGCCGCTGCCAGCGCTATCAGCACTGCCGCGTCATAGGTCTCCGAGGTGAACGGATACGCCGGCTCTACTCCGCCGTGCGCGTCGGCATAGGCGCTCCGAAACGCCTGCAACGCCGGATTATCCGGCGATCCGGGAGCGGTCCCGTGGGAACCTTCCAACAGGTCCCCTCCAACAACGTCGACCATCTCCGGAGACTTAGTCCCGTCCACGAACAGGAAGGTGTCGGCGTAGCCGCCCTCCAGGGACTCGCGCAGATATATCTCGGCCTGTCCCGGATAGCTTATGGCGACCAGCACGTCGGGGTTGCCCTCCGTCGCCTTCTCAAGCTCCGACGTAAACGTCGGCTGGGCGTCCTCGTGCGGTACCCTCGCGGTGACGTTGCCGCCCATCGCCGAGAACGTCTCTTCGAACTGGTCCGCTAGGCCTTCGCCGTAAGCGTTGTTGATATACATGATTCCCGCCGTCTCGAAGCCCAGCTCCACTGCCAGACGCGCCAGCACTACTCCCTGCGCGGCGTCCGATGCCGCCGTGCGGAATAGGTAGTCATCGTCTTCAAGCACGGTGAGCGCCGGCGAGGTCGACGCCCCGCTTATCTGCACGACTCCCTTGGGAACGGTCACCGATTCGGCCACCGGCAGCGTCACCCCGCTGGCGAGCGCGCCGACTATTGCAACCGCGTTCTCAACGTCTACCAGCGAGCGCGCCGCGTCAACGCCCTGCACCGGATTCACGCCCGTGTCACGGCTGATTATCACCATCGGAGCTCCGTCTATCCCGCCGACCCGGTTCACGTGGTCCGCGGCCAGCGCGGCGGCATTGCGGTGCGCCGGACCGAAGTAGGAAAGCGAGCCGGTAAATGCGTTCAGGTGCCCGACGATCAGCGGGTCCTGCGCCTCGGCTTCCATCTCCACTTCCACGACTTGCGTCACGACCCTCGTTACGACCTTCTCTTGGATGACCGCCTTCTCGACGACCCGGGTGACGATCTTCTGGACCTCGACCGGCACCTCTTTCTCGACTACCTTCGCCCGTTCGACGATTTGCGTGACGACCTTCTCCACTGGAACTTGCTGCGTTACGACCTTGACGACCTCTTTCTCGACGACCTGGGTCTCGCCGCAGTCCGCAAACGTCAACGCCATGCCGGCCGCAAATACGACCACGACAGCGATGAACCGATTAAGCCTCATCACAAATCCCTCCGCCGGGTGGAGTTACCCGCAAGACCCCTCGACTCTCACAAAGGCCAGAATTCAAACAACTGACAATAATACACGCCCTACCGACTCGCATCCGTGATTCCGAGCGAAGCCGAGGAATCTCGCCTCCGTTGCTCAAGTCAGGATTGTCGTATGCCAAAGCCCAGGCTCCCCGCTCCCCATTTTCCATTTCTGTGCACCCTGAGCTTGTCGAAGGGGGTCGAAGAACGCGCGGCATCATCCCCTCTCCCCTGTGCGGGAGAGGGATAGAGCCTGCCCCGTACTCGATACGGGGGTGAGGGGGTCAGATGTGGGAGTCCACATACCAACTTCGTCGGGGCGGTTCGCGAACCGCCCTCCATGACTCGATACGAAAGCCGCAACCAGCCCGGCTGCCCATGCCGAGAAAACGACGAGGCACGCCCGTCAGCCACACCAACCGCTCCGTTCCCTCTCCCCGAGGGCCTTCGCAAAACTCGTCATACCGGAGAAGGGCGGTATCCAGAACCGAAATGTCGGATTGGCCGAGACCCATATGCCAGTGCAACTATCCCGCCGTCGATGACAGGGGTGGGTCTTGTAGACGCACAATCCGCTCTGTCCCCTCTCTCCCACGAGGGAGAGGGATAGGGTGAGGGGGACTACACCACGTCGCCCACCCGCGTCACTCCAGTCGCGTCCGCCGCAAGCGCAACCGGCTCGCGGAAAACGGCCTGCTTTACCTGCCCCGCAGCGTCCTCGCCATATCCACGATCCGAGGCCGCTGACCGTACATCAGCAGGTAGGCCCGGAAGAGCCGGGCCGTGAGCCAGACCGCCCCAATCACGCCCGCCAGCAAAAGCAGCAGGCTCACGGTTACGTCGATGGCTCCCATGCCCCCAAAAGCCAGCCGGATCATGCTCGCCACCGGAGCCGTTATGGGAACGAAGCTGAGTACCCGCGCAACAACGCCCTCCGGGTCCTGTATCAGGAAATTCGTGAACCAGATGGGCGCGACCGCCGGAAGCACGACGAAAGCGGTGATGTTGTTCGCCTCCTGCTGGCTCGTCGTTACCCCTCCGATCGCCGCCATCAGCGTTCCGACGAACGCATATCCCAGCAGGAAATACGTGAATGCCAGCAGCAGCGCGCCCAGCGAGAAGGTGAAGTCGAGGTCCGGTAGATCAACCATGCGGCCAACGAACAGCACGAACAGCAATCCTGACCCAACCCATACGCCCATCTGCAGCAGCCCCACCGCGCCCAGCCCGATCAGCTTGCCGAAAATCAAATAATCGGGCTTTACCGAGGAAACCAGCACTTCCATAACGCGGTTCTGCTTCTCCTCGGTCACGCTCTGCACGAGATATCCCCCGGCTGTAAACAGCGACACCGTGAGCAGTAGACCGAACGCGCCGAATATCACCAGCCGGCTGAAGTTGAGTTCGCTGTCGGCGGCCTCCGCCCCCGCCTCGTCTACCTCCACGGTCGTTAGCCTGTAGGGCTCTACTACCCGTTCCGCCAGCCCAGTCTCTACTCGGCCTTCCAGCAGATTGCTCACTACAAAGCGCCGCAACGCGCCCGCGCTGGAGTTGCCGTCCACGTCGATCCCGGAGCGCTTTATCTCCACTCTCGTCACCCGCCCCGACCGCAGGTAATCGGGAGCGAATACATACAGGTCCTCTATATCTCCTTCCAGAAGCGCGCCGGTGGCTGTTTCCTGGTCGACATAGGGAACGAAGGCCGTCCTGCCCTGCTGCCGGTACGAGGTGAATATCCCTCCGCCGTCTTCCCCCTCGCTCAGGTCGACGTACCCCACTCTGACCGTCTCCGCCGACGCCCCCGCCTCACCGGAAATCTCACCCGATCTGACCGACTGGAAGATGAAGATTCCGATGAACGCCAGCAGCGCCACAACGGGCACCACGGCCAGCGAAATTCGGTAGCCGACCCTTCCCAATGTGACTGAGAACTCGTGGCGCGCCACGATCCAGGTCTTAGCCACGGCCTTCCTTGACCACGCGCACGAATATCTGCTCCAGGCTGGGCGTCGCCGGCTCGAAGCGGTCGATGCTCGCGCCCCGGTCGAGCAGCTGCCGTAGTACCCCTTCAGGAGTCTGGCCCACGGCTAGCCTCAGAGCATGACCGGCGCCATCCGCCCTCGATTCGATCACTCCTTCGAGGCCCTCCGGGGCGGGGCGGCTCGCGACGAACAGCTCCCCGCTCGCGAACCGCCGTCTTATCTCCGCCAACCCGCCGTCCAGGACCACCGAGCCCTTGTTGATCATGATGACCCGGTCGCACAGCTCCTCGACGTCCGTCATCTGGTGAGTCGAAAGCATGATCGCGACGCTCTCGCCGCTCAGCTCGGCGATGAAATCCTTGATGAGCCGGACGTTCACCGGGTCCAGCCCGCTGAACGGCTCGTCGAGCACCAGGAACCTCGGCTTGTGCATGACGGTTGCCGCAAGCTGAACTAGCTGCCCAAGCCCCCGGCTCAGCTCCCGGATCTTCTTGTTCTGATGCGGCTCCAGGCCCAGACGCGACAGGACTTCCCCGGCCCGGTCCAGCGCGTCCTGCTGTGACATGCCCTTTAGCCGTGCCAGATACACAAGGGTCGGGATAACCCGAAGACCCCGGTACAGCCCCCGCTCTTCGGGTAGATAGCCGATCTGCTCCGTCGCCTGGGCCGTCAGATCGGCCCCGAATATCGACACCCGCCCTTCATCCGGTCTCAATATATCGAGCAGCATACGGATCGTCGTCGTCTTGCCCGATCCGTTCGGGCCGACCAGCCCCACGACCTCACCGGGACTCACCGACAGCGAAACGTCATTTACCGCAACCAGATTGCCAAACCGCTTGCGCAGCCCCACCGCCCGCACCGCCGGCTGCATCGCGGCCACAGAGGTCATAAGACCGTTTCCATCAACAACCGCCTCACACCGCGCCCGTCATCCAACTGGCAAATCCCGTCTAGTCCCGCCACTCCGCCAGATCGCCTTCCGCGATTAGCATGTCCAGCGCCCCGTCGTATGCCGCAATCGTGTCCAGCACGTCCTTCTCGGTGTGCACCACGCTCAGCATCCCGATGGACCGTCCGACGTTTACTCCATTCAGAAGCATCGCATGGGAAAGACGTCCACCCAGCCCATTGGGCCAGTGCTGAAACGTAATCCCGTGCTCCAGGACCTGCTCGTCCAGATCGCCGCCCAGGTCGAAAGGTCTTTCTGACAGGGCCACGTGCGGCATCGAGTAGGAGCCGTACACGCACATCCGCAGGCGCTTCTCTGCGAACAGTTCGTTCAGCCGCGTTCTGAGCAGGTCGGAGAGCCGGTTCATCTCAGCAATCAGTTTCCCGTCTCGGAGCGCGGTCAGCGTCGCGATTCCCGCCGCGGCGCTTATCGGATTCCCGTTGAAAGTGCCCGAATGCACCACCGTCTTGCGTCGGGGCAGCGAGCCTCCCGGCGATCCCATGCTCTCGAAGACCTCAGCGCGCCCCACCACCGCGCCACACGGCAGCCCTCCGGCGAGCGCCTTCGCCAGCCCGCAAATATCGGGCAGTATCCCGCTTACCGCCTGAAATCCCCCCGGCGATACGCGGAAACCGGTAACGATCTCGTCATAGAGAAGCAGCGCCCCGTGCTCGTCACAGAGTTCCCGCAGCGACGCCACGAACTCCGGCGCGATTGGGAACATCCCCGACTTGCCGCCGGTGGGTTCCAGAATCACTCCCGCGTACTCGCCGCTCGCCAGGCGGTCGCGGACTAGGTCTATCCGCCCCGGCGGGACGGCGTCGACCGTTTCGAGCACCCGCGGCGAGATGCCCCCGATCGGCGGATCGTCGTACGGTTCCCACGTTCCGACCGTCCCGGAGTCGTACCAACCGTGGTAGTGCCCCTCGAACTTCAAGATCTTCTCGCGTCCCGTAAACGCGCGCGCAAGCCGGATGGCGATATAGGTCGACTCCGAGCCGGAATTCGTGAATCTGATTCGTTCGCAGCTCGGGACTAGCTCGGCTACAAGTCCCGCCCACTGGTTTTCCGCGTCGTGTGCCAGCCCGTACTGGGTCCCGCGCTCGACCTGCGCCTTAATTGCCTTCACGATCAGCGGATGAGCATGACCGAGAATCGTCGATCCCAAGCCTACGTAATAGTCGATGTATTCGTTGCCGTCGGCATCCCAGATCCGCGAGCCGCTGGCGCGGTCGATTGACAGCGGCCACGTCGCGAAGCCCCGCGCCGACCGCGTCGCACCGCCGGGAAACAGCTCGACAGCCCTCTCATAGCGCTCTTGCGACATTGCGCACTTTTGCTCGAAGGCTTCCTGAATCGAAAGTCCGTCTACCGACACCGCGCCCATGTTCCCCTCCATATTCGCCCGGACGCCGGTCGCCCGGCGGCGGCGGGAAGAATAACACCCGATTGGATATTATTCGTTCAGCGAAAAGGGACGGCGATTGTCGAACGTCAGAGGTCGAATCGGTCCCAGGGTCAATGCCGCAACGTCGGGGGGGTGGCCGCCATGCCGCTTGAAATCGACAGAGACAAACTCCTCTGGATATACCGCACCATGCAGCTCATCCGGCGGTTCGAAGAAAAATACCTGGAGCTTCTTAACTCAGGTGTTCCGTTCGGGACCGGCCACCTCTATATAGGTCAAGAGGCCGTCGCTACCGGCGTGTCCGCCCATTTGAGGACTTCCGACTACATCGGATCGAACCACCGGGGACACGGGCATTGCTTGGCCAAGGGGGTAGACCCGATAGCGATGATGGCCGAGTGCTACGGCCGGGTGACCGGTACTAACCGCGGCCGGGGCGGCTCGATGCACATCACCGACGCCCGGCTTGGCGTTCTCGGAGTAAACCCGATAATCGGTCAGAGCATGGCCCACTGCGTGGGCGCCGGGATGGCCATCAACCTGCGCAAGGGTGACGACGTGGCCGTTTCCTATCTGGGCGACAGCGCCGTCGGCTGTGGAGTGTTCAACGAATCGATCAACCTGGCGACCATCATGAATGCGCCCGTCATCTTCGTCTGCGAAAACAACCAGTACGCGGTAACCACCCCCGTGGAATACGCCATCGCCGGAAAGATCATCGACCGGGCGGCTGCCTACGGCATACCCGGTGTGAAAATCGACGGCATGGATGTGTTCGCGGTCTACGAAGCGGCCGGAGAAGCCGTCGAACGCGCTCGCGGCGGCGGGGGGCCGTCGTTTATCGAGGCGCTCACATACCGCTACGAGGGACACTGGATAAAGGACGACCACACCAAGTACCGCACCATGGACGAAGTGGACAAGTTCCGCGAGCAAGATCCGATACCCGCATTTCGAAGTCGGGTCCTGGCCGAGCAGAGCCTTACCGCGGGAGACCTGGACGGCATCGACGCCGAGATCGAACGGCTCATGGACGAGATGGTCGAATTCGCTGAAGCGAGCGCCAATCCGGAGGCCGACGAGCTATTCGAACACGTCTTCGCGGAGCCTGTGGCGGGAGGTCAGTCATGAGCGAGCGGCTGCTTAGCTACGGAGAAGCCATCGACGAAGCAATCCGGCAGGAGATGGCGCGCGACCCATCAGTATTCATGATGGGCGAGGACATCGTCGGCGCAGCCGGCCGGCCGGAATTCTGGGAAAACCTCGGGGGAGCCTACGGCGGCAACCGTGGCCTCATTGTCGACTTCGGACCGGAGCGCGTGATCGACATGCCGGTCTCCGAGATGGCCTTTTCGGGCGCGGGCGTCGGGGCCGCCATGGCCGGCGCGAGGCCCATCGTCGACATCATGTTCATCGATCTGATTGGCTGCTGCTACGACCAGCTCATCAATCAGGCGCCCAAGATTCGCTACATGACCGGCGGCGGCTACGACTGCCCCGTCGTTTTCAAGACCTCCTACGGCGGGCGGGCCATTCCCGGACTGCCCAAGGGCGGCGGCGCTGGAGTGCATCACTCGCAAACTATGTATTCGGTCGTCGCGCACTTTCCCGGCCTCAAGGTCCTGACCCCAAGCACTCCCTACAACGCCAAGGGTCTGATGACCGCCGCAATTCGTGACAACGATCCCGTCATGTTTCTAACGCACAGATTCCTTGGATCCGTTCGCGGTCACGTGCCCGAAGAGCCATACACGGTGCCCATAGGGAAGGCCGACATTGCGCGCGAAGGCGAAGACCTGACCATGGTCAGCATCGGCGGCGCGCTGCCCTTGTGCTTCGAGGCCGCCGACACCCTGGCCGCCGACGGTCTGGAAGCCGAGATCGTCGACTTGCAGACCATCAATCCGATTGATGAGCAGACCGTCTACGAGTCCGTCGAGAAAACTCACCGGCTCCTCGTAGTCGACGAGGACACGCCCGTCGCCAGCATTGGCCGTGACGTGGCCGCCCGCGTCGCGCAGAACCGGTTCGGGTATCTCGACGCGCCCGTAACCAGCCTGCATTCGGCGGACGTGCCAGTCCCCTACAGCGCCGCGCTCGAAGAGCACATGCCGCCCACGGCCGAGAAGATCGTGGCGGCTGTAAACGAAATGCTCGTGGCGTTCTGAGTCCGAATAAAGTAGCGGAATGCGCCGCCACCTGTTCGATCCTGGGATCGCGAGGAGGCGCGCAAGTCGAAGTGGAGGGTTGGAGTTGGCTGACACCGTTGTAATGCCCCGCCTGGGAATGACCATGCTGGAGGCCACGGTCGTCAAGTGGCTCCGCGACGACGGGGCCGAAGTTCAGGCCGGCGATGTGATTCTGGAAGTCGAGACCGACAAGGTCGTGCAGGAGATCGAAGCGACCTCCTCGGGCCGCTTGAAGCACGCGGCGGAGGTCGGTGAGTCGATCGGGATCGGTCGACCGCTGGCGTTCATCCTCGCCGAAGGAGAAGAACCGCCGCAGACCGGCAAACCGGCCGGTAGGGCGACGCAGACGAAAGCTCAGGAACCTCGCGCGGGACGCAAGGCCGCCGCGCGCCGCCCGCCGATGCGCGCCACGCCCATCGCCAGGCGAATCGCCGCCGAGCACAACCTCGACCTCGAGTCCATCCAGGGCTCCGGCCCGGGCGGACGGATCGTTGAGGCCGACGTCAAGGCCGCTCTCGAGGCCGGTGCGGCCGGCTCGCCGAAGATCAAGGAAAGCGTCCCGTTAACCGGCGTTCGCGCCGCGACCGCCCGGCACATGCAGGAGTCGGCGGCGATTCCACAGGTAACGCTCAACCGCGAATGCGACGCCGCCCCCCTGCTGCGAGCTCGTGAAAGCCTGTCCCTGCGCGCATCGGAGTTGGGCGTTCGAGTCTCCTACAACGCGATGTTCGCCAAGGCTCTGGCCTTGGCTCTGGCCGAGTTCCCGGCGCTCAACTCCTCGATGTCGGACGATGCCATAGACATCTACGAGGACATCAACATAGGCGTCGCGGTCGATACGGACCGAGGTCTCTTGGTCCCCGTCCTGAACAACGCCGACAAGCGCTCGCTCGCAGAACTGACCAAGGAGCTTCAAACGCTCTCCACAAGGGCCGCCGACGCCACGATAACGGCCGAAGACCTGTCGGGCGGCACCGCCACTATCACGAATCTGGGCGCCCTCGGAATCGACTACTTCAATCCGATTCTCAACTCGCCCGAAAGCGTGATTTTGGGCATCGGCAGGATTAGAAGACACGTAAGCGGCGCCGCGACGGTGTGGCTCTCCCTTACTTTCGACCACCGCGTCGCTGACGGCGCCGACGCGGCCCGGCTGCTAGGCCACGTCGCGGACTCCCTCTCCGATCCGGCAAGGTTGGTTTGAAAGGCTTGGCCGGCGGCGCCTGCGCAGCTAACCGACCCTAAGCGCGGAGGCAGTCCCGCCTTGCGGCCCGACGACCCCGCAACCCTCGCCGAGCTTACGCCGGAATTCCTCACGCGTGTCGTAAACGCGCAGCCCGGCCTTGAATCGAGCCGCGTCATCAGCTTCGAGTTGGAGCCTAGCGCCCGCGGGTTCGGAAGCCTCTCAATCCAGCGCATCGTCCTGACGCTCTCGCCACCGGCGAAGCAACCGTCAACGCTCGTCCTGAAAGTGCTCGGGACTTACCGGTTCGCGCCCGGCTCGCCGCAAGATGCAATCGACCGCTACCTGACCGACCAGATGAGGGAAATGAAGTTCTACAAGGGACTTCTCGGACAACCGCTTCCCGCGTGTCTGCACCGGCCCGAACCGCTCTACATCATCGACCGCGGCGAGACCGGACAGCGCTGGATTTTCATGGAAGACCTTGGCGACTTCATTCCCGGACCCGGACAGTCAGTCGGAGATTCGCTCCGAGCTGTTGCAAATCTGGCCGCTTTGCACGCGCAGTGGTGGGAGCGCACCGACTTGCTGCGCCGCCACGACTGGCTCGCGCCCGTAACCCAGGACACCACTCTCTGGGAAGGTTTGGCGCGCGAACAGATGGAGTCGAACCTGGCGAGGGCCACCCGGCATCCCGACCTCAAACATCTCTACACCAAGGACCGACTGGTCCTGATTCACCGGCTTGCCGAACGCTGGAAAGAGACCCACGCCCGGGTCGAAGCCCTTCCGCAAACTCTGATCCACGGCGACTTCGGCACGCATAACTTCGGCTACAGGAAGTTGAACGGCAACGGGCAGACCGTCCTCGTCGATTGGGACCAGGTCGGCGTTGGCACTCCCGGCATGGAGCTTGGCCGTTCCAACTGGCTTCCCACCCTGCTCGGTTCGGAGCACGTTCCCGCCGGCCTGCTTCTGGATACCTACACGAACTCGCTGGAGCGCTGGCTGGGCAAGGCCGTTGACCGCGACGCGATCCAGCAAGGCTACGACCTGTACTTCTGCCTTGCCGGCCTCTTCCTCTTGTGCTTCTACGCCGTGGGCGAGGGCCCTAATGACCTGATGATCCCGATGAGCCGCGTCTCCGCAGGCACGGCCCGGGTCCTCTCGCGGATGGAGCAAGCCGCCCGGCGCTGGCTCTGATCCCGCCACCCAGTGCAGCTTCCACGCAGCCGGTGCAGGGCACCTCGGTCCGTAGGCCTTAACCCGCTTCCATCCCTAGCTGCTCGGCTTGAGCCGAATCACCAGACCCAGCCCCCACGTCACGAGATTGCCTGCCTCAAGCGCCGACTCGCACTCAGGGAAATCTATAGCGGTTTCGCAGACCGAATCGATCAGAGCCTCACGCTCCATTCCCTCCGACCACGCCGATCCCGACCATTCCGCAAAGTCGAACTTCGCATCCACCTGCGCGCGCTTGAATCCGCTGCGCCCATCGGGATGGACCACGTCCACCAGCAGCAGCCCAATGTCCGTCGGCGCTCTATCCAGCGGGTCCGTAAACACCACCGACAGACCGTTCGCATCGGAAGTGTCCTCGAACTCGTGATAGAGAGGCCGTCGAATGGAGTCGTCCGCCCTGCTTCCGTACATTTCAAACTCCACCCGCGCGCCTGAAACGGGGACCATCGAACCGTCCGCCAACCGCTCCTCGACGCGGACAACGGTCAGTATCCCGTTCGCGGCTTGAGAGCCTCCTCCACAAGCCGCAAGGCCCACCGCCAGCGAGACCAACGCAACAAGAACCACTTGCAAACGCCACGCGCCGAACCCGACGCCCCGCCGAAACCTCAGATGTCTCAACAGCCCCTCGCCAAACCTACGTCATCCCCCGCTCGCTCAGCCATCACCCCGGAAGCGCATCAGCGCTCCTCGTCCCCATGTAATCATCTCGTTTCCCTCCAGAGTCTTCTCGCAATCGGGAAACCCCGAAACGGGTATCGCATATTCGGTCGATCAAGTATGCGGGATTCGACTCGTCGTCGCCGAGAGTGGCGAACCACTCCGAGAAATCGAAGTGCTCTTCGATCTTCCACTTGCGGAACAGCGTGCGTCCGCCCGGATGCGTAACGTCGACGAACACCAGCCCGATATCGCCCGGATTCTTGCCCTCAGGATCGCGCAGCACAGCTGAAAGCCCCCATTCGTCCGTCGTATCGGTGTACTGCTGATACAGCGGTATGTGCACCCCGTCTGGCGCCAGCCTCGCGTATATCTCGTAGTGGACGCTTGCTCCCGAAACCGGCCCCCAGGACCCGTCCGGTAGCTTCTCCTCCACCCTTACGACCGTGAGAATCTTCGGATCACCCGCCGCTTCATCTCCGCAGCCCCCAAACAGAGCAGCGGCCGCCAGCGCAACCGAAATCGGGAGAACCAAGGAAGTCCGAAGCTGCCGCCTGGCACGGATCGCGGTCCCGACCGCCAGCCAGCGAATGCTCACGGCCTATCTAATCCGAATCAGGATGCCCCTGCCCCACACTGTTAACCCTTGGTTCTTTAGGTAATTCTTGCAGTCGGCAAGCCCAATTGCCGTCTCGCAGATCGCGTCGATCACCGAATCCGCGTCCACCGGTTCCGGCCAAAACGTCTCGAACCACTCCAGCAGATCGAACTCCCCCTCGACCTGCTTCCTCTGAAAGCCTGTGCGCCCGTCATCGTGGGTGACCTCGGCGAACAGCAGCCCGATGTCCGCAGGCTTCTTATCGTCCGCGGCCTGCGCCACCACCGAAAGACCGGATTCGTCGGTGAAGTCCTGATACTCGTAGAAGAGCACCACGTCCGCGCTGGCGTTTGCCCGCCCCGCCCAGATTTGATAGTCGACGTGCACGTCCGCCACCGGCGACCACGCCCCGTCGGAACTCCGTTCTTCGACGCGCACCGCGGTCAGAATTATCTTTGCCTGTGGCGCATTATCACCACACGCCAGGAACCCGGCGGTAACACACATCGCTGCCGCCAACGCCGCGATCCGACGACAACCCCACCAAAACGGCCGATGCCTTCTCATGTGTGTCGAGACTCACCCACAATGCCCGCCGTCAAACGCCGCTACCTGACGCGGACGACTACCCCCGCTCCCCAAATCTTCAGGTCCTTGGTCGAGAGACTGTCTTCGCACGTCTCGAACTCGACGGCATCCACGCAAATCGCTGTGGTTATGTCATCTGGAGCCGCTGCCTCGTCCATGAACCCCTTGGCCCACTCGCCAAAATCGAAGTTTCCCTCGACCTTCTTTCGCTTGAACGCCGTTCGCCCGTCCGGCAGGATTACGTCCACGACGACCATTCCAATATCAGTTTCAACGCGTCCTTCGGGATCGTTACCTATCGACGAGATTCCGTCGGCGTTCGTAACTCCCTCGTATTGGTAATAAAGAGGCGGCGGCTCAGCGGGCGTCGAACCTCGCGGCGAATAGATCTCATACAGGACTTTCGCGTTCTCGACAGGGACCCACTCTCCGCCCTCGTCCCTTACTTCGACCCGCACGACCGTAAGAATGCGGTTTTCTACCTCCACGCCGTCGTCGCCGCAAGCCGCGAAAAGCGCTGCGACGACCAACCCCACCAGAAGAGTCAGTGCGACGATCATCGGTTTCATTGCAGAAAAACTACGGCTTTCTGAACCGGACAATGAATCCCACTCCCCATGTCTTGAGCTCTTCGCCGTCCAGCTTCTTGTCGCAATCCGGGAAATCGACCGCCGTCGCGCATATCTTCTCAACGATCTCGCTCCTCTCAACGGCTCCCGAAGGGAACTTCTGAGACCACTCGTCGAAGTCGAAGAACTCCTGGGCGGGTGCCCGCCGGAAGCTCGTGCGGCCGTCCGGATGCGTTACGTCGATGAACACCATTCCGATGCCCGCCGGCGACTTGTCGCCCGGATCGCGATTTACCGCCGACAGCCCCTGGGCATCCGTGTCGTCCTGATATTCGTGGTACAGCGAAACCTGCGCGTTATGTGTCGTGCCTGCCCAGATTTGGTACTCGACCTTGACTCCTTCCGCAGGCGCCCACGTACCATCCGGAAGCTCCTGCTCCACGCGGACTACTGTGAGAATGCTGTCTTGCGCTGGCGCCACCTGGCCGCAGCCGGCTCCGCCTGCGGCCAGCACCATGACCAGAGCGATAGCGGCGGGAACCCGAAGCCACGAGCCGCGCACGTTCCGAAAGGCAGGTCGCCCGAACGAACGCCCCGCTCGGGTCGATGCACGCGCAGGCGACATTTACCTCACCCTAAGGAGCAGCCCCGCTCCCCACGACTTCAGTCCGCTAGCCATAAGCGATTCCTCACAGCTTGGAAAGTCGAGGGCCGCCTCACACAGCTGCGCGGCAATCGTTTCATCCGACGTACCCTCGTCTCCAAACTTGAGATACCAGGTCTTGAAGTCAAAGTTCTCCTCGGACTTGATCCGGCGGAACTGCGTTCGTCCGTCCGGCAGCTCCACTTGCGCGAACACCATTCCTATGTCTTTCGGCAGCTTGCCTTCCGCAGCCCGGAGAACCGAGGTAATCCCGTTCGGGCCGGCCTCCGCTTCATAGTCCTCGTACTTGACTACGTTTCCCGCCGAAACAAGGGTCGGCCCCGACGACAGGAACACTTCGAAGGTGACCTTGGCTCCGGCAAGGGGCGCCCACGAACCGTCTTCGAGACGTTCTTCCACCCTCACTACCGTTAGCAGACCGTCAGCACCGGAGCCGCCACCTGTATCCCCGCAGGCTGCCAAAGCCAGGACGCTCACCGACAAAGCCGCCGCGAACGCCGCAACCCGCCAACCCTGAAACAGGCGCTTGCCCGATCCTGACCAGATCATATTGTCATCCCCACACGGCGCTTAATTGCGAAAGCATTCACCGAGAAGCCGCGAACGGAAACCGCTCCTGCCGCTCAAACTGGCTCATTTTAGCGATGTCTGCCTAAGCAACGCGATGAAGATTGCGGCGTTCGTAGCGGCTCGCCGCACTCCCGCACACAGCGGGAGCCTGTTCACCGCCATTTCGCGTCCCCTTTAAGTGACACATCCGGGTTTACATGTATTATGTGCCACGGTTTTCTGCGGGGAAGCAACCAAGCGGAGGGAAAGAGAATAGATGATTAGCAATGTATCGAGGCGTCGGCTCCTGAAAATCGGCGCGGCCGGCGGTCTGGGCGCGGCTGCTTTGGCCATTGCCGGCTGCGGCGAGACTCAGATCGTCGAGGTCGTCAAGGAAGTCCCGGTCGTCCAGGAGAAGATCGTCGAGAAGGTCGTAACCCAAGAGGTCGAAGTCCAGAAAGTAGTCGAGGTAGAAAAAGAAAAGATCGTCGAGAAGGTCGTAACCGTCGAAGCCGCGATGCCGAAGAAGGCTGCGGTCCACCTTAACTTCAACACCTGGTGGGGCACCGTCGAGCAATACACCGCCGAGGTCGGCGACCCGTTCATCGAGCGCAACCCGCACGTATCCATCGACTGGCAGGTCACGCCCTGGGGCGAGTACTGGCAGAAGATGCAGACGCAGGCCGTCTCGAACCAGCTGCCCGACTTCTTCGGCCAGAGCGTCGCGAGGAACTGGGACTGGGCTAACAAGGGCCTTACCTTCAACATGGGCCCGCTCATCAAGCGCGACATCGACGAGTCGCTGCACTACACCGACATCTGGCAGCAGGGCAGATACCCGGTCAAGGGACATCCTGACCAGTACATGATGCCCATGGAGACCGTCGTGTCGATGTTGTACTTCAACGTCGATCTGTTCGATGACGCTGGCGCCGACTATCCCGAGTTGGAGTGGACCTTCGATAACTGGGAAGAGGCAGGCGCCCAGCTGACCAAAAAAGAGGGCGACAAGACCACCCAGTTCGGCGTGTGGGGGCGGAATAGCAACGCCTTCCTTGACGCGTTCATCAATTCGAATGGTGGGGTTGTCCTCACTCCGGACTTCAAGACCTGCGAGCTCAACGGGCCGCTCTCGGTCGAGATGATCGCCAGGTGCGCAAGCTGGATCGAGCAGGGAATCGGGCCGACGGACGCCCAGGCGGCCGACATCGGCGGCGGAGCCCAACTCTTTACTACCGGGCGGCTCGGCATGGACATCACCGGCAGCTGGCAGATTGACGCCTACCTCAAGTCCACCGACCTGAACTTTGACCTCATGATGGTTCCAATCGGTCCTCAGGAGAGAATCATCTACGGTGGACCCGACAGCTGGTCAATTTCTTCCGGCTCGCCCCACTTTGAGGACGCCTGGGAACTCGTCAAGTTCGCCATAGGCGACGAGCGTTCCTACAAGAACTTCCCGCTCGGCAGGATCGCGAGCAATATCGCCGTTTCGACGAGCGAGGAGTTCCGTAGCAAGGGGCGCGTTCCCGGCTACAAGTACCTGTTCGACTCCGTCGAGTACATGAAGGGCGCCGACTTCGGTCCTTCGTGGGTTGAGTGGCGGGGCGCTTTCTCCAACGGGCTGGCGCCCGTGTTCCTCGGCGAGAAAGGCGCTCAGGAGGCCGCCGACGAGGCGACGACAAATATCCAGGCCATTCTCGACAAGGTTCCCTGGCCTGCCGAAGTAGCGTAAGGGTCGATTACCGTTAGCGGTTGGGCGGGTCTCGCGGCGTTGTCGCTGAGACCCGCCCGCTGACGGCAATATTGAGTTGAGCCTTGGCGCTTTCTGATTCCTCAATCGCCCGGTCGCTGACGAGCCTTCGGCCGCGGCGTGGCGGCGGCCTCCACCAGTGGTGGCTGGCGATGCCATTTCTGTTTCCAACTCTGGTGGGGATGGTGGTGTTCACGCATGGGGCCGTTTTCGCCGCCTTCTTCATCAGCCTGACGCGATGGGACGCGCTCACCCCGTGGGAGTGGATCGGCATAAACAACTACCGAGACATGTTCCTCGAAGACAAGCTCTTCGCCCGGTCCATGGTCCAGACTGGCTACTACACGCTCGCTTCGGTGCCGCTCGGAATGGTCGCCTCGCTGCTGGCCGCCGCTCTGGTCAACCAGAAGCTCAAGTTCATGACGTTTTACCGAACGGTCTTTTTCCTGCCAGGCATCACTTCGATTGTTGCGGTTGCCATGGTCTGGCTTTGGCTCTATAACCCCGACTTTGGCGTCATCAACTGGTTGCTCGAAATCGTCGGAATCAGCGGACCGGCGTGGCTCGGCAGCACCAAGTGGGCGATGCCGGCCGTCATAATATTCGGCATCTGGCGAGGCCTGGGTTACAACATGGTGATCTTTCTCGCCGGCCTGCAAGGCATTCCCGACGTTTACTACGAGGCCGCGGAGGTTGACGGAGCCAGCCGTTTCCGTCGTTTCTGGCACATCACTCTGCCGTTGCTCTCGCCCACCACCTTCTTCGTGCTCATAATCTCCCTCATCGGCTCGTTTCAGGTATTCGAGCAGACCTACGTGCTCACCCAGGGCGGCCCGGCGTACGCCACCATGACCATCGCCTACTACATCTTCTTGCAGGCGTTCCAGTGGTTCCACATGGGCATAGCCTCGGCGCTCTCGTTCGTGCTTTTCCTCGCCGTCATGGTCGTCACGGTTATCCAATTCGGGCTGCAGCGCAGATGGGTGCACTACGGATGATGCGCGTCCAGCTTGTATGCGGCCGGAGCTCTTAGATGGCCGAAGTCGTCGTCAGTAGAGATCCGGAAGCCGTCCTCGTTCGGCGTCGAACGGCTTGGACGATCGTCGCGCAGTTACTAAAAGTCGTCTCGTCGTACTTGGTGCTCACCCTGTTGGGCGCTCTAATGGCGATTCCGTTTATCTGGATGATCGTCAGCTCGTTCAAGCACGAGGGCGACATATTCACCTATCCGCCCGTATGGTTCCCCGATCCGCTGATCTGGACCAACTTCCGCGATGTCGTCAACTCGATGCCGTTCATACTTATGTCCTGGAACACGCTCTACGTTGCAATCCTCAACGTCATCGGCGGCATCATCGTTTGCGGAATGGCCGCCTTTGCCTTCGCGCGGATGCAATTCCCAGGTCGCGACGCTCTATTCATCGTGCTTCTTGCCTCGATGATGGTGCCCGCCCAGGTGACCATGATCCCCGTATTCCTTGTAATGCAAAAGCTGAACTGGCTGGACACCCACTTTCCGCTCTGGGTCCCCGGCTTTACCGGCGGCGCGTTCGGCACGTTCCTGCTCCGCCAGTTCTTCCTGACCCTCCCTTCGGAGTTGGACGACGCCGCCCGCATCGACGGTGCCGGTAGCTGGACAATCTTCTGGCGCATCTTCCTGCCCCTCTCCAAACCCGCTCTCGCCACCCTGGCGATCTTCATATTCCTCTATCGCTGGAACGACCTGCTGCACCCCATCATCTACTTGAACACTCCCGAGAAGATGACCCTGCCGGTCGGCTTGGCGTACTTCCGCGGCCAGTACCGGACCGAGTGGGCGCTGCTGATGGCAGGCGCCATGATGAGCGTCATACCCGTGCTCGTGCTGTACGCTTCGTTCCAGAGATACTTCGTCAGGGGCGTGGTGCTCAGCGGAATCAAGGGCTGAATCTTCGCTTGGGCTTGCGCGCCCTGCAACTCCCGATTCCAATAAAGCTGAAGCCGTTTGTAAGTCAATCCTCTGGTAGTCGAGCAAGCGTACCGTCCATCACAACGGCCGCAACGGGAGGTCCCGAATGAGAGGCATCCAGCCCCTGGTCATCTCCAGGTACGACGCCGAGCACCCGTATTCCAGATACCTGATCGAGATACTTGCCGCCGAAGGCTTCAACTCCGTCAGGGTGATGGCTCCCGAGCAGGTGCGGGAGTTACCCCGTCCCGACCAGTCGGGCTGCGTAGTCGTCGCGCAGGTCCCGTTAGGCCGCGATCTCCGCGACCAACTGCTGACCTATGTCCGGTCGGGCGGCGGTGCCGTCTTGATGCGGCCCGACGCCGAGCTTGCGCGGGCGCTCGGATTGCAACCGCGCGGATCGCACTCCGGCGGGTATCTATGGCCTGTAACCGGGCATCCACTCTGCCCCGCCAGGCTGCCGCCCTACATGCAGTTCCACGGAGGCGCCGAGTTCTACGAAGCGGCGGGCGCAAGTCCGATGGCCCTCTTCGGCAGCAAGGATGAGGCCGGAACTTCTCCGGCGATAGCGACGGGAACGTTCGGTCGCGGCCGCTTCGCCTTATTCGCCTACGATCTGGCCGCTTCGACAGTCATCTTTCACCAGGGACGCCCCGAGCAGAGCAGCACCGGGTCGGCTTGGCCCGGAAATCCCACGAGCTATTACACGCCCGCCGACATGTTCACCGGACTGCTCGACTTCGACCTGCGGAAAGTCCCGCAAGCCGACTTTCAGCAGCGAATGTTCTCCCGGGCGATCGAATGGGTATACGAGGCCGCCGGACCCTTGCCCCGGCTGTGGTACTACCCTCATGCCGCGCGGGCCTTGCAGTTCCTCAACGGCGACGGCGACTCCATGCGTCACGACGAGCTGGTGACGATGATCGACCTGATGGAAAAGTACGACGCGCCCTACGCCGCCTACCTGATGATGGACGACCATCCCAAGGTAGCTCCCGCCGAGGTCGCCGAATGGATGGACCACGGGCACAGCTTCGGACAGCACGTCTGGGCAGGCCCAAGACCGTCGCCCGACGAGCTTGACGAGCGCATCACCTGAGAGACCCAACAGTTTCGCAGCAGATACGGCTTCACGCCGCTGACAACCCGCAATCACTGCGTCATCTGGACCGGATGGGTCGATACCGCCAAGTCCCTCGAACGCAACGGCGTCCGGCTCGACCTCAACTACCGGGCGGCACACGATTATCGAGACGGCTACCTCACCGGCAGCGGCCTGCCTATGCGGTTCATAGACGAGGACGGATCCTTCATCGAGGTCTATGAGCAGGAGACGCTGACCTGCGACGACTTCATCCTCATCCACAAGAGCGCCCATCCCGTCTCGACGGTCGACGAAGCTGTCGATGTCAGCCGCCAATACTTGCAAGACGCCGTCGAATCGGGCCATACGGTAGTGCATCAGTATTTCCACCCCGTCTACGCGCGGACCGACTGGGACAGGCCCTACACCCCGCCGTGGCTCGAAGGCACCCTGCAAGCGGCCAGGGAGCTCGATGTGCCCGCGGTCGGGGCCGATAGCTGGGTCCACTTCAACGACGGCCGCCGCCAAACCGCAATCGATCAGGTCAATTGGGACCAGGATTCGTCTTGCTTGAGTTTTCGGGTCGCAACGCCCGAACGAATCGACGGCCTCACCATTACCGTCCCCGCTTCACACGGAGATCTGCGCGCGACGAACGTGCAAGTAGACGGCATGGCGAACGATCTCCACGCCGACGACATCCAGGGAAAGGAATACATTTTCGTGGTCGCGCCCAAAGGAGCCGACCGCGTCCAGGTAAGCTACTCCTAGCTCAGATGCGCTCGTTGAAACCCCTCACAGTACGGAGTGTGGAATGAAGGTCCAGCTCGCCGGCACGGAATTGGAGATGGGCGGCCCGTATCTCGGGGAAATGCGTGAGTCGAACGATCTGACCGGTGACCCGGATAGGCTGCGCGAGCGGCTGGATGAGGACGGTTATCTATTGCTCCGCGGAATCCAGAATCCCGGTCTAGTGCTCGATGCTCGCCGCGAGATCCTTGAAGGACTGCGTGAAGTGGGCGCGCTCGAACCTGGTACGCCGCTTGACGACGCCAGGATCTCCACCCAAATCGAGGCTCGCGAGAACCTCCCCGGAATGTCTGAGCTAACGTCAACCCTCAGGAGTTCGGACGCGGTCACGCGGGTCGCCAAGTCGGCCGAGATCATGGGATTCTTAGAGGTATTCCTCGGCGGTCCGGTGGTCACTTTCGACTACAAATGGCTTCGAATGGTTGGGACCGGAAGCTCCACCGGCGTACATTACGACATCGTCTACATGAGCAAGGGCACTCAGAATCTCCACACGGTGTGGTGCCCTTTCGGAGAAGTTTCGCTGGAGCTCGGGGGACTAGCCGTCTGCGCCGGTTCCCAGAACTGGCACAAAGTCAGAGACACCTACGGAAATATGGACGTCTACCGGGATGGCATTGAAGGAGACCTCTCGACCGACCCGGTGGAGCTGGTCGACAAATACGGCGGCGAGTGGAAGGCGACTTCCTACCAACCCGGCGACGTCGTCATCTTCGGAATGTTCACCGCGCACGCCTCGCTCGCGAATCAGACCGGCAGATATCGACTGAGCATGGACAGCCGCTACCAGCTTGCCTCCGAACCTATCGACGAACGCTGGATGGGCCACGATCAGTTCGAGGAGGACTCCGAAATCCTCCGTGAAACGACTACGTCAATCGAGACGGCCCGGCGCGAATGGGGGATCTGACACGGGCAAACACTAGGTAGACCGGGAAAACTCGGATCGATCACGCCCCCGTAAACTCGGGAGCGCCGCATAAGGACAGGTGTTCAGGCAGGAACATGCTCGACGAAATTCGCTTTATTGACTGCAACTGCGCGATAGGCCGCTACGCCGCGCCGCCCATGCCCGACCTGCCCCACACGGTCCCGCAAATCCTCGAAACACTTGACTACTCTGGCATCGACTCCGCGATCGTCTACCACATCGCCGCCTGGGAGTACGATCCCGAATCCGGCAACCGCTTCCTAATGGAGGAGCTGGACGGCGAGTCGCGCCTGCTTCCGCAGTGGGTAGTCCTGCCCCATCACACCGGCGAGTTCCCCCCACCGCGCGAGCTTCTTGACACTATGGTCTCGCAAGGTGTTTTCACCGCGCGGATGTTTCCCTCCGAGAAGGCAGGTCCCCCGGAGGAAGCCGGCCACAATTTCTCGCTCGCAAGCTGGTCCGCGGGTCCGCTGCTGAGCGAAATGCAGGAACGGCGAATGCCGCTCTTCATCGCGCGGTCGCAGATTAGTTGGGATCAGGTGCACGACCTGTGCTCCACTTATCCCGACCTGCCGCTGGTTCTCAGCAGCGTCCCGCAGCTAAGCTTCCGCGCCAACCGGCATTTGTGGCCGCTGTGGTCGATTCATAAGAACCTGTACGTCGACACTTCCGACAACGAAGAGACCGCGCGGGTCGAGCGTGTCGTCGAAAGCTTCGGTCCCGAACGGCTTCTCTTCGGTACGGGACTGCCTCGATTTGCGCCCGGCGCGCACGTAGTATCGGTGGCCCGCGCCCGGATCAGCACCGAGGCCAAGAAACTCATCGCCTCCCAGAACCTCGAAAGATTGCTGGAAAACGTCAAGAAATGACCTACGCCCGCGCTCCGCAAGGCGCCGACTCTGAAGCCCCGACTTTCGAAATGTTGCAGCACAGGAGAGACGCATCGTGACAGCCAGCGCGGAACCCACCGTCTCCGAAATCCTGCGCTACGGCCTGGACCACGATCTGACCATCATCGACTTTCACACCCACCTCGGACGCTGGTTCCATTACTGGTTCTCAGAAGACAGCGCCCATCACCTCGTGTCGCGGATGGACGACTTCGGAATAGCCACTTCCATCACGCACCACACACTCGGCATGGTCGGCGAGTATCGCCGGGGCAACGACATAATCGGCCAGGCGATGCGGCAGTTCCCTGGACGGATCGAGGGCGCCGCAATGGCGAATCCCCACTATCCCGAAGAGATACGTCCGGAGTTGCAACGCTGTCTGGACGAGTACGACATGCGGGTCATCAAGCTGCACCCCAGCACACATGCGTACAAGCTCGACGGAGACGGATATCAGCCCGTCTACGAATTTGCCAGCGACAATCGCCTGATAGTCGTTACCCACTGTGGAGCGACGGCCGTGAATGGTTCGGCGATGCAACTCGCATCCATGGCCGCTAGATACCCCGAGGCCACCTTCGTGGCCTACCACGTCGCGGGCGACTTCGACGGTTTGAAGATTTACGGAGAAGCGATCCGGCCGTATCCCAACTACTACGCCGAGATCTGCGGTCCCATGACGCACAACGTCCTGGAGATGCTCGTCGACGAGGTCGGCGAGGACAAGGTGCTGTTCGGCTCCGACCACATCTTTATGTCGATGCCTCCGGGCATTGGACGAATCGCTTCCTGCCGGCTCAGCGAGCTTCAGAAACGCAAGCTGCTCGGACTCAATGCCAGGCGGCTCCTCGACCGTCTGCGCGGACGAACCAGCTAGGAGCCCGGATTCAGCCGCAGCTTAACGGCGGTTCCCCAGCCGATGAGGCCGCTATCCTTGATCTCATCCTCACAGTCGCTCCGCTGATCGGCCCCTTCGCACAGCCGCGCGGCCACGTCGGCGGGATCGGTCCAGTCGCCGGGAACATCCTCGAACCACGCCCCCAGGTCAACCTCGTTAGCCACTTTGGCACGTCGAAACGCGCTCCTTCCGTCCGAATGAGTGGCAGTGACGAACACGAGATTCACGTCGTCCAGCGCCGCGCCGTCGAAGAGCGCCGTCGTAGTCGCCAGTCCATCAATGCCTGTTGAGTTGGTGAACTCGTGCAGCAGCGGCGGGTTCGCTGGCCCTCTGATCCGGCCAAACACTTCATAGTGCACCTCGACGCCTGCCGCCGGGGCGTTAGAGCCGTCGGCAAGCCGCTCGACGACATGCACCGCTACGAAAAGCCGGGCCCGCGGATCGGTAGGATCCCCACACGCGCCGCCGACAACCACCGCAGCCGATAGCAACACGATCAGCGCTACGGACCGCAACACCGCCAAGCCTCGCCGCTTCCTGTTAACTCCCATCCTCCACCCCGGCAAACCACGGCGATTCACTGCAACAGCCGCCACATCCAACGGAGAGATGGACCGGCCCCGCTAGCGCTAACTAGCTACCGCGGCCTCCATCAGCTCCACCCGGTTCACGCGGACTTTTTCGATCGCCTCGGCAATGCTCTCCATCGCCGAGCGCTCGGCTAGCAGTACTGACTGGCCGATCCACATCGTCTCCTCGCGGCACAGCCACTCCGAGTTCGGGCAGCGCATCGACGCGTAATCTACGTCGACCGCTCCCTCGCGCGGCCACGCGTCCTGAAGATCGACTTCCGGCTCTAGGAATAGTGGTTGGTCGCGGCAGTCCCGCTTGTAACCCGTAGACACTGGCACCCCTTCGGCCACCAGCGCTTCGGCAAACCGCTCGCGCGGAAGTCCGTCAAACGCCTCCTTCTGATATCTGAAGGTGTAGATGTGATATGCGTTCCTGGTCACGTATGGATCGTGACGCAGGGGAATGACCCCTTCGATTCCATTCAGCAATTCGTTGAGATAGTCCCCGTTGGACGAGCGGTGGACCGCCTGTTCCTCCAGCACGTCGAGGTTGGCGTTCAAAACAGCCGCTATCAGCTCCGATAGCCGGTAGTTCCACGAGAGGTAACGGAAGACCCCCGTCCGCTCCCTGATGGAGCCTGCCCACAGGTCGTGATAGTCCACGGAGTTCCAGTAGATTTCGTCGTCATCGGTCAATACGATTCCGCCCTCGCCGCCTGTAAGGTTCTTGGCCGGTCCCAGGCTGAACGCCCCCACGTCGCCTATCGTTCCAAGCCCCTTGCCGTTCCAGGTTCCCCCATGCGCGTGCGAGCAGTCTTCGATGACCTTCAGGTTGTGCTTGCGCGCGATCTCGAGGATCGGCCCCATGTCGCACGGCAGACCTGCGAAGTGCACGGTCATAATCGCTTCAGTGCGGTCGGTGATAGCCGCCTCGATCTTGGACGGATCGATGTTGTAAGTCTCCAGGTCGATATCCACGAATATGGGAACGCAGCGCGCCATCAGAATCGACGTGGCGCTCGCCATGAAGGTAAAGGGAGACAGGATTACCTCCGCCCCCTTCGTCAGATTCAGGCTGCGTAGACCGACTTCAAGAGCGGCGGTTCCGCTGCTGACCGCAAGGCCGTAGGCAGCGCCCTGGTATTGGGCAAACCGGTCTTCGAAACGGCGCACCTGCCCTCCGTTAGCGCGAGACCACTGATTGCCTAGCAGGACCGCCTCCGCCGCTCTAACGCCGTTTACGCCCCCCATGGGCCACTTCGGCCACGATCCGCTGCAAACAGGTGTGCCGCCCGTAATCGCCAGATTGCCCATGCCGCCGACTCCCGGTTCAATCGAAGAATGAAACTCTCGCGCGGATTATTGCACCGAACGAAAATCGGGGCGCATTAACCGCGCCAGCCGGACTACAACCTGTATGCGCGCACCGCTACGGGACGTCCGGTCGCCGCGTCGGGTCCTCCAAAAGCTCGTTTATCGCCTTCCACACCTCATCCGCCACCGGGATTCCCTGCGCCTCCCGGACTCGTCTGGTCTCGCGCTCGGGGTCCCCGGGCGCCATGACCCGTTCTACGCCCTCGGCGGGACGCGACTCCCTGACCTTGCGAAGAAATCCGGCCGACTTGGCAGCCGCTCCCACGTCACCCCCGAACGTGCCCGGATCGAGAGCCACAATGGACATTCCGGCGTGCCGGAAACTTGCTCCGCGTCGGAACATCGGGCCGCCGCGCTCGGACTCGGCGAAATCGTCCGACGCGCCAAAAACCCGGCTGAGCAGCTCGACCAGCAGCGCGATCGCATAGCCCTTGTAGCCGCCGAACGAGACCAGCGCCCCGCCGTCGTAATAGTCCTCAGGATCCGTCGAGGGCCTGCCGTATCGGTCGACTACGCAGCCTTCGGGCAGCGTGTCTCCTCGGTTGCGCGCCAGCAAGACCTTGCCGCCGGCGATTGTCGTAGTAGCGAAGTCGGCGATGAGCGGCGGCTCGTCGCCGCCGGGAAATCCGAACGCTATCGGATTGGTCGACAGCAGCGCGTCGCGCCCGCCGAATGGCACTGCCATCGGAGTTTCCTCGCCCCCGCCTCCGACCGTGATCAGCGCGGCCACACCGCGTTCCACGGCCATTTCGGCATACTCGCCCACCCGTCCGGTGTGATTGGCCTCGACTAGATTCACCCAGGCCAGACGCTCTTCAAGCGCCTTCTCAACCGCTATGTCGAGCGCATATTTGGCGGCGACATGGCCGAATCCCCAGTTACCCCTCACTAGCGCGGAGTTGCGTGTTTCCCTGACAATCTCCGGCCTCGCCGTGGGAACGATGTGCCCCTCGCGAATCGCGTTCGCGTATGCCAGGACCATCTGCACGCCATGCGAATCGTGCCCGGCCAGGTTCGATGAAATCAGCGCTTGCGCCACTCGCTCCGCCGCCGCCCCGTCTGCTCCAGCGTTCCGCAAGACCTGCTCGGCAACGGTCCGCAGCTCATCGGCGAACTTTACAGGCATGTGACCTCCATCCTGGCAAGAGCGCCAGTGTGTGACTGAGCTTCAACGCGTTCCAAGAGAGTGACCGTCCGCACGTTTACCCTTGACATACGACCCGGCGTTTTGCCGGCAAGTTTGCGGACCAAAGCGCCATCGGCGAAATAGTCAATTGAACGAGAATCTAACCCGGAGGCCCATCCAGCCGGAAGCCGTCCTGGGCCTCGTTTACGACAATCGTGGTATTTACCGGAACGTCTTCCAGCACAGTCGTCTTGCCTGACGCCGGCCAGTGGATCGTTATCCGGTCAACGCTCTCTATTTCGTTCCCAAGTCCGAAGTGTTCGACTAGCTCGCTCTGTCCCAGGAAGTGGCTCCGCACTCCGATCTCACGAAGTTGGACCGGCCCTCCCAATATCGGGCTCACGGTCACCCTGGCTCCAAGTCCGGCGGGATTCGATTCCACACCTTCAAGCCGCAGCCGTATCCATGCCTTGTCGTTGCCGCCGTCATTGCGATAGAGCTTGGGCGCGCCGCCCGTGTTTACGATGAACAGGTCCAGATCGCCGTCTCCGTCGTAGTCAAGCGTAAGGATTCCCTTCCCGGCGGCCTCGTGCTCCAGCCCGATCGACCGTGCGATCTCACGCATCGGACTGTCCCCAACGTTCTCCCACAGCCGCATATAGTCAAGTTGGGGATTCTCGATGTCTTCGTGGTGCATCCCGTTAACCATCGAGAGATCGAGGTCGCCGTCGTTGTCGTAGTCGAAGAAGACCGCCCCCCACCCCCAACCGCCGTCGCGTACCGCCGCGAGGTCGGTGGCATCGCTGAACCGCCGTCCCCCTTCGTTGCGGTACAGCCGGTTGCCGCTCGCATCCCGAGGATCGCAGTCCTCCCCGCTCAGACACTCGTCGGAAGCGTTGAATATCGACGTTACGAACCAGTCCAGATCGCCGTCTCCGTCATAGTCGCCGAAGGTCGACCCCATGCCGTTCTTGTCGGACCCGACGTTTGCCGTGAGAGTTCCGTCGGTGAAGGTCCCGTCCCCGTTGTTCCAGAACAATCGCGTGTGCCCATAGTCCGATACTGCGGCAAGGTCCGGCCAGCCGTCTCCGTCCAGATCGGTAAACGCCGACGCAAACGCAAACGGACCGCGCGAGGCCTGGCCTGTGCCCAGAATCCCGATGCTCTTTTCGCTCTGCGACCTGACGTCGTCCAGCACTACGCCGGCAGCAACCGTAACGTCCTCGAAGTGGCCCGGTGCCGCCGATCCCCGGTTGCGCAGGAGCCGGGCGTGCGAGAGATCGCCCTCTGGAATCAGCGACGAAGCGCCCCATTCACTCACGTGAATGTCCACCCAGCCATCGAGATCGTAGTCCCCCACCGCGATACTGAAGCCGCTGTGCGGCTGGTCGGTCTCGATCGCCGCCCCGCGCGACACCGCTTCCTCGGTAAAGCTCCCCGCGCCATCGTTTATGAAGAGGTAGAACCTCTTATCGGAGATGGTGGTCACGTACAGGTCCATATCCCCGTCCCGGTCGGCGTCGAGCCATACCGCTCCGTTCGAACGAAGATCGAACCGGTCGAGACCGGACTTCGCCGACCAGTCCTCGAAACGGCCGTCACCGCGATTGCGAAACAGGATGTCGGGACCGTCGAGCCTGGTTACGTAGATATCGGTATGCCCGTCCCCGTCAAAATCGGCGGCCGCCGCCCCTCCACTCATCCGCTCTGGGAAGCAGAAGTCGCCCGGTCCCGACCCTTTGAGTCCTCCGTCAAGCGTGGTGAATAACGAAATGTTGCGTACGCCAAGCAGACACAGGCCCCGGGGTTCCATGGATTGCTGCTCGTAAATCAGCCCGGCCTCTTCTGTTACGTCTGTGAACCTGACCGTCACCCCCGCGGGCGCCGCCGGTTTCTCCGTCTCCCCGGCAAGAGTCGACAGCGGCGATGTGGCGATATGCGCTCCCATCGCGACGACCGCCAGTCCCCCCGCCAGACCGAGTGACCACGTCGCCGCTCCAAGCCCCGCGACGGCGCGTATCGGCATGACCTTCGAAAGTCCCCAGAAAGTAATCGGTCCGCCGGCGGCGGCGGTGAAAAGGAGCGCCACCGCCGGTCCCGTACCCATGCCGATCAGCAGCAGCGCCACCACCAGCGGAATCTCGAACATCAAAGGCACGTTGATCAGGATCCCGAACGTCGCCGCTATCGCCACTCCTGTGAGGTTGTCTTCCAGACAGCAGGACACAGCGTCGGGGCTGATGAACTGGATCACAAGCGCGCTCAGGAAACCGGCGATAACCATTATTGGGCCGAGTCTCACTAGGTACCGGAAGCTCGCCAACGCCCAGTCCTTGAATCCCTCCAAGATCACCGCTGACCATCTGGCAGGTTCCGACTCGGTAGCTCCGGTCGCCGAAGCGGGTTCGGCTGTCAACCTCCTCCGTCCCACCGTCCACACGACCACCGGTCCAATCAACAACACTCCCAGCAGACTGAGCGCTAGTCGGGATCCGGCCACAAGTGGACTGAACACCAGCGCTGTCATCAAGACCGCCGGAACGTTCAATGTGGACGACGCCTGGACCATGGCAATCGTCTCGCCGATTCCCGCCCCACGGCGTCGAAACGCCGCCGACACTGGCACGATGCACGCCGAGCAGAGCGTCATCGGCGCGCCTATGAAGAACCCCTTGACAATTCCCCGCATGTTCTCCCGAGAGGAGCCGATGTTGTCCGCCTTTGGAAGCAAGAACGCTTCGGCCAGCCCGGCCGCTAGGAATGCAAATGTCATCCCTACGGACACGAGCTGCAGATAGGCAAGCGAAAACTCCCACCATCGAGACAGCAGCCCTGCGTCACGGTCCGACTCGACGCAGAATCCCTGAAAGCACCGCGCAGCCGGCGCCGTCGCGGCAACCAGATCGGCCCGAACCTCATCCAGCTTCGGAGCGCGATTGAACGTCAGAAAGACTCCCAGCAGCACGGCGAAGATGGCCAGGCCGACCACACGTTTCTTGGTAAAGAAGGTGCGCGCGGTCGCTGCTATCTGCGTGCTCGAAGCGCCCACAGGTCGTTGCTGGCGCAAACGAGACATCAGAGCCATTTAGCTGGCAATCTCCAGGGGCAAATCCACCAATCGAAATCCTATCGGTATTTGAGCGAAAGAGGGATGGACTTCGTAGGCCTAATTCGCAACCAATTTACGCTCGCATTTTATGCGCGCGCCGACTTGGAATTCGCCCGCCCGTATAGCACTATTCGGCATCGGCGATGGAAGTTCAGCAATTTGAGAGTCACATCGCCGCCACTCTTGACAAGCCGGGAAGATCAATTATGAATCTCGTCGGATACACCGATAGATTGAGCGTGGCGCCGGGTGAAACGGTCCGGTTCATGGTCAGTTGCGATCACTCCGAATACCGGGCCGACCTCGTACGCCTCATTCACGGCGACGAAAACCCCGCCGGCCCCGGATTCAAGGAGCGCGAAGTCGCCTCCGAGATCAACGCCGAGTACCCAGGCCGCCATCAGTCCATTCGAAGCGGGTCCTATGTGATCGTGCCCGACTGCCCGGCCTTCAACAAGCTCGATAGCTTCACGCTGACAGCTTGGCTTTACCCGACCACGCCGGAACGCGGGGCGCAGGGTCTCCTGACCCGCTGGTCCTCTTTAGCCGGCGAGGGTTTCGGGCTGTTCATCGACGAAGATGGAAGTCTGTCAATCTGGCTCGGAAAAGGACGAGGCCGGCCGGAGCGAGTTAGCACAGCGGCACCCGTTCGAGCGCGCGACTGGTCTTTCGTCGCCTGCGGCTACGACTCCCGGCAGCAACGGGCCTACGTCTATCAATCGCCGGTGCGCCCCTCTCCTTTGGCCCAAGAGCGGTGTTTCGTCGAACGCGCCGTCGAGCAGTCGCCTAACGGCCCCGGAGTGCCGCTCATCATGGCCGCATGCTTCGAGGAGGAGCGGTCAGGCCGGTTATTGGTGAGCAATCACTTCAACGGCAAGATCGACCGCCCCCGACTGTTCAACCGTGCACTGACGCCCTCGGAGCTTGAAGCTCTGGAAACCGGACTTTCGCCGCTCGAGTTCGGCGACCACATCGTTGGGGCGTGGGACTTCAGTACCGGCTTCGAGTCCGGCAGAGTAGAGGACACGTCGCCGAATCAGCTTCACGGACGCGCCCTGAATATGCCCACTCGTTCTGTCACCGGCTATAACTGGAGCGGTGCCGAGCTGGACTTCCGGCTTGCTCCCTCCGAGTACGGCGCTATCTACTTCCACGACGACGACCTCGAAGACGCCGCCTGGGAAGCGGACTTCGGGCTAACCATCCCCGCGGACCTGGAAAGCGGAGTCTATGCCGCTCGATTGAAGGCGGGCGATGACGAGGAATATTTGCCCTTCTTCGTCCGGCCGCCAAGAGGCACGTCAACGGCGCGAATCGCCTTTCTCGCTCCCACAATTCACTACACGGTCTATTCGAATTTCAGAGACGTTATGGCCGGACATTGGGACCCTGTGCGAGTGCCGAACGCGGACCCAAGCCTTCATTTAGACGAGTATCGGTACGCCGTCGAAAACGGATTGCCGGGTCTCTACGACCTCCATTCCGACGGCTCGGGGACTACCTACGTTTCGAGATTGCGCCCGACCCTCAACATGCGTCCCAAATACCGTTACCGGGTCTGGAGCGCCCCGGCGAGATTTCCGGCCGATCTCTATCTCATCGACTGGCTGGACGCTCGCGGGTTCACCGTCGACGTGATCACCGACGACGATCTCCATGCCGAAGGCGCCGACCTGCTCCGTCCCTATCGCGTCGTTCTCACAGGTTCCCATCACGAGTATTGGACTTCCCAAATGCTCGACGCCATGCACACCTACCTCGATGACGGCGGCAGGCTGATGTACATGGGCGGCAACGGCTTCTTTGGAGTCACGTCGGTCGATCCGGAAAGGCCGCATGTCTATGAAGTCCGCCGTTGGGGGACGAGCTGGCCATTTGAAATGCCGCCCGGCGAGCGGCATCACAGCACGACGGGCGAGCACGGCGGCACCTGGCGCAATCGGGGCAGGGCGCCGCAGCAAATGCTCGGCGTGGGTACGTGCGCGGCTGGCTTCGACCGCGGGACCCATTACGTGCGACAGCCCGGCAGTTCCGATCCCAGGGCAGCCTTTATCTTCGACGGTATAGGCGATGACGAGCTTATAGGCGACTTTCCATCGCTGGTCGTCAACCACGGCCCGGCCGGATACGAGATAGACCGTCTCGACTTCAGCCTGGGAACGCCGCGGCACGCGCTGCTGCTGGCTTCCTCGATCAACCATTCGAACCACTACGCGGCCATGCACGACGAGCAGCTGGCGTTTCCGCGAGGGATCGACGGTGTTAAGCCGGGTTCGCCGACGGAAGCGGGCAAGCTGCATCCCTTCGTCCGGGCCGATATGGTCTATTTCGATACTAATGACGGCGGTGCCGTATTCTCGGTCGGCTCGATCGCATGGATGAGCTGCCTCTCCTACAACGGCTACGACAACAACGTTTCCAGAATCACCGAAAACGTGCTGACACGGTTCGCTTCGGACGATTAGGACTAGCCTCGTTAGAGCTCTGCCGGCCTGGCGCTTCGCGACGCAAATGCGGCTTCGGGATATGCTTCTAGCCTGACACCAGTTCGGGTAGAAGCGCGGAAACGCGCGCTCCACCCTGAAGTGACAGCGCCGAGATCGAAAGAGTTTCCGCAATGGCTGAAGAGTTCGAGAGAGGGACGATCCGGCCCGAGTTTCCACTGCCGCCGCCGATGCCTTTCCCGGAAGGCGGATCGCCTGAAGCCGACGTGATCGACGACCTCGGCCAAATAGTCGCCGAAAACCCGTATCCGATCGAAAAGAACTTCGGCGTCAGCTACGTCGGTCCCCCGCACCCCATAACTCAGCAGGCCGCCGAAGTCGCCCGTGGAACTTTCTTCGTCGAATGGGGGCGCACGCAGCAGCCCGCGAGCTACCGGCTCGAAAAGGAAGCCGTTCGCATGATGGCTTCGCTCTTCGGCAAGCCCGACGCCGTGGGCTTCATAACCAGCGGTGGGACCGAATCCAACGTCTCAGCTCTGCGCCTGGCGAGAAATATCGCTCGAAGGAAAGACCCAGAGATCGTGATGCCTGAGTCTGCGCACTACAGCTTCCGAATAGCGGCCGAGTTGATGGGAATTCGCGTTAACGAGGTTCCGCTCGACTCGGACTACCGTCCTCGAATGGATGAAATCGAACGGGCGATCAATGGCAACACGGTCGCGTTGGTCTGCTCCGCACCCGAAGGCCACCTCGGTCTGGTTGATCCCGTCTCCGAATTTGCGGAGATCGCCGAAAGGCATGGCGTGTATCTTCACGTTGACGGCGCTTTCGGCGGTTTTTTCCTGCCTTTTCTCAGCGACCTCGGCATCGAGGCCCCGGCCTTTGACTTCACCCTTCCGGGCGTCAGCTCGATCATGACCGACGGGCATAAGCTCGGATTGCTGCCGGTCGCTACCGGGTTTTTCATAGTCCGCGATGAGGCCATGCTTGACGCCATACCGACTCCCACGACGGTGATTCACAACCTGACCGCCACAAAGCCCGGCGATCATGCGGCCGCGGCCTGGACGGTTATGAAGCATCTGGGACGGGCCGGTTACGCCGAATCTGCGCGCAACCTTATCAATGTGGTCGATATCGTCTCTGAGGGCGTCGAGCGGATAGACGGAATCCGTCTTCTGGTAAAACCGATGATCGCGGTGATCAACATCACTTCCGACGAATACGACGTACGCAAGATCTACAACGGTCTCCGCTCTCGCGGCTGGGGCTCGACTTACGGTCGGGCCGGCGCCGTCCATACGGTCCGCCTGTCGATCCATCCGGCCCGCGACGAAGAACACGCGCATGGATTTGTCCGTGCGCTCGAAGAATCCGTGCAAGACGCTCGGCCGTAGCCTGTGAACGAATCCACAATCGCCCCCAGCCCCATAGAATCCGACCTAAGGGAGGTCCAGCCATGACGAGCACGACGACATTGGAGCGCACGGCCGCCGACCGTGTCAGAAAGTCCCAGGCGCTTCGTGAGCGGGCCATGAAAGTCCTTGCGCGCGGGCACCAGGGGCACCGAAACCCGCACGACACCCTCGCCCTGGGAGGACCGGGCTACGCGTCGCGCTCGCTCGGGTCGCGAATCTGGGACGTCGACGGCAATGAGTACATCGACTACGTGATGAGCTTCGGCCCCATCGTGCTCGGGCACGCGGACCCGGAGTTCAACGAGGCGATCACGCGGCGCATCGCCCGCGGCACCGTCACAAGTATTCAGGAAGCCGACGAGGTCGAATTGGCCGAAGCCCTGGTGGAGCGCGTACCGTCGGCGGAGATGGCTTCGCTATTTATCGGAGGATCGTCCGCCTGTCTCGCTGCTTTGCGTTACGCGCGCGCCTCCACCGGCAAGACCATGGCCATCAAGTGCGGATATCACGGCTGGCTCGACTGGAGCGGCGCGGGCGGAGAGGGCATTCCATCGCGCGTGTCCGATCTCACAATCGAGGTCAAGTACAACGACCTCGAAGCAATTGAAGCCGCGTTCGAGGCCCACCCGTCCGATATCGCCGCCGTGTTCATCGAATCGGTGCAGGACGACGGTCCGCGTGAGGGTTATTTCGACGCGGTCCGGGATATCGCCCATCGCCACGGCGCGGTTTTCGTTGTGGACGAGGTCAAGACAGGATTCCGTTATGCGATCGGCGGGGCGCAGGAATACTACGGAATCGAGCCTGATCTGTCCGTGTTCGCCAAGGCGCTCTCCAACGGCTATCCGGGATCGGCGGTCGTGGGACGGCGTGAGATTTTCGAGTCCGCCGACGCTCGCATGGGTGCGACCTTCCACGGCGACGGGCTGTCCATAGCCGCCGCGCTTGAGACGATTCGCCGCCTTGAGCGCGACGATGGCATAGCCCATCTCTGGCGTATCGGAGAGCGGCTCAAGGAAGGTCTCAGCGAAGTGTTCGACGCTAGCGGCGGCTGGATGACCGTTAAGGGCGATCCGCCCATGCTTCGAGTTCAGCCGGCTGAACTTGAAGATCCACGCGGAGCCGCCTTCTTCGCGGGTATGCACCTGCGGGGGGTCTACATGATCCGCGGCGTATGTTTCGCCTCGCTGGCCCACACCGAGTCGGACGTCGACCAGACAATCGAAGCCGCCGGCGGGACCGTCGCGAGCGCAGACGCTTAAAACGATATTTGCAACCTCGCCCCGCCGCGTTTTCAAAACGCGCATCGCACGGAGAATGTTCCGTTCGTGGTGAGCCTGGGCTTGTCGAAGAGCCTGCCCTGAGCCTGCCGAAGGGGTCGAACTATCAACGGAAAGCCATCCACCTCGAACTCCGTTCTTTCTCAGCCAAGTCGAAGAGGCAAACGCCGGATCAAGTAGACAAAAAAGAAGGTCGGCTCCCGGACGATGCCCGGGAGCCGACCTAGTTGCGAGTTTTAATTGCCGCTAACGCGGCGCTTTTTTCTAGTAGCGATCCCCTCCATAGCCGCCGCCTGAACCGTATCCGCCTCCGCCGGAACGCTGTCTCGGCTGGCGCGGACGCGCCTCGTTGACGGTCAGCGGACGTCCGTCGAGGTACGTGCCGTTGAGCGATTCGATGGCGGATCGGGCCTGATCCGAGTTGTCCATCGCGACAAACCCGAATCCGCGCGAACGACCGGTTATCCGATCAGTCACGACCGTAGCCCGGCTAACGTCCCCAAATCGCTCGAAAGTCTCTCTCAATGACCCTTCACTCGTGTCGTAGGAGAGATTCCCCACATATATTTCCATGCTCTATGAACTCAATTCCCCCGGTGACTCCGCACCGCTTTCGATCCCTTTCGCACCCCATAACCCTGTATGGGGACTTTGCGAAAATGTCGTCTGATAACCCCGTCTTGTGCGTTCTTCTGCGGTGTTGAATTGAAGGAGGGTGACCCAGCTCAGCCCAGGGCCGCAACTCGCGGACGGCCTGGAGGGGTTCCGCATAATCACTCAATGCACCGCGCCGTAGCGCAGTTCGACTGCATGGGAGTGTAGCACGGCTAAGCCGACCAGTGGCGGAAAAAGTCCAGCCATCGCATCGTTCCCGAATCCTCCCTGCCATCCGCATCCGCCAAGCCGGGTGCTAACCTGTCCGCAAATGAACCCGACTCCCTTTGTTCGCACCCCACGTAAGGCTCGCGTCGAGTCTGGCGCTGGCAGAAGGCCGCTTTACCGATGAATTACCGCACCTTCGGCAAAACCGGCTGGCAGGTCTCCGAGGTCGGCATGGGATGCTGGGGAATCGGCGGGCAGTGGGGACCCGTTGATGCTGTTCAAGCCCAGGCCACGGTATTCGCCGCGCTCGATTCCGGAATCAACCTGTTTGACACGGCCGACGGCTATGGTCCCCGCCGCAGCGAAGAGCTGCTCGGCAAGGCGCTTGTCGGTCAACGCCATCAAGTATTCATCGCGACCAAGGTCGGAAGCATCGGAGGACGAGACGGCCAACCGCTCAATTACGCCACGCCCGAGCACATCTATCTTTGCTGTGACGCGAGCCTCCATCGGTTGCGAACGGACTACATCGACCTCTATCAGTGCCACAGCCGCCTTCATGAACACAGAGAGATATTCCTGGAGGCGTTCGAGCGCCTTCAGGAGCGCGGCAAGATCCGCTCCTACGGCGTTTCCAGCTTCTTTACCGAAGACGTTCTCGCCTTCGACAAGCATGGCCGTTGCGAGGTCGTGCAGGTTCCTTACAGCATCGTCGAGCGAGACTACGAAAACGACGTGCTGTCGCTCTGCGCCGAACGTAACATCGGGACCCTGATTCGCGGCCCCTTGGCAAAGGGAGTACTGAGCGGCAAGTTTGCCCCTGACGCCACGTTCGACGATCAGGCGCGTATCGGATGGAACACTGGCAAGGGACGCCGGGACTTCATGCAGATGGTCGAATCGGCCGAGAAGCTTTGGCCGATGGTCGACGCGTCAAGGTCCATGGCTCAAATCTCGCTCGCCTTTGCGCTCGCGAATCCGGCCGTCTCATGCGTCATCCCCGGCGCCAAGTCGCCTGAGCAGGTTCGAGAGAACGCCGCCGCCTCGAAGATCGAACTGACCAGTTCCGAACTGGACCGAATCCGTGCAATCGCGCCGCCGGTTAGCTGACTTGCGACTAGAAGCGACCGCCCCCCAGAGACGATTACGAAAGCTGTCATCACCGTTCTTCTTACCGTCATTCCGGCAAAAGCCGGAATCCAGGAGCGATCAAGCACACTTTGACGGAAATGGGTTCATTCCCACGACCCGTGCCAGATCGGAGTTGTTGAATGATCTTCTCCGGAGCCTTGGCTGATGCGATTTACCCACCTCGGAACCACCGGCGTCGAGATATCGAAAATCAGCTTAGGCACGGGTTTCTTCGGAGGGGCCATTCCCGAAAGCGAGTGCGCGCGGATCTTGGACAAGGCGCTCGAACTTGGGATCAACGTGATCGACACGGCGGAGAAATACCTCCGTCCCACCCCTGGCGCGAGCGAGACCACCCTGGGCCGGATCCTGCGCGGCCGCCGCGATCAGGTGTTCCTCGCCACCAAGGTCGACCCGACCGGTGACCGTGAGGGGAGTCCCGCTGGACGCGGATTGAGTCGCAAAATCGTAATCAGCGCCGTCGAGGCCAGTCTCCGACGGTTGCAGACCGATTGTGTCGATCTCGTTTACGCGCATGCTCCCGATCCCGACACTCCGCTCGAAGAGACACTGGCCGCGCTCGACTCCCTCATCGACGCGGGAAAGGTCCGCCACGCCGGACTCTCCAATCACGCGGCTCCACTGATCGCCGACGCGCTCTCGGCCGCGGAGCGCTTGGACTTGCGGCCGGTCGTCGCCACTCAGGACCTGTACAACCTTATGGAGCGCCGAAACGAAGCCGAGCTATATCCCCTATGCAGGCGGCACGGTCTCGGGGCCTTCGCTTACGCCCCGCTGGCCGGTGGACTGCTGACCGGCAAGTACACCCTCGATATGGCTGGCGGCCACTCCGTTCCGTCTTCCTACCGGGCGGGATATTTCGGACGCGTCACTGACGAGTCGGAGCAAGCGTCGTCCATCCCCAAGGTCACCCGAGGTGCGATAAGCTGCGCGGCGAGCATAGCCGCGTGGTCCATCGAACGAGGCTACGATCCGGCGCAAACTGCGCTCGCATGGGTCCTCGGCAATCCCGACGTAACGTCCGCCATCATCGGCATAACCACACTCGACCAGCTCGAACGCAACTCAACCGGCTTCGACATGGTCCTCTCGGAAACCGAACGAATAGAGCTCTCCAGCATCGCGGCCATATAGCGAATCGACCGCGTGACCGCGTATTTAAACCGCCGAAAACACCCTAGCTAGTTCCGGCTATACACCGAGCGGAGACCGTGTGCTCCCGCCCTTCAGGCCATCCCCAGTGGACTCTTGGCTATATACTCGCGGCGGGTTGTTCGGGGGGCCTTGCAAGCGGAGGGGACTTCGGAAGTGGTTATGACTCACCCGGCGGCGAGGGCGGCCAGCCCCGCGCTTACCGAATCCGACATCAGCGCATACAGACGCGACGGCTGTTTGATTGTCGAGAACGTATTTGCCGAATCGACTATCGAGCGGCTGCGGCAGGTGGTCGACGATTTCGTCGAAAAATCGCGAAGCGTCACCGAGAACGACGCTGTGTTCGACCTGGAGCCGGGCCATACGCCGGAAAGGCCGCTGCTGCGGCGCCTCAAGAGCCCTACGCTTAACCATCCCCTGTTCGAAGAGATCATGCGCTCGGATGTGCTTGCCGACATGGTAGAGCCGCTGCTCGGCGACGGCGTTCGCTTTCAGGGCGACAAGCTGAACATGAAGACCGCCATCGCGGGCAGTCCCGTCGAGTGGCACCAGGATTTCGCCTTCTATCCCCACACGACCGACGATCTACTCGCCGTCGGAATCGCGCTCGACGACTCCACGCTTGAGAACGGTTGCCTTATGGCTATGTGCGGCTCCCACTTGGGACCGGTTCTCGACCATCATCAGGACGGAGTATTCATCGGCGCCATTTCACCGTCGCGCGAGTCCATGGATCTGGGCGAAGCCGTGCCGCTTGAGATCAAGGCCGGAGACGTAACGATCCACCATACAAAGCTGCTGCATGGCTCGGCCCCCAACCGCTCCTCCGTCCCGCGTCGGCTGTGGCTGGTTCAATACGCGGCCGTATCGGCGTGGCCCATGATGGGGGTGCGCGACTACGACTTCTTCAATTGGTCGCTGGTTCGAGGCGAACCAGCCACGGAGTACAAGGTCAAGGATCAAACGGTACGAGTCCCGCTCCCCGGCGATGTTTACACGGGCGCCACCATATTCGAGTTGCAGACCAAAGCCAGGGACACGGTGTATCGCTAGTCCCGACCTAAAACGGTCTGCCAACTGCCTTGGACGGCCGTTATCGCCCGCGGGACTATGAGGACGATGCTTAGGCACATCGCTTCTCTCCTGTACAAGACCGGTCTGATTAGACCAGCCTACCTCGCATTGACACTATTGCGCGGTCTTCACCCACGAAGCTTGGTTCGATCATTGCGATTCATACTCAAGGGAAGCCCCGACGGGCTGCCCATTCCGCCCTTTTGGCTACGTGTGCAAGTCGCCGGAACTATCGATGCCGGCGAGTTCTACCATAGCGGTGTAGCAGACGCCCAGACGATATCAGGGATCCTCCGTCACCGGGATGTCGACATCCAGAGCCTCGCTGCCATACTCGATTTTGGCTGCGGCTGCGGTCGAGTGATTCGACATTTACCTTCCAAGACACAAGCCGAGTTATTCGGAACCGACCAGAGCGCGAAGCTCATCACCTGGTGCAGGTCGAATCTCCCTCTCGCCACGTTTGGGATCAATAGATTGGAACCGCCCCTCGACTACCCCGATGGAAAGTTCGATCTCATCTACGCCCTGTCCGTTTTTACCCATCTACCCGCTCAGCTTCAGACAAAGTGGATGGATGAGTTCCGTAGATTGCTGCGCGGGGGGGGGTATCTCCTGTTATCCACGCATGGCGAACATCAGTTAGGTGTGCTGTCAGATCAGGAAAAGGCAATGTTTCGCAACGGCCAGCTTGTGGTCAAACGACCCGGCTCAGCTGGCAGCAATTACTGCGTCAGCTACCACCCGGAAACGTATGTGCGCGATCATCTCGCCCGAGGATTTGATGTAATCGACTTCGTTCCTCAAGGCGCTACCGGAACAGCTTGCCAGGACCTCTACTTGTTGGAGCTCGATCGCCGCTTGCCGCGCTCAGACACGGTCGCCGCGGAGTCCACTTCCATCGACCCCGGAACGATCACGACACCGTAATCTTCCAGAGCCGTCCCCACGCTTATGAATTCGTTGCGCACGTCATCCAGCACGAGCGCCGGATCGCGTTCCAGCGGATCACCGTATCCGCCCCCGCCCGGTGTAAATAACTTAACCACGTCCCCTGGCGTCAGCCTGATGTTGCTGTCTTTCGTCAGGTGCGGGCTGACGTATCGCTCCCCCTGGCGGCTGAACTCGATGTGGCACTTCTTGCCGTCCCCGCCGCCCTCGATCCCGCGTGGCGCGAACTTCCCGCGGTCGCCGATGGTCGAAGCTGTTCCTTCTCCCCTCACGAATTCAGTCTCGATCACCGCTCCGAAGCCACCTCGCCACTTACCCGCGCCCGCCGACTCATCCCGCAGCGCGAACTCTCGAATCTGGACGGGATAGCGCTGCTCGTACAGCTCAACCGGTTGGGACCGCGCCACGCTGATAACCGGGCTGCCGTAGCTCAAGCCGTCGCCGCCTGCGTGCCCGCCGTACCCGCCGCCGTTGAACATGTACATCACGTAGCCGCCGACCTCGCTGTCCGTGCCGCCTATCGACAGGTTCGAGATCGTCCCGAATATCCCCGCCGAGACCCGTTCCGGTATCGCCTGTCCGAGCGCCCCCATCACGACGTCTCCCACGCGTTGCGAGACCTCCGACGCGCAGCCCGCCACCGGACGCGGCAGCTGCGCGTTTAGGAACGTCGACTCCGGTACGTGAAACTCAATCGGCGCGAAGCATCCCGAATTCACTGGAATCTCCGGAAACACGTGCTTGAACGCCAGATAGCAGGCCGACTTGGTCGTGCTTATCACGCTATTCATAGGCCCTCGGCACGGCGGCGAGCTACCCGAGAAATCAAGCCGCGCCTCGCTGCCCTCGACGGTCATCTTCAGAGCAATTCTCAAGGGGCGGTCCTCGATCCCGTCGCTATCCATGAAATCTTCATACTCGTAAGCGCCGTCGGGAATCTCCTCCAGAAACGACCGCATCTGGCGTTCCGACCGCTGTTTCAGAGTCTCGATGCAGGCCCACACCGTTTCCACGCCGTACCTGTCGAGCAGCGTGGTCAGTCGGCGCTCGCCCACGGTGAACGCCGATAGATGAGCTTGCAGATCGCCCGATCTTTCCTCGGCCACCCTGATGTTCGATGTCATGATCCTGAAAACGTCCTCGTCGAGCACCCCCCGCTTGAAGAGCTTTACCGGCGGGATCCGAAGCCCCTCTTGGTAGACCTCGCTCGAATTGGCGCCGAACCCCCCCGGCACGAAGCCTCCCATGTCCGGCCAGTGACCGCGATTGGCCAGATAGGCGAACAGCTCCCCGTTGTAATAGAACGGCTTGACCATTCCGACGTCCATCAGGTGCGTCCCGCCGGAGTAGGGATCGTTTACGAAGAAGATGTCGCCAGGCTCGATTCCTCGCCTGGCGATCTGCCGAATCACGTGCTCGGTCGTGAACTGCATTACCCCGATGAACAGCGCCAGGCCCCATTTGCCCTGAACGATCACCTCGCCGGTCACGGGATGGTAGATGCCATTCGCCAGATCATTGCCCTCGGAAATGACCGGCGAAAACGCCGTCCGCTTGAGCGTCCAGTCCATCTCCTCGGCGATTTCTTCCAGCGCTCCCTTGACCACCGCGAGCGTGAGAGGATCGACCGTCATGCGACTACCCGCACCATCAGGGTTCCCCCTGGTCCGACAACCGCCGACATCCTAGGCCCTCTACCGTCATTCCCGCACCTCTACCGTCATTCCGGCGAAAGCCGGAATCCAGAAACCACCAGACAACCCCAGTCCCTCGCAGGGAGAGAGTGGGGTGAGGGTCTCCTCCAAAGCCAGGCCCCCATCCGTCATGCCGCTACTCGCACCATCAGGGTTCCCCCTGGTCCGACAACCGCCGACAACCCAGGTTCGATGACGGTGGTCGAGTCGGGTTGTTCGATCACCGCCGGGCCATCGATCCGAACCCCCCGGCCGAGCAGCTCACGCTCGTAGACAGGACAGTCCAGGAAACAGCCATCGAAGTAGACCGGCCTTCGCCCTATCAAGGCCTCATCCAGCGTTCCGGACTCGGAGTCCAATCCGCTCCACCCGGCCGAACGCCTTCGCACTCCGATCACCGAGACCCTGGTCGTCACGATCCGCACGGGGCGGCCGCTCACTTTGTTCCCATATTGCGCGGAATACGCTTGTTCGAATGCTTCACGTATGCCGTCTCGATCGCAACGCCGCACGGGCAGCGGTGCCCGCACTTCATGAACCTGACCCTCATAGGCCATGTCCGCCTGGTATGCGACGTCGACGGAGGCGACTTCGACTCCTTCCCGCTCGATCAGCTCACGCCCCTCCACAACCTGCCGTTCTAGATCATCGTAAAAGCTCGCGACGTCGACTTCGTCCAGGCGGACGTTGAGCGACCGGGTGAAGTCGTGTCTTATGTCTGCGGCGATACATCCGAATGCGCACGTAATGCCCGGCCAGGGTGGAATCAGGGCCTTCGAGATTTCTAGCTCGCGCAAGACGGCGCAGGCGTGCAGCGGACCCGCCCCCCCGTATGCGACCAGCGCGAAGTCGCGCGGATCGTGTCCCCGCTCGACCGTCATAAGCCTCAAGCTGGCGGCGATTCGGTCGTGCGCGACTTGAAGAATCGCCCACGCGGCCTCAATGGTCGAAATGCCCAGCGGCTCCGCTATCGTTTCCCGAATTGCCGTCTCGGCTCCGCTCTTGTCGAAAACCCAGCCTGACTCCCTGCCGATAGGTCGTTCTGATCCGATTCTGCCGAGCACAACGTTAGCGTCCGTGACTGTCGGTCGTGTTCCTCCTAAGCCGTAGCAGACAGGCCCCGGATCGGCTCCCGCGCTATGGGGGCCGATCTGGAGAATCCCCGCCCTGTCGATCCAGGCGATGCTGCCGCCGCCCGCTCCGACCGACCGAACGTCGAGCATCGTCGTGCGAATCGGCAGACCGTACTCGAGGTCCATGTCCTGGGCCGTCGCCACTCCCCCCCGCGCCGCAATCGCTATGTCCAGGCTAGTCCCGCCAACGTCGCACGTAATCAGGTTCTCATCGCCCGTCGACAGTCCCACCTGCTGCGCGGCAATCACGCCGGCGGCGGGACCGGAAAGTATGGTGTTCACTGAATACCGGCGAGCCAGGCGCTGCGACATCAATCCGCCGTTGCTTTGCACGATCAACACGTCTCGCCCATAGCCGCTGGATCTGAGCTTTTCGATCAATGACCATAGATACCGGTCCACCAGAGGCTGTACATAGCCGCTTAGAACGGCTGTGCTCGTCCGTTCGAACTCCCGAATCTCCGGCAGTATCTCGGAGCTCGTCACGACATATGGATTCGGCCAGACGTCCTCGACCCACTCCTTCACTAGCTGCTCATTGGAGGGATTGGCGTACGAGTGGAGAAAGCTGATGATGATCGCCTCAACATCATTTGCCAGCAGTTGCTCGACGGCGCGCAGCACCTCGCCGCGATCCGGCGGCGTCAGCACTTGCCCGCGATAGTCTGTCCGCTCCGCTACCTCCAGCCGTCGATCCCTGGTTATCAATGGATCGAACCGCCCTTTGAGGCCGTAGGTGTCCGGCCGGTCCCGCCGGCGCAATTCGATTACGTCGCGGAACCCCTTGGTCATCAGCAGACCGCAGCGCGCGCCCGAACGTTCGAGAACTGCGTTGGTCGCGACCGTGGTCCCGTGCACCAGCAGATCGATATTCGCCGGATCCACCGGTAATGCATCGAGACCGTCAAGCAGGCCCTGGGAGTGGTCCTCGCGAGTAGAGGGAACCTTTGCCACTCGAACGTCCCCGGTTTGATCGTCGTAAAGGACGATGTCCGTGAAGGTTCCGCCTACGTCGACGCCAACGTGTATAGCCACTGGCTCCCGGTTCCCGCTGAATCTGGCACGAGTCTCCGATCGGTTCGGAGTCCGCCGTATGTTATGCGATTCTCAATCGACGCGAGCGCACGGCGCTCATCGTAACGAGATACATCGACAAGGCATTCACCCGCAACGCCCGGGCGGTCTACCGGTTAACCGCCCCTAGCTCGCTCCGGCACTGACGGCCTTGCCGGTCATGGGAACGAACGCCACAGGCCCCAGGTTCCGGGTACGCAGCCCCCTCTTGCGGCGCTCGGCCAGCAATAAGTCCTGCGTCGAACCGGCGGCGCCGACCGGCGCGATGAGGCGCCCTCCTATGGCGAGCTGTTCGATAAGCGGCTTCGGAATATGGTCCGGCGCGGCCGTGACGATAATTGCGCTGAACGGTGAATGCTCCTCCCAGCCCATGTAACCATCGCCTACGGACAATAGAACGTCCTCATAACCCGCGCGCGCCAGGTTTTCCGCTGCCCACTTTGCCAGTTTCGGGCTGATCTCGATGCTGAAAACCCGGGCTCCAAGCTCCGCCAGCACCGCCGCCTGGTATCCCGAGCCGGTGCCCACCTCGAGCACCCTGTCCTGAGATTTGATTCGCGCTGCCTCGGTCATGTGAGCTACGACGAGCGGCTGCGAAATGGTCTGGTCTTCGCCGATGGGAAGCGGACGGTTCTCGAATGCAAACTCCAGATGCTCGGGGCGAACGAACTCGTCTCTGGGCACGCGTTGCATTGCCTTGAGCACGGCTTTCGACTTGATGCCGCACCGCTTAAGCTCCCGAATCAACATGCGAGCGTTCCGTTCGAGCGTTTAGACAACAAGCAGGCCGCGCATCGGCCCCATCCCCGAACACTTCAACTGCCCGCGTCGCTCTCTGCGGCAGGCCCCTCGTCTTCCTCAAGCCGCTTACCCATGCTGACCACGTCATCCACCGAATACCCGACCGCCCTGTAAAACTTCACCACGTCAGTGTTCGAAGTTCTGACCTGTAAATTGATTTTGGGACAACCCATCGCTCTCAAGCGGCCCTCGGCCTCTTGCATTAGACGGCGCCCAAAGCCTCTATTGCGGCAATCCGCGGCGACCGCGAGATAGTTGATCCAACCCCGATGTCCCTCGTATCCGGCCATCACCGTGGCGACCAGCCGGGCGCCCAACGATCCCACCAGAAACATGTCCCGTTGAACGCGTAACTTGCGCCCGATATCTTTCACAGGATCGTTCCATGGCGTGACCAGCCCGCACTCTCGCCACAGATTCACCACGGCCTCTTGGTCGGACTCCTCGTAGCTCCGGATCTCCAGTTCCGTCACGCCCGGCCCCCATGACCACGTCACCGGCAATCAAAACTCGATCTGCAAGCCAAGTCGATACTACACGCCGTGAAAAACGGCGACGGAAGCCCCTTTGGAAGCCTGACGTTCTAAGACTTGCTGTTTGGCTGGCGGGATATGTAACTAAGCGCCCCGGCCTATTCCGACATTGGGCGCCTGAGCAGCCCCCACCCCAGATGTACGGCCCAAGCCGTCCAAAACAGGTAGCACACTCTGGAGATTGTGAAGCCGGTCGCGACCAGGCTCGAATCTCCTACCGCAATGAGAAAGCCGATCAGGGCGACCGCCGAAGCCAGGGCGGCTATCAACGCCGCGATCTTGTTGAAATCTTCCCTGGTTGCGATGCCTACGCTGAAGACGAGGAATCCCAGGGAGATGCCAACTCCGGACAGCAGAGTGATCCCCAGTCTGACCGCGTAGACGGACTCTGCAACCTGAACGGCGTCCGCGCTGGTCGCGTCAGCCATCACGAGGTTTAGCCCTTGGGCCGTGATCCATCCGATGGTGCCGATCCCAATCCCGGCAAGGCCGATCCGCGTCAGAGAGTCGCCGTCGCCGCCTCTCAAATTCGATTGCAAGACGTAGATGCCGAATGTCGTCCAGATCAGCCCGACCGCGATAATCAGCACGGTGAGTTTCGTCAAAACCGCGTTACCCGCCAGCGAGTCAATCGTGGCCATTGCATCGCTGGGGTCCGCGCTTGCAATAAATAGGCCGCTCGGCTGTATCAGAAAGAAAATCAGCGCCAGCAGCGGCCCGAGAAATAACGCCAAACCGCCGAGTTTGTTCAACGACATCGCTCCCACCTCTACCCCCTTGATCCTTGCAGCTGCGGCGCTACTCACCGCAATGCCAGCGGCTTCCGCCGCGAATTCTATACAAAACCATGACAAACACCTGTGATGGGTGTTTATATGCCCGAAATTCACCGAAGTTATTTGACAGAGGTACGCCGCAAGTCGTACGTTTTGACATTAATAGGTCGGAGTCTGGAAGTGTGTGCCCCAGAGGCGCAAAAGGAGCGAGCGTGTTGTCGAAACTGAAGTTGTTGCTAGTACTGCCCCTTATCGCGATATTCGCGTTGGTGGCGTGCGATGCCAACGGAGGCGATGAAGAAGCAATGGCCGAAGCCCAGGGCATGATGACAGAGGCCCAGGGCATGATGACCGAAGCCGAAGGCATGATGGCCGAGGCTGAGGAAATGATGGCCGAGGCCGAAGGCATGATGGCCGAAGGCGACGGAATGATGATGGAGAGCCGTCTCGCTACGGTTCAGGGCCGCGGCACGCTCATATGCGCCAGCCGAAACGACGTCCCCGGCTACGGTTCCCTGGACTCAGCCGGCCGTAACGTAGGTTTCGACATCGACCTTTGCCGCGCGGTTGCGACCGCCGTTCTCGGTGACCCCGAAGCCATCGAGATCAGGTTGATCACCGCCGCCGAGCGTGGGCCTACCATCCAGTCAGGCGAAGTCGATTTGCTCGTGCGGACCGTCACCTGGACGACCTCACGCGACTCGCAGTGGGGCAATTACGTTCACACCACGTTCTACGACGGTCAGGGCTTCATGGTCCCTGCGGATCTGGGTATTACGTCCGCCTATGAGCTCGGCGGCGCCTCGGTCTGCGTGACCAGCGGTACGACCACCGAGCTGAACATGGCCGACTTCTTCCGTCAAAACAACCTTGAATACAACCCCAACGTGTTCGAGGACACCGATGTCGTGCTTGACGCCTATCAGGAAGGCCAGTGCGATGTCTTCACCAACGACCGTTCGCAGCTCGCGGCTCTCCGCAGCGCGCTGCCGAACCCTCAGGACCATGTGATCCTCCCGGAGACCATCTCCGAGGAACCCCTTGGTCCAGTGGTGCCGCACGGTGACGAGCAGTGGTTCGACATCGTCAAGACGGTCATGGCCGGACTGATATACGCCGAGGCTTACGGCATCAACAGCGGCAACGTCGCCAGCATGGCTGCCGGCGACAACGTCAAGGCCAAGCGCTTGCTCGGTACCGAGGGTACATTCGGCCAGGAGACGCTCGGCCTCTCCCAGACGTTCATGCAGGACGTGATCAACTCCGTGGGCAACTACGGTGAGATCTACAACCGCAACCTGGGACCCGAGGGCATCGACCTGCCGCGCGAAGGCGGTCGGAACGCTCTCTGGGCAAACGCCCCGTGCACGGACTGCCCGAAGGGCGGCCAGATATACGCTCCGCCTCTGCGCTAAGAGATTCTCTTAGTAAAAGGGTTCTCGAACAGGGGGATGCGCATGCGCATCCCCCTGTTTCGTATATGTGCCAGCGCAACCCTCTGTCCGCGGTATCAGGTCACTAGGTTGAGACCGTGCTGAAGCTGCTCTACGTCGATGGCATACCCGTATGGCGCAACATCGTTGTGCTGCGCTGGGTGGTGCAGATCGTCTCCGCCGTGCTGGTCCTCTCCGCCATCGGTCTGTTCTTTGTCAACGTCTCCAGAGAAATCGAAGCGCGCGAAATCCCGTTCGGATTCAGCTTCCTCGAACGCGAAGCCCAAATCCCCATTGGGGAAACCATCATTCCTTACGACCCGTCGGACACCTATCTCTACGGCTTGGTCGCGGCCGCCCTGAACACCCTCAAGGCGTCGATTTTGGGCGTCATTCTCGCCACTCTGTTAGGGATACTCGTCGGAGTCGCCCGCCTGTCGACTAACTGGCTGTTGAACCGGATCGCCCTGGCTTACATCGAGATATTCCGCAACGTTCCCCTGCTCGTTCAGCTGCTGTTCTGGCTCTTCATTGTGCTCAGTTTGCCCAGGGTTAGAGACAGTTACGTCCTGTTCGACGCCTTCTATCTCAGCAACAGCGGGTTATATCTGCCCTGGCCGGCCGCGCAGGAGGGATTCTGGCCCTGGGCGGCCGCGACCGCGATCGGCGTGGTGATCGCCGTTTACGTCGGCCGACGCCTGCGGCAGCGCGAATCCGACACAGGCAAAGCGAGCTATCCGATACTCGCCGGCATCGCGATCGCGGTCGGCATTGGCGCGGTCGCCCTGCTCGTGCTCGCTCCCATGACGCTCGAGATTCCCAAGCCCGAAGGCAGGTTCGCGCGTCCGCAGGGCGGGGCGCAGCTCGGCGGTAGTTTCACTGCGTTGCTGGTTGGACTGGTCATCTATACATCCGCCTTCATAGCCGAAATCGTCAGAGCCGGCATTCAGTCGGTCACCAAGGGACAGACCGAGGCCGCTAGATCGATGGGTCTGTCGACCTTGCTCACGTTGCGCTACGTCACGTTTCCGCAGGCCCTGCGCGTCATCATCCCCCCAACCATCAGTCAGTTCCTCAACCTCACCAAGAACTCCAGCCTCGCCGCCGCAATCGGTTACCAGGACCTCGTCAGCGTGGCCAATACCATGACGCAAATCGCGCCCGCGATTTCCTTGATCGCCATGGTAATGCTCACCTATCTCGCCATGAGCCTGACCTACTCGTTGATCGGCAACCTCTATAACCGCTCCATCAGGTTCAAGGGCACGTGAGCACCGCTATCGGCGCCCGCGCCATGACGCCTCCTCCGCCCCCGCCGGCGTCCACCGTCGGCTACCTGGGATGGCTGCGCCAGAACTTGTTCAGCTCGTGGGGCAACAGCATCTTGACGGTCGTCCTCGCCGTCGGGCTGGCCTGGATTGCGATAAACCTCGTCGGATGGCTCATCTTCACAGCCGACTGGGAAGTCATCACCAGCCGGGTTCCCCTATATCTCGTGGGTCTCTACCCAGCCGAAGAGTACTGGCGCCCCCAGGTTTGCATCCTGCTTATCAG